>CANTXF010000026.1 GCA_947853665.1 uncultured Deferribacterales bacterium | reverse complement strand
TATAAATATTGGCGGTTATCCCCTAACCGCAGATAGTTATGGCAAATAACTATAATAACGCTCCTTAAATCGTCAAAAACATTCATAATAAGACCTGCTCAGGCAAGGCAAATCTTGAGCAAAAGCCCCATAATAAGAGCGCATTGCCGAAGGCTCCTGCCTTATTATTAATTGCCGTGAGCAAGGCCGAGGTAACTATCCGCGTTAAGGGGGCAGTTGTCTTTATAATTAAAAGATTGACATTTGTCAATTTTTAAGTTATCCATAATTAACACTGACAAGTGTAAATGTTATGAGGTGCATTATGAAACTTTCTTACGTTAAAAGACACTCGGTTTTTACCATGCTTGAGCATTGGTGCATAGCCCTTTCCGGCCTGGCGCTGTTTGTTACCGCCGCCTTTATGAGGGGGAACGAAGCCGTTACGCGGGTTCATCTTTCTCTCGGGCTGGTCTTTACGGCCGCCGTTCTCGTCCATATTATAAGGAATACGGCGGGCGGGCATTTCGGAGCGTTAATGAGAAAAGGAGATATTTCCGAAAGCGTAAAAATAGTAAAAGCCATGTTTACCGGAAGCCCGGAGCCTGCAAGCGGCAAGTTTCTTGCGGAGCAGAGGGTAACTTACACCGTTGTAGGTATTGTATGCCTGGCCCTCATTGTTACGGGTTTTGCCGCCGTGTCCGCCCACGGAGCCTCCGCGGGGGAAGCCGCGGCTGCCGGGCCGGGCCTTGCTTTGGGGCTTCACGGTCTTTTTGCCATGCTGTTTTTTCTGGCCTTTCTCGCCCACATGGCGGCTTTCGTTTTTCCCGTGAACAGGCCCCTTTTCCGCAGTATGTTTACGGGCGCTGTACGCAGGGACTATGCGGAAAAGCGCCATTCCCTGTGGGCTCTTTCCGGCAGGCGGGAAATGGGCGCGGCTGACCTTTCCGCAAAAGGCGAAAGAGCCTGAACATCCGCTTAAAAGCAGGGCGCGCCTTAACCGGGGATAAAGGCGGGCTTTAAGAGGCGGCTGTCCCCTGACAGCGGATGGTTATAAAAATATTTATAATTCTGGCTTGCTCACGGCAATGGATAGTAAGGCCGAAAGCCCTTGGCAAGGCGCTCTTCTTATGGGGCTTTTGCCTTGCGAGTTTGCCTTGCCTGAGCAGGCCTTATTATGAATGTTTTTGACGATTAAGAAGCGTTATTATAATTATTTGCCATAACTATCCGCTGTCAGGGGATAGCCGCCAGCGTTTTTGACGATACGGAGAGGGTATTGTAGATCTTTTCCATAATCTTACTTTAATCCGTATAAGGGTATAGCCTGCGAAACAAAGTATTAGTTTCCGGAAAGCGGCATGATTCCGGTCGTGCCGTTTTACAGCTTATCGCAGTTATCAATGCCCCGGAAATAGGCACGCAGGTATTACGGTATGGTAAAAACAATATCATCTTCAAGTTTCAGATAATCGCCGGTCTTTTTAAGTTTGGGTTCAATATTCTTTGCCGTGATCAGGCATCCATAACCATTCTGAATATTTATTGCGCTGCTGTTTGCCTAACGGCGGTTTTTCTCTATTGTTACGCATTATTCCGCCTGGAGCTGTAATTATAATGACCTTTAACTCATTTCGTCTGCTGTTTTATCAATCTTTTCAATTGCATAAAGCGGCAGATCAAGAAGCCTGCTTTCTTTTTTGTAGTCCGCCATAGATGTGCGGACAGAAACTTCAGGGGAGAATTTTTCCCGATACGTTTTCAGGCTCTTTGCTCTGAGGTTTACTTTCGCCTTTACTTCAACCGGAATGATTTGCCCGCCCGTATCGACGACAAAGTCAATCTCACAGGAACCTCTATCGTTGGTATAGTAATAAATGCCTAAATCTTCGATGGTTTTTAATTGCTGGCAAACATACTGTTCGGTAAGAGCGCCTTTGAATTCAACAAAAAGGTCGTTCCCGTCAAGCAAAGTACGTTGGCTAAGTCCGGCCATACATCCGAGCAACCCCACATCTGCCAAAAACAGCTTAAACGCTTTCATATCCTCATAGGCTTTCAGGGGGATACCCACTGTATTTACGCGGCTGACCTTATGAACGAGACCGCAGTCGCTGAGCCACATAATTGCAGTTTCATAGTCTTTCGCGCGAGCGCCCTCGCGAACAAGGCCGTAAATGAATTTCTTATTCTCTTTTGCAAGCTGGGAAGGAATACTGTTCCACAATATGCGGATCTTAGGAACGATATCGTTTGGCGCGTGTTTGGAGAAGTCCTGCTCATAAGCGGCAAGGATTCTCTTTTGTATTTCACGAACTTCATTGAAATCTCTGTTTTCCGCAAAGCTCTGTACCGCTTCCGGCATACCGCCGACAAAGTAATAATGCTTCAACGAGTCGATATATGTTTGCTTAAAGCTTGTAATCATCTTGAAGTCTTGCGTATCGAGCAGCTCTGCAAAGCGCTCCTTACCGGCAGCCATTAAAAACTCTCTGAAAGAAAGGGGATAGAGTTTTAAGAAATCTACTTTGCCTACGGGAAAGGACGTGCCTTGATGCAAAGCAATGCCTAGCAAAGAGCCTGCGCAAATAATGTGATATTGCGGTGCGTTTTCATAAAAATATTTAAGAGACGCCAGCGCTCTCGGAACTTCCTGCACTTCATCGAAAATCAGCAAAGAGCTGTCAGAATCAATTTTGCGGCCCGCATACAGCTCCAACCCCATAATTAAACGCTCAGTATCCAAATCGGATGCAAACAGCTCCGCCATTCTGGAGTTAGAGTCAAAATTGATATATACGGTATCCGCGTATGCCTGTTTGCCAAACTCTTTCATCAGCCATGTTTTGCCAACTTGGCGCGCGCCTTCAATAATTAAGGGCTTACGTCGTTTGCTTTGTTTCCATTTTAATAGCTTTTCAATAGCTGGCCGGTACATAGGCACACCTTCGTCATTATAAAGTAATCATAGCATAGTACGGGATTATAAAAAATACAACGAACTTTAGTGGCATTATTACATTTTTTACAGCGAATAAAGCGGACGATAAACAAATATCGGGAATGTAATAGCCCCGCAATGAGTATGGTTCAGTTCCCGCGTCGTTTGCGCATCCGTCCATTGTTCATATAATTCTGTGTAAGGCGGGAAAAGGCGATACCCGGTTGTAAAAAGCCATTTATTGCCAATTTTTCTTGCCGCGCTCCCGCAGGGCGGCTGCCACGGGCCGGAGTGTCCTCATGTTGTTTTACCGGAACACGCCGCAAAAGGCGGCCTTGTTTTTTTTCAGGCAGCGTTGAATCAAACCGTACTATCTATTATACATTTTATATTTTAATGGATTTAAGATAAATATCAAACAATGTATTTTTTAAAATTTTTTATATAATAACTCAAAAAATAGCTATTTTATATTGTTTTATAATATCTTTGCATGTCTGTATGGGGCGCTTTTATCTGGTGAAAATATAAATATATTATACGTTATGAAAACGATATTTTTTAATAAAAAAATACTTGCGTTTTATATTTTTAAGGAGCTATTATCTGACCGTCCAAATCTATAAGGAGGAACTGTATGCGATTACTGAGAATCAGTGCTTTCGTTCTTGCCGCGGCGGGCTGTTTTATCGCCTGCCCGGCGGGAGCTCAGGAATTTCCCGACAATGTTGCGGACGACCCGGCGATGGAGGCCGTTATAGGCAAGATCGCCGCAAACGCCAAAGTAAAGGCTATGGTGGACGAGCTTGCCGGCGAGCAGAACGCGGACGAGCGTTTTGAAACCATGCTGTATCTTCTCAGGATAGCTTCTCCTTCCCGGGAGGAATGGTACAGGGCGGAGGCCGTGTCCAAGCTGTTTCAGGAATACATAAACAGGTATAAAGACGGCGACCCGGAATCCGCCGCCAATAACGCCAGGGTCGTTACCCTGGACGCCGGAGGGAACTACGCAAACAGGATAGAAGGCGCCGGCCTCCAGATCGTGGACGGCTACGAAGTGTATAACGCCTGCATGGAAATAAAGGGCACTTACGGCGGCAAGGGCTATAAACACCCGGTAACGGGAGCGGACGTGCGGCCTAAAGTGCTTTTTGAAGGTCATACGGATTCCGTAAACCCGGCCCATCTGGACGGCTACCCCAAGGGCTATCCGAAGGGAGCTAAAACCCTTATGCCGGTGTATTACCAGAGCGTAAACAACAAGGTGCCCGATACCAGGGACGAGCTTGCCGGACTGCCCGAGCTTAAATTTTTAGACACGGGCTGGCCCGATAAGACGGACCCAGCTTACATCAAAGCCAAAAAGAGATACGGCAGTCAGGACGAAGCCAAGGCCGACGGCGCTTACAGGCTTCTCGTTCCCAGTATAGGGGATATGATGCTTCAGACGGCCAACGTCGTAAAAACAGCCGAGCTTATGCTTAAACATAACATACGCCCCGTTTACGATCTATGGATATGCGGCTCCGCCGGGGAGGAGGGCCGGGGCAATCTGTCCGGAATGAAGCAGCTTTACGGGTACAGCCAGGAGGGCGTGATCGTAAACGGCCAGACGGTGGATAAAGGCGAGGGCAACAACGCCCTTAATTTTGTGGCCAATATTTCCACGGAGGGCGGGGTCACTATCCATTACCTGGGGAGCCACAGATACCAGATGGCCTACACGGGCGCTGGCGGCGATAAATCGGAGGCGGGCGAAATTCCCAACCCGGCGGTTGCCGCCGCTGCCGCCGTAAGCTGTATAGCGAAGCTGAACACGCCGGATAAAGACCCGGCTCTGCGCACGAAATACGAGGGCCTTACGGGCAGCGATATGAAAACCACTTATACCGCCGCTATGGTCTACGCCGACGACGTTAAAACTTACAGGGAAGGCTATATACCGACGGACGTTTCCATAGAGATAGATATGCGCTCCAACGATTCGGCCAACGTGGAGATCATGGACAGGCAGATCCAGGAATGTTTCGCCTACGGCAGAGACCATGTGAACGGCGCTTTCGCCCTTAAAGGAGACGAAGAAGCCGCCGTTAAAATGGAGCGGCGCTGGTACGGAGACAGGCCCTCTTACGTGCTTAACGCGGAGCAGATGGCGACGGCCCCTATTCTGAAAGCCATATCCTACGCCCACGCCAAGGCCCTTGAAGTTTTTCCGGGAGCCGGGGCCATAGAGCCTCTTAACGGTAACGGCAAGCTCCAGCTTACCACGCCGTCCTCCGCTTCCAGCGTGAACAGCAACGTTCCCGCTAAAATTAAAGTTCCCACCGTGAATATAAACTACGGCTCCAACGCCGGTACCGGAAACGGCCACTCCTTTAACGAATACGGCACGCCGGGGGCTTCCGTGCCCGATACGCAGGTCATGGCTAGGGCCATATATTCCCTCTACGCTCTATCCGGTCTTGCGGAGGAAAATGTAGAGCCGCCTTACGGCCCGGTAGGCTCCCGCACGACGGAAAGACAGTTCGAATAAACAGTGGAGAAAAAGCTATGAAAATATTAAAATATTCCTTTTCGGTGGTTCTCTGCGCCGGGCTTCTGCCCGCTATCTTAACGGGCTGCGGCTCCGGAGGCGGCGGAGGCTCCCTTTTGCCTCCTGCGGAGTCTCCGGCGGCCAAATGCGCCGTTTCCCTTAAAGCCGCTGTCGGCATCGAAGGCCCCGGCGGCCATTCTAACGGCGCTTTCGGAAATACCAGCGCCCTCCACGCGGCGGGCAATGCCATAACGAATATGCTTGACGGCAGGGGCGGCCTTCCGGCGGGAGCCAGCTTAAATATAAACTGCTTTACCGGCGGAAACTCGGTAAACTCCATAGCCTACAACGCGGATTTTACCGTCGAAGCCTGCGCCGCGAAGGAGGCGGACATGGAGGCGGTTAAAGCCTATATAACCGAAAACGTTAAAAAAGGCATAAATGAGGAAAACGCCTTCCGCGGAATAAAGGAAGGGCAGACAAACCCCGGCGGGGGCCGTATTGACGTAAGGCTTGGGGCTTCAGGCATAGTGTTTGAATAATTTTATCCGGCCGCGCTTAAAAAGGAGGCCCGCTTCAGGGCCTCCTTTTACGGTGAAAGATCTTTGCGGCATTTCCCGCTTAATCGGTTTTATGAACGTCCTCGGCGTCGATCACCAGCCTGAAGCCAAGGCCGCCGAATTTCGTATCGTTGCTTTTTATATGTATCGTTTTTTCCATTTCTTCCGGCCCGTCGGAAAAGCTGCCGCCGGCCGTTCCGTGTTCTTTATGCCTGGCGGCTTCTTCGCAGTATTCGCTTCCGCCCATGCCGTTTTCCCCGTCGGAGGCGTCGCAGCACCACTCCGCCACGTTGCCCAGCATATCGTGAAGGCCCAGGGCGTTCGGCCTGAACGAGCCTACGGGGGCGGTGTAGGCGTGGGTATCTTCGCAGGCGTAGTGCCTGTTGCCGAAGCTGTTTATTTTCATGGACGATACGTCGTAAAGGTTTGCGTCAAGGCAGGGGTTTTCGTTATTTACCCGGGTTTCCGCTCCGGAGGCGGCTTTCCACTCGGCGGCCGAAGGCAACCTGTATTCCGCACCGGATTTTTCTTCCAGCTTGTCGAGGAACTTCTGAACGTCCGCAAAGTTTACGTTTTCGACCGGGTAGTCGTTCCCTTTCCTGAACATGGCGGGGGCGGAGTTTTTTCCCATAACTTTTTTCCACTGCCCCTGAGTTACCTCGTGGACTCCTACATAAACGTGCCCTTTAGGCCCGTGCACCAGCCTGAATTCAAAGCCGTAGACCGGGTCCCTGTATTCTGCCGGAAGGCCGGATGACGCTTCGGCGCATAATGAAGCCATTAAAAACGCCGGCAAAAGAAATTTTTTCATATAGCTTTTCCTGTAATTTTTTTTTTCGCGGCCATACCCTTGAGAGTGTCAACGCGGAAGCTACGGAAAATATTTACGGCGCGGCGGCGAATGAAGCCGCCGGGAGGATCCCGCAAGGGGGCGGTTTTTAAGGTTTCGGCTTTAAGCCAGCCCTGCCCTGCGCGGGTATTATGGAGCTGATATTATAAATATTTTCAATAACTGTCCGCGTCAATAGGGCGGCAGCCGTTTTTTTTAGACAATATACACGCTGGTATAACAATGGCAAGGCATAATCTTACGTCTGCGAAAACCTTAAAGATACGGCTTTGGGGGGAGAGGGCCGAAAGGGGGCCGCTTTTGTTTTAATACCGTTATTTTATACGCCGCCGGTCTTTCCCGCGGTTTTTAAGCCTGGCGGGGCTTACCGCGTAACGAACACGGCGGCGGAAAAGTTTACCCGCCCGGCTTATATAAACGCAGGGCGGGCAAACGGCCGGTATTATCGGGATTTAATCCAGCGAGCCTTCTATGACCAGCGATTTGCGCGGCTTGATCAGAAAGCTGGGGTTCGTGGTCGTGTCGTTATTGTTTTTATACGCGTAGGGAAAGAGATCCTTGCTTACCTGAACGGCTCCGGGGTGCCTGCGCAGCAATTCGTCGTAGTCGCCCACTTCTATGGCGTGCCCCACGCAGGAGCGTTCGCATACTGTCTTTTCGCCTTTGTCCAGCAATTCCACGCACATATTGCATTTTTGCATGGGGTGGCTGTAATCCCATTTTTCATTGCCTTTGACCGGCTCCTGGGTGTCGTCGGCCACGCCGGGGGCTCCGAAAGGGCAGGCGGTAAGGCAGGAGTGAAGCTCCTGGCACTTGCTTCTGTCCACCACGACTATGCCGTCGGAACGCTTGGTTATTGCTCCCGCTCCGCAGGCCGTCATGCAGGCGGGTTTTTCGCAGTGGTTGCAGCTCATTACGAGGGACGCGAAAAAGGGCGCTTCGTCGGTTTCGTATGTAGTCTGGGTCCTGTATCTTACGCGGCCGGGGTTTACGCCGTACCAGTCCTTGCACGCCACGGTGCAGGCGTTGCAGCCTATGCACCTGCTCTGATCGAAAAAGAATGCCATTCTCATAATATATGCTCCTAATAATTCTCAACTTTCTTTACGCTGACCATTGCCGACTGCTGCCCGTTGCCGTGATCCGCCCTTGAGGGCTTTGAAGCCATTAACGTATTGCAGTTGCCGCCCACGTCTATATATTTGTGGCCCGTTCCGCTGCCGGGTATCTCCCTTATATCGTACCAGCAGCCCTGATGAAGCCCTAAAAAGCCTTTGGCGCAGCGTTTTGTGAGCTTCGCCACGCAGCGGACGGCGCCTATTTTATTCCATACGTCCACAAGGTCGCCGTTTTGGATGCCCATTCCGGCTGCGTCGGCCTTATTCATCCATATTTCGCTGTATGAGGCTATTTCCTTATTCTCCTGGGAAACGCTGCCGTCGGGGGCGATGGCGGAGTTATACGCCGGGTATTGGCCCGAGCCGCCTTCCTCGAAAGCCCTTTCCGGAGCGGAGGCATAATGGCCGTAGTCCCCGGCGGGTTTTAAAGTGTCCTCGTCTCTCGTGTAGGGGAAAGCGGGGTTGTCGACGTTTTTGCGCACTCCGGGAACCTTATGGCTTAATTCCCGCAGAAGGGGGTTTTCCGCCATGGAGGAGTGGGAGCGGTATCTGTCGTGGGTGGTGGTCAGCAGGAACCTGTTGCCTTCTGCGGGCAGCTCCCCGTTATAGGCTTCGTAAAAATAGTCCTCATAGGCGAAATACATGGGGATAGGGAGGACTATAGGGTCTTTTTCAAACATATCCTCGTTCTTCTGCCCCGTGTTTCCTGAGGCCGCCATATATCCGTGCCATTTTTCAAACCTGTGCTCGTAGTTCCATACGAAAACGTCGGAATAAACGGCGAAGCGCAGGGGGGATTTCGGAGCCTGGTCTATCGAAGACTGTAAATACTGGTTGCCGTAATCGCCGCTTAAAGCCGTGGAAATATTTGACGAGCTTCCGGCGTCGTCCATGATTACATAATGACCGGCGGATCTTTTAATAAAAGCGGTCTTTTTGTCGGCATTGCTGTAACTGTCCATCGAAACGATCGGCATTATGGATTCGGGCAGCATCGGCTGCAGCATACATGCCGGGCTTACCTTGTAGTTGTCTTCCTCGGCGGCAAGGTATGGGTTTTCAAGATACTCGTCCCACGTTTTGCCGTAATACCCGCTGTCCACATTGCTTGAAGCCTTTTGGAAGGCTTTTTTAACGTGGTATTCCAGCGGGTGGCCGCCGGTGATATTTTTGGAAAGGCCGCTTTCGTAGGCTTCCAGCAGGGCTTCCGCAAAATCCCACGTGGATTTTGATTCCCCCGGCGGGGGAGTTACCACCGGCATATAAATGGGGGTGCTGTTTGTAGGCGATACGATGTCCCCCTGCTCCCAGTTCGTGGCGGCGGGCAGCACATAATCGCTGTACATAGGCGTGGGAGACAGGAAGTTGTCGAAAGAAACAAGGCAGAAGGTATCGGAATCGCCGTTATTTAACGGCAGGCATTCCAGCATTTCCCTTGAGTCGTTGGAATTCTGGTGCTGGTTTATAAAGATATTGCCGCCCGTATTATACATCAGGCGTATGCCCGCGTAAAGGGGCGTTCCGTCCGTATCGGTTTTATATTTAAAATAACCGGTGTTGTTGTCGGTAATAACTTTTCCGTCTCCGTCCCTTTCCCAGGCGAGCATGGCTTTAGCCCCGCCGTCGTCGTGGTAAACCTTGCCTTTGCCTATATTGTCAACGCCCCAGTCGGGTATATACTGGCCCGTGTAGCCTCTTTCTTTCAGCTCGTCCCCGTAGGCCAGCTTAATGGCGTTATGCCAGGCGGTGCAGGATGCCGCTGGCTTTTCGACTTCCAGAGTGCCGGAATAATCTTCGCCGGATACGGACATGGTTATGCCGGAAGCCTTTTTTATAGTCGGGGTGATATACCACGCTATCGAAGCCCCCTGCTTATAGACGTTTTTAGTTATCACATGGAGGGCCTGCAAAGCGAAAAGGGCTATTACGCCTTCGGCCTGTTTCTGCATGCCGCCGCTCCAGAGGGAAAGTATCTGGCCGCCTTTCGCGTATAATTCCGCCAGCCTTTTTATGGCCGTTTCGGGCACTCCGCTTATGGCGGAAGCCCACTCCGGGGTTTTAGGCGTAAGGTAATCGCGCTTAGTTTTATATACGGACGCCGCCGCGCCGCCTTCCGTAACGGGGGCCTTGTTCACAGTGTAGGAGCAGGGCGCCCAGCGGGTAAAGGACGGGTCGATCTCCGCGTATTTCGCCGCCGTGTAGTTGCTGGAAGCGCTTGTTTCGCTGTATGTTTTCCCGGTGGAGCTGCCGAGGATCCACGAACAGTAAGACCTGCCTCTGCCAACCTCGTTTACGTTTCTGCTTCCGGCGGCCGGCGCACCGTTTACCGGGGATATGGTTCCGTCGCTTTCGTTAAGATTATAGGCGGGGGAGTCGAAAAACCCGTAAACCATAGTGTCCAGATAGTCTATATCGAGCCACGGGTCTGGCAGCGGGGCGCCTGTTTCTAAATTGAAGGTATTTTCAAGCATGTGATAAATCATGCCCGCTATGATAGCGCTGTCGGTATAGGGTTTCGCCACGTACCATTCGTCGGCGCAGGTAACGCCCGTGTCTGAAAATTCCGGCCCTACGAATACGGCCCTGCCTTTACCATCTTCGCCCTGGCAGCGTTTTTTCATATCCTCCACCGCCCGGACGCTGGCATAGGCCTGAGGGTTCCTTGTGGAAAGGGAGTTATTGCCCCACATTACTATATTATCCGTAAATCTGGCCACGTTGTTCGCCGGCATATCCATAGCGCCTACGGGCCACGCGCCCGTATAGCCGTACGCTAAAAACTGGAACTGGTGGGCGCTGTAATTGGAAAAATATACGGTCTGGGAATTTCCCATAAGCCTTAAAGCGTTTCCGTAGGGCGTGTTGTCTATGCCGTTTTTTCTTGCAACGGGGCCGCTGCTGGCGCTTTCATACGGGCTTGTGTCGTGGCCGCAGGCATATATGGCGTAAATGCCGTCGGTACCGTATTTTTTAAATACCTCTTTGTGCTTGTCCGTTATTTCTTTTAACGCCTGCTCCCATGAAATACGCTTAAAACCGTTTAAGTCGCCGCGCTTAATGGTCTGCTTCAGCGGGTATTTCAATCTGCCAGGATGATAAAGGCGGTATTTGTAAGAGCGGCATCTGGCGCATGCCTTGGTTTGGGGATAGTTGCGGCTCTCCCCGTTTAAATAAGACCCTTCTGCGGACATCATGCTTTCGTCGGAAAGAAAACGCCTTATGGTTCCGTTTACGACTTCCGCCCTCGTCGTGCAGCGGCCGCCGCAGTTGTGGGACGAGGAACCGTAAAAATACTTCGCCTCTCCCGTTTCAGGAATTTCTATATCGGGATTTCCCCCCCCCGTGTATATGATCTCCCCGTCGTCGCCCTTGGAACAGCCGAATACCGACGCGGCCGCCCCGGCTGCCGCCATGCTTTTTAAAAATGAGCGCCGGGATACGGTTTTGCCTGCCAATTCTCCTGTGATACTTTTTAAGCTTTTCATAATACTCTCCATAAAATCGCTATAAATAAATATAAATTAACCATGTTATAAAATCAATATGAAACATTGAACGTAATGAAAATAGTTTATTTTTTATCTATAAGTGAATTGTGATTAAAAATATATGAAGCTGCCACCGGATATTAAATATATCGTCCGAACGGTTGAATTTTATATCATAATAATTGGCGAGAAATTACAGATAAAATATAAATATATTTTATTTTTATTCAGGCAGCGCCGCCGCATAGCCGTTTGCCGGAGACGCCGCGTATCGTCAAAATAACGCAGCTTTTAAAAACGCTGTTAATATCAGCGGTATAGCGGGATTTATCATTGATGGCAGGCAGACGGATTTTTATTTTGATTTTAAAACGATGCTGTATTATATGGCCGGTATATTTTTTATAAGCGCCGGATCTTATGCGTGGCAAAAGGCCGCCGGTGATAAATATATATAAAGTATCAGAATAGTTTATCCGATGATATTTCGTTTTTTTACCGCGGCGCATTTTTGTTTTTTTGTTGTAAATATATATTTTACCCTATATAATGTTTTTGTGAAAAAGCCTTTATATTCTTTCGTGCGCGGCGCGATACTGGATTATATAAAGCAGCATGACCTGGGGCCGGGGGACAGGCTTCCGCTTGCGCCTGTACCAACGCTTCGTGTCGTTATATATATTAGGCCGCCGTCCGTGTTATCTGCGGTTTCTTCGGATTCATGGTCTATTGCGGATGATATTTAAAATGCGTCTATTATTTTAGTCAAGTCGTTTAATGTTAAAGGAATGTATCCTGTCATGCGCTGTTTTCCTTTCATATTCCTTATTTTTCTTGTCGTATAAAGAGTATGCTGCCGCAAAAGAAAAAAGACCGATGATAATATTCAGAGCCACATGTAATCCGGACTCACTGAATATAAGACCCGAAACACACCGTATAGATAAAATTGCGAAAAACGTTACAAAAAAACTGGGCTTACGGCAGGATTTTCCGTTCATTTTCCATATAAGCAGTCTCATTCCCCAGATAATCAATGTAAACAGCGCGTTGACTACAAATAGCCCTAAAAATAAACCGAAGATCCATTCAAGAAGCATATTTATACCTCGATATTAATTTTTTAACGTAAACGCCGCCGCGGCGCGGCCTGTATCAATTATGGCAAAGTGATTTTGCCAAATCGCTTTATGCTTTTTCCGCAATTCAGTTCCCAGGCTTAATCATACTTATCTTGAAATTTACGCTACAAATAATCACTTAAATGCATTATTTTAAACTGACTGCGCGTCTTTAATCCGGCAATTTCTCTTTTTTTAATAAATTCTTCATATTCAGAACAAAACTGTTCCATTCTTATAGTGATAAAACCTTTATCAGGCGTTGAGGCAAGGCGCCATATAGCTGACAGTTTTTTTTATTATATATATCAAACCGTTATCATTTTCATGCGTTGTGTTTTCTGTGTTTCTTTTGTAAAAAAAGTAACACAGCCTCATTATTCATTTTTACACTTTTTATAAATATAGATTAATACTTGTGTTAATTTAAACAAAACAAAGGGGATTTAACTACCATATGAAATTATACTACTCTCAAACAGAAGATAAAAAGCCATGTGAAAATCATTAGTTTAACTACCATATGAAATTACACTACTCTCAAACCTCCGGCCTTGCTATCGCGCCTAACCGCAGTTTAACTACCATATGAAATTACACTACTCTCAAACCGGCCCGGACGTACTGCGTTCGATTTAACTGTTTAACTACCATATGAAATTACACTACTCTCAAACCTTAAACCCTGTAAGGCTACCTTATCCGCCGTTTACTACCATA
>CANTXF010000025.1 GCA_947853665.1 uncultured Deferribacterales bacterium | reverse complement strand
ATATGCCATTAGTTTACAAATTGCCATATAACATAATACCGGACACAGACTGTGTCCGGCATTACAAAATCAAATCAGGAGGATGAGAGCTTGAATTAGGGCTTTATAGTAGTCATCCATGAATGGCTGACATAGTAAGCGTTAGTATCAAACAAACTTTTTTGCCGTAACGTTGCGGTAGAAGACGTAAGTTTCATAACAGGATAAGCTGTTTTATAATTATATTGAACAAGCCAAAGAAATTCCACATGGTGGAAATTCATTACAGGGCCGCCAAAATCTATACCATCGGCATAAGGCTGCACGGCATAACAACCCAATAACCGCGGGGTAATATTTATAGCCTCTCCGCCAACACTTTGGTCTTCCGTTTGGGTGTTACGAACATAGCTGCCGCTATTTATCTGAGGCTTATTTACATGGTACGTTATTACTTCATAATTTTGATTCTGATAGCCTGTTGGGGATGTAGCGTCAATACGCATATAATCCCAATTAAGAGGTTTGCTGGCCACGATGTTACCGCCATGAACACCGTCATGATATTCCCGTTTATAAGTGACGCTGCCAGGCTGTATGGCAGTATAATAGCTATAATTATTAGCCGGTGTTGAGCGGTAATCCTGTAAGGATACCTTATCATTATTTGATAATATATACTTCTGAGGACGCTCGTCTTTGGTCCAATTGGAACCGTTAGTTCTGTTCCATTCGGCAATACCTGCAGCATCAAGGTGATAAAAGTATGAATTTTGCAAATAAACGTCAGATGTAACCAACAATGTTCCCGACGCCTGTTTTTTCTGCGTTGGAATATCTCCCAAACTTATAGGCATCATATCAAGGCAATAGCCCTCCGAAACCCGCGAGGCGGAAACGGCTTTAATCCTGGTATAAATATTAGTATAATTATTGATATCAAATATAAAATCAGTAGGGGTAGTCGTATATAAAATTATCGGTTCCCCCATGCCGTATTCTTCGCTTTCCTGTTCCGCAAACACCCATGAAACGGTAACACACAATAATCCTATTAATATTAAAAAATATTTTTTCATATTGATTTTCCTCCTTCGTTATTGACCCAATACTTGGTCTATATATGGTTGCCAATTGGTAGTCGTTCCCTGCCTCACTATATGCAGCAACCTATTGTATTCTTTATTACCAATAACATTTCTATGGTGGAGAGTCTCCAATACAAAAAATGTATCTTTAAATATTTGTGTTCTGTGAGCAGACAGCCAATAATATTCAGGAGTTGATATTTGGCCATCATACCTTAAAGAATAGCAACCAAGAATATAACTTTGAGCGGAATTGAGTTGAGCGATATTGGTTCCGTCCGTTGCTAATATCGTGGTTGCCATAACCGTAGGCAAATAACTATGATAATAGATAAAATACATTGGAGTAGCATAAGAATAATTGTTTGAATAGGGAACAGTATTCTTAATGCTTGTATTAGAGTACGGTGAAAACACATTACGGAACTCAAACATATTCAAAGGAGACGATTTTGTATTCATAGTCGCCCTGAATACATCCGACGACACAAATAAAATGCCTTCTTTTAAATCGGCGGTAGGGGTTCCGGAATCAGGACGCTTACAATATGAAATATCCACAGGCGTTGCTACCATTAACTGGTCTCGTATACCGTTACCGGACGTCCCGACAAGGTCATCTTGAACATAATTGCCATATTGATAAATAGAATCGGCGGATTTTTCAGAACCTGACATTGTTCTCATGCCGTCTGTTTCCGCAATAGGAGCTATTCTTTTCTCTACCGTTATATTTTTATCTTTCGATAAATCTTCGAATTTTAAAGAAATATCGGAATTTTGCCCGGCTTTCAACGGGGCGGCATCCTGGGATTGAAATAGGACGGTCTCATTTGTCTGAGCCCAAATTACCCCTGCTGAACACGCTGCAATCAGCACGACAAGAAGCAGTTTTTTCATGTTTTCCTCCAAAAAAATAATATATACACCAAGCAGATAAAACTTGCCGTAATGCCCGTCAGGTATCTTATTTTTATGTCAGTAAATCGTAGTAATGCTTAATGCTACTGCTGCCAGGAAAAATAAAGACTTTTTATGTATTTTTTACAATATGCAGCGGTTGAGACAAGTTGTCAACATTCAATATTAACATCTGTTAATTCAACTTTATATACATTATTGACATATATTGCGAATTTAATAAAAATTTTTCTTCTAATTCCATTAATATTTCAGTGTATAAGGATATTTAAAATAACATAAGAGCGATTGATTAATAATTTTACGGATCAGTTAAAGCTTCTATTTTCTCCCTGTACGGCATAATTATCGTATGAAAACCGGTAAGATATCCTCTATACGCCGCTTAATAAAGTTTGGCGCAAGGCGGTTCATTCAATACCGCGTGTTCCCCTGCGGATATGAGCGCCGCAAAAATCGCCGACACCGCAGAAACGTTTATTTAAGCCGAAAGGACGGCGAAAATATATTCTTTCCACGAGACATACGCATTTCATAACGCCTGTACAGGAAAAAGAACGGATATAAAAAGACAAAGCGCTTAACAGATAAAAGCTGTTTTTTAAACGATTTACGTGGTATTATCAATAAGGTTTGATAATACGCTGCCGGTTGTTAAATCGCAATATATTGAAACTAAAAGAGATATTTGATAACCCCAAATCACGGATTGAAAAAAAGCACGCCGGCCTTTATATTTTTAATAGCCGATACAGGCCGGATAATAATTTATAACAAAAATGGTGAACAGCATGTATGAAACGTTATCCGCGAGAGAGGTAGCCAAATATATACTTAAAATGGCCCCTAAAGATGAAAACGACGAGTACGGAAAGATAGTAACCAAAGGAAGGCTCCAATGGTTTTTATATTTTGCTCAAAAATTCGCGTTGGCGACTTACGATAAAGCCATATTTGAAGAAGAAATAAAAATGAGCGAAAACGGTCCGGAGGTTGAAAAAGTAAGAGACGCTTACGCGGAATACGGAAACGAGCTGCCTCCATACGACGAGGGAGAGCTTCCTCCCCTGCCCAACGAATGGCAGGCCGTCATAAACGCGGTATGGGAAATGTACGGAAACGCCGAAAGAAACGAAATAGTAAACACGGAGCCGTTAATAAATTCGGCAAGAATCGGGGACACGATAACGGTAAAATCCATATATCAGTCGTATAAGGATAATAACGAGCTGAAATCATTTGTGCGCACCTGCGATTACAGCCAGCTTTATGAATATTTAGGATAATTTTTATGCAATCTTGGGAAGACTGGCTGAATTATACCGGCGACAGGATAATAGACACTATAAAAAAGCAGAAGCCGGGTCTTAACGTAAACTATGAAATAGCTGTCGTTAAAAGTCTTTTACATGATTATTTTAAACTGCAAATGAACAGCAACGAAGAAAATATCGGCCTGACAAACGGATGCATAAACGCTCTCATAACGAATTCCATAGGAGCGGCAAAGCTGCATAAAAAAGAGTTTGTAGTGGCGCTTATGTCTCAGGTGCTTATGAAAAGAAGGCCGGGGCTTAAAATAAATTTTAAAGGAATCATAGACCATCTTTCGTATTTTGACATTACCAAAGACATAACCATGCAGCTTAAAAACTATATATATTTTCCACCTAACGACTCGGACAGGCTTAGATACGACCCTAAAATAAAAAAACAATGGATATGATTTTCTAGCCCGGGTTATTTTTCCGTCAGGTAATAGTCAACCGGAACGATAACTGTAAAAGCCTCCGCGTAAGCTGTCTCCTCCACTACGCGCAGCCCTAAAAGCTTGCTTCCGAGCGCCTTAGCGGCGTTATCAAGAACAACCTTTCCGCAGGAAGTCTCTATATCCGCAGATTCCACCATACCGCTTGAATTTACCAATATACGCAGACGCACCGTTCCTTCCATACCGGCCCTTCTGGCAGGTTTGGGATATTTTTTATGGCGTTCGGCCTCGTATAATATTTTTGCTGCGGCAGCCGATTTAATATCCGCTTCGATTACAGAGCCTTCCGGATGCCCTATGGCCTCCTTATCCGTATCGGCGGAACCGAAAGCCGATTCGTCGGACACTTTCGAGTCGGCCGCAATAAACTCCTTCTGAACGGGAACGGCCGCCGGGGCTTTTTCCGCCTCCTTCTTCTCCGGTTTAGGCTTTTCCGGAGCTTTTTTCTCTTTCTTTTTGACGGGAGGCTTCTTTATCTCCGGTTTTTTCTTGACGGGTTCCGGTTTCTTTTCTGCCGGAGGCGGCTCCTGCACCTTAAAATCGGAAGAATCGGCCAAAAGTTTCCTTTGCTCCGTTTCAGGAACTTCCGTAAAAACGGGGGGCGTATATTCGGATATGCGCATAACTACGGAGGCGGACTGCCTGCTGACGGGCAGCGCCTGCGCTTCCCTGCCGGAGCCGATAAAGAAAAACGATACGAATATAAATGAAAACGCGGCCGTCAGAAACAACGCGCAATATCTGCTTTTTTTGAATTCCGGGCTGCATATAAAAAAGCCGCATACCTTACCGCGCATGGTTTCGCCCGTATCGTTTAAACCCATATACTTCAAACGCCTCCCGTGTGCTAACGTTACTTTTTCTCTTCGCTTTTGGTACTTATGACAAAACGGCCGCCCCGTTCCTTTTTAGCTATATCTACGATGGATACGAAAGATTCGAACGGAGCTTTCTCATCCATGTGCAGATTCAGCAGTTCGTCCGGCTTTTCCCTAAGCAGCGCGGTAAGGGCCTGGGCGTCAATTTCAGTTTCCCCGTAAAATATTTTGCCGCCGCCGTCCACCACTATTATAAGCTCGGAATATTTTTTATCGGCCGCTTCGGACGTATCCGAAGCGGGCAGAACGATATCGAGAACAGGCTTGCTGAACGTGGTGGTCATTATAAAAAATATGAGAAGCATAAAAATAACGTCTATAAGAGGCGTCAAATCTATGTTTATATCCTCGTCAAGGTCGAATTTCATTTGCGGCTCCTCAGCAGCATTCCCTGCACGGCTGATGCCTGGGCGATTCCGCGCATATTTCAAGGGCCCTGTAGCTATGCTCCACGGCCTCTATATGAAAAGCCCTGAATTTAAGCATAAGATAATAATAAAATACCAGCATGGGTATCGCTATGGAAAGACCCATTACTGTGGTTATAAGGGCTTCCCATATACCTCCGGCCAACTGGGCCGAGTTCGGGGAGCCGCTGTCGGATATGGTTTGAAAAACGCTAACCATTCCGAGAACGGTTCCCAAAAGACCCAGAAGAGGAGACATAGCTGAAATAAGCCTTATCCAGGAAAGGGATTTGGAAACGTGTTCAAAATTTCTGTGGAACAGATAAGCCACTTCCGCCCTTATATCCTCCGAGTGCTTCCCGTGAATATGTATTATATCGTAAATTATTGATATCAGCGGATTGCGGCTGTTTTCACACGCGCTTTCCACACATTCCTTATCCACACAGTCTTTGTCCAGAAAATCTTTTTTAAAGCCTTTCCAGACAAAATGAAGGTAAATAAAAGTACGCAGAGATATGTAAACGCCCAGACACGCCACAATCACAAGCGCCACGCCTGCGTAGCCTATTTGATTAAAGATACCGATAAGCATATCCATTATTAAAGCCCGAGCCTCTCTGCAAAATCTTTAAACATTTCGGCGGCGCGCGCGCAGTCGGCTTCGTCCGGATGTTTCTCGGCTTCTTTGAGCCTGGCTATCCTTTCGGGAGTCATTGGGTGGATATGCCCCATTGCCTCGGCCATTCTCTTGCGCAGCTCCGGGTCTACTTTTCCCTGGCAGAGAAAAGAGCCGAGCACGTTATTTTCTTTTCCTTTTTCGGTTAATATCGCCTCGCTTTTCGCTATGCACTCTTTGGCGTGGTCTGAATCGGGCCAGGCCCCGAGAGTTCCAAAAAGGGCAACGTTCGCATTATTAATGCTCTCAATATATTTTTTGGCTTTTGCGTCCGGCAGTCCTTTATCCACCCAGTAACCTACGGAAACAAAAGCGTAATCGTCCGGCTCAGGAGCGTTTTCGACCGGATAAATTTCACAGTTAGGAATAACCTTTCCTATGGCTTCCGCAATCATTTTCGTATTGCCCGTTTTAGACGAGTAAACGATTAAGCTCCTGCGCTCCGGAAAGGGCATACTGCCGTATTTTTCTTTCATCGCCAGGAAAGATTCTTTTACGGAAGGGATAAGCTGCCTGTTCTGCCTTCCGGCATATATTGAAAACATAAGCCCGCCCGTCTTATTGTAAAACTGCACGGAATGGCTTTCGAGCCCCATAAAAGGTATGGAAGCAAAACAGATGGTTTCTATATCGGAAGCTTTTATATGCCCTCCGAGAGGAGAATCGCCGTGTATATTAAAAAAACCGTGTCCGTAAGAGCCTTCCGGTATGCGGCATTTTATTTCGATGGCGCTTCCCTTATGCACCACGATAAAAGTAGCCGCTTCCCAGGAAACAAGCTCTTTCCATATCTCGTCGAATTTATCCTTAGAAGCGAAGGAGCGTATATCCTCCGGCAGAGCCCTGCACGCTTCAAGCTCGGAAACGCCGCAGCGCCCGGCTATGTCGGATATTACTATCGGCTTTTTCTCCTTGATGATCTCTTTTACCGCTTCTTTTAAAGAATTAAATTTAATATCCACTTTTATCTCCTTGTAGTTTATTTCTATCAATACCCGCTTTCAGCGGAATGCGCAGGGCCTGCGCACAGACCATATCCATAAGTTCCAGGTCGTGGGTTATCAGAAGAACGGAGACTCCCTGACCGGCAAGAGTGTTAAGGGCGGAAGCAATCCGCTTCATATTGGCCCCGTCAAGGCCGCTTGTAGGCTCGTCCAGTATAAGTATCTTAGGCTTTTTCGCAAAGGCGCAGGCAATGACGAGGCGCTGTTTTTCACCTCCCGAAAGGGACTGGGGATGTCTGCCCGCCAGTTTTTCAAGGGCAAACAGCTTAAGAAGACCGGCGGCTTCCTCCGAGACGGCTTTTTTAGACTGAAACTTTCCCGAAAGGTGCAGACAGGTTTCAACTTCCTGAGCGGCGGTTTTCATATAAAGCTGGTGGTCGGCGTTTTGCAGCACAAGAGCCGCTCCGGCGAAAAGGGTATCCTTGCCGACCTCTCTGCCGTTTATAAAAAATTTTCCGGAATCGGTTTTCGTAAGACCGGTAAGCAGGCGGGCCAAAGTAGTTTTCCCCACCCCGTTTTTACCTACCAGCGCAGTTATTCCGGCCGGAATATCAAAGGACACATTATCGAAAATACGCTTTCCCGAGGGCCAGCTAAACGATACGCCGGAAGCGGAAACCGACGGCGCTCCGTCGGTAAGCCGGCAGTCCTTCATAGTGTTTCTGCCGTCTGCCACGACGGGAGATCTAAGGCCGTGCCTTTCGCACAGATCTCCGTTTTCAAGAGCGTCGAAGCGGCCCTCAAAAGCAATTTCTCCCTCGTCCATAACTATTATTTTATCGGCTATGCCTTTCAGCCAGTAAAGCCTGTGGTCCGCAATAAATACGGCGATGCCGGAATTTTTCAGCTCCACCAGCTTTAAGGCCAGCTCCGAAGTCGCTTCCGGGTCGAGATTGGCGGTAGGCTCGTCAAGTATTATGGCTTTAGGGGATTGGGCGAAAACGGAGCCAAGCCCCACTTTCTGCTTCTGACCCTCGGAAAGCTTATAAACGGAAGACTGCATAATATCGGTAATACCGAACTGCTCAGCCGATTTATAAATTTTTTCCCTTATTTCCTCCCTGGCAAATCCCTTCCATTCGAGAGCGAAAGCCATCTCGTCCTCAACGTTAAGGGCGAAAAACTGCTGCTCCGGGTCCTGAAAAAGCGTGCCTACCAGGGAGGATATTTCCGCAACCGTTTTATCCGCGGAATCCTCCCCGCCTATAAACACGCTGCCGCTCAGAGAGCCCATATAATAATGAGGGCAAAGACCGTTTATAAGCCTTATAAGGGTAGATTTACCGCACCCGCTGGCTCCGGTGCAGAGCACTATTTCCCCGGCCTTCACGTTTAAATTTATATTTTTAACGGCCGGTTTGAGCCCGAAAGGATAAGTATATGAAACGTTCTCCAAGCTTATCATCAGGGCATTCCTCTCATGCCTTCCGGCGTTCCTATTATAATCTGCGCCGCCGAAGCGCATACTATAACAAGCGCCGCGGCAATCAGTATGCGAGTGTCCGTTCCTTTCCACTCAAGGCTTTTATATGGAGTCATATCGTCATTGAGGCCCAGCCCTTTCAGCTCGGCGGCAATGCCAAGCTCCTCGGAAGTACGCAGCGAACGAAAGAGCAGCGGCATAAAAAGAAGCCTGGTCATAAACACCGGCTTTGTTATGAAGCCCGCGGGAGTAATCTTTACGCCGCGTATTTTCGCCGTTTCAGCAACCTGCTTGATATCGTTTATAAAAGTCGGGATAAACCTTATCATCACCGCAACGGGCAAATATATGTAAAGAGCCAGGCGAAGGCTTTTAAGGGCCGTAAGCACGCTCTGAATCCTTGTGGTAAAGGCGAGCGGCAATATTACGTTTATCATCGTGGCCATACGCAGAAAAGGAATTACGAGAGAAGTATAAGAAGCGCTTTTCATTATTGGCACAAACATATTTATAACCAACATGCATATTACTGCCAGCGCCGCGATAAAAAAAATAAAAGCGTAGGCAATCGCGAGAATCTTTACCTTTCTCATAGACGCGGCATATAAAAAAGAGAAAGAGAACAGCATAAGCTGCGGATATAAGCCGGAAATCGCCACGCTTGATACGGACGCCGCCAAAGTTATTATAAGCTTGGCCCTTATATCCACAGAGTGGAGACCTCCGGAAATATGCTCCGCGCTTCCGTCAATTGCGAACGATTCCCGCATGCCTGAGCTCCTTAACGGCCTTTACGCCGGAAAATAATCCTATCAGCGCTCCCAGGTAGCCTATCCCTATGATAGGCATTACCATAAACACAAGAGCCGGGTTTTCCCGCATTACCAGCCACGATATAAAAACGGACACGACCCTGAACGCCAAATCGTAAACCGCAACGCCTATAACCGGAGCCCAGGGCTTTCCCGGGCCTCCGGCGGCAAATATAAAAAACTCACCCAGCAGAGCGGCGGCTATCATCGCGGGAAGCGAAGCCACGCCCGCCCCCATATACATCATGCTTACAAGCATGGTAACGGCGGAAAAAAGCAGCATTGTGCCGGTTTTTCTTACCTTAAAAAGCATTACGACGAAAAGAGTTGTGAATATCACATTTTTTAAAAGCAGAGTAACCGGATTCATGCCGCCTCCGGCAAGGGCGACGAACATAGTAAGCACTTTTGCCGCGGCGGCAAAAACGCCTATTACTACAAGCTCCTGAACCGTCCAATGGTTTTTAAGCTTTTTAAGCATGACCGCGGCTCCTTTTTGCAGCTTTCCCGCTCATGTCAGAACCCTGCCGTAAATTTTACGGCGGCATACACGGCCGGTTCGTATATATCGCCCGATATCTGATATGTTTCGTTAAATATGTTGTTTACCTCCATAGAAAGGCCGTATTGCCTTTTTTCGCCGAAGTTAACGCCCATCGCCAGGTTCGCCGTCGTCCACGCGCCGTAGGCTACAAGGCCGGATGACGTGTCTTCCTTGGAATCGGAGCTGAAGCGTGCGTACGCGTCCACATGGAAATCGAAAGCGTCGTTAAACGTATGGCCGTATGCAAGGCCGGCCCTGCCCTGGAACCTGGGCACCCCGGTAAACCATGTAGAAGAAGAACCTGTATCGTACTTCCTCTCCATATATGTCATAGAAGTGTAAGGCTTAAGGCCGAACGGGAATTCATAGGAAAGAACAAGCTCGGCTCCGTGGGTATAAGCGGAAGAAACGTTTACGTATCTGACGGTGGAAGTCGCCTCGTCTATGGTCTGGGAAGCTATATAATCGTCCGCGATGGACCAGAAATATACCGCGTCCACAATAAACCCGTAATCCGCGTATCTTGCTCCCAGTTCAAAGTTGTTTGACGTTTCCGGTTTTAAATCGGGGTTGGGAATCATTGTGCCGCCGCCCATAGAGGAAACAAGATATTTTTCCTGCAGAGACGGGGTGCGGAACCCTTGAGAAAAGTTAAATCTGAAAGTCAGGTTTTCTATGCCCTGCCACATAAGGCCGGCGTTAAACACAGGAGCGTTATCCCAGGAATCGCCGGTAGAGCCTACGTCCCCGGAATCAAGGGCGGAAATCTGCCCGGTCGTTTTTACCGTTTTCGTACCTTCCGCTTTTTTCATCTCGGAAACGACATGGGTCCAGCGCACGCCGTAGCTGAGGGCAAAATCCAGGGGCAGAGAGGATTCTCCCTGGGCGTAAACCGCGTTGGAATACTCATACCCTTCGTGCCTTGATTTTTTCAGATAGTTAAACGTAGCCACAGGCATGGAGGAATTGGCATCCTGATCAGTATCGGCGTTTAAGATGTCATAGGCAAAGTCATATCCGAAAATCACGTAGGTATGGTCTTGTATCATCCAGTCCGACTGTACGCTTAAACCATATTGCTCGTTCATATTGTCGGCGTAATTGTCGAGAACCATAGGCATGCCCGTAACATCCACATGGTTATGCATCCTTTTATGGTTTTGCTGCCAGAAAGCGTCCAGTCTCAGTTTCGGCAGAAACGACGCTATATTTTTCGCTTCGCCGAAAACTCTGGCCTTTTGCCGCATCCATTCAGGAATATCCACAAAGAAATTCTCGTACCCCTCTTCCATGCTTCCGGCAGTTATGCGGGATTTAAAATAATCGTAAGCCGCTCCCACTTTTATGTCGTCGTTTACGTTATACGCAAGATACGCTCCGTAATCCTGCTGGCCGAAACCAGTATGGGGCGCAAGGCCTTCCGGAGTGCGCAGCTTCCTCTGCTCGTCAAAAGAGCCTGACAGCCTGTATTCGAAACCTCCGGCGGAGCCGTAAAGAGACGCGTACTCGGTAAAACCGTCCGCCGAACCGTTATAAGAAAGGCTGGCCTCTCCCTGTATAGGTTTCGAGCCTCCCTTTTTCGTGATTATATTTATAACGCCGCCTATGGCGTCCGAACCGTACAGAACGGAAGCAGGCCCGCGTATAACTTCTATGCGTTCCACCGTGGACGGGTCTATAAGAAGCGAGGTGCCGTCCATAGACTTATTCTCCACTATCTGCTGACCGTCTATCAATATCTGCGTCCTGTTTACCCCTTCCCCCCTGATGGATATCCTTTTAAGCCCCTGGGCGCCGGAGTTTACCACCTGTATGCCGGGAACATCCTGCAAAAGCTCGCCCACCGTTTTGGCGGAAGATTTTTTAATATCGTCGGAAGTTATCACGGAAACGGAAGAAGGAACGTCCTGCAGCTCCTTCTCCACCCTGGTAGCCGTTACTTTAACGGATTCAGTTTCCATAGGACGCTCTTCCTGAGAATAAGCGTAGGCCGGCAGCAAAAAAACGCATAAAGGCATTACAACTTTTTTTAAAATATATTTAAGTAAGCGCATAAACTACTCCACTTATCATTTTAGCCAAAACAGAATTTATATTCCTGCCGCAAGAGACTGCTTTAAGTACTCCAGCAAAAGCTGAGAAAGATTCACGTACCAGAATTGCCCGGCAATGGTAAGGGTAATGCTGCCGCGTCCCGTTTTTATGAGCCCTGCCCTTTCCCACTGTGCCAGTATCTCGGACCATATCGCGCTCACAGGAACGCCGAAACGCCTTTCAAGGCTGTCGAGATCCAGCCAGCCGAATTCTATCTCTTCGGCAATGGTTTTATAAAGCTCGTGATATTTATCGGAAACCATAGCCGTCATTATCGGCTTAATTCCCTGAGAAACGGCCGTTTTCCACTGGTCGTAATCCCTTTCGGTCATATATACGCAGCCGTTTATATTGCCTCCGGAACCCGGGCCGAAAGCCAGGCAATCGGCGTTGCCTCTGGCAAACTGATTATAAAAGTTGCGCTCTCTTGTGGTTCTGGCCCAATGATTTATGGACAGACGGCGGTAAAAGGCGCCGGAAAGCACCTCGACGCTTTTTGCAAACATGGCGGATTTCATTGCGTTATCGGCCGCCGGAGCACACTTGCCCTCGGCGATACGTTTTCCAAGAAGAGTAAACCCGTATACGTTAAGCTGATAGCAGTCGAAACCGTCCAAATCGAGAGAACGGGCCGTGGCAAGGTCATCAAGCCATATATCCATTGTCTGATTGGGAAAACCGTAAATAAGGTCCAGAACGACAGCCGCCTGATTATAACTTTTAATAAGTTCGAGAGTCTTTATTATATCCTCTCCGGAAGACCGCCTTCCCATCGACCTGCGTATATCCGTATTAAAGCTCTGGACTCCAAGAGAAAAGCGGTTTACTCCGCATTCGAGATAGGTTTCTATCTTTTCCTTCGACATATTGGATATGCGGCCTTCGACGGTAATCTCGCAGTCGTTGGCGAGCGGAAGCGTATTTTTTACAGCCGTAAGTATTCTTTCCATATCCTCGGCTTCAAGGGCGGTCGGGGTGCCTCCGCCGAAATAGAGAGCGTTTACGGGGAAAGACTTTACCGCCTTACGGCTTTTCCACAGCTCCAGCTCCTTTATAAGAAGATCGGCAAATATGCCGCTCTCCTCCCTTTTATACGCCTTATTATAAAATCCGCAGTAAAGACAATGGGTTTCACAAAAAGGCACATGAATGTAAGCGGAGGTTCTTCTGTGCCTTTCCGTATTTAAGGCGGATTCGACAGCAGCCTCCGCTTCCGCTCCCTTTATCATGCCGCCGCCGACTCCGGCATGCACGGCGATTTTGCCTTCAAAAGCTTCCGAAAGCGGGTCAACGCCCTCTTTGGCAAAAAACCGCGTTAAATCGCCCGCCGGGCTTTTACTTTTCAATACATTCATCGCTATCCTCATTAATCGGCCGTCCGAACCCAAGGGCTTCAGACGGCATAAAAAATAATCGCTTGACTATTGGGCGCTATATAGATATCCCTTATTATCACTGATAATCAATATCATTAAGCAGGTATTTATAACCATAGAAAATTATAAAATGCAAGTCTTTTTTTTGATAGAAGGAGAATCCTATGAACACGTCCATAACAAGGGAGGATCTTACGCCTAAAAGGCTTTTTTCCCTTACAACGCCTCAATTGGGCCTTATGCTGTGCCATTTATGCGTTTCCATGACAGATATCTGGGCCGCAGGAAAAATAAGCGGCGAGTCTCAGGCAGCCATTGGAATAGTTTCTCAAATATTTGCGTTTATGGTGCTTATGGCCTCGGTAGCGGGAAGCGGAGCCCTTACGGCAGTAAGCCAGGCCCTGGGAGCTAAAAAACGCCTCAAAGCAAAGAGATACGCCGCTCTGGTAGTATCGCTTGCTTTCGCGGCCGGAACTGTTATAGCGGCGGTCTTTATGGCTTTAAGGCCGGCAATACCTCATATATTTTCCGTAGACGAAAACGCGGCCGCCCCGCTAGCGGTTTTTTCGGCCGCCTATATGGCGCAGCTGCCTTTTTTCTATACGCTTATAATTATGAATACGGTTTTCAGGGCGTATACATTCGTAAAAATACCGCTTATAACAACCGTAATAGTAGCCTCCTGCAATATAGCGGGCGACATGCTCTTCGGCCTGGGGTACATGGGATTTCCGAACATGGGATACGCGGGAATAGCCTGGTCGACGTTTTTTTCGGCTCTGGCCGGGTTTATCTTTAACGTCTTTATGATACGCAGAACGGGAATAATAGAAAGGGAATCCTTCGCTTCCGTCAGATGGATAAAAGCCGCTTTGCCTTATTTATTCAGGGTAAGCGTTCCCTCCGCCGCAGGTCAGTTCGTGTCGGTAACGGGAAGCCTGGCAGTTCTGTGGCTGCTTACGCGTATTCCTGGAAACGACACGGCTTCAGTAGCGGGCATGACCCTGGGAATGAGGATAGAAACCGCCATTCTCTTTCCTATCGCGGCTTTCGCCGTTACTATGAGCATAATAAGCGGGCACCTTCTGGGAGCGGGCCAGAAAAGCCTCCTGTATTCCTTCGGAAAAAAAGCGGCCGCTGCCGTAACTTTATTTACAGTGGTTTTCTCCGCGCTGATCTTTATTTTCAGACAGCATATAACGTTTTTTTTCACCTCCGACGCGGAAACAGCGTTACAGGCTTCAATTTATCTCGTTTTTGCCTGCGCGGCTCTTCCGCTCAAAGGCTGCGCGTCCATAGCGGCTTCCGCCTTCGCCGGAACCGGCGCCACCGGACTGTCCATGAAAATAACCGCCGTGTCTTCATGGCTGATACAGATACCCCTAGCATTGGCCCTTACATCGGCTTTAAAGCTGGGCCCCGCAGGAATATTCGCCGCGTCGGCCGCCGCAAGCGCCGTGTCGGCCCTTATGTATCTGGCGGAATACCGCAGAAAAAGCTGGATGGAATACGGAATGAACGCCGGAGCTAAAAACGCCCGCGTCCGCAGATAGATAAAAAAACCGGGCTTTTGCCCGGTTTACAGATATTTGCCAGAAACGGCCTATTTTGCACTTTCCGGTATTTTTATCAGCACGTCGGCAAGGGAATCAAGCCTCATATCGGCCCCAATGGATTCGAGACAGCCTTTGTCGCAGGCTTCGGCGATTTTAGGGTCCATAGGTATTTTCGCCACATTTTTTATGCCGTATTTTTCCGCGGCTTCATCCACATGGCTTTCGCCGAATATCTTTATTTCCTCTCCGCAGCCCGGACACTTTATATAGCTTAAATTTTCCACTATCCCGTAGACAGGAACCTTCATCGTATCGGCCATCTTAACGGCTTTAGCCACTATCATGGACACAAGCTCCTGGGGAGAAGTAACGATTACAATCCCGTCCACCGGCAGGGACTGGAAAACCGTAAGCGGCACGTCGCCGGTACCTGGGGGCATGTCAATGAACATTATATCCACGTCTCCCCACATAACGTCTGTCCAGAACTGCTTTACCATATTTGCAATCATCGCTCCGCGCCATATAAGCGGGTCGGTAACGTCTTCAAGGAGAAGGTTTGCGGAAACGACCTTTATGCCGCTGCCCGTTTCCCCGGGAATTATGCCCCCTTCCGAAGCTCTTAACCTGTCGCTGAGGCCGAAGATTTTAGGAATGGACGGCCCGGTAACGTCGGCGTCCATTATGGCTGTTTTCAGGCCCTTTCTGTTCATGGCCGAAGCAAGCATCGAAGTAACCAGGGACTTTCCGACCCCGCCCTTTCCGCTTACCACGCCTATCACTTTTTTAACGTTGCTGGCGGCGTTGGCCTTTTCTACCGCCGGAGCTCCGGCACTGTGGGAACAGCCGCTGCATGAGTCGGACGTGCAGCTGTCGTCGCAGCAGCCTCTTGATTTTTCTTCCATCACAAATTCTCCTTCCATTAAGATTATATAAACACGGCTCAAAAGTTCATATCGTCAGAAGCTGTACCGCGCGGGCACCGCCCCTTGGCGGCGCAGCACGTTTCGCTTCCGTCGCATACGTAATAATCGCCCCCTTCTATTTTAAGCTCCCTCGTATTTACAAGACAATCGGCAAGCTTTATCCTGGCGCTGTTATAGGTGGCCTGCACGGTCGTGCGCGCCACGTTCATTTTAGCGGCGCATTCTTCCTGGGTCAGCTTTTCAAGGTCTATAAGCCGGAGACATTCGTATTCCTCTATCGTCATAAACACGGGCCCCGCCGCCGCGCAAAAACGTCCCGTCGGCCCGAAAGACGTAACCGCGGGCAGGCAGCATACTTTTCTGCACTTTCTGGGCCTTGACATGGGACATTACCAACCGTTTTGATTTTACGCGGAACTCGGGACGCGCCAGTCCGGACCGTATGCGGCCGCAGAAAAAGGCTCCGAATTTTTGACATATGCCGCTTATTATGGACAATCATATCCTTTTACGGGCATATGTCAATAACTTTTCCCGCGGCAACTTCTTGTTGATTTTTAAAACTTTATGAGCTAGTTTTTAATAAAATCCCGCGGGTATCGGCGGGAAATCGGCGTCCTGTTTAATATAAGCCGTATGCAACAGCAAAAAATAAATCTGAAAGACTGTAAAGAGGGACCAAGCGATGAAAAACACGCCTGAATATGCCTTATTGAGCGTATCGGACAAGACCGGCATCGTAGAATTTGCCAAAGGCCTTAATGAACTGGGAGTCAAAATACTTTCCACGGGAGGCACGGCAAAAGCGCTAAAACACGCCGGAGTCCCGGTTACAGAAGTCTCGGATTTTACCGGATTTCCGGAAATATTCGACGGACGCGTAAAAACACTGAACCCCAAAATTCACGGCGGCATATTAAATATAAGGGATAACGAAACCCACAGGAAAATAGCCGCCGAATACGGTATAGAGAATATCGACATAGTCGCCGTAAACCTATATCCCTTTGAAACAGTCGCGGCAAAAAAAGAATCCACCCTGGAAGATATAATAGAAAATATAGACATAGGCGGCCCGGCTATGATACGCAGCGCCGCAAAAAACCACAATTACGTTACGGTTATAGTTTCCCCCAACGATTACGGAAAAGTGCTGCAGGAAATGAAACTGGCGGGATTTCCCTCCCTTGAGACGAGACAGGTGCTTGCCGCAAAGGCTTTCAGCCATACGGCTCTTTACGACAGCGTAATATCAAATTTTCTGGGCCGCAAATTCGGCCTAAGATTCCGCGAGGAATTTACCGTCGGAGGAAGGCTGGTGCAGACTATGCGCTACGGCGAAAATCCCCATCAGGATTCGGCCTTTTACAGAGAGCCTCTGATGGCGGAAACGGGGGTATGCTACGCGGAACAGCTCCATGGAAAAGAGCTTTCTTTCAACAATATTGTGGATATAAATTCCGCCTGCGAGCTTGTAAAGGAATTCGACAATCCGGCGGTGGTAATAATAAAACACAATAACCCATGCGGAGTGGCGGAAGGGGAAACCCTTGAAAAAGCCTACGAAAACGCTCTCGCATGCGACCCGGTAAGCGCTTACGGCGGTATAGTGGGCGTTAACAGAGAAGTGGATATTAAAGTGGCCGGGCATCTTTCAAAAATATTTCTTGAAGCCGTGGCGGCTCCGTCTTTTACCGACGAAGCTCTGGAGCTTCTGGCCAAAAAACCGAGCATACGTCTTATGGTAATGAAGCAATTCGAAGGGCGCAGCAAAGAATACGACGTAAAAAAGGTTACCGGCGGATATCTGCTGCAGGACAGGGATCTCCATAAATTTGACAATTTCGACGGACTTCCCGTCCCCACGAAACGCAAACCCACTCCGGAAGAGCTTAAAGCCATGGAATTTGCCTGGAAAGTGGCTAAACACGTAAAATCCAACGCCATAGTTTATGTGAAAGGCACCGCGTCCATAGGTATAGGAGCGGGCCAGATGAGCCGTATAGACTCTACCAAAATAGCCGCGATGAAAGCGGAAGACGCTTTCGGAAAAGACGCCGTAAAAGGCGCGGTAATGGCTTCCGACGCATTTTTCCCTTTCAGGGATAATATAGACGCGGCCGCAGCCTTCGGCATAACCGCCATAGTGTCCCCTGGAGGGTCGGTAAGAGACGCGGAAGTAATAGACGCGGCCGACGAACACGGGATAGCCATGGTATTTACCGGCGTAAGGCATTTCAGGCATTAATCCATGAAGGTGCTTGTTATCGGCTCAGGAGGCAGGGAACACGCAATCGCGTGGAAGCTTGCCGGAGAAAGCTCGGTGGAAAAGGTTTTCGTGGCGCCCGGAAACGGTGGAACGGCGGCGGAAAATAAATGCGTAAACGTCGATATTAAATATAACGACATACCGGCCCTGCTGGATTTTGCCAAAAATAATCGTATAGACCTTACCGTCGTAGGCCCTGAGGAGCCTCTTTCAAAAGGCATTGCGGACGAATTCGAGAAAGCCGGTCTCGCCGTATTCGGCCCGTCTAAGGCAGGGGCGGAAATAGAAGCATCCAAAGCCTTTGCAAAAGACGTAATGAAAGCCGCCGGCATACCTACGGCAAATTATATGAAATTTACCGATTTTGAAACGGCAAAGGCTTACGTGGAGGAAAAAGGCGCCCCAATAGTGGTAAAAGCCGACGGGCTGGCTGCCGGAAAAGGCGTTACTGTGGCGCAGACCGCAGAAGAAGCGGTAACCGCCCTTAAAGAAATATTTATAGACGGGCTATTCGGAGAATCCGGCAGTTCAGTAGTAATAGAAGATTTTATGGCCGGTGAGGAAGCCACATATCTGGCCCTTACGGACGGAAAAACTATCCTCCCGCTTGTAATAAGCCAGGACCACAAAGCCGTTTACGACGGAGACAAAGGCCCCAATACCGGAGGAATGGGAGCTTACACCCCCGCCCCCGTCATAAAAGACGATATGTTCCGCCGCGTTACGGAAGAAATAGCCTATCCTATGATAAGGGAGCTGGCAAAACGGAAAATCATATATAAAGGCATAATATACGCCGGCCTTATGATAAACGGCTCCGATATAAAAGTGGTCGAATTCAACTGCCGTTTCGGAGACCCTGAATGCCAGGTGGTTTTATCAAGAATAAAAAGCGGTCTGACGGACGCTTTTAAGGCAGCAACGGAAGGAAACCTCGAAAAAGCCCGCCTTGAAACCTCCGACGACCCGGCGGTATGCGTTGTGCTTACCTCCGGCGGGTATCCGAAATCATATAAAAACGGATACGAAATAACGGGTATAGAGCAGGCGGATAAAATCGAAGGAATCAAGGTATTTCATGCCGGAACAAAATATTCGGAAGACGGCAGACTTCTGACCAGCGGAGGCCGAGTGTTATGCGTAACGGCCACGGCAAAAGATTTAAAAACGGCCGTAGACAAGGCTTACGGAGCGTGCAATTTGATACGCTTTGAAAATATGCATTATCGCCGCGATATAGCGGCGAAGGCTTTTAAAAAACATTAAGACAGGTGAATAATGGCTAAAGTCGGCCTTATAATGGGAAGTAAATCGGATATAGATATAGTTAAGGAGTGTATGAACACTCTCGACGCCTTCGGAATGGAATACGACGTTACGGTATCATCCGCTCACAGAACCCCGGAAAGAACCGTGCGCTGGGCGGAAGACGCCGATAAAAAAGGCTATGTGGCCATAGCGGCCTTTGCCGGAGCCGCGGCCCATCTTGCAGGCGTTGTAGCGTCTAAAACAAATGTGCCTGTAATCGCGGTGCCTATCGCAGCAACCGCTTTAGGCGGTATGGACAGCCTGCTTTCATCCGTACAGATGCCGGGAGGAATACCCGTAGCCACTATGGCCATAGGAAAAGCAGGAGCGAAAAACGCCGCCCTTTTCGCCTGCCAGATAGCTGCGAGAAGCGATAAAGCGGTGTATGAAAAACTTGAAAAATACCGCGAAACAATGAGGGACGCCGTAATCCGGGACGATGAGAGCCTCCGGAATATTCTGGGCAAATAATGCTGATAATGGCGGCTTCCGCCGGAGCCATGCTTACAGTATTGAAAAAATCCGCCGAAATAAACGCTCCGGCGGTTTTCCCGACCGATACCATCTACGGTATAGGGGCACCGCTTAGTTCTGTGGAAGCAAATAAAAAAATATTCTCAATAAAGCGCAGACCAGGCGGATTCCCCTTTCCCATCCTTGCCGGTTCGTTAAAGCAGGCGGAACAAATAGCGGATTTTACTGATATGGGGGAACAGGCGGAAGAATACCTTTCCAAATGGCCTGGCCCCTATACTTATATAGTTAAAAGCAAACCCGGTATTCCGGATATTTATTGCAAAAACGGCACGGTAGCCGTTCGCATACCGGATGTTCCATGGATTAGAGAAGCGCTGGAAATTTTCGGAGAACCCGTTACGGCAACAAGCGTAAACATAAATAAAGAACCGGCATTAAACGATATGGAAAATATTTTAACGTTTTTCGGCGATAAAATCTCACTTTTTATCAACGGAAAGGCTGAAACCGGACGCAGTTCACAAATAATAGACTTATCCGGTGGACAAATCGTTAAAATAAGATAATAAATATTATTGACAAATCTTTCAAATGGCTTTATTAGAACATACCTGTGTATTCTAAGGAGAAAAAAGTATGAAAAAAGTATCTGTATTCGTAGCAATGCTGATTCTTGCTTTTTCCGCCGTGGTATTTGCTCAGACGGTACCCGCAGACAAGCAAGTAATCGACCTGAAAACCACTTGGGGCGTTGAAGGCAAACAAAAAGCGGTGTTCTTCAAACACGAAGTGCACTCGAAAAACCTCAAGTGTGATTCCTGCCACAAATCCGCTGAAGGCGGCGATAAAATCACTCTGGCTGGCGATATTAAAGGCAACAACGATAAAAACGCCGCCCACGCATGGTGCTGGGGATGCCACAAAGAGCAGCCTAAAGATCCCGTTAAAAAGGTCTGCACCAAATGCCACACCGGCAAATAATCGGTTAAATATTTAACTTATTCAAGTTAAAAGCCTCCGCATTTTTGCGGAGGCTTTTTTATGCGCCGCGCCGGATTTATTCGTAACTTTTACAGATAAGATATAATCCGCGTTTTTAACCGCCCGCGCGGTAAAGTATATCCGGCCTATTCTACCGGTAAAAAGCTAGGTGAAAAAAGCGGAACACAGCCATACCGTTCCATAAATCAGCGCCGCTTTGCGGGGAATAATTATAAAAAAGCGGCTTGCGACCCAACGATAAAGAAACTTACCAAAAAGGCCCTCAGGCATATTTTAAGAAGATAAAACCACGGATTTACCCGCCAGAACGATCCTTATAATGAACACATAAAACGGCGTGCGGCAAATTATGCGCGTCCAGTTTTGTCGGATAAAAAATATCCGCCTTATTTAATGCGGATGTTTCTGCTCCGAGCTTGCTTTAAAACGACGCGACCAAATTGAACGCGTCCCGTTTTGGCTACGCTCCGCTCCGTGTGCAGAAAACGACGCGACCAAATTGAGCGCGTCCCGTTTTTGGATCGGCGGATGGTTTTCTATTACGCATCCTCCGGCCGTTCGGCATTTATAAGGAACCATAACCGCCCGCCTGGCAGACGGGTTGCTCTCCGTGATAAAAATGCCAGCCTTCACAGTGTTTATACGAAAGTCAGGCGGCTGCCCCATCCCAAATAAAAAAGGCCGGAAACATCCGGCCTTATACTTTACTGCGCCGTTTCCGGCGTATGTTTTATTTTGGCGTTGTGCCTTACTTCGTCAAACTGAGCGGCTATTTCCGGGTCTTTATTCGGCCAAAAGCGATTTACGAAAAGAATCATCGCCATATTGGAGATAAAACCGGGCACTATCTCATACATGGACGCTCCCCACCCTACCGCATACCAACAGAGCATAACCACCGTGCCCGTTATCATGCCCGCAAGAGCGGAATACCATGTAGTTTTTCTGGAATAAAGGGCCATAAGAACCACCGGCCCGAAAGCCGAGCCGAAACCGCCCCAGGCAAAAGTAACAAGGCTGAAAATATTGCTGTCCCTATCCATGGCAAGAAAAAACGAAATCATAAAAATAACCACAACACATATTCTGTTAATAAAAAGGAGCTGCCTGTCAGACGCTTTTTTATTGATGATACTCGCGTAAATGTCTTCGGAAAGGGTGGAGGAAGATACGAGAAGCTGCGAAGAAATAGTGGACATTATAGCAGCGAGTATTGCGGCCAGCAGCACCCCAGCGAAATAAGGGTTCACAAAATCCCTTATCATAAATATAAGCACTTTTTCCTGATCTCCGGCAGGCAGACTGCTGTAAAGAGGAATGGCAAGAAGGCCGATAACGACCGCTCCGGTAAGAGATATTATAACCCATACCATCGCTATGGATATAGACCGGGGCAATATGGCAACGGATTTTACGCTCATAAACCTTACGAGAATATGAGGCTGCCCGAAATAACCGACACCCCATGCGGCGCTTGATATTATGGCAAGCAATGCCACCGAAAGAGAACCTTCCGGCATAAGCTGAAAAGCGGTCGGTTTGGCTTCGTAAGCGGCGGTCATTACGGACGGGTCTATATTAGAATAGGCGATAAAAGGCATTACCACTATTGCGAATACCATTAAAAGCCCCTGGAGCAAATCCGTCCAGCAGACGGCCATAAAGCCGCCCAGTAAGGTATAAAATACCATAATAGCCGTTCCGATAAGCACGGCCAGCGTGTAATTCATATTAAACATGGATTCGAAAAGCTTGCCCACTCCGACGAGACCGGCGGCGGCATACACAGTAAAAAACAGTAATATAACTATAGAAGATATTATGCGCAGAAGATTCGTAGGGTCTTTAAAGCGCTTATCGAAAAAAGAAGACATGGTAAGAGAACCGGTGGCGGCCGTATAAAGCCTTAGCCTAGCCGCTACTAGAAGCCAGTTCAGGAGGGTACCCAGCATAAGGCCGACGGCTATCCACGCCTGATTGATGCCGAAAAGATAAATAGCTCCGGGAAGCCCCATAAGCAGCCAGCCGCTCATATCGCTGGCCTGGGCGGAAAGGGCCGTTACCCAGCTTCCCATGCCTCTGCCGCCAAGCAGATAATCCTCAAGCCTTTTCGACCTGGTATAAAAGTAAAGACCTATGGCCACAAGAGCGGCAAAATATACCACGAACGTAAAATATGTCATGCCGTTGTTCATTTTGCAGAATCCCCCTTCGCGGTACCCGCTTTAAAATTTTATATATTTCTATAGTAAAGAAAAGTTTATAAAGTTGCAACCGCCATCAACAAAATAATATAAAAAACAGAGGTATAAGCCGCCGTTTTTTAATATATTATAAAAATTTAATCAAAAGCGATACGAACATTACGATAAAAACGAGAATTATCATTATTCTCACAAAGGAATGGCCCTTTTTTATGGCCATTCTGCTGCCCGCGTATCCTCCGAGAATATTCGCCGCGATAAGAGGCAGGCCAACCCCATAAAGCACTTTGCCGGCCAGCGCGAAAGTTATAAACGCCCCTATTCCGGATGAAAGATTTATCACTTTGGCTACCGCGGAAGCGTTTACTATATTCATACCCAATACGGCATAAAAGGCGATTATCAGAAAAGTACCCGCGCCGGGGCCGAAAAAACCGTCGTAAAAACCTATTACAAAACATATTAAAGGGCCTAAAAAATATACGTCTTTTTTAGTAAATTCCGAAAATTCGCTTTTAATATGTTTCTTCGGCAGAAACGTTACTACCGCCGTAAAAGGAAGTATCCACATTATGATTTTAGTAACGGTCTTTTCATCGAAAAGCAATATGGCATTAGTCCCGATAACCGAACCTATAAGCGAGCACACAAGGCCTAAAAGAGCTATTCTCCAAATAACCTTTCCGCTCCTGATAAAATTTATAAGCGCCGTGCCGGTGCCGCATATGGCGACAAGTTTATTCGTTCCCAGGGCATACTGGGCCGGAAGCCCCGCAAGCAGCAAAGCGGGAATCATAACAAGACCTCCGCCGCCTGCAACGCTGTCAATAAAACCAGCAAAAAACGACACTCCCATAAGAATAGCCAGAATATAAACCGGAAAATCGGCGAAAGTTTCCATAAAAATATTCTCCCGAAAAGCAAAATGGATTTTTGTAGTATTAATGAATTTACGCTTTATTTCAATGAATTTATGTTTTAGACTTATGAAAAATTTTTAAACCGCGCGGCAGTTTTCTGCGCGGGAGTAAAAAAATAAAACGGGAGGATCGCGTTATGGAACTTATTGAAATCGTCGCCGGAAAGCTGCACGGGATAAAAGTTACCGAAAGCGCCCTTAATTACCACGGAAGCGTCACCATAGACGAGGATATTTTAAAAGCCGCGGGTTTTATTCCGCTGGAATTCGTATATATCTGGAACAAAATGAGCGGAGCCAGAATAAGCACCTACGTTCTGCCCGGAAAAGCCGGAAGCGGAACGGTATGCCTTAACGGAGCCGCAGCCAGAAGCTGCCAGGTGGGAGACGAAGTCATTATAACAAGCTGGCGCAACGTTACCCCCGACGAGCTTGGAAAGCGAAAACCCAAAGTGGTAACCTTCAAACATGACAAAAAAATAAACGCCATAGACGAAATACTTACGTACGATCTGCGTATACCCGGCGAAAAAGGCGCTCCATGGGACTTCGACATAAAAATATACTGACTTCGTTAAATGCGGATATTAAAATAATATTGAGATAAAAAAAAGATTATATTACAGTTTATCATACAGTGGATTTTTAATAATCATTAATCAGGTATCTTTGGAGGCTTTTTATGAGCGAACTGGGTTTGGGGAGCGCGTTCAGACTTAACTTTCTTGGAACGGCTCCGAAATGGTACAAAAACATGATAATCGGGTTTCTTATTTTAAACCCGGTGCTGTTTTACACGGTAGGCCCTTTTGTTGCGGGCTGGTGTCTGATAGCTGAATTTATAGCCACTCTGGCGCTTTCTCTTAAATGCTATCCGCTGCCGTCGGGAGGCCTGCTGGCCCTTGAAGCCGTAATAATAGGAATGACGACTCCAGGCAAAGTTTATGAAGAAGTGACACAGAATCTTCCCGTAATACTGCTGCTTATGTTTATGGTCGCCGGCATATATTTTATGAAGGAATTTCTGCTCTTCATATTTTCAAGGCTGCTGGTAGGTATAAAATCAAAGATAGCTCTTTCGCTTATATTTTGTTTTATGGGAGCTTTTCTTTCGGCGTTTCTGGATGCGCTGACAGTTACGGCTGTAATTATAGCGGTCGCATACGGATTTTACGGCATATATCATAGATACGCCTCCTCTGGGGATCTTCCCGTAAACGACGATTCAGGAATAAAAGATGAAGACAGGAAAGACCTGGATCAATTCAGGGGCTTCCTGAGAAACCTTATGATGCACGCCGCGGTCGGCACGGCTCTAGGCGGAGCGCTTACTCTTGTGGGAGAGCCTCAGAATCTTCTGATCGGTCACGTTATGAACTGGGACTTCGTAACATTTTTTAAGAAATGTTTTGAAATATCTGTCCCCGTATTCTGCGTGGGGCTTTTAACCTGCCTTCTCGTCGAAGTTACCGGAATTTTAGGATACGGATACAAAATACCTGACAGAGTGCGCAAGGTTCTGGAAGATGACGTGGCAAGGTCGAAAGCCAATATGGACGGAAGGACGATAGCAAGATTCGCGGTAAAAGGCGCTGTAGCAATCCTCCTGATATTTGCGTTGGCCTTTCACCTTGCGGAAGTAGGCCTTATAGGTCTGAGCGTGATAATACTCATATCCTCTTTCACCGGGGTAACGGAAGAGCACGATTTCGGAAAAGCGTTTGTGGAAACCATGCCGTTTACGTCCCTTCTCGTGGTATTTTTTACTATAGTGGCCGTAATAGGCAGCCAGGAACTTTTTAAACCCCTTATATCCTACGTTCTTTCTCTTAGCGGAAAAGAACAGCTGGTGTCCTTTTTCGCGGCCAACGGCATACTTTCGGCTATAAGCGACAACGTGTTTGTGGCTACGGTATATATAAACGAAGCCAAAAGCGCTTTCGATGCTGGTATAATCAGTCTCGAGCAGTTTGAAAAGCTGGCGGTCGCCACGAATATGGGTACCAATATCCCGTCGGTGGCCACGCCTAACGGGCAGGCGGCGTTCCTGTTCCTGCTGACTTCCGCCCTCGCCCCGGTAATAAGGCTATCCTATGTGGAAATGCTTAAGCTGGCCCTGCCCTACACCGTTACTATGACAGCTACCGGCCTTCTGGCCACATATTTCTTTTTATAAGAAATTCTTAAGGCCGGCTTAAAAGCCGGCCTTTTTATATTTACTATATTAATCCATTCTGCTAAATATTGACTTAAAATATTGTGATATGTTAGAATAAAACATTAAAATCAAAGGAGAGGAAATGTCTTCGATAATGCACGAAAAAATTGAAGCCATATACAGGCAGATAGTAAACAGGAACCCGGGCGAAGTGGAATTCCACCAGGCGGTAAAGGAGGTTCTCGATACTCTGGGCGTAGTGTTGATAAAACACCCGGAATATCTGGACCAAAAGCTTATAGAAAGAATATGCGAACCGGAGCGCCAGATAATATTCCGCGTTCCGTGGGTGGACGATAAGGGTGAAATACATATCAACAGAGGCTTCCGCGTTCAGTTTTCAAGCGTTATGGGCCCTTATAAAGGTGGGCTGCGTTTCCATCCTTCCGTATATCTGGGCATTATAAAGTTTCTCGGTTTCGAGCAGATATTCAAAAACGCTCTTACCGGCATGCCCATAGGAGGAGCGAAAGGCGGTTCCGATTTCGACCCGAAAGGTAAATCCGATGCGGAAATAATGCGCTTCTGCCAGAGTTTTATGATAGAGCTGCACCATTATATAGGAGAGCATACCGACGTTCCCGCGGGGGATATAGGCGTTGGCGGCCGCGAAATAGGATACCTTTTCGGCCAGTATAAAAGACTTACCAATAAGTTCGAGCCTGGAGTAATAACCGGAAAAGGAATGGCTTACGGCGGCTCCCTCGTACGAAAAGAGGCTACGGGCTACGGGCTTGTATATTTTACAGATATGATGCTTAAAATGAAGGGCGAATCTTTCGAAGGAAAAACGGTTCTCGTATCCGGTTCCGGCAACGTCGCCATATACGCCATGGAAAAAGTCGCTCAATTAGGCGGCAAAGTTGTGGCATGCTCCGATTCGGACGGGGTGATATATGACGCAGACGGCATAAACCTGGATACAATAAAACTTATAAAGGAACAGCAGCATAAGCGTATAAAGGAATACGCCTCATATCACCCCAAAGCGATGTATAAGGAAAAAGGCGTTATATGGGATATTCCGTGCGACGTGGCCCTGCCCTGCGCAACCCAGAACGAGCTTAATACAAAGCACGCGGAAACTCTTATAAAAAACGGCTGTATATGCGTAACGGAAGGAGCCAATATGCCTACAACGCCGGACGCAATAAGCGTGCTGCAGTCAAACGGGGTGCTTTACGCTCCCGGAAAAGCCACTAACGCCGGCGGAGTAGCTACTTCTGCTCTGGAAATGCAGCAAAACGCCTGCCGTGACACGTGGACTTTCGATTATACGGACGCCCGCCTGCAGACAATAATGCGCGGCATACATCAGACATGCTACGAAACGGCCGAAGAATACAGCGTCCCGGGAAACTATCTTATAGGGGCTAATATCGCGGGCTTCTGCCGAGTGGCGAACGCAATGATACCTTTAGGGCTGATTTAAAACTTTTAAAGAAGCCGCATTAAAAAATTTTGGTTTCAGGCTTAAAAACGCGGGTAAGAGAAATAATAGGCTTATCCGCGTTTTTATTTTTTCCGCGCCGCGCTTTTATCGTAAAAGGAAGCGGACGCATGGTATTGCTTCTTATCCAGCCTTTTCTACAATCGGCCGGATGCGGTTTAATATACGGACAAAAACTGGCGTTTAAGAAAAAACCGCTTCAGAAGCATTAAAGAGAAAGGCAAATTATCGAACGGCAGTCATATAGGCGTTATATTTTTCATAGCATAAATCGCGGCACCGGATATACGCCTCGCGTATATCTTTATTAGGAGACACAATAAGATATTCTTCTTTAGCGAGGAGTTCTAAAACCGGCTCAACTTTTGAGCCGTAATCCATAAAGTCAACGGAAGCAATATAATCCGCGTATTTTTCCAGCACGGCCTTATAAAGCCCTCCCGCTTCCCTGATATTACACTTTTTTATAAGGTTGGATAAAAAAACGCTCACGTCATTAGCGAAATATCCGCCGTGTTCAGACGTATCGCCGTCTCCGTAATAATGGCCGAAAGGGGTTTGCCACCCTCCCTTTCCGTCGGCCCTTCTTTTAATAACGGCAGCATAGGAACGACGGGTAACACCGTAATCGAGCCCTTTCTCCTTAAGCGCTAGGTAAGTATTGGATACGTATTTATATACGCCGCAGGCCACGCGGTCGAATATTCTCCCGTTTATTTCCGTATCGCAGGTCTTCGTTACAGAAAGCCAATAAATATAATTATTATCAAACTCTCCGACAATTATAACTTCGCCAGTTAACGTAAAATAAAGCGCTATTCTTATTTCACGCCCGTTTAAATCATAATTGGGAGTTACAGCGTTATTTTCCCGCACGAGATTAAAAGATTCTACATTTATATATGACATACTATTGCCGCAGTTATATGAATAAAAAAACCATGTCCGCCCTTACAAAATACCGCCGTTTACCCGCATAACAGGCTATATCGCGCGCAGTCTGCGGCCGGCTCCGAAAAATGCCGACGTAAAACGATTGCCCTACGGTATAAACGTTAAACGGAGCTTAAAACAAAAGGCGATTATCCCTTAACATAGATAGTAATGGCAAATAATTATAATAATGTTCTTTAGCCGTCAAAAACATTCATAATATGACCTGCGCGGCAAGGCAAACTAAAGAGAGTTTGCCCATCAAACAGTGTCTTGCCAAACGCTTTTAGCCTTATTATTTATTGCCGCTATAAGTCTCCGTATTATAAATATTTCCCATAACTTTACATTAATATACGCAATGGTACAGCTGTGAAACAAAATACGGCAAACGGCCTTTTATCTCGTTCTGTATCTTGTTCCCGTAGGAGTATCCAGCAGTTCTACGCCATGCTCCGCAAGCTCGTTCCTTACGGCGTCCGCTGCGGCAAAGTCCTTAGCGGTTCTGGCTTCGCTTCGCTTTTGTATAAGCTCGATAACCTTTTCCTCCGGTATGCTCAAATGCATCCTGAACCATTCGGAAGGCGTGTAATTAAGAATACCCAAAACGCCGTTTACCGCGGTTTTAATGCTTCCGGCAGCCTTTTTAAGCTCCGTAACCGTCTCCACGGAAGGCTTTGAAGCTATTACCGTATTGGCAAGCCGCACTGCTTCAAACAGGGCCGCAACGGCCTTAGGCGTGTTAAAATCGTCGTTCATAGCGGAGTCGAATTCCCTGACGAAATTTTCCGAAAGCTCCTTTACCGCGCTTCTGATATCTTTACCGCTTTTAGAGCCGGGCGTACGGTCCAGCTCGTCGTAAAAAGTGTATATTCTGTTAAGAGCCGCCCCGGATTCTTTAAGCTTATCCTCCGAATATTCGAGAGGCTGCCTGTAATGAGTGGTAAGGAAAAGGAAACGCAGAGTTTCCGGGTCAGTAACCTTTTCAAGAACTTCCCTTATTGTAAAAAAATTATTTAAAGATTTCGACATCTTCTCTTTATTAATATTAACGAAGCCGTTATGTATCCAGTAGTTGGCAAAGACCGAACACGACACTGACTCAGACTGGGCGATCTCGTTTTCATGGTGAGGAAAAATAAGGTCTTGGCCGCCCCCGTGTATATCTATGCGGGCTCCAAGTATGGATTCGCTCATAACGCTGCATTCGATATGCCAGCCGGGACGGCCCTTTCCCCACGGGCAATCCCAGGAAGGCTCTCCGGGCTTTGCAGATTTCCAAAGCGCAAAGTCAAGAGGATTTTCTTTTTTGTCGTTAACGTCCACCCTGGCTCCGGCAACCATATCGTCAAGGTTGCGTTTGGAAAGTTTTCCGTATTCCGGGAAACTTTCCACGCGGAAATAAACGTCGCCGTCTGCGGCATAGGCATGGCCGCTATCAATCAACCGCACGCAGTAGTCTATCATTTTATCTATATAATCGGTAGCTCTGGGCGTATAATCGGGGCGCAAGATAAAAAGGCTGTCCATATCCTTATCATGCTCTTTTATAAACCTTTCGGAAAGCTCCTTCCAGTTTTCTCCCCACTCGTTGGCTCTCTTTATTATTTTATCGTCAATATCTGTAAAGTTTTTAACGAAGGTTACTTCATACCCGTTATGTATAAAGACTCTGCGTATAACGTCGAAAACTACGGAACTGCGGGCATGGCCGATGTGGGTATAATCGTAAACCGTTACGCCGCATACGTATATGCCGGCCTTTCCTTCCTTTATGGGAATAAACTCCTCTTTTTTAGACGTCATGGAATTATAGACAGTTATCATTTTATCTCCGTAAATGTGCCGTTTGCCAAACCGCGGCGTTAAAAACCGACGGAAGCGGCCAAAAGGTTTTTAGTGTAATCGGAAGCCGGGGTTTTAAGTATTTTCATGGTTTCTCCGTACTCCACAAGTCTGCCCCGGCGCATTACCGCTATATCGTCGCACAAAAAAGACACCACCGCAAGGCTGTGAGAAATCAAAATAAAAGTTACGCCGCGGCTTTTGAGAAAGCTCATAAGATTCAGTATCTGGGCCTGCACGGAAACATCCAGCGAGCTTACCGGTTCGTCAGCTATTATAAGCTCCGGCTCGAGGGACAAGGCTCTTGCGATAGATATGCGCTGCCTCTGGCCGCCGGAAAATTCGTGAGGGTACCTTTCAAGATAGGCGGCAGGTAGCCCTACCATGTCCATTAACGAAAAAAGGCGTTTTTTTATTTCATGTTTATCGCGGGTAATATAGCGCTTTATACCGTCCGAAACAGCGCTTCCGATTTTAAGTTTAGGATTAAGGCTGTTATATGGGTCCTGAAACACCATCTGAACGTTTTTACGGTATATGCCGCGGTCTTCCACGGACAATTCGTTAAGCGGAATCCCGTTATACGATATTACGCCTCCGTCAGGCTCGTATACTCCGCACATCATACGGGCTATGGTAGTTTTTCCGCTGCCCGATTCCCCCACGATCCCCAGGCTGCGTCCTTTTTTTACGGTAAAAGAGACGCCGTCAACGGCCGCAAACATGGCGCCTTTTTTAAATATGCCGCCGGAAGCAGTAAAATATTGTGAAACGGAATCAAGCCTGAATAAATCGCCCATGATTTTATAGGGTAAATATGGGGAAGATTAAAGTCAACAGTTTATTTGACGGTAAAAAACACGGGGAAAGCCTCCAGGCTTTCCCCAAAAAATCGTCACACGAGCTTCTTGATAAGGGACATTCTGTCGCCGTTAAGAAGAGCCACGGGCGGAATATCTATCATAGTGTAGCACCCCGGTTCAAGGCGGGTGGAAGCCCTAGCGCAGGAAACCATTATCTGGGCCGTAAGGGCCGGGTTATCTATCCTCATATCAAAAGAAAGCTTCTGATTGGCGGTAAGGCCGGACGCTCCAGTACGCTCCATAAGAACTCCGTGGGAAGCGTCGCAAACAAGCGCAAGCTCTCCGCTTGTAGGCACGCTGCGCACTTCAAGAGGATCCTTTGAAAAATAATCGTCTGCGGCTATGCGTTCTTTTACGCGCTCCAGAGTTTCCCCTTTTTCCAGAACTACGTAAACCAGCCTCGAGTGCCTCCCCCCGCCGATGGGGATAGTTATGGATACGGCGTCAGAAACGCCTTCTATCGCCCTTGCCGCGGCCGAATGCCCCATGGAACGGCCCCTTCCGAAATTCGTAAAGGTAGTGCCGACGGGAACCATAGCCTGAAACAGCGCCCTGAAAACGGAATCCGTGCCGGGATCCCATCCGGCGGCGGTGATCGCCGTGCATTTATTGCTTTTCGCTATAACGCCGAGTTTTTCGACCATGGAAGCTATATCTTCGTGTATATCGAAGCTGTCCACAGTATTTATGCCGCGCTGAATATATAAAGAATCATCCTCAAAGGCGTGGCGGGAAGGAGTGCATATAAGCGCGGCCTGAGGCTTTCCTTTAGCTGCCTCCAGCTCCGCGAGAGAAGGATACTCCCCGCATCCGCGAAGATCCAGCTTATTGGTTCCAATGGATTTGGCGCGTCTTACGACGCCTATACACTCCATATCAGGAGACGCTTCAATCGCTTCGATTACATATTTGCCGATATTGCCGAGTCCGTGGACCGATACTTTGATTTTTTCCATGCAAACCACCTGTTTTAATCTTTTTCATTCATTTCGGATTATTTTATAACATAAACGATAATTTTATTCAAGAAATGCGTTGTTAAAAGAACGGAAAAGGGACAGGCTGCCGCCCCCGAAGCCGCAATCTGCCGATCCATCCAGCAGACTGCCGCCTCAGGCGGTTAATGACGGCCTTTAGACATTAAGGCGCTTATACTTGAAAACAGGGAAGTATAATAAGAAGAAGGCTCCTGCCAACGCTCGGCGCGTATCATTTTAGCCTCTTCCGCTCCGTCGGCTTTCGACATTTCGAGAGCCGTGTCTTCGTCTATATGGAATTCCTGCTCCACAAGCTTTTTGACTTCCGGGTCGCTTATGGAGTTAACCCAGGCGGGATAACGGAATTTAAGACTGTCGCCGGCCGATTCCTTTTTGCGCAGCTCTTCCCTGCATTCCTCGCAGAAAGCCCGCTTAACGCTTTTGGCCTTTGGCAGAAATTCTCTGGAACATCTTATACACTTAATCATATTCGGCGGAAGCTCTTTCGCAAAGGCCACAAACCTTACCATATCTTCCAATTGAAAACCGTAAATTTTATAGCGATTATAAAAAGCGACCGTCTGCATGCCTATTTTAATTGCAAACTGCGCATAAGATATACGTTTTTCGTTCAGTATAGTATCCAGTTCCTTCATAAGCTTGTCGTAAGCTTTAATATTCTTCTGTTTTACGGAAGCCATAGATAAAATACCTCCTTTCTTTTTTGCTTTATGTAAACATTTTACCTGTTATTTTAAGAAAGTGTACCGCATTCAACCAACCTTGTCAAACATCTTTTTTACAAACCGATAATATTCTTATTTATAAATAAGTTAAAATACTATTTTTTTTCATGCTTTTTACTTATTTGTATATTGCTAATAATATTTGAAGAATTTTATATGGTCAAATGTATAGGTAAACGTAAATTGAATATTTTATGTCAGGAGTTTTTAAGAGAGAGGATATGCTCTGCCAGTTCCAGATCTTTAACGGTATTGATATTCAGAAAGCTATGCTCCGCCGCGATATAATCCGGCATATCACGCTCTCCGAGAAATATTACGTCGTTGTTTCCGTAACAGTCGGTAAGTCTGTAAATCCCTTTGTTATAGCAGATTTCAAAGCTTTTAAGCATGGAAACGGAATAAACGGCGGCAAGATTATAATTTTTCCCGCCGATTACAGGAATAGCCGCGTCCCGGCCGGCGCCCTTTTCCGCAATATAGGCTGCAAGGCGCGAAGAAAATAAAGGAGCGTCGGCGGAAAGTATGAAAACTCGGCCGCAGGAGGCGTGCTTTGCTGCCGTCATCATCCCGGCCATGGGGCACTGGTTAGGATACTCGTCGGCCAGATATTTAACCCCTTCCAAAAAAGGCTCATACTTAAGAGGGTCTCTCGAAACAAGCATAACGTCGTCGGTAAGAGACATGCCTATTTCAAGAGCATACATATAAAGGGGCTTACCGAGCAGGCGCGCTTTGGTTTTATCCGATCCGAAACGCCTGCCTTCCCCTCCCGACATTACGGCAAACGAAAAACTGCCTGCCCCGGCGCTCATCCGAGAACCTGCTCAGGATTAAATACGTAGATTTCGATTTCGGAGCCTGCCGGAATTTCTCCTATCATGGAATTATCAAACCTGGCGAAAGCGTTGGCGTATACCATAGACTCTATTCTGTGGGAGTCCTGAGATCCGAAGGGATAAGCCGTCAAAACGCCGTTCTCGACCACGAGCTTTACCCTGTCGAACTGAACACGGCCTTTTTTCTTAAAAACGGTCTCGCCCAGCCTTGCAATAACCGGAACGTTAGTATAATCCTTGACTCCGGACATTTTAAGAACTGCCGGCTTCACATAATAATAGGTGCAGAACATGGCGCTTACCGGATTTCCCGGGCAGGCGAATACTAAAGTATCGCCCATGCGCCCGAAAGACATATGCATGCCCGGTTTCTGATTTACGGTATCGAACTGCCATTTAATACCAAGTTGATCGGCTATTATATTCATAAAATCAAAATCGCCTGCCGATATGCCGGCCGAAGTAACGACCATATCGTAGCCTTTGAGAGAAGTAAACATCTTCACAAGCTCCTCGCGGCTGTCCGGCACCACCCCCAGATAGGACGCCTCCGCCCCGTACTCCCTGAGCATGGCTTTTATAAGGGGGCCGTTGGAATCAAAAGTTTTGAGAGGAGAATCCTGTTCTCCCGGGTCGGCTATTTCACTGCCGGTGGAAATTACCGCGACCTTGGGCTTTCTGTACACGGAAACAAAAAATACGCCCGCCGAAACGTATCTGGCTATGTGATACGGAGTAACGCGCTCCCCGGTTCTGTCTATAACGCCGCCAGATTCCATATCCTCGCCTCTGCATCTTATACAGAAGCCTTTTTTAACCGGGCCGTTTACAGTAACGGTTTCCATACCGTTATCGGTAAGCTCGTGCTGTATTACGGCGTCTGCTCCGGCGGGAACGAAAGCCCCCGTCATTATTCTGTAACAGGAACCGCTTTCCACTGAAAGCGAACCGTCGATACTGCCGGCAGGTATAACGCCCTTTACTTTAAGCTTTACGGGAGCCCCGTCCGTGTCGGACGAAATAATCGCGTATCCGTCCATCGCGGACATATCGCGGGCCGGAAGATCACGCCTGGCCTTAACCGGCTCCGCAATAACTCTGCCCAAAGCCTCAAATATGGAAACGCGTTCCGTTCCCAGCTTATAAACATCCTTTAAGACAATATCCACGGCTTGCCCGGTTTCCAGCATAACAACCCCGCCCGATTTAAATATTTTTCAGAAATAATAACAGATAAGACGCTCAAGTCAACACGAACGTCAGATACAATAAAGTATTACGGTATATTTGCAGTTTACTTTTCCTTCGTAAGGAAATATTTTTAAATATGACTATCCAATAAGGCAGATAATGAACGGAAAATGATTATAACAGCGGCTCCGAGGCAAAGCGAACCCGGGTCAAGCCCTCAAACGGTTATTTACCCAACGCGTCGGTTCCATTCCTGATTGACGGACGCAAGCCGCCGTATTATAAACATTTCCCACGCCTTGCTATGCTGCATATAATGGTATAGATGCGTTTTAAATATATTGATGACAACAGGCGGAGATACAATAATGAACAGAATAGTACGCGCGTATTCCGAAGAAGACATTAAAACCGTAGCGTCTCTGGCGAAAGAAATATACACGGAGCATTACGTGCCGATAACAGGCCCCGAACAGGTGGAATATATGCTGGATAAATTCCAGAGCGAAAAGGCCGTTAAAGAACAAATCGAAAACGGCACAGTATATAATATTATATATAGGAATGAAACGCCGTGCGGTTATTTCGCGGTGGATATTAACAAACCGAAAGGTAAAATGTTCCTCTCCAAGCTATATATAAGGAAAGACGCAAGAGGACTGGGCCTTGCCAGAACCGCATTCGGCATAATGAAAAATATGGCGGAGGAAAACGGGCTTTCAGCAATATGGCTGCACGTAAACAAACGCAACCCGTCAGTGGAGATATACAAAGCTATGGGCTTTGAGATAACTGAAGCCGTTAAAGACAGTATAGGAGGCGGCTTCTATATGGACGATTACATTATGGAAGCTGGACTAGACTAAAAAACATATTTAAAAACGGCAGTAAGCAGGATACGGCGGTGTTAAATTAAGGGAAAATAAAATGATAAAATTAAGGGCGGCTTCATCGGAAGAAATACAAACAGCCGTTGCGATCATCAATATGGCAAAAAAGCATTTGAAAGAGCAGGGAATAGACCAATGGCAAACGGGCTACCCGGATTATACGTGCATTAAACAAGATATTTTATCTCAAAAAGGTTTCTTTATAGCGGAAGATAAAACCATTTTAGGGTACCTGTGTATCGATTATGACGGGGAAGCGGCCTACGATAATATAAACGGCAAATGGAGCTCGTCAGAAAAATATGTGGTAGTCCACAGAATGGCCCTTGCGGAAAACGCCAGAGGAAAGGGAATAAGTAATCTAATATTTCAGCTTGTAGAACAAATGAGCAAAAAACGCGGAATAAATTATTTCCGGGTAGATACGGATAGTGATAACAAAAAGATGAGACATATCCTTAACAAAAACGGTTTTACATATTGCGGAACGATACGATTCGATAACAGTGAAAAAATTGCGTTCGATAAACTTTTTTAAACGCAGAAATACCGCGTATCTCTCAAAACCGGCGAACAAATACGGCCGGCTTAATCAATTTCAAATATCACGTTTATAAATATTGTATAAAGGCCGTTAAACCTGACTGTTTTTAACCGGCCTGGTTCAAAATATCGTCCAGTCTTTCGGGAGAAGCTTTATAATCCATAAATATCTCCAGAAAACGGGCCGTTTCCTTTTTAATATCCACATCGCACCTTTCCGGATAAAGACCGCACGCAAGATACTGAACGGCTATAAATCTCATAAACGTGGCGGGTTTATCCAGCCAACTGAAAGGCTCCCTCGGCATCAGAATAACGTTCCCGTTTTTTACGGCCCGAAGCTTGCTCCAGCGTCTATCCTTTTTAACGGAGTCATAAAACTCCTTTCTTACCGCAACTATTACGTCCGGGTCAAAAACTATAATCTGCTCCATTGATGCGTCCTGATAAAGGCCGTCCGGCTTTCCCCCGCATTTATATACGTTTATGCCTCCGGCCCTTGAAATCAGCTCGGACCCGGCCGATTCGGCGCACCTTGTTTTAAGCCCGTTGTTGTCTAAAGCAAGATATACTTTCTTTTTCTCATTTTCTTTGATATCTGCCGTCATAGCGTCTACACGCGCAAGGCTTTCCTTTACATACTCCGCCGTTACGCGGCCTTTTTCCTCTTTATGCAGAATTTTTCCCAATGTTGTAAAAAGCGGGCCGTAATCGTCCATTCTGTCAGTATTAAGAATTACGCACGGAATATTTATATCGTCGAACAGTTCGGCAGTTTTAGACGCGAAAGATTCGTTCATGTCGAAAACAAAAGCGGCTCCGATCCCGGCGTTGATAAGGGTCTCCTTATTGGGCGAGCGGCCGCCTTCCCACCAGCCTCCAAGCATGGGAAGGTTTTTATACTTTTCATCTATATATTTTTTCTCATGTTCATAAAAAGGGCCGTTCCACCCGGCAAGCATCTCTGGAGCGAATATATAAAGCAGAAAAGTGCTGGGAAAAGTAGCTCCGTATATTTTGGAATCATCAGAAAGGGAAAGGCCTTCAGGCACAACAGCCTCAAAAGCCAGAGAGTTAAAAGAAAAAACTAAAGCGATAAACAGAAATAAAACCTTTTTCATAGGCAGCTCCGGAAACACTTTTTATATAAAATTATATATAATAAAGATTTTCGCTTCGCAATTGCTTTATAACCATATAATAAAAAAAATAATCATACGAATTGACATTACATGTTACGTTATATATAAACTTATACAAAATCAAGGAGGAAATATGAAAACATTTAAGGAAGATCTTGATACAGCCGTAAAATATCACGGCCATCTCTGCTCCGGGCAGATTCTGGGAGTACGCATGGCAAGATACGGCCTTGAAAAAATGGGGCTTCTTGAAAGAGACCCCGCAAAGATGAGAGACCTGCTCGTATTTGTGGAGTCCGACAGATGCGCGGCCGATGCCGCTTATGCGGTAACCGGAGCAACTCTCGGCAGACGCAGGATGAAGCATATAAACTACGGAAAGCTTGCCATGTCCTTTTATTATATCCCTACCAAGGAAGCCGTAAGAGTATATCCGATAAACAACGACTATCCGCCGGAAGGAGCGGATCTTGTGGATTTCTGGTCAAAATATAAAGACGAGGACCTGTTCGCTTCGCAGAAAATCGAAATAGATATATCGGAAAACGACCTTCCGGGAAAACCCAGAAGAAAAGTAAAGTGCGCCCGCTGCGGGGAAACGGTGCTGGATGCGAAAGACGTCGAAATAAATGGTGAAAGCCTGTGTAAAGCCTGTGCCGAAGGCGCCTACTACAGGACGGTATAACATGAATTCCAAATGGAAGCTGTACGAAGAGCTGATAGACTCCGTTCCGGGCGATATGAAAGTTGAAAGATGCGTTGTCGGAGCCAGATGGATAGCCATAAAGTCGGAAGGCTCGGTCGGCCTTGCCATGCGTATGCACGATATTATGCCGTCTACGCCCCTTACTGGCAGAATGGCCGGTATGAAGCTAAGAGAGCTGGCCTCATATATAAGGTCGTGGGATTTTCACGAAGCATCCCTGGGCCTCGCCGCCGTTAACGCTTTCAACAACAGTCCCTCCAGACACGGCGCTCTGCTCAAAAACACTTCCGAAAAAGAAGGAGCGACAAGTATATTCGATCTGGTAGAAAATGAAATCAGGGGAAAAGCGGTAACGGTAGTGGGCCACTTTCCAAACATAGAAAAACTTGCGGGATTCTGCAAATTAAGCGTGCTGGAAAGAAAACCTTCCGGAACGGACTTTCCCGACCCGGCCTGCGAATATATTCTGCCGGAACAGGACTTCCTTTTTACGACGGCGGTAACCATAATCAATAAAACCCTTCCCAGACTCCTCGAGCTTGCGGAAAAAGCTGCTGTTTTTCTGGTTGGGCCCAGCACTCCAATAAACGATCTTGTTTACGCCCACGGCGTGGACGTGCTGGCCGGTTCCATTATCACGGAGCCTGGCAGGGCGATGGATATGTTTTCCGAAGGGGCGTGCATAAGAAGCCTCGGAAAGTCAATATCCTATATAAGAAAAAACCGCTGAAAAACTCTGCCCGGAAATCCGGGCTTTTTTTATACCGTCCGTCTTTTCCGGAACTATCCTTTTCCCGTTTTCTAAACCTTTAAGCTTTGGCCGGGCTTACGTAATGTTCAGTTAAAATACGCCGCTATTTTCGATACATCCTCCGTTATACCAAGAGCAAGTATCAGTTTAAGCCTAGCTTTAGCGGCAGGCAGACTGTCGGCGGAAATTACCCCCATATCAATAAGCCGCTTTCCACCGCCGTCGTAAGCGTAAGAACCAAGAACGCGTCCACCATGCGCCCTTGTGCATAATACAACAGGAAGCCCTTTATCAATGAACCTTTTAACTGCGGGCACGTGCACGTCCGACATATTGCCTCTGCCGAAAGCCTCTATTACCAAGCCGTCCGCGCCCTTATCCAGCAAAAAGTCTAATACGGCATTGTCCATTCCCGTATAAAGCTTTATAAGAGGCACGTCGGCTTCGGCTTTATCAGGACGGATATTCGTTCTTGAAAACGGTTTCCTGTTAAAGATCACCCTATCCGCGTCCGCATAGCCCAAAGGCCCCCAAAAGGGAGAAGCGAAGGTTTTAGGATTGGCCGAATGGGTTTTAACGGCGTATCCGGCCGCGTGTATTTCTTCGTTCATCACGACCAGCGTTCCCATATTGCGAGCGTCCGGAGAAGCGGCGGTTCTTACGGCGTCCAATATGTTTCTCGCTCCGTCGGGAGAAACGTCCGCGCCGCTTCTCATAGCCCCGGTAACGCACACCGGTTTTTCGGAATCTATATAAAGGTCCAGAAAATAAGCGGTCTCCTCAAGAGTATCCGTGCCGTGGGTAACGACAGCCCCGCATACGTTCCTGTCTGAAAGAGCCTCGTCTATATACCGCGCCAGCCTCATCATTACGGCAGGAGTTATCCGCGAGCTGGGCTCAAGAGAAAATTCCCTTACTTCCACGGGACAAACGCCTTCAAGACCGGGAACGGCCTCCACCAGCTCTCTGCCGGTAAGGGCCGGCGTCAGACCGTTCAGTTTTTCATCATATTTCATGGCGATGGTTCCGCCGGCCGCAAACACTACCACGCCCTTATCCATTTCCGGCTCTCTCCTTCATCATTTTTATATCCTTGAGCAAAAGGGGCAGTATGCCGTCGTTTTCTTTAACGGCTTCTTCCACCCTGCCGAACAGACGCTTTTTTAACCAGTCCCTTCTGTTAAGCATCACGAGAGCCATACACCCTAAAAGATGCATATTTACTATATTATTTCCGTACGCGTCCTCCGAAGGCAGGTATTTAAAACCCATCGCCGCGACCTTCTCCATTATATATTCGGCCAGCGCCCGCAAATCCGGGTCCGCAACGGAAGAGGCGAGAGAAACGTCCGCCCTTCCTTCGTGCTGTATTCTGTGAACGAAATCTATAAAAGGGCCGAAAAGCTCCTCCCCCTCTCTCCTGCATAGCAGTTTGGAAAGTATAAGGCGCGTAAGCTCCATCTGAAAATGAACGGCGTTTTCATCCGTCCATACGTTGGGATAAGGATGCCTGAAAAAACGCATAGGCAGATATTTACCGGCCATGCGGCCAGCAACGGCGGTTCCCGGATAAGGGTCCAGCACAAAAAGGTTGGTTTGCAGAGCCGAACCGCCGTGAATAAGATTATACTCGGAGAAGAACTTAAGTTCTTCCGTCATTTTCAAGGACGTTTCAGCCGTTTCGAAAGGGGAGAGAATGTAGCCCAGATAGATTTCGCACGCGGACGTATTTTTCAGGGAAGATACAAAAACCGCCAGTTCCTCTATTTTGTGCCTTTCTTCGTCGAGCATGGCCTGAGAACGTATCGCTCCCCTGAATCTGCGCCCGAGAACCCTGTCCTCAGTTACCCGGTCCCTGCCGAAAAAAAGGGAAGTAACATTATAACGCTCGATAATATCAAACATATCGCCGTCTATATCCTGAGGGTCGGCAAAAAGCGAAAAAGACGCTCCGGGAGATATTTTAAGAAATTCGTCAAGAAGAGGCCTCAGCTTACGCCTGTCCGCAAACGGAGCCGAATCTGCCAGAGCGAACCGGACTGGCTTTTTTATCTCCGAACCTATAAACCTACTGAAAGAGCCGCAGTAAGAAAGAAGAACGCCGAAACTGTCCCCAATCTGGCTGGAAGGCTCTATAACGCAGTAATCGCACCCGTTAGGGCATATATCCCTTACTATTATCCGTATGTCCGCATAAGCGTCGTTTATCTCCAGCACGGGAGAAACAGCGCCTTTAAGTTTGCCCCGCTTTCCTATTACAACCGCGCCTTCGCCGTTTTTACAGCAAAGGCCGTCTTCGCAAAAACAGCCTTTTATAAACAGACCGGAAGGTGTTCTTTCCACGGATATATCACCGGAAGCCAATCCGGCGCAGAAATCCACGAAGGGAGAACCGCCCCCTCTGAAAATAATATCGAATTCCCCGGCATTAAGAGCGGTCTCTATTTCTTCAATGGAAGAAAAATGAGGTCCCCCGGCCATTATAAGCGCATCGGGGCATACCCGGCGCGCCACGCACGCCATATCAACAGCCATCGCGTATCCGCTGGTCCAGCATGAAAAGGCGACTATATCCGATGGATTCTCTTTTAAAAAGGCTTCTATTTTATCTTCGTATCCCAGTATGTCGCTTCGTTCTTCAGTATCGGGAAAGGAAGCGGCGCTTATGCCCTTTTCCTCAAGCAGCCTTAAAAGAGTGGCAACAGCCGGGCTTTCGTCCGCCATATTGAAGAAAGAGGAAACTTCACGCGCGTTTATAACGGATATCCGTATATTCTCCTTCATATCCAATCTATTACAGTAAAAGCCCTATATTGTACACATATAAAATACCTACAAACTGCCCGACTGGGTTTTATACATAAGGGCATAGGTTCCTCCCAAAGCCATAAGCTCCTCATGAGTGCCCTCTTCCGCTATACGGCCGTCATTTATAAGAATTATCCTGTCGGCGTCCCTTATTGTTGAAAGCCTGTGGGCGATGATAAAAGAAGTTCTGCCGCGGGTAAGTGATTTCAGGGCGGTTTGTATGCGCATTTCCGTGCGGGTGTCCACAGAGCTCGTGGCTTCGTCCAGAATAAGTATGGACGCGCCTGCAAGCAATGCTCTTGCTATGGCGATAAGCTGACGCTCACCCTGGCTCATATCGCTGCCTTCGGCCCCTATGACAGAGTAATAACCACCGTCCGTTCTTTCAATAAAATCGTGGGCTCCGGCGGCTTTGGCCGCGTCGGTCACTTCCTTATCCGAAGCGCCCTCACGGCCGTAACGGATATTATCAGCGACGCTCATATTAAAAAGAGCCGTATCCTGAAGCACCACTCCGAAACAGGCCCTTAAATCCTTTAATCGGTAATCCCTTAAATCTATACCGTCAAGGAGTATGCGGCCTTCCGTAACGTCGTAAAAGCGCGTAAGCAGATTTATTACTGTGGTTTTTCCCGCCCCCGTAGGCCCTACAAGGGCGATCTTCTCTCCGGCCTTAACTGAAAAGCTCACGTTTTTAAGAACGGGAACTCCCGGGGAATATTCGAAACTCACGCCGTCGAAAACAATATTTCCCGAAGCATTTTTTACAGGAACGGCGCCGGGCCTATCCGGAGGCTCCGGAACCTCGTCAAAAATTTCTATAACCCTTTCCGCGCCGGCAACAGCCGTCTGAAATACGTTGAATATGGCCGCGATTTCGTTTACCGGGCGTGTAAACTGTCTCGAATAAAGCAGAAAGCTGGATACTACTCCCACGCTGACCATGCCTTTCGCGGCCATAACGCCGCCCGCAACGGACACGAATATAAACGACAGATTGTTTATCACGTTCATTACAGGCATAAGATAACCGGACCATATAAGAGCGCTGGTGCCCACATCCGCAAGCTCGCCGTTTAAGTCCTCAAACTTTTCCTCCGCCTGTTTTTCCATTCCGAAGGCCTTTACGAGAGCCAGGCCGGAAACGCTTTCCTCTATATGGCCTCCCATCCGCCCCAAAACTATCTGCTGTCTTCTGAAAAGAACCCTGGTGCGGCCGACCACCACTCTGGTAAGGATAAATACTAACGGTATAGCGGCAAGAACGGCAAGAGTAAGCCTGAAGTCAAGCCAAAGCATAATTCCGAGCACTCCCGCCACGGTAAACACGAGCATCATAAGCTGGCCCATGGATTCGGATATGATAGTGCTGATGTTGTCGATATCGTTTGTAAGGCGGCTCATTATATCGCCAGTGCTGACACCGTCGAAAAATGAAACAGGAAGGTTTTTAACAGCGGCAAAAAGCTCTTTTCTTATTATAAAAACAAGCTTCTGCGATACGGAAGCGGTTATAAAAATATCGGCCAGTCTTATAAGCCAGTCTCCGGCGTATATCAAAATAAGAGCAAGTATAAGCATATTCACGGGATTGCCGCCGTTTATGCCGTTTATTATCCTGCCTATAAAAAACGGCCCCAGCATTGCGGAAACAGACATGAGGCACGGCAGAGCGAGAACGGCGAAAAGACCTTTGCGGCTGCCTTTCGTCATTTTCCACAGCCGCAGCAGAGTTCCTTTAAAATCCCTGGCTTTCGCTCCGCCCATAAACACGGCGTTATGCCCCGGCCTGCCCGGAGGCCCGGAAACCGCTTTCTTATCCGCCATTACCGGAATCTCCTATCTGCGAATCGTAAATCTCCCTGTAAAGGCGGCATTCTTTCATAAGCTCTTCATGGGTTCCGGAGGCGCTCAGGCGGCCTCCGTCCATAACAAGTATTTTATCCGCTCCCATAACCGAGGCGATTTTCTGACTTATGATAAAAATAGTAGCGCCCTCGGAATATTTTTTTACGCCTTTAGTAACCTCACGCTCGGTGGAAGCGTCCAGAGCGCTTGCGCTGTCGTCAAGAATAAGTATATCCGGCTTTCTCAAAAGGGCCCTGGCTATGGAAAGACGCTGTTTCTGCCCTCCGGACAGATTAACTCCGCCACGGCCCAGAACTGTGTCGTATCCGTCCTTAAAAGACGATACGAAAGCGTCCGCCCCGGCCGCGGAAGCCGCCTTTTTGATTTCTTCCAAGGAAGCCGATCTGTTTCCCCATAGCAGATTATCTTTTATTGTTCCTGAAAAAAGCGTCGCCTTCTGCGGCACTATCGAAACGAAGCGGCGCAGGCGTTCCATATCAGCATATCTTACGTCCGTTCCTCCGATCAGCACCTGCCCCTCAGAAGCGTCGTAAAACCTCGGAATAAGATTTATCAGAGAAGTTTTCCCGGAACCGGTGGAACCTATTATACCTATGGTTTCGCCAGGAGCCGCATAAAAACTGACGTTTTTAAGAGCGTATTTTTCCGAGGAACCGTAACGGAAGCTTACGTTTTTAAACTCCACGGAAGCGTCTTTGAAACCGCGCGCTTCCGAAGGACCCGCCCAAATCATCGAAGGCTTTTCGTCAAGTATATCGTTTATACGCCCGGCGGAAGCAACCGCCCGCGACATTATGTTCAAAACGGCGGAAATCATACCGAGAGAAAAAAGAATCTGCGTCATATAATTGATGGACGCCATAAGCCCGCCCACCCCGGAAACGCCGGACGCAGCGCCAAGCCAAAGAAGCACCACCACGCTGATATTTACAGTAAAGTTTATAAGCGGCCCGAACAGAGCGGCAACTTTTATGGCGGAAACTACGGAATCGGCAAGGTCGCCTGCGGCGGAAGCAAACTTCGCTTCCTCGAATTTCTCCCTGCCGAAAACCTTTACCACCTTTACGGAGGTTAAAAATTCCCTGCTCACGTCGTTGAGACGGTCCAGATTTTTCTGAAGCCTGCCGAAACGGGGATAGCTCATTATCATATTTCCGGCGATAAGGACGGAGCACAGAAGAAGGATAACTCCGACGACAGGAAGCTCGGCTGGAGTTTGGGTAATTATGAGAACTATGGCCCCAACGCATATTATCGGGGCTTTTATAAGTATCCTCATGCTGCCGTTTATAAAATTCTGTATCTGGGTCACGTCGTTTGTGGCTCTGGTAATAAGCGAGCCCGTATGAAGCCTGTCTATATTTTCAAAAGAAAACGACAGTATTTTGCCGTAAACCATGGAGCGCATCCTGCGACCTATTTTCTGGGAGGTACGGCTGGCAAGGTTATTTCTGATAACTGCGCAGACAGCGCCGGTTAAGGCTACGGCAAGCATTATCCCGCCTATTCGCAGAACGGCGGCCTGGTCTCCGTTTTTTATGCCATCGTCCACAATACGGGCCATCAGGGCAGGCTGAAGCAGATCGCATACGGCTTCCGCCGTAAGAAAAAATATCGCGGAAGAAAAAAGGACTATATGCCCCTTTATCATTGATAATATAAGTTTCAAAACGTTTCCTTGCCGGTACTTATGGTACATCAACCTATAAAAAACCGTCAACCGATTTAACGATAATTATTGAATATGCCGGGAAATCCGTTATATTTTTAAAAATGAAGATAAGGGACGATTTCACATGCCCCCTGGAACTCGTACACGATATGATAAAAGGCAAATGGAAACCTATAATATTGTGGCGGCTCCGCATGGGGAACACTTCTCTGTCAAAATTGCAGAAAGATATCACGGGCATTAACCAGAAAATGCTGTTACAGCAGCTAAAAGAGCTTATGGAAGCCGGTTTTGTGGATAAAACGGTTTTCGACGGATATCCGCTGAAAGTAGAATATTTCCTGACGGAGCCTTCCGGAAAACGCATATTGGAAGCTCTTACAATAATGCAGAAAATAGGCATAGATTATATGCTTTCCGAAGGAAAAAAAGATATTCTTGTTAAAAAAGGCGTAATAAAAGACTAAAAAAAATACAAACAAAAAAGTGGGTAATTTACCCAGGGAGCGTTTTCTGGTAGTCTTTCGTCACAGGCCTGCAATGAACATCAAGGAGATAATTTTTATGATAAAAAAATATAAAACCGCCCTGGCAGCTCTGGCGGCAACGCTTATGATTGCCGGCTGCACGGCAGGTAAAACTGAAAAACCGGCCGCAGCAAAAAAAGAGATGACGGTAACCAGCTCCGGAATAAAAAACGGAATTATAGAAGATAAATACGGCAAAAGAGGTACGGAATTCAACGCCAACGGAGTGCCCGCGTATTCCCTGCCTTTAAAAATAGAAAACGCTCCGGAAGGAACCGTCTCTTACGCTCTGGTTATGGAAGATAAAGACGCGTTTCCCGTATCCGGAGGCTTTTCATGGATACACTGGACGGCGGCTAATATAACGAGAACCGAGCTTAAAGAAGACGAAAGCCGGACGGCCCGGGATTTCGTGCAGGGAGTAAACAGCTGGATAAGCGTTCAGGGAGGCAGCCAATCCGAGGAGCTTTCAAGCCGCTACGGAGGAATGTACCCTCCTGACGAACAATTCCCCCACGAATATCCGGAACATATATACGAAATACATGTTTACGCATTGGACAAAATGCTGGACCTTAAACAAGGCTTCCGGCTGAACGAACTTTTCAGGCAGATGGAAGGGCATATTCTGGCCGAATATACCCTTAAAGGGAGCTACGCCAAATAAAATAAGCGACCCCCTTCCCTGCCGTGGAAGGGGGTTTTATATCAGCCTATCCTTTTTAGTAAATCCAGAGTAACGTCGTTGATTATATTATTTCCCGAGCATACATCCGAATAAGGCACAAGTTTCAGCTCGCTGCCGTTAAGCCCCGTCATAAAGCCTGAAACTCCCGCCATAAGCCCTTCCACGGCGGCCAGGCCCATTCTGGAACCCAGGTTGCGGTCGAAGCAGGTCGGCGAGCCGCCTCTCTGTATATGCCCCAGAACTGATATTCTCGCTTCCAGACCGGCTTCTTCTATTATTTTTCCGTAATCGTAAGCGGAACCGGCGCCTTCGGCGACTATCATTATGTTTCTGGTTTTGCCGTCCGCCATACGCTTTTTAAACCCGGCGACTATATTTTCCATATCCGGTTTTCTTTCCGGTATCACAACCGCGTCGGCGCCAGTCGCAATGGCGGACATAACGGCAAGATAACCGCAGTTTCTGCCCATCACCTCAACAATAAAAGTTCTGCCGTGGGAGCTGGCAGTGTTATTAAGCATATCGACGCATGACGTTATAACGTTTAAAGCCGTATCGGTACCCAGAGAAAGGTCCGTACCGCATAGGTCGTTGTCTATGGAACCGGGAATACCGGCCGTCTTTATTCCGAAACCTTCCTCAAGGCTCTTGGCACCTTTAAGGGAGCCGTCCCCGCCAATGACGACAAGACCGCCTATGCCCAGCTTTTTAAGGTTATCCGCGGCTCTGGCCCTGCCTTCTTCGGTCATGAACTCTTTGCTCCTGGCTGTACGGAGTATCGTGCCTCCTCTCGATATTATATTAGACACGTCAGAATGTTTCATAAGGCGTATATCGCCTTCTATCATGCCTTTATAACCCGCTTCGATACCGTAGACATCAAGCCCCAGGCTTATCCCGGTCCTTACTACCGACCTTATGGCGCAGTTCATGCCGGGACTGTCGCCGCCGCTGGTCATTACTGCTATACTTTTCAACGTGCTTCTCCCCTTCCGCGGCGTCTGTGGTATTCCTGCAGGGAGCAAACCTCAAGACGCCCGAAATCCCTTTTCTCCTTTATTCCCGCAAGGGCGGAAAACATACCCGGAACGGTGCTGGTAGTAGGCACTCCCCGGCTTATGGCCTGAGAGCGCATCCTGATTTCATCTACCATAGCTTCTTCCCCGCCTTCAGCGGTGGTTATTACCCATTGTATCCTCCCTTCGTCGAGAAGGTCAAGCAGGTTCGGCCTGCCACCGGATATTCTGAAAACGGCCTCCGTTCTTATGCCTTTATTATAAAGCATTGTGGAAGTGCCGCGTGTTGCATAAATAACGAAGCCCATGCCGAAAAGCTCTTTTACAATCTCCGCCGCGGCGTCCTTATCCGCGTCTTTTACAGATATGAAAACGCCGCCGGATTCAGGCAGTCCGTTGCCGGCCGCAAGCTGGGATTTAAGATAGGCCAAACCGCGGCTGCAGTCTATTCCCATAACCTCGCCGGTTGAACGCATCTCCGGACTCAAAACCGCATCGGCTCCGGGAAATTTTATAAAAGGAAACACGGCTTCCTTAACAGCTGTGTAAGGAATTTTTATCTCTTCGGTAAAACCCAGATTCCCCAGACTTTCCCCAAGCATACACTTAGTGGCGAGCTGCGCCATAGGCACGCCTATCGCCTTGCTCGCAAAAGGAACCGTGCGGGAAGCTCTGGGATTCGCCTCTATAATATAGACTTTCCCGCTTTGAACTGCAAACTGAATATTCATAAGTCCGCATACTCGGAGATGTTTCGCAAGCTCGCAGGTGTAGACTCTGATCTTGTCCTCAGCTTCCTCGGAAATTGTCACAGGCGGTATAATCCCCGCCGAATCGCCCGAATGTATACCGGCAGGCTCCACATGCTCAATAATGGCGCCTATCGCAACGGTATTCCCATCGGATATACAGTCCACATCAAGCTCGGTAGCATCCTCAAGAAACCTGTCAATAAGTATTGGTTTTCCGCCGCTGTCCGCAGAAGCGCTATCCACATATTCCCGCAGATGCCCCTCTCTGTAGGCTATAACCATACCTCTGCCGCCCAAGACGAAAGACGGCCTTACAAGAACGGGATAACCTATTTCGGATGCGACCCTGACCGCATCCTCCGTTCCGTAAGCGATGCCGCCGGGAGGATGATTTATTCCCAGCTTGGCGGCAAGCTCTTTAAAAAAGTCTCTATCCTCCGCAAGCTCTATGTCTGCGGGACTGGTGCCTATTATATCAGCCCCTGCCTCGCTCAGCCTGCTTGCCAGATTAAGCGGCGTCTGACCCCCGAACTGCACTATCACTCCGTCGCAATTTTCCCTTTCGTAAACGTTCATTACGTCCTCTAGGGTAAGGGGTTCAAAATAAAGCTTGTCGCTTATATCGTAATCGGTGGAAACGGTTTCAGGATTACTGTTTACCATAACGCTTTCATAACCGGCGCTTTTAAGCGCGAACGCCGCATGAACACAGCAGTAGTCGAACTCTATTCCCTGGCCTATTCTGTTAGGGCCGCCGCCCAATATCATTATGGATTTTCTACCGTTTCTGGGCCTTACCGGCTCCGAATATTCGCCGTAAGTCGAGTAATAATAAGGAGTTTTTGCCTCGAATTCTCCCGCGCAGGTATCCACAACCGAGTAAACCGGCCTGATACCCAAATTTTTTCTGGCTTTCATCACGTCGGACTCCGAGCATTGCAGAATATGAGCTATCTGCCTGTCAGAATAACCGAATTCCTTGGCCTGAAAAAAAAGACCGCGGTCTCTTTCAAGACCGGAAATATCCCCGGCCGAAGCTATTTCGTTTTCAAAAGCCGCAAGCTCCTCCATATTGCGCAGGAAATAAGCGTCTATTTTTGTAAGTTCATGAATCTTTTCAACTGTCCAGCCTCTTTTAAAAGCAGACCTTATGTAAAATACCCTGTCGCATCCGGCCGTTTTAAGCTCGTTCTCAAGAGTCCCGTCGTCGGAAGACTCGTATTTTTCATCACAGCCGTCCGATCCGAATCCTGCCCTGCCAGTCTCCAGAGAACGCAGGGCTTTCTGAAAGGACTGTTTAAAAGTTCTGCCGATAGCCATCGCCTCGCCGACAGATTTCATCTGAGTGCCCAAAACGGGATCGGCCTTCGGAAATTTTTCAAAGGCAAAACGCGGAATTTTAGTAACTACATAATCAAGAGCAGGTTCGAAGCAGGCGGAAGTCTCACCGGTAATATCGTTTGATATTTCATCGAGAGTATAGCCCACAGCAAGCAGCGCAGCAATTTTAGCGATGGGAAATCCTGTGGCTTTGGAAGCCAAAGCGGATGAACGCGACACTCTCGGATTCATTTCTATAATAATCTGTCTGCCGTCTTCCGGATTAACGGCCCACTGTACGTTGGCACCGCCGGTTTCCACCCCTATCGCTTCCATTACCCTCAGACTCCCGTCTCTCATTTTCTGATATTCGGTATCGGTAAGCGTCTGTATAGGAGCAACCGTAATCGAATCGCCAGTATGAATCCCCATAGGGTCGAGATTTTCAATGGAGCACACGATTACCGAGCCGCCCTTTTTATCGCGCATAACCTCCATCTCAAATTCCTTCCAGCCCAGCAATGACTCTTCTATAAGAACCTCCGTGTTTTTGCTGGCTTTCAGCCCTCTTGTAACTATATCTATAAATTCCCCGCGGTTATGGGCTATTCCGCCGCCGGTTCCTCCCAGAGTGAAGCCCGGCCGTATTATAAGAGGCCAGCTTCCTATGGCTTCCGCAACGGCAAGAGCCGTTTTAAGAGAATGAGCCGAACCGGAACGGGGCAGTTCCAAACCTATGGAAAGCATAGTTTGTTTGAAAAGCTGTCTGTTCTCCGCCTTATTTATGCTTTCCGCCGGAGCGCCTATAAGCTCCGTACCGTATCGTTTCAGAATACCTCTGCCATGAAGCTCCATAGCCAGATTAAGCCCCGTCTGACCGCCCAGAGTGGGGAGCAGAGCGTCCGGCCGCTCCCTTCGTATGATTTCATGAAGAATATCGGCGGTCAGCGGTTCTATATAAGTTCTGTCCGCAAACTCCGGATCGGTCATAATAGTAGCCGGATTGGAATTTACGAGAATTATCTCATAACCCTCTTTTTTCAAAACCTTGCAAGCCTGTACGCCGGAATAGTCGAACTCGCAGCCCTGCCCTATCACTATCGGGCCGGAACCTATCAGCATTATTTTTTTTATATCAGTACGCTTTGGCACCTTTATCTCCCCATAATCTCTTTAAAATGCGCGAAAAGATAAGCGGAATCGTTAGGCCCCGGAGCGGCTTCCGGGTGATACTGCACGCCGAAAGCAGGTTCACTCCGATGCCGGACGCCTTCAACCGTACCGTCATTCAGATTTATATGGGTAAGCTCCAGGCATGAGGGAAGCCTATCGGCTTCAAGCGCAAAGTTATGATTCTGGGATGTTATCTCCACATTTCCCGTTAGAAGATTCTTAACAGGATGGTTGCAGCCGTGATGACCAAATTTAAGCCGGCCGTATCCGGCTCCCATAGCTATTCCGAAAAGCTGGTGTCCCAGGCATATACCCATAAGCGGCACCTTTCCCACAAGAGCCTTAACGCAGTCCATAGCGTATCTAACCGCTCCGGGATCAGCAGGGCCGTTTGATAGAACAACACCGTCCGGTTTCATTTTAAGAATATTTTCGGCAGAGGTAACGGCAGGTACGACGGTAACCCTCATATCGTTTTCCTCAAGCCGCCGCAGTATGCCGTATTTGATGCCGAAATCTACGGCCGTAACGTTAAAAACCCCGCTTTCGTTCCAGAGATACGGTTTATCAACGCTTACCTGCGAGGCATAATCCAAGCCGTCCAGACCGCGCCACATTCCGGCGGCTTTAACGCACTCCATGCCGCTCATATCTTTGTCTGAACAATGCATAAAAGCTTTCTGGGTACCTTCCGAACGCAGAATCTTTGTAAGCCTCCGCATGTCTATACCGCCTATACCTGGAACTCCGTATTCTTTAAGCAGAACGTCCAAAGGCTTTTCCGAGCGGTAATTCGAAGGATAGTTTAAATCCTGTATCACAAGTCCGTTTAAAAATAACTTTCTCGATTCCATATCCCTGGCGTTAGTACCGTAATTACCGATTTCTGCCGCCGTAAGAGCCACAAATTGTCCGGCGTAGGAAGGGTCTGAAACAATCTCCTCATAACCCGTCATCCCCGTATTAAAAACAACTTCCCCGTTGACGTCTACGGCCGCTCCGAAGCTCCAGCCACTGAAAACCTCGCCGTTTTCCAGCGCCAGAACAGCTTTTTTAAGCCTTTTTTCCCGCCAATTATACATAAACTCCCCAAATAATTTAATAATCCGCATTGAAATAGTTGCGAATTCGGTTATCAAATTAAAAATCAATATATAAATAACATCTCTCTGTATTTTGGCAGGGGCCACAAATCGTCGGCAATTACGCGCTCAAGTCTGTCTACCGTCAGGCGCAGATCCGCCATGGCTCCAAGTATCTCCTCATGGAGGCCATTGAGGGCCGCAGCCATATTTTCGGTTTTCTCCGTAAGATCCTCAAGTCCCTCCCCAAGTATTTTTATATTGTGCTTCAGACCGCCTGTACCGGCGGAAATACCGGAATCAGCGGCGGACTTTAAAGCGGAAACGGCGTCCTTATATTCCCGTATGACTACGGGAATTATCATGCTTCTCGCTATATCCAGAGCAATTTCACCCTCTATCCTTATTCGCCTGTGGTATTCTTCCATAAATACTTCGAAACGGGATTCCAGCTCTTTCTGATTGTAAACGCCGTACCTTTCAAAAAGCCTTAAGTTTTTTTCGGATGTTATGGCACGCAGGGCGTCCATAGTGCTGTCAGCGTTGGGAAGGCCTCTGTTTTGCGCCTCCCTCCTCCATTCCTCAGTATATCCGTCACCATTAAAAATTATGCGCTTATGTTTTTTTATTATATCCCTCAAAATATCCTGCAAACCTTTGTTAATATCCCTTTCCTGCAGTTTTGCTAGCCTGTCGGCCATTTTGTCCACAGAATCGGCCACTATGGTATTCAGCACCGTCATAGGGCCCGAGCAGGACTGGCTGGAACCTGGAGCGCGAAACTCAAATTTATTACCGGTAAAAGCGAAGGGACTGGTCCTGTTTCTGTCGGTAGCGTCTTTCGGCAGAGGGGGAAGAGTGTCCACGCCTATCCTCATAAAACCGCCATGGCGGCTTGAAGTGGGAACGCCATTTTCAAGCTGTTCGATAACGTCGCTAAGCTGATCGCCAAGATACACGGATATTATTGCCGGAGGCGCTTCATTGGCCCCAAGCCTGTGATCGTTACCGGCTCCGGCAACGCTCATTCTGAGAATATCGCTGTGATTGTCCACGGCTTCTATCACGCAGCACAGCATAGTAAGGAATATGGCGTTCTGATGAGGGTCCGTACCGGGATTCAGCAGATTCGTGTCTCCATAGCTAACGGACCAGTTATTATGCTTGCCGGAACCGTTTATACCCGCAAAAGGCTTTTCGTGAAGCAGGCAGACAAGCCCGTGGCGGTCGGCCGTCTGGCGTAGAACATCCATTACAAGCATATTGTGGTCCACCGCCAGATTCACTTCCTCAAACATGGGAGCAAGCTCGAACTGAGCCGGAGCCACTTCGTTATGGCGGGTCTTCGCGGGAATGCCGAGTTTCCACAGCTCGACTTCCACATCGTTCATAAAATTAAGCACGCGCTGCTTTATTGAGCCGAAATAATGGTCCTCAAGCTGCTGATGTTTAGGGGGAGTGGCGCCGAAAAGCGTTCTTCCCGTCTGTAAAAGATCGGGCCTGCTGAAATAAAAATTTTTATCTATCAAAAAATATTCCTGCTCGGGGCCCAATGTTATCTTAACGCGTTTTTCAGGCTGGCCGAAACATTTCATGAGTCGCTTTACCGCTGCGGAAAGACTCTGGCAGGAACGCAGAAGAGGCGTTTTTTTATCGAGAGCTTCCCCGGTGTAAGAGCAAAAAGCGGTGGGGATACACAAGGTCGCTCCGTTGGCATGCCTTTTTATGAAAGCCGGGCTTGTAGGGTCCCACGCCGTATACCCTCTTGCCTCGAAAGTGCATCGTATGCCTCCGGATGGAAAGCTGGAAGCGTCCGGCTCGCCGATTATAAGGTTTTTTGCCGAAAACGACATTATAGCCCTGCCTCCGTCCAGCTCGAGAAAAGAATCGTGCTTTTCGGCAGTAGATCCTGTAAGAGGTTGAAACCAATGGGTAAAATGAGTGGCCCCTCTTTCGATGGCCCACTGCTTCATGCCGTGGGCCACATCAGCGGCTATTTCCGGATCAATCCGCGCTCCGTTGTTTATGGTATCCAGCAGTTTCTTAGCCGCAGGTTTCGGCAGATATTTATTTATAGCGGCGGTGTTGAAAACATCCTCGCCGAAGAAATCCATTGCGCCATGTTTTCCTCTGAGAGGCGCCTCCGGACGGATATCGGCTATTTTACCTACGGCAAAAGCTCGTTTAGAAATACTCATAATATGCTCCTTACATATGGCCTGATTTTATCCAGTCATAATTGACTATGGCAAATATAAGGCAAAATATGTGCCAACTTAAATTTTGCTTTTACATCGACGGTTTATTACAAAAAATAATCATGCCGTTTTACAATTTTGTAAAAAAATTTTTATTGATTTTACAATTTTGAATAATTATTTTTTAGAAAATATATAGATTTTAGCTAAAAATATATGGCATTATTTTTGCTTTTGATTATATTCAAAGGATTCCATAATAAAAGGAGCGATAATAATGGCTGTATCAGATGTGGGTCTGTATAGTTTTGAAAACGAACACGACGCTTGCGGCGTCGGCCTTGTGGCGGATTTAAAAAACATACCCGACCATAATATTATAACGGATGGCCTTACCGTTTTAAAAAACCTTATGCACAGAGGGGCCACAGGCGGCGACTCCGAAACAGGCGACGGCGCCGGTATTTTGTCGGCACTTCCCGACGAATTTTTCAGAAAAAATATAAAGGCCGATCTGCCGCCTGCAGGAAAATACGGTGCAGCAATGATTTTTGGCGGAACCGGATCGGAATCGGAAATAGAAAGAATTATACAGACTAGAGGAGGCGAAATAATACTCTGGCGTAACGTTCCAACCGACATATCAGCGCTAGGAACAGCGGCAAAGGAAACATGCCCGGTCATACGCCAGCTTTTTATAGGAGGAAAAAATTTTAAAAACGGCGACGACTTCGAACGCGGTTTATTCGTAATGCGCAGGGCCATAGAAAAAAGCGTACCGGATTGCTATATATGCAGCATGTCGTCCAGAAGCATAGTATATAAGGGGCTGCTAATGGCGACGCAGATAGAAAAATTTTATCCAGATTTAGCCTGCGCTGATTTCAAATCGCCTCTGGCTCTCGTACACCAGCGCTACAGCACAAATACTTTTCCCACATGGGAACTTTCACACCCTTTCAGATACCTTGCCCATAACGGTGAAATAAATACTCTGCGCGGAAATCTCAACCACTTAAAAAGCAGAGAACCGTATTTCAAAAATGACCTTCTGGGAGAAAGTATTTCCGAAATTCTCCCTCTGATTAAAAACGGACAGAGCGATTCGGCATGCCTGGACAATATGTTCGAGCTGTTAGTGGCATCCGGGCGCGGCCTCTGCCACGCCATGCTTATGATGATACCCCAGGCATGGGGAGAAAAATATCATATGAGCAGAGATGTAAGGGGATTTTTCGAATATCATTCCGCTCTTATGGAGCCGTGGGACGGGCCGGCGGCGGTAGCCTTTTCAGATGGAGTGAATGCCGGAGCTATTCTTGACAGAAACGGCCTGCGCCCCGCACGCTATACCCTTACCGACGATAACGTATTCGTACTGGCGTCGGAAGCGGGAGTGCTCGATATATCTGAAAAAAAAATAATTAAGAAAGGCCGGCTTCGCCCGGGGGAAATAATATACTGCGACCTTGAAAACCACAGACTGATTTACGACGACGCGGTAAAAAAGAAAGCCGCACGCAGCCGGCCTTACAGACGGTGGGTAGATGAAAATAAAATATCCGTCCACGGTCTTTTCGCTTCGGTGACACCTTCGGAATACTCTTCCGATATACTCAGGAGACAAAGACTTTTCGGATACAGCCGGGAGGATATGGAGCTTATAATAAAACCGATGGCAGAAAAAGGTCAGGAACCGGTGGGCTCCATGGGCAATGACGCAGCTCTTGCCGTACTTTCCGAAAAGCCGCAGCTTCTTTTCGGCTACTTTAAACAGCTATTTGCGCAAGTCACCAACCCGCCCATAGACCCCATAAGAGAAGATCTGGTAATGAGTCTTATCACTTATATAGGAAACAAAGGCAATATACTTGCGGAAACTCCTGAGCACGCAAGGCTTATTAAACTGCCTCGCCCGGTACTGACGGACGACGAAATAAACAGACTGCGCAATGTAAGCGGAGAAGGCTTCAAGGCTGCCACGCTTTCAATAGGATTTTCCAGTGACATTCAAACGGCTCTGGACAGTCTCTGCCGCTCCGCAACGGAAAAAGTCGGAAACGGCTTTTCAATACTAATACTTAGCGATAAAAATCTGGATGCTTCAGAAACGCCTATACCGTCGCTACTGGCTGTCGCGGCGGTAAACAAAGCTCTTTCAAATGCGGGAATGCGTTCGGAAACCGGGCTTATAATAGAAACGGGAGAAGCCAGAGAAATAATGCATTTCGCCTTGCTGCTTGGCTATGGAGCAACGGCCGTAAATCCGTATCTTGCTCTCGAATGCGTCACGTTTCTGTCGGAAAGCGGAAACATAAGCAAGGACAAGGTAACTGCGGCTGGGAATTATATAAACGCGGTAGATAAAGGAATACTTAAGGTCATGTCAAAAATGGGCATATCGACGCTGAGAAGTTACCGTTCCGGGCAGCTTTTCGAAGCGGTGGGCTTAGACGGCTCCGTAGTAAACAGATATTTTACCGGCACAGCAAGCCGTATAGGCGGCATAACGCTGGAAGAAATCGCAGAAGAAGCGAAGAAAAGAAAAAAAGACTCCGAAAGCAAAGAAGATATGCTGCCATCCGGAGGCCAGTACGCGTATAGAAAAGACGGAGAACACCGTCTGTGGACACCGGAAAGCATAACCGCATTAAGACAAGCCGTACAAAGAAACGACAGTGAAAAATACAACGAATACGCAAGGCTGATAAACGACCAGGCGAAACGCCTGTGCACGCTGCGCGGGCTTTTCGAGTTTTCACAAAGCGTTCCCGTGCACATATCCGAGGTGGAAAGCGCCGATTCAATAATAAAACGCTTCGTATCGGGAGCTATGTCAATGGGGGCTATAAGCCCGGAAGCGCATGAAACCATAGCCGTGGCAATGAACAGGCTGGGAGCAATGAGCAACTGCGGAGAAGGCGGAGAAGACGCTGAACGCTGGAACGGGAATCGGAAAAACGGAGATAAAAACAGCGCGATAAAACAGATTGCAAGCGGTCGCTTCGGAGTTACCATAGATTACCTAAGTCACGCGAAGGAGCTCCAGATAAAAATGGCCCAAGGAGCAAAACCGGGAGAAGGAGGGCAGCTCCCCGGACACAAGGTGGACGACTTTATAGCAAGGCTAAGGCATTCGATGCCCAACGTAAGCCTCATATCGCCGCCTCCGCATCACGACATATATTCGATAGAAGATTTGGCCCAGCTCATATATGATCTGCGCAATTCGAATCCGGAAGCCAGGATATCAGTCAAACTTGTTTCGGAAGTCGGAGTAGGCACCATTGCGGCAGGAGTTGCGAAAGCCCATTCCGACGCAATACTGATAAGCGGCCATGACGGAGGCACGGGAGCCGCACCCCTAACCAGCGTAAAGCATGCCGGAATACCATGGGAGCTCGGCCTTGCAGAAACACAGCAAACGCTCGTTCTGAATAATCTGAGAGGCAGGGTAAGGCTGCAAGTGGACGGTCAGATAAAAACCGGCAGAGATGTGGTTATAGCTGCCCTTCTTGGGGCGGAAGAATTTGGATTTGCCACAACAATACTAGTATGCCTGGGCTGCATAATGATGAGGAAATGTCATGATAACAGCTGCCCAGCGGGAATTGCGACACAAGACCCGGAGTTAAGAAGGCGCTTCTCCGGAAAGCCGGAATATATAGAGAATTTCCTGCGGTTTGTAGCCGAGGAAGTAAGGGAAAACCTGGCAAAGCTGGGACTCAGGAGCCTGGACGAAGCCATAGGCCGCAGCGACCTGCTGAAAATGAACAAGGCCGTAAATTTTTATAAATCCAAAAATCTGGATTTTTCAAAAATTTTCGAAACAGTCAACGGAAAAGAGATACGCTTTGCCGGATCATGTAAGAAAGAATTAAAAAATTACGACAGAAAACATCTTCTGCCTTTTCTCAAAGAAGCCGTTGAAAAAGGCAAAAAAACAGAGCTTTCTCTTTCCCTGAAAAATACGGACAGAGCGGCAGGTACCGAACTTTCCCACAGGATAGCTTTAAAACACGGCGCAGGAGGCCTTAAGGAAGACACTGTAAAAATAAATTTTACAGGGTGCGCAGGACAGAGTTTCGGAGCGTTTCTCGCTCCGGGAGTAACCTTTATACTGAAAGGCCAGGCCAACGATTTTGTAGGGAAAGGACTCTCCGGCGGCAAAATAATCATCAGACCGCCAGAGAACGCCGGATTCGACCCTGCCGAAAACGTAATAGCGGGAAATGTGGCAGGATACGGAGGAACCAAAGGTAAAATCTTTATCAACGGACAAGCGGGAGAGCGATTCGCCATACGAAACAGCGGACTTACCATAGTTGTAGAAGGCCTGGGCGATCATGGCTGCGAATATATGACCGGCGGCCGCGTAGCCGTTCTGGGCCCTACCGGAGTAAATTTCGGAGCCGGAATGACGGGCGGGCTGGCCTACGTTCTCGACGAAAACAACGATTTTGACCTGCGTTGCAATATGGGAACGGTAGACCTTGAAAATATCGAAAGAAATTCGGAAGACGAAGCGGAACTGCTTTCTATGCTTAAAGAGCACCTTGAATGCACCGACAGCCCAAAAGCCGCCGTTATATTGGAAAACTGGGACGACTACCGGGAAAAATTCGTAAAGGTGTTTCCTGTGGAATACAGGCAGGCATTAAACTCTGCAAAGAAAACAGGCGGGAGCGCGGCGGATATGAAAAACGAGAGGTATGCTTCAGAGAGGAGCGGGCATGAATAATATAAACAGGATAAATGATATAACAAGGCCGGTATCGGTCAGGCTTGAAGATTGGGGCGAAGTGGAGAGACGGCTTACACATGAAGAGCTTTCCGCCCAGTCGGGTCGCTGTATGGAATGCGGTACTCCTTTCTGCCACGGCATTGGATGCCCACTGGGAAACGTGATACCCGAAATAAACGCGGCGGTAAAAAAAGACCAATGGCAGCTTGCCTGGAAGATATTAAGCTCAACCAGCTGTTTTCCGGAATTTACAAGCCGCGTATGTCCGGCTCCTTGTGAAAACGCGTGTACCAGAAACATAGACTGCGAATCAGTTATGATAAGGCAGCTTGAAAAAGCTGTCGTTGAAACCGCTTTCGAGCGCGGTTATGCGGAAATAGCGAAACGCGCGGAAAGCACCGGTAAAAAAGTCGCAGTAATAGGAAGCGGCCCAGCCGGGCTCGCTATGGCTCAGCTTCTTAACTCCCTGGGCCATTCCGCTACCGTATTTGAAAAAAATGACAAAGCCGGCGGTCTTATGCGCTACGGAATACCGGATTTTAAAATGGATAAGGATATAATAGACAGAAGACTGGAGTTGATGAAGCTTTCCGGCGTAAAATTCCGATGCGGAACAGAAATAGGAAAAGACGTGTCGGCGGCTTACCTGCGCAGAACCTTCGATGCGGTGGTAGTTGCCGTCGGCACAACCTTGGCAAGAGATTTGAACGTTCCCGGAAGGACCTTCAAAAATATACATTTTGCATTGGATTATTTAAGCTCGCAAAATAGAGCGGTAAGCGGCGAATGTAAAAATACCGGCATATCGGCTGAAGGAAAGGACGTGGTAATAATAGGCGGAGGAGACACAGGCAGCGACTGCGTGGGCACCGCACTGCGCCAGAAAGCTAAATCCGTCGTCCAGATGGATATAATGCCAGAACCGCCGGAAAAGCGTTCATATTCCACCCCGTGGCCAGACTGGCCATATCAGCTCAAAACCTCTTCAAGCCATAATGAGGGAGGAACGCGCTTATGGAGCAGTATGATAAAATCTTTTACCGGCGTGAACGGTGCCGTATCTGGAGTGGAAACAACTTCCTTGGAATGGGAAATATCGGCCGAAGGAAAGCCTTTAAGATTCCGGGAAACGGAAGGCTCCGCAAAAACAGTTAAAGCCGATCTTGTATTGCTGGCCATGGGCTTTGCCGGAGTTTCTCCCACAGGCCCGGCGGAGGAACTGGAGCTTGAAATCACTGGAAGAGGAGTTCTGCCGGGCGCACCGGAACGCGGTATATTCGCCTGCGGAGACGCTCGGACGGGACAATCCCTGGTGGTAAAGGCGATAGCCGACAGCCGCCTTATAGCCTCTAAAGTACACGATTATCTGATACGTGGAGCGTAATTGATGAAATTTTCCAAATGGAGAGGGTTGGGAAGCGATTTTATAATAACGGTGCTGGACAAAAACGAAACCGGGGATTATGCGCCCGTTTCCAGAGCCGTATGCAACAGAAAGCAGGGAATCGGAGCGGACGGATTCGTGACGCTTAGTCAGAAAGGCGCGGAGGTTTTTGAAATGAAGACCTACGGACCCGACGGAGAGAAAACGGCTTTTTGCGGCAACGCCGTAAGATGCGCAAGTATGCATATAAAAAAAAGCGGACTGATAAAAAGCGGCGTTTTCAAACTCATAACCGCTTTCGGAACCATATACCCAGAAATACTGGGCGGCAGACTGATAAAAACCGATATAGGCTCCCCTCTTCCTTTATCCGGCGGAAAACTAGCTGCGAAGGTGAGCATACCGCTATGCGGGAAAAAATACGAAGCCGTCTCCCTGTTTCTTCACGGAAACCACACAGTAATCTTTGTAGGCGATATAAGAAGCATAAACCTCGAAAACGCATCGGAACTTGCATCGATGGACGGCATTGCAGAAGGAAGCCGCATAGAATTTGCGGAGAAAATAAGCGGCGCTCTCGTGCGCATGAAAGTATGGCGGGCTTTCGACGGCCAGATAGAGGACTGCGGCATAAGCAGCTGCGCCGCCGCGGCAGCCGGAGCTTTATCAGGAATAACTGAAAACAATATAAGCGTTCTTCTGGACAACGGAGAGCTGCTGGTAGAATTTTCACCGGAAAACGGCAGGCTTTATATGACCGGACCGGCGGATGAAATATGCAGCGGCGTATTTAATAATAATTTTATCTTGAATCAATAATACTTAACGCGTTACAATAAAACAAACAGCGGAGCAATTGAATGAGCGAGGTCAACTATAACTATCTTAAACTTCCTGGCAATTATCTGTTTGCAGATATAAAAAAACGGGTTGATGCCTACCTTGTGAAAAATCCGAAGGCGGATATAATAAAACTAGGTATAGGAGACGTCACGCAGCCCATAACGCCGCAGGTTATAAAAGCCATGCATAAAGCGGTGGACGATATGGCGTCAAAAGAAACTTTCCGCGGATACGGGCCCGAGCAGGGCTATCCGTTCCTCATAAAAGCCGTTATAAACGGCGAATATGCCCCATTAGGCATAAGCGTCGAAGAGGACGAAATATTTATAAGCGACGGCTCAAAATGCGATGTGGGCAACATTCAGGAAATATTTGACATCAAATGCAGGCCAGCTATATGCGACCCCGTATACCCGGTGTATCTTGACAGCAACGTTATGGCGGGCCGCACGGGAAATATGGGAGTGGACGGACGGTTCGAAGGCGTAATATATCTTCCCTCCGTCAAAGAAAATAATTTCTGCCCTGAGCTTCCGGCCGAAGTCCCTGGACTCATATATTTATGTTCTCCGAATAATCCTACGGGAACCGCCCTGACAAAAGACGAGCTTGCAAAATGGGTGGATTACGCCGAACGCAATAAAGCCGTTATATTATATGACAGCGCTTACAGCGCGTATATCAGAAACCCGGAGCTTCCTAAAAGCATATACGAAATACCCGGAGCCAAAAAAACTGCCATAGAATTCAAATCTTTCTCCAAAACGGCCGGCTTCACAGGTCTGCGGTGCGCTTTTACCGTAGTGCCGAAAGAGCTTAAGGGCTACGGACCGGACGGATGCAAAATATCTCTCAACAGCATGTGGAACAGGCGTCAGAGTACTAAATTCAACGGCGTTTCGTATATAGTTCAACGGGGAGCGGAAGCCGTATATTCTGAAGAAGGCGCCGCCGAGACCGCAAAGCTTACGGATTATTATATGGATAACGCCGCCATAATACTAAATGGCCTCAGAAAAGCGGGATACGAGGTTTACGGGGGAGAAAACGCGCCATATATATGGTGGAAGCTGCCTGACGGTGTAAAATCCATGGATTTTCTGGAGACTCTTCTTGAAAAATGCCAGGTAGTCGGAACTCCCGGCGTGGGATTCGGGCCCTGCGGGGAAGGGTACTTCAGGCTTACCGCCTTCGGAGATAAGCAAGCTACGGCCGAAGCCGTAACAAGAATAATAAAAAAACTGGCATGAAAAACAAATTAAGAACGGAAATAACCGTACTTGGGGAAATAAGCCGCGCGATAGTCCATGAAAAGAACGCTGATAAGCTGCTTGAAAAAATATTACAAGTTCTTAACGAGCAAATGGGCATGCTCAGGGGCACCTTCACGCTGCTGCGCGGAAGCGTACTGACCATAGAGGCATCCCACGGTATAAGCGACGCGGAAAAACATAAAGGCGTATATAAGCTGGGGGAAGGCATAACTGGCCATGTGGCGGAAACCGGCCGCCCTCACCTTATACCGGACATTTCAAAGGACAAACGTTTTCTTAACAGAACCGGAACGCGCGGCGGAAAAGACAGGATCGCGTTTATATGCGTGCCGATAATACATCTGGAAAGGGTTGTGGGCACGTTATCCATAGACAGGCTTGTAAAAGACGACACTGACCTGGAACAGGACATGAGCCTGCTTGAAATAATCGGCAATATTACCGCGGAAGCAGTAGCCGCAAGTCTCAAAGAACACGAGGAAAAAGAATCCCTGCTTGAAGAAAACAGACAGCTGCGCAGTATGCTTAAGGGCAACACGACGGAAATTATAGGCAACTGCAGCAGTATGAGAAACATATACGAGCTTATAAGGCAGGTAGCGCCCAGCGACGCCACGGTTCTTATAAGAGGAAGCTCCGGCACCGGCAAGGAGCTTGTGGCAAGGGCCATAGTAGAGCTAAGCGGCAGAAAGGACAAGCCTTTCGTTACACTTAACTGCGCCGCCCTGCCGGAAAATCTCGTGGAAAGCGAGCTTTTCGGCTATGAAAAAGGGGCCTTTACAGGAGCCGTTTCAAGGCGTATAGGCAGAGCGGAGGCTGCAAACGGCGGGACCCTGTTTCTTGATGAAATAGGAGATCTCAGCCTTATGGCCCAGGTAAAACTACTGAGATTCATACAGGAAAGAACATTTTCAAGGCTGGGCAGCAGCGCAGAACTACGCTCCAACGTCCGTTTCCTGGCGGCCACAAGCCGCAATCTAGAAAAACTTATGGCTGAAGGGAAGTTCAGGGAGGACCTTTATTACAGGCTTAATATATTCCCGATAATAATGCCTGACCTGAATAAAAGACGCAGCGATATAATACTGCTGGCGGAACATTTCATAGAAAAATACAACCTTAAATACGGCAAAAATGTAAAGCGCCTTTCGACGCCGGCAATAAATATGTTGATGAGCTACCATTGGCCGGGCAACGTGCGCGAGCTCGAAAACTGCATGGAGAGGGCCGTCCTCATCGCTTCGGACGAATGTATCCACGGATATAATCTGCCACCTTCCCTCCAAACCGGCAAAGCGTCCGGAACGGAGCTGCTGCCAGAGGGAAACGCGTCCTTAGGTACTCTTGTAAATTCTTACGAAAGAGAGCTTATCGTCGAATCCCTTAAACGCAATAACGGCAACATGTCCGCCGCCGCAAGAGACCTCAGCTTATCGCCCAGAGTAATACATTATAAAATACGCCGCCTTGGAATAACTCCCGAATGGTACGTAACGGAAATGCATGTCGAAAAATGAAGCGGCCGTAAAGGGAAATATATTGATAACTCTTTGATTATATAATAACATCTTCTATCGACAATATAACAGGACGGTTATCATATGGAGCCAATTAACGTAGGTTTTCTATCCATACTGCCCCCTATTATCGCAATTTCACTGGCGCTTATTTATAAGGACGTAATATCGTCCCTCATTATCGGCATAATAGCCGGAGCCCTCATTTACGCCTTTCATACAGGCGGAAACGTAGTTACGGCCCTGGACCAGACCTTTACCGTAATGGCGTCCGAATTCGACGTTATGATGATAATATTTCTGAGTATTCTTGGAGCCCTGGTAGCGGTAATAACCCTTGCGGGAGGCTCAAAGGCCTACGGAGACTGGGCGTCCAAAAAAATAAAAACGAAAGCCGGAGCCCAGCTTTCAACTTCCGCGCTTGGAGCGATAATCTTTATCGACGACTATTTCAACTGCCTAACAGTAGGCACTGTAATGAGGCCCGTAACGGAAAAGAACAATGTGTCCAGGGTAAAGCTGGCCTATCTTATAGACGCCACGGCGGCTCCGGTATGCATAATAGCCCCCGTTTCGTCCTGGGCCGCCTCAGTAATATCTTATATGTCCGACACGGGGCTTGACGGTATGTCCGCATTCGTTTCCACAATACCATATAATCTTTACGCCATACTTACTCTTATAATGGTAGTGTTCCTTTCCGTATTTAACCTGGATTTCGGCCCGATGGCCCGTTTTGAAAAGCAGGAAGTAAGCGGCGGCAAGGAAAACCGCTACGAAATCAAAGACGAACTTGCCATGGTGGAAGGCTCTCCCAGAGGCAGGGTATACGATTTGATAATACCTATAATCGCTTTAATAATTTTTACCATACTGGCCATGCTTTATACTGGAGGCTATTTTAAAGGCGGAATGACGCTGTTTGACGGTTTCGGCAATACGAACGCCAGCAAGTCGCTTGTTCTGGGCGGTTTCGGCGCACTGATCGTCGCCTTCCTTCTTTTTATACCAAGAAAAATAATAAATTTCCGCATATTTATGGACGGCATAGCCATGGGAGTAAAATCAATGGTTCCAGCCTGTATGATATTAACCATGGCTTGGGCTATAAAAGGCATATGCACGGTTCTTTCCGCCGGGCCTTACGTAAGCGGTATAGTGGAATCTTCCAACATGCCGGTGGCCCTCATACCCGCCATAATATTTATAGTAGCCGCTCTGCTTTCCTTCTCCATAGGCACTTCCTGGGGTACGTTCGGAATTCTGATACCGATAATCGTGGTAGTTTGCCAGTCCGTAGCGCCTCACCTTACGATAATAAGCCTTTCGGCCACTCTGGCAGGCTCCATATTCGGCGATCACTGCTCCCCGATATCGGATACCACCATATTATCGTCCACGGCGGCACGATGTAACCATATAGACCACGTAACCACCCAGATGCCATACGCCATGCTTGTGGCGGCGTGCTCTTTCGCCGGATTTGTAGTGGCCGGGTTCACGACCAACATTTTCATTACTCTCGGCTCATCGTTGATTCTGCTGCTGGCTTCGCTTAAAATTCTGCACATAAGGTCGGAAAAACAGCTTAAAAACGCTTAAAAAAAGCCTCCGGCAAAAACCGGAGGCTTTTTCGTCTCATCCAACGTATAATTATTTCATTTTAATATTTTTTCTGTATTCCTGGCCTACTTTCATTTCCTCAAAAGTAGCCATTTCGTTCATAACGGCGCAGGCGGTCTCCATAACGCCCATAGCTATGGGGCAGCCGCTGCCCTCCCCCAATCGCATATCGAGGGCAAGAAACGGTTTAAGCCCCAGTTCCTTAACGGCAACAGAGTAAGCAGGCTCTGCGGAGATGTGCGACGGTATCATAAAATCCGCACTTAAAGAGGAAAACCTGTATGCAAGCAGCGCAGCAGCGGCGGAAATAAGGCCGTCCATCACAATAGGAAGCCTGCAATAAGCCGCCCCGAGATATAATCCGGTCATGGCGGCTATATCAAGACCTCCTACGGCGCACAATATCCCCAAGGGGTCGTCTTTTTTAAGGGAATATCTTGCCAGGGCTTCAGAAATCACTTTTTTCTTTTTGTCAAAAGCCTCGTCGGATAAGCCCCCGCCCCGGCCTACGGCAATATCGGCGTCCATAAAGCCGCAGGCCGCCATAACGCATGCCGCCGCGGTAGTGGTATTGCCCATGCCGACCTCTCCGCCGCCTATTATATCATAGCCTGAGTCTTTTGCGAAAAAAGCGTAATCAGCCCCTATATTAACTGCTTTAACGGCAATATCGGCGTCCATGGCGGGACGGCGGGCAAAATTATAGGTTCCCTCCGGCATAAGCGCCCTGTCGTCCATGCCGGGCCTTCCACGGCAGCCGGAAACGCCCATATTCACTATTCTCAAATCCACGCCGTAATTGCGGCATATAACGTTTATACCGCAGTTTTTATCATCGGCGTAATTTTCCATAAGTATGCGCGTAAGTTCTCTGGGAGAACCGGAAACGCCTTCTTCATATATGCCGTTATCGGCGCCGAAAAGAAAAAGAGCCTTTCTGTCCACGGAATTTTTTATCCGGCCAGTAATACCCGCAAGGCGCACGCTTATATCTTCAAGAACGCCCAGACTACCCATAGGCTTATAAAGATTTCTCTGCCTTTCCTCCGCAAGAAGAACGGCGGTTTTGTCAAGCCCTCTTATATTTTCTAAAAGATTCAGTATATCCTTCATGTGCCTTCTCTCGGGAAACGCCTTATAAATCATGGCGTTTATTATTACCGCGGCCATGCTGCTTCCGTTCCTGCCTTATCTGATTAAAGCAAAAAGCCTTAGCGCCGACATAAGCGCGGGAGGTTTTATTTATACCTGAAAAAAAACGTCCGTTACCGGCGGCTTCAGGCGCGTCCATTTCGATAAGCCTGGCTCCGGCATATTACATTAAAGCCCAGTGTTTCCGGGCTTTGTAAAGTTTTGCTATTTCCATATCAAACGCCCTCTTTAATTATTTCGTATAAAAGGTCCGTACATAGATTTTCCCTTAACAGAGACGCCAGTTTGTCGTACTGTGCGTTTTTATAAGCGCGCCAGTCAGGCGCTTCCGCCGCAAAAGACAGCCCTTTGGCCGCAAAAAGAGCCTCCGCCGCAGCTTTTAATATTTCCGCCCGGTCGAATATTCCATGAACGTAAGTCCCGTAAACGTTACCTGCGCAGACAATAGGATAGGCCCCGGTCTCAGTTACCCCCATATGTATCTCATAACCCTCGAAGGGATTGCCGTTAAAACCTTTGAATATGCCAGTAACTCCTTCCACTACTCCGCTTACTCTCCGGCGTGTCTTGCCTCCGGCAAACACGGTGGCGGCGTCGAAGAAGCCCAGCCCGCAGGTTTCACCGCCGGATTCCGCCCCGGCAGGGTCCGATATTCTGCCCGCAAGCATCTGAAACCCTCCGCATATACCCATAAGAGGCTTTCCGGAAGCGGCGTGCTTTTTTATCGCCCCGTCGAAACCGCTGGCCCTCAGCCATTCCAGATCGCCGACGGTATTTTTTGACCCGGGTATTATAATAAAATCCGGTTCGCCCAGACGTCTGATATCGGAAACGTATCTTACACCTATTCCCTCTATAAGGCTGAAAGCGTTAAAATCCGTAAAATTGGAAATATGCGGCAGTTTTATCACGGCCACATCCACGGCTCCGCCTTCCCCGCCGTAAAGACGGTGGCTTAGGCTGTCCTCATCGTCTATATATACGTCCGCGTAAGGCACGGTACCGATAACTGGAATATGTATAAGGTCCTCAAGCATTTTCAAACCGGGCTCCAGTATCTTTTTATCTCCCCTGAATTTATTTATTATAACGCCTTTTATTCTGGCTCTTTCCTTTTCATCAAGAAGCGTTACCGTACCGTACAGGGAAGCGAAAACGCCGCCTCTGTCTATATCTCCCGCAAGCAATACCGGAGCGCCAGCTATCTCGGCGGCTCCCATGTTGGCTATATCGTCCTTTTTAAGATTTATTTCCGCAGGGCTTCCAGCGCCTTCGATAACTATTATATCGTTTTCGGAAGCAAGGCTTTCGTAAGCCGCCTTTATTTCCGGAATGAGCTCCTTTCTGTATTTAAAATATTCCGAAGCCGTCATATTTCCGCGCACTTCCCCGTTTACTATTACCTGGGAACCCATGTCCCCGGTAGGTTTCAGCAGAACCGGGTTCATGCGCCAGTCCGGCTCTTTCATGGCAGCCTCCGCCTGAACCGCCTGGGCTCTGCCAAGCTCTAGGCCGTCAGAAGTAACAAAAGAATTAAGAGCCATATTCTGGGCCTTAAAAGGAGCGGTTTTATAACCGTCCTGCGTAAAAAGACGGCAAAGGCCCGCAGTTATAAGGCTTTTGCCCACGTTGGAGGCAGTTCCCTGTATCATTATGGATTCAGCCATGCTTCACACACCTTTCAACGGCTTCTATCAGGGCCGCGTTATCGGATGCGGTTTTTACCGCTATGCGGTAAAAGCCGGGACCCAGCCCTTTATAATCGGAACATTCGCGTATCATAAAACCTTCTTTTTCCAGTCTTTTATCAAGGTCGTAAATGGACGACCTGAAAAAAATGAAATTGGCTTCGGAGCCGTAAATCTTAAAACCGGAGGAAGCAAGAGCCCTTTTAAGAAAAGCGCTCTGATCTGCGACATACTTTCTGGTTTTTTCCGGAAAGTCCTTATCCCTAAGAACCGCCTCCCCGCACACGGCGGCGGGATAAGACACGCTCCAGTGCTGACCCGCCGCTTCGAAAAGCCCGGTAAAATCTTCGTTGGCAGTCATAAGATAGCCCAGACGCAGGCCGGGCATGGCAAACATTTTGGTAAAAGCCTTTAAAACGATAACGTTGGAAAAATCCTTCAGAAAAATTTTGGAAGAGCAGGCTTTTTCGGTAAAGTCTATAAAGCATTCGTCCGCCAGAAAAACGCAGTTTTCCCGGCGGCATACGGAAACTATTTTTTCAAGAAGCCCGCGCTCTGCAATATTTCCCACGGGATTATCGGGATTAGCCATTATAAAAATATCGTGCCCCGGAATATCGCTCAGTATATTTTCCGTCAGGCAAAAGCCGTCCCTCTCCGAAAGGAAATGATAATCCACGGCGGAGCCCGCCGCTCTAAGAGCCTTTTCGTACTCGGTAAAAGACGGGGCCGTCAAAATGGCCTTTTTAGGCTTAAGGCCGTAGCATATGCGAAAAAGAAGCCCGTCCGCGCCGCAGCCGCACATAAGATAGGAAAGGGGCACATTTTCATAATATGCGACGGCCTCCTTGAGGGACGAACAGGCCGGATCAGGATAGTTGACACAGCCGGCAAAAGCGTCGGCATACGCTTCCGCCGCTCCGTCAGGCATGCCTAGAGGGTTTATATTGGCCGAAAAATCAACGGGGCGAAAGCCCGTATTTCTTTCGTATTCGTAAACGTTGCCTCCGTGCCTGTATATTTTACTCAAACAAGCACCCTTACGCCGCAAAATATAAATATACCCAAAACCGACGAAACAATAAGCATATCCGCCGATTTAAGAATATGGGGCGGACGCGCTTTTCCCAATCCCCGGCCAATAAAAGGCTTGGGGCAAAGCCTGCCGAAATAGCTTGCCGGGCCTCCGAGCTCTATATTCAAAGCGCCGGCGCAGGCGGCTTCCGGCCGTCCACTGTTAGGGCTTGAGTGATTGCCTCCGTCTCTAAGCCATGTTTTAAGGGAGCTTTTCCAATCCAGCCTGAGCAGGGCCGCCGCAATGACGTATAAAGCGGCCGTGATTCTTGCGGGTATAAAGTTGGCCGCGTCGTCCAGTCTGGCCGCCGCCCTGCCGAAATACAAATATTTTTCGTTTTTATAGCCTATCATGGAATCCATAGTATTTATGCTTTTGTACAAAAAACCCAAGGGCGCGCCCCCTATCAGCATAAATATCATGGGAGCTATCACTCCGTCCGACGTATTTTCAGCCACGGTCTCAACCGCGGCTTTAGAAACGCCCTCTTCGTCAAGCTCCGCCGTATCGCGGCCCACTATCATGGAAAGGCTTTTTCTGGCCGCCGAAAGCCCGCCCGAAATCATATCGCTATAAACGCCGCAGGCAGCCTTTTTAAGAGACCCGGCGGCAAATATCTGCCAGCAGAAAAAAGCCTCTGCGGCCCATTTTAAAGGCTCCCATAAAAGCCCCAGCATATGGAGAAAAACCCACGGCAGAATAAAGCTTAACGCCGCGACAAAAACAACCAGAACCCATCCGCCAGCAGTCTCCCAGAAAGGCGTTTCCGGCAAAGCTCCCCTTATGAGCCTTTCTCCCGACGAAACGGCTTTTCCCATAAGCCTGACGGGATGAGGAAAACGTTCCGGGTCACCGAACGCCAGATCGGCCGCGAAAGCGATAAAAACCAGGAAGCCGATATTCATAGCGTTTATATTTTGCCCATTATTTCCATAAAGCCGGAAACCGTATCGTAAACGGTTTCATACCCGCGCCCGTTTTCCACATAATAGTCGTAAAAACTGCCAGGCTCCCTCAGGAGAGAAGAACAAAGGGACATTATAACCCCTCCGTGACATACGGCCGCTCCGTTGGAAACGTTTTTTTCAAGCATATAGGAAACGGCCTCTTTAAACCCTTTAAGACAGCGCTTATTAAAATCTTCCGGGTTCTCCCCTCCGGGTATCGGGCCTTTCCAGCCGCTTTCGTTAAAAATGCGGAATTCCGGGCAGGCTTCAAGCTCTCGATAAGTTTTTCCCTCGAAAACGCCGAAATCTATTTCCTTAAGATCATCCACGACGACAGGTTTCATACCGGGAAACAATATGGCGGAAGTTTCCATGCACCGCTTCATGGGGCTTGAAAAAAGAATATCCGGCAAACCGCGGCCGTCAAAATTTTCCGCCAGTCTTTCAAGTTCGTTTCTGCCCTCCTGGCATAAAGGGTCGTCCTCGCGGCCGGTGTAACGGCCCATAATGTTTGAAACGGTCTTTCCGTGGCGCAGCAGCATAAATGCCAGCTTCATGGCAGAGCTCCTTTTATGGCGACGGGTATTCCGCAGTGTACTCTTATAACGGAATCGGCGGTTTCAGCCAGGCGGCACAAGAGCCTTCCGGATATTTCGCGCATTCTCCTGCTTTTTTCGTCGGCCGGCACTATCCCGCCGCCGGTTTCATCGGATATGATTATTTCATAGCGGATATTTTTCAAAAAATCTTCCGCGTCTTTTCCCTCAGAAGCCAGGCGGAAGGCTAAAAGATGAAAATTATTAAGACACCTGGCGCCTGAAAAACCGTCCACGGAACATAAGGAGCCGTCGTCTATATCCTCCGGCGTCAGGGAAAATTTATCGGATACGTATTTCAGCTTACCCTGAAAAGCGCCGCCTATAACAAGAATCATAACCACCCTCCGGCAAACGCCGCCGCGGCTATCAGGGGCAATTCAAGAGCCTGAATAAAAAAACCTGCCAAATCCCCGGAAATTCCTCCGAATTTCACGATACAAAGCCTGCGGAATAAAACATAACCGGCGGCGCATATCGAAACAGCCGCCAAAAACGCGGCAGTACCTTCATACAGAAGCAATACTGCAAAAATTATTATAATATAAACAGATAAGATGACAATAACCGATTTTTTATCCGACCTGCCGGAAAAAAGATAAAGAAGCCCGGATTTGGAGGACGAAGGCACGGTAACTGGCGCAAGCCCTCCCAAAGCCCTGCTGAGAGGAAACAGGAGAAATAAGAAAAGAAGCGAACCTCCGCGCGAATAAAATTCGCAGAAAACGCCGAAAAGCAGCATACAGTAAACCGCCGTATGGAGAACGCCGAAAGCGCCCACATGGGGGTCTTTCAGTATCCGGCGCATTTTCTCCTCCCCTTCGTGGGACGAAAGGGCGTCCCACACATCGATATAACCGTCCATGTGTATGCCGCCCGTAACGGCAAAGGGCAAAGCGGCGGCAACTGCGCCGTAAAGAGGCGCCCCCAGAGCGAACCGTGAGGAAAATACAAACCAAAGCGCCTCAGCAGCGCCTATAAAGGCCCCAACCAAAGGTAAAAAGCAAAAAACATATTTTACGGAGGGCTTTTCCCACCTGATTTCCGGCATGGGAAAAACCGAATACATGGAAAAGCACACAATCATACCCTTAATCATATTTTTCATAATACTGGGCCGCCCTTAAGATAAACCGGTATTCCCGCCACGGATTCTATTACCGCGTCGGAAATACGCGCAAGCCTTACGTTTATTTTCCCCAGAGCTTCCATATATGCGGCGGTTTCCCTTTCATAAAAATTAGGCTCGAAAAAAACGTCTCCCGTTACTATCACTGTATTTTTCACGCTGCCGGCAATTGTTTCTATCCTTGAAACCGCGGCCTGCCAGTCGTTTATTTTTTCATCGAAAAACATATTGGCAAGCATATTGGGCACACATTCTATAAGCGCGGTGTCGAATATACCCGGCTGAAAGGCGCAGAATCCCCGCCACAGCTCAACCGTTGCAAAGCCTTTGCCCGAGCGCTGCGCCCTGTGCCGCTCTATCCTCAGCCTGCCTTCTTTTCCGTAAGGCTTCATGGCGGCGAAATATCCCTTTCTGCCGCCTAATTTTACGGCGATATTTTCAGCCGTTTCCGATTTGCCGCTTGAAGCCACGCCGGTTACAGTTACTATCACAGGCGGCCGCCGTATTCCATACAGGCGCTTATAAAGTTTTCCGCCAGAAATTCCTTTCCGGCAAAATGTATATGGGGATAACCGGCAAAAATATTTCCCTCCGCGTACACACATTCCCAGGAGTTTTTGCCGGACGCTTTATCCGCCCTGAAAGCATTCCCGTTCAGCGAGCTGTCCGAATAGTGAAATTCGTGAGCCCTTATTTTTTCTCCCGCCCGGCAAAGCAAATTATCCTTTAGAGCTGTCATTTCCATATATCCGAAACGGCGCAGGCTTTCCGTCATGCGGGCTTCGCCCGGTATCGCCCCCGCCATCGGCGCGCCGTCCAGACTTTCCTGAAGATAGACGAACCCGCCGCATTCGGCCAGGACAGGCATGCCCGAAGACAGGGCGGCCTTAACGCTCTCAATAAACTTTTTATTTCCGGAAAGCTCTTTAGCGTAAAGCTCGGGGTACCCTCCGCCGAAAATTACGCCGGACAGTCCTTCCGGCAGAGCTTCGTCCTTCATAGGCGAAAACCAGGCGATTTGCGCCCCCAGCTTCTCAAGCAGACGTATGTTATAATCATAATAGAAGCAGAAAGCGGCGTCATAGGCCACGCCCACGCGGCAGAAACCTAAATGCCGCTCCGGGAGCGGATCGTACGTTAAAGAAGGGGCGGAGCGCGCAAGTGAAAAAATACCCGCCATATCAAGTGATTCCACAGCGGCGCAGCCAAGCTGGGCGGTTTTTTCTTCAATATTCCCTATTTCTCCCGCTGCGACAAGGCCCAGGCGGCGGCTTTCTATTTCCGCCCCTGAAACTCTGGGAAAACAACCGAGAACCTTAAGGCCCGTTCTGCTTTCTATCTCTCCCCTGTAAAGCTCAAGGAAAGATTTTGAAGCCCCGTTAAGAATCACGCCTTTAATATTATTGGGAGCGAAATTTTTAAATCCCTCTATTTCCGCGGCAGCCGAAAGAAGCCGCCCCCGGCAGTTGACGGTAAGTATAACAGGCGTGTCTGTCAGAACGGAAACCTCGTGGGAAGAAGCGAAAAAGCCACGGCCCGCCATACCGTCGTAAAAACCCATTACGCCTTCTATAACGGAAATATCCGCATCCCGGCTTTCCTCCGCCAGCAGTCTTTTTACTGCGCCTTTCCCGCACATATAAACGTCAAGGTTACAGGAAGATACTCCCGAGGCTTTTTTATGAAACATAGGGTCTATATAATCCGGACCGCATTTAAAGGGCGACACCCTGACTCCTTCAGAGACAAAGGCGTTCATTATACCGCAGGCCACGGACGTTTTGCCGCAGCCGCTTACCGTTCCGGCAATCATTATTCTCGGCGCGGATTTATTCATCACGGCCGCCGGATATTATATAAAAAGAATAGATAATTTTCATAGTTCATGTAATTTTTTAAGCCAGATTCCCCCGAGGAAGAATTAGCACCGTTTTACCCGCCGTGTTATAAAAACCTGAGCGGCGCGTATTATCTTGCAAACATAGAGCGGCGGCCCGGTTATTTTCCGACACGCTAAGCGCAAACCGGATAACAGCGAAAGCGCATAAGCGGCCGTTATAATTATACAACCGTATCAGACGCGGCTTTAGGAAACGGCCATAAAAAATACCGGCCCGCAGCAACGGGCGGCAGGACTGTCCGGCAGATGGCTGCAGCCACATTTCACGCTCATCAGGCGCGGCCTGTAAACAGCGCTTTATATCATAGACGGGGTTTCATGTCAAACGGGGTGGCCAAAGACGCGCTAAAACGCCATATCAAGGAGAATGGAGCCTACGTTTGTGCCGGTATCCTGGGTTGTAAATTCTTTGCTTTTATAGGTATAGATATAGCTTATGCGAAAACCTTTAAAAAGTATGGCGGCTCCGAACTCAAAATCGTATATAAAGGGGTTCACCCGCAGGCCCGTGCCTCCGCTGAATGTATTGCCGCTTAAAAAAATGTTCCTGCCCACTATGCGGCCTCCCGCGCCGCCGAATATATACACGCTGAAATCGTTGCTGTGCGGCGCGGAAGCGTTATACGACATATTCACTTTAGGCACCCCGAAATCCGCTTCGAGATTATACCCGAAACGAAGCCGCATATCGGCTCCCAGGTGTATATCCACGTTTCCCAGAGCAGTGTCGGCCGTAAGGAGTGTGTCGGAAGAAAAATATTTGCTTACGAAAAGATTATATTTTCTAGTTATCTGGTAATGAATATTTAAAGCCGGTTCATTATCGAGCTGCGTGCCCCAGCCCGGCAGAGCGGAATTGTGGTTTACCATAAGGTGTATGAAATCCTGCGTCTGCTGAGCGAGGGACGCGGGGCCAACTATGCCTACATCAAGCCACAGATGCTCTTCCATATCGTTATTTCTGTTGGTAAGGCCAAGAGAAAGATAGAGATACCCGGCGTAAGGCCTGTCTTTTTCGTCGGGGAATTCCACCTTGTCTTTCGGAGTATATATTTCCTGATTAAGATATATATTGAATTTGGTTACCCGGGGCTTCGCCGCAAGTCCGAGTTTACCTATGGCGGCCAGCCACGGGTGCTTTTCCGCGGCTTCCCCGGCAAAATCCATTTCGCTGGAGGTAAAGCCTATCCGCGTTCCGGCCGAATAATATTTATCTACCATAGAATCGAAATAAGCGTCATTTTCGCTTAAAAGACTTATGATAAACTTATCGTAAGGAACCACTTCTTCGCCGCCGCCGAAAAAGCCGCCTGCGTAAACCGGCGCATGAAGCAGCAGAAAAAGCGCGGCGCAGTATAACGCCGAAGCGGCGGACATGAAACGTATTTTCATATTTTATCTAAAATACCAGTTTGACATCAATGTATTGGAATAATTATGCAAAGGTATATATCCACGATTCGATATAAAATGCAACATAAATATCAACGAAACGCGCAAAATTTGAGAAGCCGCTTATATTGCTTGCCGAAACGGATTTTTTTTATATAACTTTAGAAGCGGTTTATTTTTAAAGCGGCTATTCCCTAACGCAGATAGTTATGGAGAATATTTATAATACCACGGCTTGCGGCGGCAATGAATAATCTTACCCGGAGCGTTTGGCAAAGCGCTCTTTGATGGTCTTTTGCCCCTTGAGTTTGCCTTGCCGCGCAGGTATGATCATGAATATTTTTGATGCCTTAAGAGCAGATATGATAATTATTTTCCATAACTTTGCTTTAATCTATACAAGGGTATAGCTGCAATTTTTAATTTAAATACTAAGGAGAACAAATGCCCCACAATATCGACCTGATACTTACCCTTACCGGCGGCCTTACGGCGGCCCTTCTGCTGGGATTCATTACTCAAAAGCTGAAAATGTCCCCCCTTGTGGGCTACCTGCTGGCGGGAATACTTGTTGGCCCTTTTTCTCCTGGATACGTAGCCAATTCGGAAATGGCAGCCCAGTTTGCCGAAATAGGCGTTATTCTGCTTATGTTCGGCGTGGGGCTGCATTTTCATCTTAAGGATTTGATAGCCGTTCAGAAAATAGCCCTGCCTGGAGCGATAGTGCAGATTGCCGCTTCCACCGGCCTGGGAATGCTCGCCACTCATTTTTTCGGCTGGACATGGCAGGCAGGCGCCATATTCGGCGTGGCAATATCCGTAGCCAGCACCGTGGTGCTGACACGGGTGCTTTCGGACAATAACGCCATGCACACGCCCACAGGCCATGTGGCGATAGGCTGGCTTGTGGTGGAGGATCTTTTTACCATACTGGCTCTGGTTCTTTTGCCCGTAGTGACCATGGGAAGCGAAGGCGGCTCCCTGCTGCCGGCCCTGGGGGTAACAATTGTAAAAATAGGCGCACTGGTAGCCTTTACGCTTATAGTAGGGCAAAAGCTGATACCGCTATTTCTCGGATATGTGGCCCGCACAGGAACAAGAGATCTTTTTACCCTGGCGGTGCTTGCTCTCGCTCTGGGTATCGCGGTCGGGTCGGCTAAATTTTTCGGCGCGTCCATGGCATTGGGAGCTTTTCTTGCGGGAATGGTCGTAGGCCAGTCGGATTTCAGCGCGAGGGCCGCTTCCGAAGCTCTGCCCATGCGGGACGCTTTTGCCGTGCTTTTTTTCGTATCCGTCGGTATGCTTTTCGACCCGTCCTCGATCATAACGGACTGGCCCCTTATACTTACGACCACGGCTCTCGTAATAATAGGTAAGCCTCTTGCAGCCACGGCTGTGGTGCTTCTCTTTAAAAGACCCATGAAACAGGCTTTGAGCGTTGCCGCCGCCCTCGCTCAAATTGGGGAATTCTCCTTTATACTTGCGGCTATGGCCATAAGCTACGGCCTTATGCCGTCGGAAGCAAATAACGCCATTATAGCCGCGGCCATAATATCCATAACTATTAACCCGCTTATTTACAGGCGTATAGCGCCGTTCAGCGCGTGGCTCGAAAAAAAGGGCCTCTGGAAAAACAGAGTGTCCCCCCTTACGGAGGAAAACGGCATACCTGAACCCGGCGATGACATGGAACGGATAATAGTTATAGGGTACGGCCCCGTAGGACGAAACGTAAGCCGTATACTGCGCCAGAACCAGATGGAAGTGGCAGTTATAGAAATGAATATAGACACTGTAAAAAAACTGCGCTCCGAGGGCCTGCACGTTATACACGGAGACGCCGGCCAGCACGAAGTGCTTATGCACGCCGGGGCGGATAAAGCGCGGGGTATAATAATAACGTCCAGCAGTATAGACGCAAAAACCGTTTCAAAAGCCGCCAAAGAAATAAATCCGGATATTATGCTTGTGATAAACGCGGCATTTCTCAGAGACGCGAAAAACCTTAAAAACTCCGCCGACGCCACCGTTTTTTCCGGCGAGGGGGAAGTGGCGATAGCAATGTCCATGTTTCTTATGAGGGAATTCGGAGCCACCGAGGAGCAGATAGAATCCGAGCGCAGACGCATACGCGCGGAAATGAGGGAAGGAACGGCGTAAGCCGTCCTCTCCCCATTAGCCGTTATGGAACACTAGCAAATAGATATTACTTACCGCTCCGCCTCTGGAGCAGCTTTTGCCGTATCCTCCGCTGCGGCGTTATTTTTAACATTGCCGCCGCCCTCCGCGTCGAGCCATTCGCAGCAGAAAGGGCATTTTCTGGCTTTGGAATTAATATAGGACATACAATAAGGGCACTGACCTATCTGATAAGTATCTCCCATAAAAGCCATTATAAGGGCCGCTACCCAGCCTATGAGGGACCAGCCGAAAAAGAGGTTTATTATAAAAACCCACAATGTGTTGCGGCTCCGTCTGTAACTTGCCACCATATACGGTATGAAGTAAATGAAACAGCTTACGAGAATAAGCACTAAGGTCTGGATAAAAGACCAGAAATCGCCGAACATCTGACGCCTCCGAAAGATATTTAAATATGCGCCCGTATTTTCGGGCTTTATGTATTATATATCCTGGAGCTTCGCAGGCGAAACTTTTTTCTGCCGTCTATTGCATAACCGGCGGACATTTTTATAAACATCACTCCGTCCGGCCGCGTCAGCGCAGGCTTATATGAATGCTTCCGCCTTCCCCGCCTATTACAACGAGCGCTTTTTCAAAAGCCGGCTTCCTGCCGAAAGGCCCGAAAATATTATTGGAAAAACCGTATTTTTCCAAGGGTTTTCCCATAAAGCCCTTGTTCAGAGTTCCGTCGCCATTTGAATCGTGATAAACAATTACAGCATAACTGCCTTCAGGCACGGAAACGGTCTCCGTTATAGCTCCGGGTTTCGCCGGAAAAATAAAAGAAAGACTTTTGGCCGGTTTTTCTTCCGAAAATTCTTCTATACCGCTGCAAAACCCTACCATGATGTTGCCGCCGCCGTTTTCTATATTGTCCACCGTAAGCTTGACTTCCGCCGCCGAAGCTGAAACGCCGGCTATTAAAAATAAAGAAATAAAACATAAAATTTTACTCATAAGCAACTCCATATTCAAATTACAACCGTACCGCAAAAAGCTGGAGCGTATTTTCCGGCTGGATCCGTTTAATATATATAAAATACGGGACGATAAAAAAATAACCTAATTTACGCGATCAGTAAAGATACTGAATTTTTTTGCAGTTTTTAAAGATATACAGGATAAAGCGGAGAAAACTGACGGAAAATATGAAAAATTGCCGAAAGAAGAATAGAAAACCGAAGAAAAGCCACTGGTCAGGATTGAACTGACAACCTGCTCATTACGAATGAGCTGCTCTACCATTGAGCTACAGTGGCGATTATTGAGTGAGAAATATAAAACACTAAAAAAAGAATGTCAAGCACATAACGGCGCGGCGTTCAGCTTTTTTTATTAAGGTAAATATACATATTCTGGCCCGTTTTGCGCAGATTGAGCTTTTTCCTTATATTTCTGCGGTGGGTTTTTACCGTATCGACCGATATATTCATGGAAGAAGCTATTTCCTTTGACGAAAGGCCCTTTTCTATAAGACGGCATATATTCTCTTCCGTTTGCGTAAGCATGCCCTTTATATCGTTTTCCCGTAAGGGAGCGGCCTCTGACAAATGGCCGTCCCCCCCCCGTTTTAATCTGGCCATATTCTTTAAAGTTACCACGTATTCGGAAGGACGCCCATCTTTATATATGAGAGGAAAAACGCCTATATCGAATTTTTCGCCGTTCATCAGGCGGACGGGTTTAAGCTCTTTCTGGTTGTATTTGCTTATAAACACCTCAAAGGGGATAAAATGGTAATCAAGAATATCCATAATATTGTAACGCCTGAAATCCTCCATAACAGCAAAATACTTTTTGGCCGCTTTATTAGCCCTCAGGAGCCTTCCCTCATCGTCTATGAACATTATTATGGAACTGCGCGAATCTATATACCTGCTGAAACGTTCCAGCTCAAGATATAGGCGCTCGTTGCGGCTGTTTATAAATTCTTCGTTACGCTTGGATTCCAGAGACGACCATATACTGACCGCAACCACGTTGTAAGCGCCGGATATTTTTCTGAGGTTCTCCAGCATAATTATTTTTTCATCGCATGGCATACCGGAAGCGATAGTCATCTCGAAAAAACAGGCGTTAAGCAGATTAATACCTGAAATTAAATATTCGAGCCTCGCTCCGCTGCTGAAATGCTTTGAAACGGTAGCGGATATTTCATCAAAAAGGGACCTGTCGTCATACATGAGAGACACGTAATCGACCATTCCGCCGTAATGCTCTATTATCTTGATATATACGGAAGAAACACTGCCGTGAGTGTCTCTTATCATATCTTTGTTGGTATAAAGATCGGCATTCTCGCTGAAATCGCCGTTCATATCCACTGTATAGTTGTGGAGCCGGATATACGTGTCGTAAAAAGTATTAAAATCTTTTAAATACTCGTACATATATACCACCGGATATTTTATGCGGATAGGAAACGGGAAAATCCCTCCGGTTTGTATGGCAAACCGGAGGATTTCAGTTTAATATAGAATAAATGGAAAATTATTGCAATGCGTGTAAAGCGCCTGTTGAAAGTACGGGCCTTGTCTTATGACACACTATGCAGTTTTTGGCAGGCGTGTTCTTCCAGCTTCCATAAGGAAGCTGACAGCTCGTCTGGCAGTGGAAGCCTGCGGAACCGTTTGTTCCGAACCCGGCACGAGAGTGGCTTCTTGGCACCGCCTCCTC
>CANTXF010000024.1 GCA_947853665.1 uncultured Deferribacterales bacterium | reverse complement strand
CTTATTAAAAACGCTTTTGACGGCAAATGTGCATTATTATAATTATTTGCCATAACTATCTGGGTCAGAGGATAGGCGCCTAAAATAAAGCCTGTTTTTAATTAAACCGGCATCGGGCGGAAAAATTGCGGTTTAAGCCGGCAAAGACTGCAGCAAGAATTTATCCGCGGCCGTAAGCGGCGTCTGCCGGAGCCATTTTGATAATGCAGGGAATATACGCACCGTAAAAAACGACGAAAACAGATTTATCACAGAAGCCGCATATAGAAGAGAATATCCGGCTTTCAGCGCTTTTTTGCAGGCGCTCTTTTCTAAAAAACAACGGAAACCCAAGCGCCTGAAAACTGCCGAAGCGTTTTTTAATCTGTCCGGCGGCGGTTTAAAAAAGTATGTCCGAAAACGGCCGGACTTTTTTAAGCTAAGTGTGTTATTTTTATCTGCCATTTGAGAAAAGGATATGAAAAGTGACGGTTAAAAATTACAAAAATCTGTACGCGGCGTTTAAAGCAAGGGACGCGCGCTTCGACGGGCATTTTTTCGTAGGCGTATCGTCAACGAAAATATACTGCCGCCCCGTATGCAAAGCAAAAATGCCGGCGGAAAAAAACTGCACTTTTTATTCTTCCGCAGCCGAAGCAGAGCGTGACGGATACCGCCCGTGCCTTCTTTGCAGGCCGGAGCTGGCCCCAGGCTCGTCATGGACGGACGCCGCGGCAGGCCTTGCCGGGCGCGCCGCCAGACTAATAGAGCAAAACTGCGGAAGCGGGCAGAATATAGGCGAATTCGCAAAGCTCCTGGGTTGTAGTGAAAGGCATCTGCGAAGGGTATTTTCCGCCGAATACAACGTATCTCCCGTACGTTATCTGCAAACATGCAGGCTGCTCGCTGCAAAAAATCTTCTTGCCGACACGAACATGTCCGTGCTGGATGTAGCCATGACGGCCGGTTTCGGCAGCCTGCGCCGGTTTAACTGTCTCTTTGGCAAAGAATACGGTATGCCGCCCACGGCAGTAAGAAAACAGCGCCTGAAAAGGACTGCGAAAACGGGAGTGGAGCTGGCGCTTGGATACAGGCCGCCGTATAACTGGGATGCCATCATTAAATTTTTTTCCGAGCGGGCCGTATCGGGAGTCGAAGCAGTAGAGAACGGAGAATATTATCGCGCGGTGCGTCTGACGGCTTCAAACGGAACCTGCGTATCGGGCTGGATAAAAGTGGGGAACAAGCCGGAAAAAAATATATTAACGGTTGCCGCAAGCGAAAACCTGCTGCACGTCATGCCTCAAATACTCGCCCGTATAAAGCGTCTTTTCGACCTTTACTGCGACCCTGAAATAATCTCCGAGAAGCTTATCGCAATGAACAAAATACGAAGCGGGTTATTCTCCCCGGGAATTCGTATTCCCGGCAGCTTCGATACTTTTGAAACTTCCGTAAGGGCAATACTGGGACAGCAGATATCGGTAAAAGCCGCCGCAGCGATTGCCGGAAAGATAGTAAAGGCTCTGGGAACGCCGGTCGATACCGGGTTTGAAAAAATCAACGCCGTATTTCCATCGCCCGAAAAGATAACGGAGGACGGCGCAAGAGAACGCCTGCAGGCGTGCGGAGTTACAAAGGCCCGTTCAGAAACGATTTACCGGCTGGCAGAAGCCGTAACGGCAAAAAAGATAAATCTTGATTATTCCGCGGATCCGGAAAAGGAAATCGGAAAATTAATATCCATACCTGGCGTGGGAAATTGGACGGCCCAGTACATAGCCCTGCGCGTAATGGGATGGCCGGACGCTTTCCCGGAAACTGACGCGGGAATAAAAAAGGCGCTGTCTCCCAATACGCCGGATGAAATACTGCAAATTGCGGGCGAATGGAGGCCGTGGCGCGGATATGCGGCCCACAGCCTTTGGAACTCTATTTAAGCGAGGTTAAAATGTATTATTCCACCGAATATCAATCTCCCATAGGCGCCATTACCCTGGCCTGCGACGACTCCGGTATCGCAGGGCTGTGGATTGAAAATCAGAAATACTACGGAGACACTATACCCGAAACAATGACGGCTAATGACGAAATCCCCGTTTTCAATCTGGCAAAAAAATGGCTGGACAGGTATTTCGCGGGAAAAAAGCCGGAAATCTCCGAGCTGCCGCTTGCTCCCGTAGGAGGCGAATTCCGCCGGAAAGTATGGGATATTTTATGCCGGATACCATACGGCCAGGTAACGACCTACGGCGCGATAGCCAAAAAGATAGCGGAGGCAAAGGGGCTTAAAACCATGTCCTCCCAGGCGGTAGGAGGGGCTGTCGCCCGCAATCCCATATCCATAATAATACCGTGCCACAGAGTGGTAGGGTCAAACGGCAGCCTTACGGGCTACGCCGGAGGGATAGATATTAAAATAAAACTGCTGGAATTGGAAGGCGCCGATCTTTCCCGCCTGTTCGTGCCTAAAAAAAGCACCGCTCCCTAAAACAAAGAACCGATCATAAAAGGCAGCCCTGAAACATAAAAACTGCAGGATATTTTAATGAACGAAAAACAAGAGCCGGAACAAAACCAGAAAAAAGAAAAATTAAACGATATAACCGTCTATTCCGTATTATTTATGATAAGCGCGGCGCACCTGCTGAACGATATGATGCAGTCGGTCATACCGGCGGTTTATCCGGTGATCAAAGAAAAATTCGGTTTCACATTTACGCAGATAGGCATAATAACCCTTACGTTTCAGTTCGCCTCGTCCATGCTTCAGCCCTTTATTGGGTTTTATACGGACCGCAGGCCGAAGCCTTTTTCCCTCGCAGCCGGTATGTGCTTTACGCTGGCCGGACTTCTGGTCCTTGCCTCGGCTTCGCATTTTTACACGTTTTTAGCCGCCGTAACTCTTATAGGCGTAGGTTCGTCCGTATTCCATCCGGAATCTTCCAAAGTGGCGCTTATGTTTGCCGGGAGTAAAAAGGGGCTGGCCCAGTCCATATTTCAAGTTGGAGGAAATGCGGGAAGCGCAATGGGCCCGCTGCTGGCCGCTCTTGTGGTAATTCCTTTCGGACAGGCGTCAATCGGCTGGTTCGCTTTCGCCGCAATGATAACTATACTTATTCTGATAAAAGTGGGGATAAGATATAAAAACCGCCTTACCCTAGTTTCGGCGGCAAAAGGAAAGGCCTCGTCAGCCGGAACAGCCGCAAGGCTTACGTCAAAGCAGATAAAGCTGGCTCTTCTTATACTGGTAGGGCTTATGTTTTCAAAAAATATTTACACCGCGTGTATGACAAACTATTTTACATTCTTTTTAATAGATAAATTCGGTGTTTCGGTTACAAGTTCACAATTATGTCTTTTCGCATTCCTTGCGGCCTCAGCCGCGGGAACTGTAATAGGCGGTTCTCTGGGCGACCGTTTCGGAAGGAAATACGTAATCTGGATATCTATTCTCGGAAGCGCCCCTTTCGCCCTGATGCTGCCCTACGCCGGTTTTATATGGACAGTGGCGCTTTCCGTTGCAATAGGTCTTATAATATCGTCGGCGTTTTCCGCCATACTGGTTTACGCCGTGGAAATGACGCCGGGAAGAGTGGGCGCTACGGCCGGGATATTTTTCGGGCTGTCCTTCGGACTGGGAGGCATAGGCTCCGCGCTTTTCGGCTGGCTCGCCGATATTACCAGCGTAAAATTTATATTCCAGATCAGCGCCCTGCTGCCGCTGCTGGGGATTATAGCCGCCTTTCTGCCGGATATGGAAAAGATAAAAAGATAGAATATAAAAAAACCGCCCCTACGGCGTGGATTTACGACGCGAAAGGGCGGAAAAGAATAATATTTCCGGTAAAGATCACGCTCCGTAAACGGCGGAAAAGCCCTCCGCTTACAGGGCGTATTTTATTTCGCCTTTTCAACCGCCTCGTTAAGACATCCTACGATATAATCCATATCGGGATCCGTAAGGAAAGCGCTCATAGGCAGGCTCATTATCTCGCCCGACACTTTTTCCGCAACGGGATAAGCCCCTTCGCCCTCGCCCAGATAAGCATAGCACTCCTGAAGATGCAGAGGTATGGGATAATGCACGGCAGTGGGAACGCCTTTTTCATTAAGGAAAGCGGCCACTTTCTCCCTGTTTTTGACCCTGACGGAATACTGGGCGTAAACGCTGCTTCTGTCCGGCATTATTTCCGGGGTAACTATATCCGCCCCGCCCGCTTTTATAAGGGACGTGTATCTTGCGCCTATTTCCGCACGTCTTTTAAGCTCCGCGTCAAAATGCTTCATTTTTACGTTGAGGACGGCGGCCTGAATTGCGTCCAGCCTGCCGTTTATGCCTATATATTTATGGCGGTAGCGCTGTATCTGGCCGTGATTCCTTATGCTCTCCATTCTGGCGCCAAGCTCCGGGTCGCTGGTAAAAACTGCGCCGCCGTCTCCGTAGCAGCCTAAAGGCTTTGAAGGGAAAAAACTGGTAGCCCCTATCAAGGAAAGCCCGCAGCTTTTTCCGCCCTTATAGTCCGCTCCGAAGCTCTGGCAGGCGTCCTCTATGACGGGTATGCCGCCTGCTATCTTATTTATCTCGTCCATATCGGCGGGCTGACCGTAAAGGCTGACGGGCATTATGGCTTTAGTGCGGGCCGTTATCTTTTCCCCTATTTTTGCGGGGTCTATATTATATGTTTTTTCGTCTATATCCACAAAAACCGGCTTTGCCCCGGTAAGAGCCACAACCTCCGCAGTGGCGATAAAGGTAAAAGGCGTGGTTATCACTTCGTCCCCCGGCCCGACGCCCAGAGCCATTAAAGGCACAAGCAATGCGTCCGTACCGGAGGACAGGGACACGGCCTTGGACACCCCGGCGTATCTGGCGAGACTATCCTCAAGGGCGGCGACTTCCGGCCCCATAATAAACTGGGCGGAGCCCATAACTTTTAAAACGGCTTCGTCTATTTCGTCTTTATAAGCCCCGTACTGGGCCTTAAGGTCGGCAAATTCTATTTTTCTGTTCATTATTCACCCCTTTTTCTTAAGGAAAAGTTACACATTTCAGTTTACAAACCTATCACATTACTTTAATCATTTCAATATAATAGGGAAATAAAACGGTCGCCGATGAAAAAACTGACGGAAAAAATAAGCCGCGGGCTTAATCTGCCGAAAGCCGGTTTCGAGAAATATTTTAAAAACACCATGTGGCTTTTCGGCGAAAAATCGGCGACCATGCTGCTGGGCCTTGCGGTAGGGCTGGCTGTGGCCAGATATCTGGGGCCTGCCGATTACGGGATAATATCCTACGGCGTTACGATGCTTATCATCGCCGCCCAGTCCTCCGCACTGGGAATAGACGACCTTATAATAAGGGACGCTATAAACCGTCCTCAGGACGAAGGAAAAATATTCGGCACGGCTTTTATATGCAGGGCCGCGGCGTCGCTCGTTTTTTTCGCCGTCTGCGCCGCGTTCTCCTATTTTACCGCGGATAAAAACAACTTCCTGCCAATATTGATAATAACCGCCTGCGTGCTGACGCAGCCCGTAAACATACTGAGCCAGTTTTTTCAGATGAAGGTAAACGTTAGGCCCATGACGCTTGCCAATATGTGCGGGCACACCGTATCTGCCGCAGTAAAGATAGTCCTTATAGCGGCGAAAGCGCCCGTAATATATTTCGCTTTCGCCATGTTTATAGATTACGCCCTTGCTATGGCTCTTGCGGCAATATTCTATAAAAAAAGCGGATATTCCTTTAAATCCTGGCGTTTTGACGGCGGAACTGCCTTATATCTCTTTAAAACCGGCTGGCCTCTGGCCCTTGTGGCCGTGCTCGGAATAATATACGCAAGGGCCGGGGTCATAATACTTAACGCCCTTGAAGGCAGCGCCGCCCTGGGAACTTACACCGCCGCCGCAAGGCTTACGGAGGTATGGTTCGACGTGCCTTCCGTTATTGCGGCCTCCCTCTTTCCGGCTATAATCAATTCCAAGAAAGACAGCGATCAATACATATCGAGAATAGAAAAAATACTGGCGCTGACGGCGGCAGGCTCCGCGGCTCTGGCCGTTTTCGTAACCTTCGCCTCGGCCCCGATAGTGAGCCTGCTATACGGGGCAAGATACTCCGGAGCGGCCTCTGCCCTGTCAATATACATATGGAGCCTGCTTTTCGTTTCCCTTAACGTTATAACGGCAAAATGGCTTATGACGGAAAACCATATAATGCTGAACCTTACAAGAACTGCGGCATCTCTGGCCGTCAATATAGCCCTATCCTTCCTTATGATAAAAAAATACGGAATAGAGGGCGCCGCGGCCGCGGCTGTTATGAGCTATGCTTTTTACGCCTATTTCGTGGATATTTTTTCAAAAAAAACGCGGGGACTGTTCATAATTAAAACGAAAGCCGTGTTCTTTCCCGCGGTGTTTCTCTGGAAAAAAGCGGCTGGCGTTAAAAAATAAAAGGCCGCCCATATGTCCTTTCCGCGTCATTTTAATTCTTGAAGGCGAGGGCCCAATCTGTTATGCTTGTTCTGTCGGGAAAATGCCCGGCGGGAGGACGAAATGGCTCAGGACAGGCTTTGGGCAACATGGCGTATGCCCTATATCACCAAAGTTGAAGCGGTAAAGGGCTGCATATTCTGCGACAAGCCCAAAGAGGATAAAGACAGGGAAAACCTTATACTCCACCGCGGCGAAAGCTGCTTTACCATAATGAACCTTTATCCTTACAACAACGGCCATATAATGATAATTCCGTACAGGCACGTATCGGACATAACCCTGCTGTCTTCCGCCGAAACGGGCGAGATGATGGATCTGCTTAAATTTTTCGTATCCGTCATAAAAAAGGTAATGAACCCGGAAGCCTTCAATTCCGGCATAAATATGGGACGCCCCGCGGGAGCAGGCATTGCCGACCATCTGCATATGCACCTTGTTCCCCGCTGGACGGGAGACACCAATTTTATGCCGGTATTGGGCGACACCAGGGTTATTTCGGAACATATATCAGACACATACGACAAGCTGCTGGAAGCAGTAAAAAACGAGGTCAAACGATGAAAATAATCGGTACTATTATCAAAGCGGTGCTTGTGGCTTATCTTGTCATATTCGCGGTAATAAATATGCAGAGCGTGCAGATAACTCTTTTCTTCGGGATGACTCCGTTAAGCATGCCTATGTTTCTCTTTACCATACTTGTAATATTCATAGGTTTTATCGCGGGCGTCCTTATGATGACAGGGGAAAAGATAAGCGCTTCCGGCCATATAAAGCAGCTTAAGAAACAGCTTGCCGAAGCCGGAAACGAAATAAACAGGCTCAAAAACATTCCCCTTGCGGAAAACGGGCCGGAAACAGCGGCAAACGCTGAAAAAGAAACGGGCTCCGCGGAATCCGGCGGCGCAGACCACAATTCGGCAATAAAAGACGCCCTCAGGTAAGGTTATGGTTTCCGCCCAGATTATAAGCATCGCCGCAGGAGCGGCGGTGGCCATTATATTCGTATATTTTCTCAGCCGCAGAAAATCCTCCGACAGGCTGAAAGTAAAGGCGCCATCTATGGTGGGAAGCCTGGCGGCCTTTTTCGACGGGGACGATAAAAAAGCCCTGGAAGAAATGAAAGCGCTGGCCCTGGCGGATAAAGGAACGCCGGAAATATATCTGTCCATAGGCTTTTTATACAGAAAAATGGGAGACTGCGCGAAAGCGGCCCAAATACACGAAATACTTCTGGGAAACAACGAAATAGACGACGATTACAAGGCCCTTATAGTAACAGAGCTGGCAAGGGATTATTTTTACGCCGATATGCCCCTTAAAACCCTGGCTGTTCTGGGCCGCCACCAGGGCGCGGAAAAAAATCCCGACAATCTGCTGCTTCTTGCAAGGGCCAGCCTGGCCGTTCACGATTTCGACGGTGCGGCGTCGTTTTATTCCAGATACGAAAAGCTTTCCGGGCGCTCATTAAAAGGTTTCTACTGCAAATGTATGCTGGAAAAGGCAAGAGCGGCCAAAGACGCAGGAAAAGCCGCCAAAGCGATAAAACAGGCTCAGGAAGCAAACAGGGACTGCCGCCCGGCCCGTTTTATAACGGCGGCCATGCTCAGAAAGGAAGGCAAACACACGAAAGCTATGGATGAATATAAGACCATAATAAAAAACGGCCTTATAAGAGATATGGACGACATGAAAAGCATAGAGGCCGCATTTATAGAATCCGGCGAGGAAACGGCCCTTCTCTCGTTTCTGAAAGCAAACCTGGCAGACGGCGCAAAAAGCCCGTTTACGGCCGTGTACGCCGCAGGCTACTACGAAGGGCTCGGGGATAAAGAAGAAGCGAAAAGCATACTTTATTCCTACCTTACCCGCACGGGGTTCAGTGCCGCGGCAGCAAGGGCTTACGCGTCCCTTACGGGGGATAAGGTCCTATCGGAAGCCTTAAAGAACGAAAAGCCCTTTTCCTGCTCCGTATGCGGAACGGAATACGAAAAATACCAGGACGACTGCCGCGTGTGCGGGTCTTTCGACAGCATAAGGGTAAAATAAGCAGGCCGGAGAAAAAGACGCGACAGATGGAAGAAAATCCTATCCAAAACGATAAACAGGCGACTCCCGCCATGTCCCAGTATTACGAGATAAAAGCGAAATATCCAGACACCATATTGTTTTTCAGGATGGGCGATTTTTACGAAATGTTCGGGGACGACGCGGTAACCGCTTCCAAAATACTGGGTATCGCCCTCACCACCAGAAATAAAAATTCAAAAAACCCGGTGCCTCTCTGCGGGCTTCCGTATCATTCCTATCTGCCACATCTGATAAAGCTGCTTAAAGCAGGCAAAAAAGTCGCAATATGCGAGCAGCTTGAAGACGCAAGAATGGCCAAAGGCGTGGTAAAAAGGGGCGTAACGAGAATCGTAACTCCCGCCACCGTCGTAGAGGAAGAAGCCCTGGCCAACTTCGACAATAACTTTCTTTTAAGCATATACTCAGACGTTACGGTCCTTTATATAGCCGCCGTGGACGTGTCTACCGGAGAAACGTATCTTAAATCCGTACCGGCGGACAAGGCCGACGAAGCCGCCGTGGGCTGGTCCGCAAAGGAAGTTATCTCCAACGCCGATATCGAGATAGCGGATTTTGAAGTGCAGGTAAGGGAATCTCCAAAAAACTATCCTCCCGTTCTTGCGAAAGTGCTTATGCATTACGGCGTAACTTCGGAAAAAACCCTGCATGTGGAAGAAAAAGGGTTTATAAGGGCCATAGGCATGGTGCTGGATTATCTTGACGACCTTATACTGCGCACAAAGCTCCGCAGGCCCGTTACCCTTTCGGACAGGGATAACCTTTCTATCGACAGCGTGGCCGCAAAAACGCTGGAACTTGTCGAAAACGGCGCGGGAAACGGCCTTAACACGCTTTTCGGCGTTTTGAACAACACCTGCACGCCTATGGGGAGCCGCTTCCTGAAAAATACGGTGCTTAGACCCTCCCGCGATAAGAGGATTATAAACGGGCGGCTGGATATAGTGGAATATTTCGTAAAGGACCAGGAATTTCTAAGCGCCCTCAGGGGCCTGCTGGACGGCGTGTACGATATAGAAAGGATAACGAGCCGCCTGCTCTCCGGCCGGGCAATGCCTAAGGACCTTGTGTGGCTTAAAAACTCGCTTAAAAATATACCGGAGATAGACGCGATGCTTTTCAGCGCCGGAGAAGTTTTCTCCTCCTACCGGCTGGATACGCAAAACGACCTTTGCGACGTCATAGAAAAAGCCATAACTGACGACCCTCCGGCCCAGGTAAAGGACGGCGGCATTATAAAGGCCGGATACAACGAGCTTGTGGACGAGCTGCGAAACGTTAAAAACCACAGCAGGGAAATGCTCGCGGCCATTGAGGAGAAGGAAAAGCAGGCCTCCGGCATAGGGCAGCTTAAAATCGGATATAATAAAATATTCGGCTTTTTCATAGAGGTGTCAAAAGCCAACCTTTCGAAGGTACCGCCCTATTTTGAGCGCAAGCAGACCCTTGTAAGCGCGGAGCGCTTCATAACTCCGGAGCTGAAAGAGCTGGAAAATAAAATACTCGGCGCGGAAGAACGGCTGGGCACCATAGAATACGAATTGTTCGTGCAGATAAGAAAATACGCCTCCGAACGGGGAGAGGCTTTAAGGGAGCTTTCCCGCCGGGTGGCGGAAATCGACTGTCTCGCCTCCCTGGCTCAGGCGGCGGTAAAGGGCAGATACGTAAGGCCCGTGATAAACGACTCCAGCCGCCTTATAGTAAAGGACGGCAGGCACCCCGTCGTGGAAGCTGGCAAGCCTTCCTCCTTCGTTCCTAACGACTTTAACCTTGACACGGAGGAAAATAGGCTTCTGCTTATAACAGGCCCCAATATGTCGGGCAAAAGCACATATCTACGCTCCGCCGCCCTTATAGCCCTTATGGCTCACATGGGGTCTTTCGTCCCGGCGGCTTACGCGGAAATAGGCGTAATAGACAGGATCTTCACTCGGGTAGGGGCAAGCGACAACCTTTCTAGGGGCGAATCCACCTTTATGGTGGAAATGGTGGAAACCGCCAATATTCTCTCCAACGCCACGAAAAACTCGCTTATAATACTGGATGAAATAGGCCGCGGCACCTCCACTTTCGACGGGGTCTCAATAGCCTGGGCAGTAGCGGAGCATATACTGAATAAAATCGGCGCGAAAACCCTTTTCGCCACCCATTACCACGAGCTTACGGAAATCGCGGAAAACGGAGGCGGCGTTAAAAACTACATGGTAGACGTAAAGGAATGGGAAAACGAAATAATATTCCTGCGCAAAGTAATACCGGGCACGGCGGATAAAAGCTACGGAATATACGTAGGCAAACTGGCCGGGCTGCCGGAGGAGGTTACGAAGCGGGCGGAGGAAATACTCGACCACCTGGAGAAAAACGAAGCCCTTAATCTGGACCTGGACGGCGGAAAACCGGTTAAAAAGCAGCGCATAGTGCAGCCCATACTGGTCTTTGACGACAGCCACCCTGTAATAGAAGAACTGAAAAATGCGGATACGGACAACCTCACCCCGATACAGGCTCTCCAGATGATACACGAGCTTAAAAAGAAGGCCTACCTGTGACAATAGCAAGACCTATGGGCGTAATACGCTCCGTGCTTTTTTTCGGCAGTTTTCTGATAGCGAGGGTGCCCGTCTGGTTCGTTATAGCTGCGTCCCTCGTAAACGGCTTCATAAAGCCGGAACCTGCCGCGGCTCTTATAGCCGGAATCGTAATATGCAGAAGCTATCTTGAATCGGAAATTGCCGGAAGCGGCTTTTTCCTCTTTACAGGGCTAAGGATATACAGGTTTTTCGCCTGCCTTTTCGGAATAGCGGCCGTTTACGCCGTTTTTCTTTACTTCGCCCTGGCGGCGGACCCTTTAAGCAGAGCCCTGATAGCCTTGGCGCTTATTATAACAGTATATCTTTATTACGGCGGGAAAAACACCGTAGAAAGAGGATACTGGACCGGATACGGAACTCCTTTCCGGGTATCCGTTATAACGTCGCTGCTGTGGCTTTATCTTTCTTTCGCGCCGGATACCCTTTTAGGGAATATGTCCGTGCTGTGCGCCATATATATAATAGAATTCGTAAACCTTTTCAATGGAACGCCCCTGCCGGGGTTAGGAAAAATAATAAGAACAGGAAACCATACGGTTTAAAGAAAAACTCTTTCCTGCGGATAAGCCGCGCAGAAATAAAAAAGCGGCTGTTCCCTAACATAGACAGTTATAGAAGATATTTATAATATCAGCTCTTCAGGCGTCAAAATTATTCATAATAAAACCTGCACGGCAAGGCAAATTCAAGGCTTTGCCCCTTTAGACAGTGCCCTGCCGGACGCTCCTGGTAATATTATTCATTACCGCCGCAAATCGCCGTATTATAAATATCTTATATAACTTTATATTATCTATGAAAAGTATAGCTGCGAAAAAACCCCGCCTTGATAAATCAAACCTTAATTTTACCGTACCTAAAAGCATCAGAAAGTTCCGCCCGTGAGCTGCACCGTAAAAGCTTAAGAAAAAAGGCGCCGAAAGGCGCCTGACGTTAATAATTATCAAGAACGTCCCTGAGCCTGGGGCTTACGTAATGCCCGGTAAGGTCCATTTTCCTCAGGTTTTCTATCACTACGCCTATTTTATAATCGTCGGCGGCTTTTCTGTCTATTATTATCATCGGGGTGCCTTTATAAAGGCACATTCCGCCGCGGGCGTCCGTACGCTCGTAGCGGATCTTTACGCCCGCTTTGGCGGCCAGCGCCTCAAGCTCCTCTAAAAGCTGCTTTTTACCGCTTTTAGCCAAAGGAATAAACCCTGCGCCCGCCCTTATTTACGGGCGCACAAGGGGGACATTTTACGCAGCTTTTCCACCGCGTTTTTAAGAATATCCACAGCTCTGTCGGCTTCTTCAAGAGTGTTGAACCTGCCGAAGCTGAAACGCAGAGCGCCGTGGCAGTCCACAGGGTCGATATTTATTGCCGTAAGCACGTGGGACGGGTTTACTGAAGAAGACGTGCAGGCGCTTCCGGCTGAGCAGCATATTTCCTGAGCGTAAACCATAAGGGCTTCGCCTTCTATATATTTAAAGGTTATATCCGAAATGGAAGGCACCCGTTTATGGGTGTGGCCGTTTACGTAAGTGTCGGATATTTCTTCAAGCACCCGTTTTTCAAACCTGTCCCTTACGCTTTTTATATGCCTTATCTCGCTGTCGAGGGTGCCTATAAGTATTTCGCACGCCTTTCCAAGGCCTACGATATAGGGCACGTTCTCCGTGCCAGCCCTTAGGCCGCCTTCCTGCTGGCCGCCGTGTATAAGGGGTTTTAGCTTTTCTCTAAGCTCTATATCAACGTATAGAACGCCTATGCCTTTGGGAGCGTATATCTTATGCCCGGAAAAAGTAAGCATATGAACGCCAAGCTCGTTTACGTCTATATGCATTTTGCCCACGGCCTGAACTGCGTCCGTATGGACTATGGCGCCTCTGGCGGAAGCTATCTCCGCTATTTCCTTAACGGGCTGCACGGTGCCTATTTCGTTGTTGGCAAGCATTACGCTTACGAGTATGGTGTCGTCCCGCAGGGCCTTTTTAAAAAACTCCATATCGACGACGCCTTTTTCGTCCACGGGAAGATAAGTTACTTCAAAGCCCTCGTCTTCAAGAGCCCTGCACGTTTCGAGAACGGCCTTATGCTCCACGGAAGTTGTTATTATATGCCTGCCTTTATGCTTAAAGGCCCTGGCCGTCTGGGTTATGGCAAGATTATCCGATTCGGAGCCACTGCCCGTAAAAACTATTTCGTCGGGCGTGGCTTTGATAAGCTCCGCAACCAGCTCCCTGGCCCTTATAACGTCCCCGCGCACCTCTCTGCCCACAGAATGGATGCTGGACGGATTTCCGTACTTATCGCTGAAAAAAGGTATCATAGCGTCCCTTACGACGGGATCAACCCTGGTTGTGGCGCTATTGTCAAAATAAATAGCCATTTTTTTGCCTCTTTTATATTTGTGCCGGTCTTTTTATCAAATCGGCGATAGTTATTTTTTCGAAATAATCGTCGCAGCACTTTTTCAGGCCTTCCCACAGCCAGTTTACGGCGCAGGAAGAATAGTTGGAGCAATCCGCGCCCGACACGCAGTCCACGGCGGCCATAGGGCCGTCCATTACGTTTATTATTTCTTTAAGGGTTATGGTTTCCGGGGCTCTGGCCAGCATGTAACCGCCGCCTACTCCCCTGGCCCCGGTTATTATATTACTGTTGCGCAGTTTCGTAAATATCTGCTCAAGATACTTTTTGGATATATCCTCACATTCAAGTATCTTAAGCATCCCCACCGGCCTCAAATCCCCTCCGAGCCTGCATAAAGCGTATATGGCCCGGATGGCGTAGCGGCTTTTCGTGGTGATTTTCATTTTTCAGGCCTCCGGAGTCAGTCTCCGTCTTTATGTATTCGGGCGTTTTTTACCGCCTTTTCCATTTCCACGATTCTGTCTACTATGCAGTTTATGGCGTTAGCCACCGGATCAGGAATATCCGCGTGGTCGAAATCCATTTCCTCTTTTCTGAGACCCCCGACTATCTTGCCGGGAACCCCCACTACGGTGGCATCGTCGGGAACCTCCCTGATAACCACGGAATTCGCGCCGACCCGCACCCTGTCCCCAACGCGGAAAGGGCCCAGTATTTTCGCCCCCGTGCCTATTACCACGCTGTTTCCTATTGTAGGGTGCCGTTTTTCCTTTTTAAGGCTGGTGCCGCCCAGTGTAACGCCGTGGTATATGGTAACGTCGTCCCCCACTTCCGCTGTCTCTCCGATAACGACCCCCATGCCGTGGTCGATAAAAACCCTGCGGCCGATTTTAGCTCCCGGATGGATCTCTATCCCCGTCATAAATCTGCTGAACTGGGCGAGAATCCTGGCAGGCAGATAAAGCCTTTTCGTCCACAGCCAATGGGCCGCCCGGTGAGCCGTTACCGCATGGAATCCGGAATAGCAGAGAAATACTTCCAGCTTGCTCCTTGCCGCCGGATCCCGCTCGAACACAGTGCGCATATCTTCCCGCATTAAACTGAAAAAACCCATTATATACCGCCGCAGTAGACTATTTATTTATAAAAAAGGGGGCGGGACGCCCCCTGTAAAGTCAATGATAGCTTATTCGCCGGAAATGGCGTCAAAAGCGCATACGTCGGCGCAGGCGCCGCAGTCGGTGCAGGCGTCGGGGTCGATTACGGCCTTGCCGTTATCATTCTCGCCGATAGCCCCGACGGGACATTCGTCCACGCAGGCAAGGCAGCCGGCGCATTCATCGGTATTTACAACGTGTGCCATTTATCTTCCTCCAAACAAGAATAGTGCATATTCTTTAATAGCTGTGATTTTGTCAAGCAAAATCGCAAAAGCGTCCTTGTTAAAAAGACAGTCTGGCTCTTTATTTGTTCCCTGCCGGTATATTTTCAAGCAGTACGGAGGCTCTCGCCAGAGCTTTATCTATATGGTCCGTAACGTTATCTGAGCCTATGGAGGCTATAAATCCCATTTTAAGCAGGGTCTTATAAGGCCCCGGGTTCACGCCGGAAAGTACAAGGGCCGTGCCCCGTTTGGAACAGGCGGCGTAAAAATTTTCAAGGGCGTGGACTCCCGTAGCGTCCACCGCAGGCACGTTTCTCATCCTCAGTATAAAAACTTTGGGAGCCTTGCTCATATATTCCAGGGTGTTTATAAGCAAGTCCGCAACCCCGAAAAAGAAAGGCCCGTTTATTTCGTATACCTCCACTCCCGCAGGCACCGTCTTTTTCGATATGGCGTCCGGGTCGGCGGCGTCGTAGCCGCGGGCTTCCGCTACGTCCAGGTTAAGCTTTCCGACGCTGGTAACGTCGCTCATACGCTTCATAAAAAGCAGCGCGGCAAGAACCACGCCCACCTGCACGGCCACCGTAAGGTCTATTATCACGGTAAGCGCGAAAGTTATAAGAAGAACCGCAATATCGCTTGCGGGAGATTTCATAAGCCTGCGGAATCTGCGCAGATCCATCATATCCAGGGAAACTACAGTAAGGACGCCAGCTAACGCAGCCATAGGCACGATTTCTACAAGGCCGGAGAAAAAAAGCATGAAAAGCGCGAGAAAAACGGCGTGTATCATGCCGGAAACCCCCGTTTTCCCTCCGGCACGCACGTTTGTTGCGGTTCTCGCTATGGCGCCAGTGGCCGGTATGCCGCCGAAAAAACCCACGGCGATATTAGCCAGCCCCTGCCCCACAAGCTCCCTGTTGGAGTTGTGGCGGCCTCCCGTCATACCATCAGCAACGACGGCGGAAAGCAGAGATTCTATCCCCGCAAGCAGAGCGATGGTAACGGCGGACGGAAAAACGGCCCTTATTTTATCGTAAGACCACTCAGGCATATGGAAAGACGGCAGCTCGGACGGAATCTCCCCGAATCTGGAGCCTATGGTTTCCACGTTTATACCGAAAAGCCATACTATAAAGGTAATAAAAATTATGGAAAAAACGTGCGCCGGTATCTGAGGAGCGAAAGCCCTCACAAGGAATATAACGGCAACCGTGCCCGCCCCGACGGAAAGGGTAACAGGATCGACGGACGATATATTGGAGCAGAAAGCCGCCCATTTGCCTGTAAACTCAGGCGGCAGGGACTCTATGCCAAGGCCCAGCAGATCGTTTATCTGGGAGGTAAGTATAACCACGCCTATACCGGCCGTAAAGCCGGTAGTAACGGGATAGGGAATAAACTTTATAAAGGAGCCTATGCGGGCCAGGCCGAAAGCTATAAGCAGCAGCCCCGCCATTATGGTGGCTATTACAAGGCCGTCGTACCCGTACTGGGATATTACGCCGTAAACTATTACAACGAAAGCGCCCGTAGGCCCTCCGATCTGATATTTGCTGCCGCCCGCCAGGGAAATAATAAAACCGCCCACGATGGCCGTGTAAAAACCTTTGACCGGGTCTACTCCCGAAGCTATGGCAAAGGCCAGCGCAAGAGGCACGGCCACTATGCCTACCGTAATGCCGGCAGTAAGGTCGCTTTTGAAAACGGAAAGATTATAATTGCGCAGCATACCGCCTCCGTTTTATGAAAAACAAGCTATAATCCGGCGCGGATAAAATTTCAAGGGAAAAATACATGGTATGCCGTCGCAGAAATCCGCCTCATATCCGCTTAAAGCCCGCTGGTATCCTTGACTTGCTCCTTTACCGCGGGTACAATCCGTCCTATGATAAAGGCCGAATTTCACACCCATACCCGCTTCTCCCACGATTCCGCCATGGGCAGGCTCGCCTATTTAATAATGCTTAAAATAAAAGGCGTAAAGGCAGTGGCGGTAACGGACCACAACACGGCGGAAGGCGCCCTTTACCTTAAGCCGTTTCTTGAAAAACACGGAATAAAAGTAATCATCGGAGAGGAGATTTTTACCTCGCGGGGAGAAATAATAGGCCTGTTCCTGAAGGAAACGGTAAAGCCCGGCATGACGCCAGAAAAAACCGCCGAAGCGATAAAAAGCCAGGGCGGGCTTATATACGTTCCCCACCCGTACGACGAAAAACGGCGCGCAACGGTTCTTGCGGAAGACGCCATAGAGGCCCTGAAAAATTCCATAGACCTGATTGAAATCCATAACGGCAGAAACGCAAAGCGGGAGTTTTCCGAAAAACAGGAGGAGATAGCCTTAAAATACGGCATAACCCCAATAATAGGAAGCGACGCCCACACGTTTTTCGAGCTGGGAAGAAACTACGTTGTCATGGAGGATTTTTCAGGCCCCGGGCAAATGATGGAAAATATTAAAAAAGCAGAATTCGTCAGAAAGGACTGCATCAGGGCCGCCCACGCGGCTACCAGGGCCGTAAGGCTCTTTAAGCTGGCCTTATCCGGGAGATTCGATGAAATATATGGAATTATCAAAAGAAAATTTGGAATTTGAAACAAAAAAGCTGTGGAAAAAAACGGAGGAAAGCTTCGCGCCGGACGCTGTGCTTTTCGTTGCCAAAGGCGCCTTTTATATAGGCAGGAGCGCTTCCGATTATTTCCGCGCGCCTCTTTTCGAAGTAACGGCGTCTAGAAAGAAAGGCGCGATTAAAAAAGCAGCCGCGCCTTTACTGCGCTTTATGCCTAAATTTATGAAAAGGTTTTTAAGAAATCTGGAAGCCGTTTCCGGAATACATAAAAAGGCCTCGGGAAGAAACGTAAAAATAGAAAACGAAAAAATATATTCCAGCGGAAAAATACTCCTCGTAGACGACTCGGCGGATACGGGCGCAACGCTGCTCTCCGTACTGGAGCTTTTTAAAGGAAAGCCTGCCGAAGTAAAAACCGCCGTGCTGAACGTAATGTCGGCCTCCCGCGAAAATATCGCCGCCGATTACTATCTTTTTGAAGACACTATGATATCCGGGCCCTGGTCTGGGGATTCGCCCGAAAACCCGGAATTTTTAAAAGATTACGAACGCTGGAAAGAATCCTATGGCTGAAACGTCCGTATGCATGGCCGTCTATAACGGGGAAAAATTTATAGAAAAGCAGCTCCGCTCCATCCTCGCCCAGAAAATAAAGCCGGACGAAATAATAATATCCGACGACGGCTCGGAGGACGGAACGGAGGAGATAATTAAGAAAACAGCTCCCGGAGCCGTTTTCCTGCGGAACCCGTCGAAAGGAACGGTGTCGAATTTTGAAAACGCGCTGAAACACGCCTCCGGAAAATATATTTTTCTCGCCGACCAGGATGACGAATGGAGAGAGGACAAAACGGAAATACTGCTCCCCCTCCTTCGCAGATACCCGTCGGTAAACCACGACGCGCAAATAATAGACGAACGCTCGCGGCTTATTACGGATGAGAGCTTTTTCCGGCTCAGAGGGTCGCGGGGAGGCATAATAAAAAACCTTATAAAAAGCACTTATCTCGGCTGCTGTATGGCTTTCCGCAGGGAAGTTCTGCTTAAATCCCTGCCTTTCCCGCAAAAGATAGAAATGCACGACAGGTGGCTGGGCCTCATCGGCGAAATATGCGGCGGCGTGTATTTCTGCCCGGAAAAGCTCATAGGATACCGCCGCCACGGGGGAAACGCCTCCGGCGGCTTCGACAAAAGCCGGTACGGCAGGATAAAGCAGCTTTCCATAAGGGCATATATGGCAAGCGAGCTTTTAAAAAGATGGGCTTTTCCGCAAAAGATTCAGCGGCTTACCCACGAAGCCGGGCAAGCCTGTAAACGGCCATAGCGGCAGCAAAGCCGCAGTCAATATTTACGGAGGGAACACCCCAGGGCGAAGAAATGGCTTCGAACATCCCTGAAAACCCGTTAAGCGCCGCTCCCGCGCCGCCGGAAAGGGGCAGCGCCACCACCGGCCCCGGGAAAAAAGCTCCGGCGGCTTCCGCAAGGGAGCCTCTATCGGAAGCCGCAATAACCGCGTCCGCCTCCCCTATCATATTTTTTACTGCAGAAAATTTTCCCGGATGAACGCCCGCCACCGTTTCCACCTCGATACCCGTAAGCCCCAGAACGGTTTCCGCCTCGCGGCATACACGGCATAGAGCGGGGGACGAAGTTACGATCACGGCTTTAAAATCCATAGAGACAGCTTTATCGTATATTTTTAAAGCCATACCGGCGTCGTAAATAAACTCCACACCGTCGAAAACCTTGGCAAGCTCCGACATACAGGCGCTTTCAAGCCCCAGGCATATAAACGGAATCCGCTTTTCAAGGCGTGTTTCGACGGCGTTTTTCAGATAAGCGGCGTTTTTGCCTCCGCAGAAAATAACGTCCTCGAATACGCAGCCTTTAGGAAAACGGCCGGAAGGTTCGCTTTCCTCATAAAAATTCTTTTCAATCTCCTCTATGGCGTTATCTACTGACACGGTCCCCAGCTTCAGCCTTACAAGAAGCTCCTGAAGTTCGTTTTTATCAAGCATTTCCGCCGCCTTTCATATAGCCGGAAGCGGCTATGTATATTTCCACGGAACCGCTCCGCGTGGCCTCGGGGCGCACGATTTTAACGTCCCTGAATTTTTTTTTCAGGCCGTCCGTCAGGCCGCGCCTTCCCTCGCCTTCAAAAAGTTTAAAAACGAGCCAGCCGCCAGGCTTCAGGACCTTTTCCGCAAACCCGCATACAAAGGACACAAGCTCGAGAGAATTAATATGATCCGCGTCCCTTATGCCTGTGGTATGCGGGGCGATGTCGGATATTACCGTATCGTACACCGGCGAAGCGGCAATAACCCGCTCCAGCGTATCGTCCTTTGTGAAATCTCCGGCGATGCCGGTAAAATTAGGGTTGTTTATACCGGTTATTTCGTTAAGGTCAACGCCTACGACTTTACCGGAAGGGCCTACAATTTCAAGAGCCACCTGGCTCCAGCCGCCAGGAGCAGCTCCGCAGTCAAGCACGCGGCCTCCCTTTTTTATCATGCCGAAACGGCCGTTAAGCTCTTTCAGCTTATAGGCCGCTCTGGATTTGTAGCCTTCCTGCTTGGCTTTTTTATAAAAGCTGTCTTTTCTGTTGTATACGGCCATTAAGGACGCCTCGTAGGGGTAAGCATATAATGCTCGTGGCCGAACCCGCCGTCCGACTGAATCCTTACAACCACTCCGTAAGAGCGCTCCATATCGTCTATGGCTTCGCTTTCGTGGTTGAGCAGTAAGTCGGCCACGTCCGGGTGGGCTTCAACTATTATGGTCTTGCCTCTGTTATCGGGAGCAAGGCGCCTTAAATGGCGCATTATTTCATAGCACACGGTTATGCGCGATTTGATGACGCCCCTTCCGTCGCAGTACGGGCACGGCTCGCTCATCATCCTGGCGATGCTTTCCTGAACCCGTTTGCGCGTTATCTCCACAAGTCCGAGGGGAGATATGTTCACGACGGAAGCCTTGGCTCTGTCTTCCTTAAGATACTGCTCCAGGGCGGTAAGGACTTTTTCCCTGTCCTCCACCCTCTCCATATCTATGAAATCGACGATTATTATACCGCCGATATTGCGCATTTTAAGCTGATGGGCTATTTCTCTAGAGGCTTCAAGGTTGGTTTTGAGTATGGTGTCGTCAAAATTACGCTTGCCCACGTATTTGCCCGTATTTACGTCTATAACAGTAAGGGCTTCCGCCTGGTCTATAATTATGGAGCCGCCGGAACGGAGCCATACCTTTTTATCAAGTATCCTGTTTATCTCTATTTCGACGTTATAAAGGTCGAAAAGAGGCACGTCGCTGCAGTAAAGCTCTATATCCACAGTAAGGTTTGAAAGGTAATCCTTAAGAAACGTCTGCATCTTGTTAAAGTCGGCCTGGTTGTCTATTATAATACGGGTAACGTCTTTTGTGGTAATATCCCTGAGTATCTTAAAAATAAGATCGTGGTCCTCGTAAACCAGGGCCGGGGCGGAAGCCTGCTCCATAGTGGCGCTTACCTTCGCCCATATCCTGCTCAGGTACTGGAGGTCCAGGGCAAGGTCCTCCTTGCTCATGCCGCCGCTTACCGTGCGGGCTATAAGCCCCATGCCAGCGGGCTTTATATCTATAAGAACCTCGCGCAGCCTTTCCCGCTCTTCCTCGTCCTCTATCTTTCTCGATATGCCTATATGCTCGTAGCCCGGCATAAGCACAAGGTATCTTCCGGGGATAGTAAGGTGGGTCGTAAGCCTTGCTCCCTTGGTGGCTATGGCGTCTTTAGCTACCTGCACTATTATTTCCTGACCTTCCGATATAAGCTCCTCTATGGGGGTGGAAACTTTCTGAGCCTCCCGCTGCTTGGAGCCTTCCTCATCGTCTTCCTGATTTTCCGAATCGTCGTCAAGAAAAGGCACGCGGTCGGAATTTTCCATATAAATATCGGCCACGTGCAGAAAAGCAGCCTTATGCAGGCCTATCTCCACAAAAGCGGACTGCATGCCCGGCAGAACCTTAACGACCTTGCCCTTATAAATATTTCCGGCCACGCTTTTTTTATTGATACGCTCTATAAAGAGCTCAGATATGTTGCCTCCGTCGAGAACGGCCACCCGCACCTCGTCGGCGTTGGAATTTACTAATATTTCCTTCGGCATCTATTTAAAAATCTCCTTGAATACGGAAAGAAAAGCCGCGGCGGAAAGCGGCTAAAGCTCACGCCGCCCCTCCAGAGCCCTTAACACGGTTATCTCGTCGGCAAATTCTATATGCGAGCCTATGGGTATGCCGCTTGCCAGCTTGGTTACTTTAAGGCCCTCGAATTTTTTCAGTATCCTGCCTATATACATGGCGGTGGTTTCGCCGTCCGCGTCGGGGTTTGTGGCTATTATCACTTCTTTAACGCCGTTTTTTTCCACCCGTTCCACCAGGCCTGTAAAATTAAGCTCTCCCGGCCCCACTCCGTCAAGAGGTGATATTTTGCCTCCCAGAACGTGATAAACGCCGCCGAACTGACCGGTATGCTCTATAAAAAACACGTCCTTGGCTTCTTCCACCACGCATATAACGTCTTTTCGCCTGGACGGGGACGAGCATACCCCGCAAAGCTCGCCTTCCGATATGGCTCCGCATTCCGAGCAGAACCTGGTCTTTTCCTTAAGCTCGCTTATACTTTTTGAAAGACGCTCCACGTTTTCGCTTTTCATTTTAAGCACGTGGAGAGCGAGCCTGGTGGCGGTTTTCCTGCCTATGCCGGGAAGTCTGGAAAACTCGTGAACGCAGGCTTCAAATACCTTTATATGCTGCATATTCCCGCTAAAACATGCCCGGAAGGTTTATTCCAAGGCCGCCTGTAACTCCCTGGAGCTTTTCCTGCATAGCGCTCTGGGCCTTTTTCATGCCCTCGTTTACTGCCGCGACTATCAGATCCTGAAGCATATCTATATCGTCCGGGTTTACCACGTCTTTTTCTATGGCTATGCTCAGAAGCTCCTGCCTGCCGTTGACCTTTACGGTAACCATGCCGCCTCCGGCGGAGGCCTCAAGCACCTGAGCGGCGGCTTCTTCCTGCGCCTCCTCCATTTTTTTCTGCATTTTCTGAGCCTGGCGCATTATCTGCTGCATATTCATTTTAATATATCCTCCGGTGTATTCTATTTTTTTTATCCGCTGCCATACCCTTACATAAATTAAAGTAAAGTTACGGGATAGCCGCCTTTTTATTTATACTCTTATAAAGGGGGCCGTCCGGAAAGCCAGGCGGCTCTCAACGCCGTCAGCTTTCCGGCTTGTTTCCCAGTATGTCTATCGATTCTATCTCCGCTCCGGTCTGCTCCATAACGGCCTTTATCACAGGGTCTTCCCGCGCGGCCTTTTTAGCCTGACGCTCCCTATAACTTTCCGCCTGTATCAGCACCTCGGCAGGGGCTTTTTTTTTACCGTCCTCAGAATCCTCCAGCACCGTTTCGAACCTGGGGGCGGGATTAGCCAGAGAATTTAATATTTCCTGCACTCTGGCCTTTTTATCGGGTTTGTTATAAAAATCGTAATAAAAGCTCCTGTCCTTATGGAAGCCTACGACTATCCTGTCAGGCCCTGCGGAAACAAGATAGCCGTACTGTATGTTGCAGCCGAAAGGCCCCGGATCTTTCGATATTTTCTCAAGAGCCTTTTCCCAGAGGCCGCCGCTGGAAACGGCTTCGGAGCCTGGAACATTCTCCGCGAGAGCTTCCTTTTTTTCCGCTTCTTTTATTATTTCCTTTATGGGAGCGGCGTCTTTTCCTATGACTACCTTTTCCGTCTTGACTAAAGGCACGTCCCTGACAGCCGGAGCCTGCGCCCGGGCGGGAACGGCGGCAACGGGTATTATCTGGGAAACGGAGGCGGCTTTAAAAAGCGCGAACTCGAAAACGTACCGTGAAAATTCAAAAAATTTAAGATCGCTAACCAGCTTCTGAAATATCTGGAAAAGAGCGTACAGACGCCTGTCGGAAGCGTATTTTTTAAGGCCGGTGTAAAACTCCTTTTCTGCGGAAGTGTATTCCTTATAAGGCATATCCCCCGTAGTTACGAAAAAGAGCATATTTCTGGTATGCTCGATAAGGCACTCGGCGGCGTATTTATAATCCACGCCTTTTTCGTCTATGGCGGCCGCCAGAGCGGGTATTTTATCCGGCTCCTCCTTCAGAACCGCCGCAAAAGCCTCGTCCGCAAGATATTTATCGGAAACGCCCATAAGGTAGGACGTGTTTTTCATATCCACGTTGCCGTCCGTATAGGCGATTACCTGATCCAGTATGGAGAGGGCGTCCCTCATGCAGCCTTCGGAGCTGCGTATTACAAGGTTGAGCGCGTCCTCCTCGAAAGGCACGTTTTCCGCCTCGAGAATCTTTATAATGCTTTCTAACATTTCGTCGTAAGGTATCTTCGTAAATTCGTACCGCTGGCATCTGGATACGATGGTGGGAGGCAGCTTGTGCTGGTCCGTCGTGGCGAATATGAATATTACGAATTCGGGCGGCTCCTCCAGGGTTTTCAGGAGAGCGTTAAAGGCTTCCTTCGTAAGCATATGGACTTCGTCCACGATATATATCTTATACCTGCTTTTTACCGGCACGAATTTGACCGCTTCCCGCAGAGAGCGTATTTCGTCTACCCCGCGGTTCGACGCGCCGTCTATCTCTATTACGTCCAGAGAGGTGCCGTTTACTATTTCAAGACAGTTTTCGCACCTGCCGCACGGGTTTATACCGTCCGGAGAAAGGCAGTTCAGGGCTTTTGCGAATATCCTCGCGGTGGAAGTCTTGCCTACGCCTCTTGGGCCTGTAAAAAGATAGGCATGGGAAACACGCCCCATATTTATGGCGTTTTGCAGGGTCGTTGTAACGAAACGCTGGGCCGCCACGGCCCCGAAGGTCTGCGGCCGGTATTTTCTCGCTAATGCAAGGTATGACACTCTTATGGATTCCTTAAATATTATATATGCGTCTATATTTCTAAAGTTTTAAACCCGGCCCGTCAAGAAAATTATCTGCGCGGAGCCATAAGTCAAACCGTGTAAGGGCGGACGGCTTACCCGTCCCCCTTGGCAAGATAAATCGTCTGGCTGGGAAATGCGAACGACACCCCGAGGGCCTCAAAGGCGTCCAGAAGGGCGTAGTTTACGTTCTGAACCGTCTTTATATAAAAGGAATAATCGTTTGAAAGGACAAAATACGCCAGCTCGAAGTTCAGGGAGGACGCTCCGAATTCGGAAAAGTGAACCCTCGAAAACTCGGTGGACGGCACGCTTTCCACCGTTTTTTTAATCAGCTCGGGGAGCTGTTTCAGCTTATCCGGCGGGGTGCCGTATTCCACGCCCAAAACCGTAAGATTGCGGCGTTTCGCCATATTTTTAAAATTCTGCAGCCTGGACTTGGTAAGGTCCGTATTTGAGATGAGAAGCTGTTCGCCGGAATTGCTGCGTATGCGCGTGCTTTTAATGCCGATATACTCAACGGTCCCCTGGAGTTTATCAACCTGTATGACGTCGCCTTTTTTAAAGGGTTTGTCGAAAAGTATTACGAAATAATTGAACAGGTCTCCCAATATGGCCTGAGAGGCAAGGGCAATGGCCACGCCGCCGATACCCAGACCGGTTATAAAGGTGCTTACGTTGTAACCCAGGTTGGCGAATATGAAAAGTATGCCGAATATCCACACCATCACCTGAAAAATAGACACCATTCCGGGGGGAATTTTGGAAGAGCCGCCTTTTTTGACGGCCACGCTAAATATGCGTATGCAGTCCGTAATAAAAAGAATAGTGAAAACCGATATAAAAACGATTATGGCCTTATCCACCGCCTTTGATACGACGGCGGGGACTTTAAGTACCGACATGGCGGCGTAAACCGCTATCGTATAAGTAATGGGCAGCAGCCTTTTCTTAAAGCTCTGAAGTACGTTGGAAAGCCTTATCTTTTCCGAGTTAGGGTCGGTTCTGTTTATTCTCGAAACGATAACGCGCTGAATAACGGTAATAACCAGAACCACGACCACAAAAACAAGCAGCGCTATGGCGTAGTCCATGAGAGCGTTGCCGAAATGCTTGCTATCGCGCATAAAATCCAACACCGCAAAGCACCTCCTTATCCTTTTTGAATATACATTATAAATGATACGGGCCCTTTGTCATCAAATTTCTGCGGCAAAAGCCCTCTTTAAGTTTACAACCCCGGCTGCTTTTGGTAAATTCCCTTATCGAAAGGAAAGAGGCGCTGATGAATACGAGGGAAATAAAGATAGGCAGCCTTGTTTTAGGCGGTGGGAACCCGGTAAGGGTCCAGTCAATGACGAATACCGACACAAGAGACGCTGAAAAAACCATAGAGCAGATATTATCTCTGGAAGAAGCCGGCTGCGAAATAGTAAGAAGCGCCGTGCCGGACGAAAAAGCCGCGGAAGCCGTAAAAAAAATAAAGGACGCCGTGCATATTCCTTTCGTGGCGGACATTCACTTCGATTACCGGCTGGCGATAAAGGCCATCGAAGCCGGGGCGGACTGCGTAAGGATAAACCCGGGCAATCTGGGCGGGGCGGAAAAAACGCGCCTCGTCGCCGAAGCTGCCAAAGCCTACGGAGCGGCGATCCGGGTGGGCGTAAACGCCGGCTCTCTTGAAAAACGGCTTCTGGAAGAAAAAGGGGTATGCGCCGAAAGCCTTGCCAGATCGGCCCTTATAAACGCCAGAATTCTTGAGGACATGGGCTTTTACAACTTTAAAGTATCTTTAAAGGCCAGCTCCGTTCCCATGACGGTAAAAGCCTACGGGCTTTTTGCTGAAGAAAACGACAGCCCCCTGCACATAGGAGTTACGGAAGCGGGAACGAACTTTGCCGGCACGATAAAATCGTCAGTGGGAATAGGCGCTCTTCTCGCAATGGGAATAGGCGACACTCTGAGGGTATCCCTTACTGGAGACCCGGCGGACGAAGTAAGGGTGGGCTGGCAGATATTATCCTCCCTGGAACTGAGAAGGCGCGGCCCGGAAATAATATCCTGCCCTACCTGCGGAAGGACGGAAATAGACTTGATAAACCTTGCCGAAGCCGTGGAAAAACGGCTTTCCCGGTCGAAGGCCCTTATAAGCGTGGCCGTTATGGGCTGCCCCGTAAACGGGCCAGGCGAAGCCAGGGAGGCAGACTACGGCATAGCCGGAGGCCGCGGGCTGGGTATAATATTCCGCAAAGGCGCGATAATAAAAAAAGTAAGGGAAGAAAATCTGCTGGCGGAATTTATGGAAATTCTCGAAAAGGACGGAATAATATAAATAAACGCGGCTATACCCCGTTACGGAAAATATTTATAATACGGCTGCTTGCCCCAGGGCAATGAATAATCTTATCCTGAGCCTCCGGCAAGGCACTGTCTAAAGTGGCTGTGCCCCGAGTTTGCCTTGCCGCTCAGGTCTTATTATGAATGTTTTTGACGACTAGGGAGCATTATTATAATCATTTGCCATA
>CANTXF010000023.1 GCA_947853665.1 uncultured Deferribacterales bacterium | reverse complement strand
GTCAAAAACATTCATAATAAGACCTGCTCGAGCAAGGCAAACTCAGGGGGTAAACCCCTTCAAACAGTGCCTTGCCAATCGCTTTTTAGTCTTGTCATTCATTGCCGCCACAAGTCGCTGCATTATAAATATTTCCCATAACTTTATTCATCTGCGTAAGGGTATAGATGCGGTCGTTTATAATAATTATAACGGCGGCTCCGCGCCATTTTGCTATTTTTAAGGCCCACGCGGGCAGACCGCCTTTCCGGGCGGGGCCGTCCTTCTACGCGCGCCGGCATTAATATCTTACACGTTCTGATAAACGGCAGCCGGGGTCGATACCGCGAAACAAAGCCTAATACTTAGAGGGCCCTCGAAGTCAAGCACTTTTATAAAAAACCTTTCAGATGTTGGCACGCATATTGCTTATAGGATAACCGGAGGCTGAAATATGAAGAAAATAATTCCTTTCCTGTTTTTTATCGTCACGGGTTGTTCCCTCCCCGGAGGAATTGTGGACGTGGTAAATCCAGTTAATTTTTTCGATACGGGTTTTTATCCCCTGCTTATAGTCGCGGAGCTGGAAACGAACCTGTCCTCCGTGGTGATAGATAAAACAAAAGCCAGGGTGGAGGACTTTTCCGCCGCTCCCTATGAAATCCTCCCCGAAGGGTCGGTAATATACGTAATGCCCGTAAAAATGAAGCAGGCTTCGCAGGAAAGCTGGGACAGCTATTACAGCCGTATGATAACAAACTATATAAAGATGAACAACTTCGCCAAAACCACGGACGATATAGAAACTGCGGACTACGTTCTTACGGCGTATATTTCCGAATCGCCGGAAGTGTGGCACGGAAAAAACTATTCCGCAATAAATATGACCATAATGGAAAAAAACGAAAACCCGGTATTTTATACAAAGGTAAACGTGATAAGCAAATCCGACAAAAATTTTTATTATCACCCCAGCAAATCGGCCCGCCCGGTAAAAGAGCTTACATTAGTCGGGCTTGAAACAATATTTAGGGACGGCCTGCCCCAGGCTTTCGGCGCCGGCGAGGAAAGCTGAAAAAAGCGAACGATTTTCCGCGCCGCCTGTCTTTAACAGTATGAAAAAGTTAACCGCTGTTATGATATTCTTTTTTGTATGCGCGTCGGCGGCACAGGCCGCCTCCGTATTCGACGACAAAGCCATAAGGCGCAATAACGAGCAGATACGGCAATCCGTTGAGCGCGGCAAAAAACAACGCGAGCTGAACAATATAGAAAGCGAAATGAACCGTCTGCGCGGAAGCGGAAAGCCCTCCGACATGAGGGATATGCAGCGCTACGAAGGCCGCTCCCAGGAGCTTACACGGGATTTGAACAAAAGATAGGCTTGTATCCAAATAAAACGCGCTTAAAACTATTTAACACGCGAAAAAGGGGCGGAAAAAAACCGCCCCTTAATTATATGCGCCGGAATATCTCCGGCAAAATTCTTTAATATTACGACTTAAACCGCTCTACCATGGATTTGAGCTTTTCGGTCATTTCCTGCAGGTGGGAAACGGTAATGGTAACCTCGGACACGGCCGCGTTGCTTTCTTCCACGCCGCTTGCCACAGCCTGGGTCTTATCCCCTACGGACTGTATCGTATCGAACTGTCCGGTAACAGTGCCTACTATACTGTTAGTGTTTTCCCGAACGTTATATATGCCCGAAAGCACCTGCTCGAAGCTCTTTGAGGTTTCGTCTATTATTTCCACTCCGCTGTTTACGGCGGAGGCGGTTTCCGTCATTTCTGCGGAAGCCATTTCAGACTCTTTAAGCAGGCTCGAAATAATAGTCTCGATTTCGCTGGTGGCTTTCTGGGTGCGTTCCGCCAGCTTTCTAACCTCGTCCGCAACGACAGCGAAGCCCCGCCCGGCGTCTCCGGCTCTGGCCGCTTCGATGGCGGCGTTCAGAGCCAGCAGGTTGGTTTGGTCCGCAATGTCGTTTATTACCGTAAGTATATCGCCTATCTGGGCGGAGCTGTCGGAAAGCCGGGAGATGGTTCCGGAAAGGGATTCCGCCTTATCGTGAATGGCGCTTATGCTGGAGCGGACCTCCGTCAGCTTTTTCGTGCCGTTATCCGTTTCCTCGGAGGCTTCGTGCATAATTGTAAGGCAGGTGTTCAAATCGGTAACGGATTGTTTGGAGCCGTCCCTTACCGTATCCATATCGGAAACGATAATGGAAACCTCCTCCGTCTGGGAATTGAAGGTGGAAGAAAGCTCCTCCATAGTGGAAGCCAGCTGATTGTTGGCGGAAGCAAGCTCGTCGGCCGATTTTTTTACTTCCACTACTATTTCCTGCACGTTTTCTATAAATTTGTTGAAAGCAACGGCCAAATCGGAAAGCTCGTCCTTGCCGTTGGCGGGTATGCGTTTCGTCAGGTCCCCGTCGCCGCTTGTAAGGCTGCCCACCATTACGACAAAATTATTAAGAGGCTTAGTAACTGTGGTATAGAGGAAGAAAAGTATGCAAACGCCGGCAATAAGCATTATAACAAGCAGAACAACGGAGGCTTTATTTGCCATGCCAAGGCTTACGGCCGCTCCGTCAACGGCGGCGGACAGCTCCGCGGCGACTTTGGAGCCTATCTCATTATTGAGCTTCACAAGAGATTCGTTTAAAGCGGACCGTTTGGCGGCGCTGGCCTCCATGCCGGAATATGTTTTATAAGTAGCGTCGGACGCCTGCTCCATTATTTTGACGTAGCCGTCTATCTGCACTGCAAGATCCCTGTTAGCTTTAATTATCAGTGTGCGCAGAAGCTCGTTCAGCGCCTGTCTGGAGGACGCAACGGAGGCTCTGGCCTCGTTCAGACTGCTTATGCTGTTCGTGGCTATGCCCTGAGTGTAAGAATCTCTGGACTTCAAAGCGTCCCTGAACATATTTGACGTTCTTTCATAGTTGTTGGAAAGGGTTATGGCGTTGCTGCTGTTTTCTTCGATAGCCTTGTTAAGGGCGTTGCGGATGCCTGTTCTGAGCTTTTCCACAGTCTGCTCAAAATTATGGGACGCCTGCAGAAAGGCTTTATTTTTAGCGATATCGGCGTAAATGATCTCCGTATGCTCGTCAAGCAGAGCCAGATACTCCACCATTTGTTTATCCACCTCAAGAATATCGGCGGAAACTTCCGGCATAAGCTCGGCCGTGCGCGGCTCCTTCGCAAGGTTTGCCACGTTTGTGATTATCTGCTTTATTTCCGAAGCGTAGGCCTTTATGGTTTTATAACCTTCTTCATTAGGCTCTGCCATATAGGCCTGCACGACAGCGTGCAGCGTCAGCATTTTATCCGTAAAATCGGAGCTGGCCACGCTGACGGCCACGTACCTGTCCCTTATGTCTATGGACGTGGTTTCCGCGCTTCCAGTGGCTATGGCGGCGTAAATCCCCATAATTGCCGCGATAAGAAGCAGCAGAGAAGTGCAGACAATGATTTTCAGCGTAATAGTAAAACGCATACTTCCTCCCTTGGGTACCTAAAGATAAGTATTTACAAACAAAGATGATTTCCGCAATGGCAATCGTTTGCTTCCGGAATGCCTGCTGCCGCGCCGCAAAAATTGTGGAGCCGGACACACCCGCCCGCCCTTTAAAACGGCTGAACAAATCTGACGTTAGGAAACACGCGTTTCTTAAAGATTAAGACGTACCATGCAAAAACTGCCTATGTATATATAAATACACATTCTGACTATATACCCAATAATTAAAAAATCAATATAAATATTATGGCGTAATAAAAAGCGGCGCGAAACGGCGGGTAAAGTAAACTGCAAATATATTTTTTTTCACCGTTACGCTTTTAAAAAGCCGGACGCAAGAATATGGAAAATACTTACGGTAAGCAGGCTTAAGGCGGCATATAAGTATTTCAGGCAAAGCGCAGTTTGAAGAAAAACCTGGAAATTTTGCCGCGCCGCCCGAACCCGATGACGGGCAAGACAGCCCGTAAACGGTATTATAAAAAAAGAAACGCCCGGCCGTTTGCCGCGCGTCGCTTTAAAGCAAACCGACCCGGAGCAGCCAATACGAGACGTGCAATATTTGCCGCACATCGCTTTCTGAACACCTAACTAAACGGAGCTAAAACGGGAGCAGGCTTACCGGCTCCAGCTAGTATTACAGCCTGCCCGGAGCGGAAACGTCCGCATTAAGTAAAGAAATGTTTCTATAATCAATTATTTCACGTGGTTATCCCGTCGGGAAATAACCGACATTTTTTAAAGAAAGACGGGGCCCACGCGCAAGGCCCCGTCAATTGGTAACAACGCGTGATGGGTGGGTTAATGCGCGTCCTTATATTCTTAAAAAATACATGCATTGATTTGCAAAAACATATATTCAAAATAAATTGAAAAGGAGGGTTACTGATCCACCGCAAAAGCGAAGGAAAAAGAATGCTCTGGAAAACGGCGTCCCCCCCCCTGCGAACAAGCCGCAGTCTATGGGATACCGCTCTTAATGTTGAAAACAATTTATTTTATTCTTATTTATTTGTCCAGTTAATTTTAAAAAACGTCATATCAAATTTTTAAAAGCGCATCCTTTTTTAGTATATAAAATAAATTAATAATTAAATAAATAATTAAATAAAAAGGGAGGCGGGGCCGCATGGCCTCCATCCTCCCCACGGCGTGAACCTTATTAATTTTGTTTTGCGAAATAATGATTTAACGTTATTTCACGCAATGGAAAATATCATGGTCTGTCATAAAAGTCTAGTTAAATTTTTTAAATAAACATTTAAAGATGTATAAAATATCGCAGCTATACCCTTACATAGATTAATAAAGTTATGGGAAGTATTTATAATACGGCGGCTTGCTCCGGGGCAATTAATGATAAAACTAAAAAGCCCTTGGCAAAGCGCTCTCTTAAAGGGGCAAAGCCTTCCAGAGTTTGCCTTGCCTGAGCAGGTCTTATTATGAATGTTTTTGACGACTAGGGAGCATTATTATAATCATTTGCCATA
>CANTXF010000022.1 GCA_947853665.1 uncultured Deferribacterales bacterium | reverse complement strand
ACGCAGATAGTTATGGCAAATAATTATAATAATGCTCCCTAGTCGTCAAAAACATTCATAATAAGACCTGCTCAGGCAAAGCAAACTCTGGGATATTTGTCCCCTTAAGAAGAGCGCCTTGCCAAGGGTTTTTTAGTCTTATCATTAATTGCCCCAGAGCAAGCCGCCGTATTATAAATATTTCCCGTAACTTTATTAATCTACGTAAGGGTATAGTTACGAAAAAAATATTATAAATGCCGGCATTATGCGGCGCGTCCGGCGTAGTTGCAAAATAATATCCTTTGATTTAAAATACAGACTCGTAAAATAATTATTTGGATGGGGAGGGCCCTATGCCGTCTGAAGTTAAGATTCAGGTCCGTTTCAACGATCTGGACCCGTACGGTCACGTAAACAACACGAATTATCTTGATTTTATGGAGTACGCCAGAACCTGCTCTTTCGATGATATGGTGGCCGAAGGGCTTAAAACCGGCATCTGGTATATAGTGGCTTCAATAGGGATTAACTATAAAAAGCCTATACTTTTCGGCGAGGACGTTTATGTGAAAGTATGGGTAAGCGAAGCCAAAGGAGCCAAATTTACCATAAAATACATAATGCACGACGGCAGAGGAAAAACGTACGCCACGGCCGAAAGCGTCCACGCGGCTTTAAATTCCAAGCTTGGCGTGCCCGTAAGGGTAACGCCGGAAATAATATCCAAAGTAGAGGATTACGACCCGGGAAAACAGCCCTGACCGCAACGGCGTAAAACCGGCTGCCGGCTTTTGCGGCCAGTTCCGTTCTGAAACGGGCCGCGAAGGGCCGTATTATACCGGTTTCATAAGGCCGCGTAATAACTCCGTTTTTTCATGCTTTCGGGGCCGCTTTGCCCTTTATTTTTTCCGTGAATTTTTAAGAGCCTTTTCAAGGGCTTCCTTATATATCTTCATAACGGTTATACGGGCGTATTTTTTATCCTCCGCCGGTATTATGTGCCAGGGAGCCACGTCCGTGCCGGTTCTTCTGAACATTTCGTCGGCCGCTTTCAGGTATTCCTTTCTTTTTTCCCTGTTGTGCCAGTCGTCTTTGGTTATTTTGTAACGCTTCCAGGGAGTTTCCTCCCGCTCCTTGAAGCGTTTAAGCTGCTCCTCCTCCGATATGTGGAGCCAGAATTTAACCAGCACGTTGCCGCCTTCCGTAAGCTGTTCCTCAAAGTCGTTTATTTCCGCGTAGGCGCGTCCCCAGTCTTCGGGGGCGGCAAAGCGGTCCACCCGCTCCACAAGAACGCGGCCGTACCAGGACCTGTCGTAAACCGTAACGAAACCTGCCATTGGTATATGCCGCCAGAAGCGCCAGAGGTAATTATGGGCCAGCTCCTCGTCCGTAGGAGCGCTTACGGGGATCACCCTGTTTATTCTGGCGTCTATGGAGGAGGAAAGCCGCCTTATCGCCCCGCCTTTTCCGGCCGCGTCCCAGCCTTCGAAAACAAGGGTGCTGGATATGCCTTTTTTATAGGCTTTATATGTAAGAGCGCGGATGTCGCCGCCCAGCTTCTCCATTTCTTTTTTATATTCTTCATGGCTTACGGAGGGGGACAGGTCTATTTTGTCAAGAGCTGTGATTTCAGGCGAAGGCTCGAAGGGTTCCGGCTCGGATTTTTCTATTTTCAATGAGTTTTTCTTTATCCTTACTGCGTTGTTCATGGCTGACGTTATAACCGCCGCCACCGCCGCGTTTCTGTAATTGGGATCTTCCGCGTCTATAAGGTGCCACGGCGCCTCCTGCCTGTCCGTTATCCTTATTGCTCTTGCCGCCGCCCGCGTAAGGTCGTCGTAATCTTCCGGCGTATTTTTATCGTAAGGCGTAAACCGTATCTCGCCGTGGTTTTTAAGGCGTTCTTTTATCCTTTGCTTGAAAACCTTTTTGCTTATGTGCAGCCATATTTTTATTACGGCGGTGCCGGAGGCTGTAAGGGTCTTCTCAAGCCGTACCCAGCGGTGCATAAGCCTGTCGAAATTTTCTTCGGCCTTAGCGTCCCCGGTTTTAAGGGTCCTTATAGCATTGCCGTACCAGCCGCCGAAATATACGGCCGTTTCGCCCCCGGAAGGGAAGGTGCGCCAGAACCGCCACGCGTAGGGCCTCATTTTTTCTTCGTCGGTCTCAAACCAGAAAGTGTGGTTTCTCAAACCCTTGGCGTCCATCCATTCGGAGAGCATATTGGCCGTTTCGCCCCGGCCCGCCGTGTCCACCCCGGCGATTATCACGGCGACGGGCACGCCGTTTTCAATTACGCCCCGCTGGGCTTCAAACAGCTTCACCCTCAGATCCGGCTCTATGGCCGCGAATTCTTTTTTTGAATAGCTCCTTCCAAGCGCAACGGATTCGAACATAAGACCACCTTTCTCTGTTTTACGCACATTACCACGGAATGGTAAAATGTGAAACCATACTTTTAGCTGGGAATGTTGACACTTGTTCTGAAAAAGAATACGATAACTTTATGCAACTATACCCTTACGCGGATTAAAGTAAGGTTATGGCGAATAATTATAATAATACTCTTAAGGCGTCACAAGCGTTCATAATAAGACCTGCGCGGCAAGGCAAATTCAAAGAAGTGGCCCCTGCCGCTCAAACGGCGCCTTGCCGGACGCTCCGGTCTTAATCATTCATTGCCGGTACAAGCCGCGGTATTATAAATATTTTCCATAACTATCCACGTTGGGGGATAGTCGCCTGACTTTATATATTCCATTGTTTTCTTACGGTGATCCAAAGTGGCGGACGAGCTTTTTACAAAAAATTTCATGCTTATGTTTCTTTCAAACTTCCTTATCTGCGCGGGTTTTTATATGCTTATGCCCCTTCTGCCCGTTTACGCTGTGCGCTCCCTGAACATAAGCAGGGACGAGGTTGGCGCGGTGATAGGCATATTCGCTTTCAGCGCCGTTCTGTTCAGGCCGTTTACAGGTATGCTTATAGATAAAATAGGCCGTATGCAGGTGTATATCCCGGCTCTTATTCTTTTTGCTTTCTGCTCCGGCGGGTACGCCCTTGCGGCAGGCTTCGCCGGCCTTATAGCCATGAGGATACTTCACGGCATGAGCTGGAGCGGCGTAAGCACGGCAAACTCCACCATTGTGGCCGATATTGTGCCTGCCGGCATGAGAGGGCAGGGCATGGGCTATTTCGGCCTTTCCATGACCATCGCCATGGCCCTTGGGCCGGCTTTCGGCGTATATCTCATGGGAAAAATCAGCTATACGGCCATATTCGCAATATGTATGTGCGTTTCCCTGACGGCTCTTTTCGCGTCTTCTTTCGTAAGGCCGCCGGTAATAAAATACGATAAAAGCCGCTTTTCCTTTTCCTCCCTTTACGAAAAGCGTGTTTTCGGCATAGCCGTCATACAGTTTTTTTACGGGTTTTCTTCGGTTGCCGTTATGTCTTTCGCCACTCTGCACGGCATGGATATGGGTATAAACGGCATAGGCTACTTTTTTATAGTTTTCGCCGTGTTCGTAAGCATAGTGCGCTCTTTCGGCGGCAGAATAATCGACAGGCGCGGGCCTGCGCTTTTCATATACGGGGGCCTTTTCATATATATGGCGGGCTGCGTAGTGCTTGCCGTAGCCTGGAATCTTATTACTTTCCTTATCTCCGCCGCCCTTACGGGCTTCGGCGCCGGGCTTATAATGCCTACCATAATGACCATGATGATGAACGTTGTGCCGCCAAACAGAAGGGGAGCCGCCAGCGCCACGGTGTTTTCCGCCCTTGATACGGGTATCGGAGGCGGGGCCGTCGCTATGGGGTTTGCGGCCCATATTGGGGGGTATCTGGGTATGTATCTGTTTGCTGCGGCCGTCCTGCTTATACCGGCCGCATGGTTTTATTTTTACGAATATTCTCATTATAACCGTCTGTTTTCCGAAATGAAGCGGGAAATATGACCGGCCCGCGTCCGCCGTTTCAGCCGCCGTCTGCGCGTCCGTTTATATGGGCATAAAGGGAGCCTTGTATGGAAAATGATTCGGATAAAGTGTTTTCTTCAAATTTTATACGTATGTTTACCGCAAACGTGTTCCTTACTTCCGGCTTTTATATGATAATGCCCCTGCTCCCCGTTTACGCCGTGCAGGATCTGGGCATAGATAAGGGCCTCGTAGGGCTTATAGTGGGCGTGTTCGCCATAAGCGGCGTGATAGCCAGGCCTGTTGCCGGGGCCATGCTGGACAGATACGGGCGCATGATAATATATATACCGGCCTCGGCGGTGTTTGCCCTCTGCTTCGGCCTTTATATTTTCGCGTGGACTTTCCTCCTGCTCCTGCTTGCCAGAGTCGCCCACGGTTTCAGTTGGGGCACTGTCAACACGGCGACAAATACGGTGGTTTCGGACATCGTGCCGCCTAAGGTGCGCGGCGCTGGCCTAGGCTATTTCGGCCTTTCCATGACGGCTGCTATGGCCCTCGGCCCGGCCGTAGGCACGTTTCTTATGGAAAGGACGTCGTTCGGCGTCATATTTTCCATCTGTATGGCGCTGGCGCTTACGGCTCTTGCCGTGTCCTGGAGAGTAAGGCCGCCTGCGGTAAAGAGAGACCCGCGGCCTTTTTCGCCCTCGGCGCTTTTTGAAAAGCGTGTTTTCGGCATAGCCTTCATGCAGTATTTTTTCGGGTTCGTATATTCCGGCGTTATGGCTTATCCCGTGCTTCACGGTATAGAGATAGGGGCGGGTAGCGGCATTAAATGGTTCTTTCTTGTTTTTGCCGTTTTTATAGCCGTCTTTCGCCCCTTTGCAGGCAGGTTTATGGACAGGCGCGGCCCTTCCGGCATCCTTACTGTGGGGTTTTTATGCTTTGCGGCCGGGCTCGTTTTTCTCGCTCACAGCTCGGGGGAATTTACCTTCCTCGCATCCGCTGCCGCCATAGGCCTGGGGGTAGGCTTCGTAATGCCCACTATGATGACTATGACGGTAAACGTAGTTCCGCCGTCAAGAAGGGGAGCGGCCAACGCCACGTCCTTTACCGCCTTCGATACGGGCATAGGCACCGGCGCGGTAGTTCTGGGCGTTATATCCAAGCCCTTGGGGTATTCCTCAATGTATATCATATCGGCGCTTGTGCTGGCTATACCGCTTTTATGGTATTACTTTTTTGAAAAAGCCCGCTATTTCGGACTGATGAGGGAAACGGGGGAATAGCCTTCTATTTTTTCCTGCGCTTTTGCTTTATATAGGCCGCTATTATCAAAAGGACGAATCCGGCGGCTATGCAGGCCGCTACTATTACTGCGGCCATGTCCTGGCCGCTGAGGGAGTTTCTGCTAAGATAATTGCGCGCCCCTTCTATCCTTTCTGCGGGCCCTACGGTCTGCGCCGCGAAAAATATGTTTTTAAGCATTTACTTTACCGCCTTAATTTTTGTGCGTTTGTAAGGTATTCAATTAAGCGGCCGTCCCTTATGTATAATATTTCGGCTCGCCGGGCGTCAGTCTCTTATCGTGCCCGAACGGCGGGGCGAGGCTGTAAGCCCTTAAAAGGCACTTTGCCGTAGGCTCAGGGGGACAGATTTTTTTAAAGCCTTACGGCAGGCCGCTCTATTATAAATGTTGCCCTCAGCCTTACGCCGATCTGCATAAGGGTGTCGCTTCGTTTAATTATATTATGCGCCGCGGTGAAAGACAAGATTATTGTCGGCCGAAACTAAATGTTGACAATATCTTTCATGTCATGTAGAAAGTTAGCTGTCCGGAGATTAAAGGGTCTTTAACACGGCTCTTTAAAAAACTTCTTGACAAAGACCGGCGGTTAATACTATATTTCTGCTCCGCGCTTTTCTTAAAAAGGCGGGTCCGCTGGTGTAGCTCAATAGGTAGAGCAGCTGACTTGTAATCAGCAGGTTGGGGGTTCAATTCCTCTCACCAGCTTGCTCTTAAATTTACGCTCCGCGGGAGCATTAAGAAGCTTACACTTAAATCGCAGGAAGCGATTTGGGCTTTAGTGAGCGAAGCGGAAACCGCGTTTTCCGCGGAGCGAGTTTTCAAAAGCTTTAGGACAAAGCTTTTGAAACAAAATATATGGGGAGATACCCGAGTGGCCAAAGGGGGCGGGCTGTAAACCCGCTGACATCGTCTTCGGAGGTTCGAATCCTCCTCTCCCCACTCTTCTTTATTCCTTAAAATTTCTCACAGCTATATCCCTGCAATATACCGGTATGACGTAAAATAATTATAATACCGCTTCCGCCTTGGCAGCAGCCGTTTAAGGCGGGCTTGGAATCCTCTTGTTTTTAAATACTGCCATCTGTACAAAATTCCGCTTATCGTGTATTCTTGCCTATTAAAACTCTAAGGAGGTTTGATATGAAGAAATATGCGTTTCTGGTTGTTTTGTGCGTTGCGGCCGCTTTATACGGCTGCGAAAGCAGTGACGACGGGGGGGGAGCATTCCTTTAATGGAGGCCGATTCGGCGCAGTTTAACCCGGCGTCTTACGCTTTTCCGAATGTCGTTACGGCGGAGGTTACGGAGGAAAGCCCGCTAATAACGGTTTCTTTAAACGGTTATCTGGGATCCATGGCTTCATGGGCGGTTGAGCCTTCCAGCATAGGTTTCGACGGGGCTCAGTTTGAGAAATGCGTTAAAGATATGCAGAGTAACGTATTGATGAGTTCCTGCGGCTTTAAAGTGCCTTTCACCCCTAAATGCGACGGAACCGCTAAGGCGGAGCTTCGCCTTGTGCCCGATTTCGCTTCTAAGGAGGCGGCCGTTATGACTTTGAGCGCCGAGGGAACGGGAACCGGCCTTTATTGTCCAGACAGCTCGCGCGTTCCGTTCATTACGGTATGGCCGTCCGCCGATATAGATTTCGGTTCTTCGTCCGAACCTCAGGAAATTATGGTAAGATCGGACACTTTCATTGCGAACGGCTGGCGTGTGAGTAAGACGGATACTTTCAGCTATTCCTACGTTTCATGGCCGAAAGAACATCCCGGTTATTTTACCTTTAACGTTACTTTCGACCCGTCCGATTGCCACGGGCCCGCCAGTGAAAAAATATCTATAAGCACAGACGGCGATCCCGTCGAGATAATCGTCCGCGGCGTAGGCACAGGAGAGGTAGGCGCAAGCATGGCCTGCAAGGACAGGGTTCCCAGATAAAATTTGCGGGAGCGTTTTATCTTTGCGGCCGCATTTTCGGCTAGACGTTTTCATGCCGCAGGAGCTTGTTTAACGGATGAAATATACCGCCCGGGCCGGGTATTCCCGTCCTGGGCGGTTTTGAATATTTTGCCGGATATTTGGGAGGCGTCTGGTCCGCACAGTTTTTTCCTGCCGGATAACGAACTTTTTTGGCGGTTTTCCGTCATAAATCAGCTTGATTTTTTAAAAAAGGTATTGTATTCTTCTGCCCTGCCTTGAGACGGGGCGGATTTTGCGGAAAAAGCCGCGGTAATATTTTTTAAAAATAATCTTGATTTTTTAAAAATATTATTCTATACTTTTTCCTCATTGTGGTTAGGCTTATGTGCGGGTGTAGCTCAGTTGGCTAGAGCATCAGCCTTCCAAGCTGAGGGTCGCGGGTTCGAATCCCGTCGCCCGCTTAACCATGAAAACGGAACGGCATGCCCGAATGGCTCAGTCGGTTAGAGCGCGTCCTTGGTAAGGACGAGGTCCCCGGTTCAATTCCGGGTTCGGGCTTAACAATTATTTTAGTTAAAGACCAGTACGGAGGTCTCTGATGGCAAAACAGAAGTACGAGAGGAAGAAGCCCCACGTGAACGTGGGAACGATAGGACA
>CANTXF010000021.1 GCA_947853665.1 uncultured Deferribacterales bacterium | reverse complement strand
GGGGTTTGCTCCGCTTCGCTCCGTGTTCAGAAAACGTCTGCTTTATTAGTGCAGACGTTGGTGGATAGAAAACGAGCGGGTACAGATATGCCCGCTCCCGTTTTTCTGATCCGAGCTTGCTCTCAAGCGACGCGCGACAAATTATGCGCGTCCCGCTTTTGCTCCACTTCGCTACGTGTTTAGAAAACGAGCGGGGACAGATAAACCCGCTCCCGTTTTGGTGGATAGAAAGCGAGCCACATTAATAAGGCGGCTCCCGCTTTTGCTGCGGCAAACTCTGGGTAATACTCTCTCTCAAACAGAGCCTCCGGTATTCATTAATCCGCCGCCTTCACAGCGCGGATAAGCCGCTTTTTATACATAACCCCTTCTGCCGCTCATCATTTTACAGCTATATCCATTAACGTCTGCATCCATTAGGCTGATATTTCTGCCCGCCAACACCCGCACCAGATAAGGCGGGCGTTTTCTGAATATGGAGAAAAACATAATAAATCGCAGACGGCAGGCAAACTATATCCATTCCCCATAAAGAACGCTTAGCAGACTTATCCGGGCAAGGTCATTTATTGCGGGCATAAACGGCTTTATTATATAAATAACGGCAGCTATTCCCCAACATAGAATGGTCTTTTAAATAAGCCCAGTACCGGCCAGGCGGCAAGGCAAAATAATATCCTCCTTAAAAGAAACCCTATTGTGAGAAAGCGCAAGGCCAGATTCTTCATCACCCCAGAACAAGCCGGTTATTATAAATAATCGCAACTATACACTTACACAGATTAATAAAGTTATGAGAAATATTTATAATACAGCGGCTTGCTCACGGCAATGAATAATAATACCGAAAGCGCCTGGCGAGCGCCGTCTAAAGGGGCAAGGCCCGGCTTTGCCTTGCCTGAGCGGGGCTTATTACGAATGTTTGCGACGTTTTAAGAGCCGATAATATAATTATTTGCCATAACTATAAGCGTTAAGGAAACAGCCGTCTGAATAATTTTCATAATTTTACACCCGTACGCTAAAAAGCGCTGCCCCCTCGCGTAAACACATCCCCCAACCTTATCTATCATATTCGGAAAAATGCCGCAAAAACAAAGCAGAGTTTATCAAACGGCGGTAAAAAAACATAAATACTCGCGCAAATAAAAAAGGAGGGCCGAAGCCCTCCTTCTATCAAGCTTTTAAACCGAACCGCCCTATTTTTTAGCCATGCTTTCCTGAAGCTCTTTGGCTATTTCACCGGCTTTTTCAAAAATGCCGTTCATAAGGTCGGTATTGTGGATACCTTTGGAGGCGTCCATATCTATAAGAGTATAGAAATAGTTGAGACGGTTAAATTTAGCCATTTCCTCGTCGTTCATTTTGTTAATGGATTTGAAAAGCTCCATCCATACGGGCGTAAGAGCGTTTTTCTGCTCTGTGAAATCCGCCTGGAAATCGCTCATCATCTCCCCGTAAGACTCGTCGTGGCAGTCCACGCATACCTGAGGCGTAGGCGGGGTGGTAGCGTCCGCATGGCAGGAAGAACATTCGCCGGTAATGGACGGCATCAGCCAGGGAGTAGCCTCTATGCCTTTATCTTCAAGGAAAGTGCCTTCCTGCTCCTTCAGCACCGTCTGGTGGCATGAAGCGCAGTCTTCATTTTCGGGCATTTTCTGGCCCTCTTTTTTAGGACGTTCCTCATCGTGGCATGTAAAGCAGGTCTCCATTTTGGTTCTGTTATAGAACTCCCCGCCGTGGGCCACGCCCATGTGACAGTTGGCGCAGGAAAGGCCCAGCTCTTTAACGTGGGTCGCGTGGTTGGGGTCTACTCCCGTAACGGGGCCGGTAAAAATATCCGGCAGGCCGTATTTCTCGCGGAACTGGGGATTGACCGCCTTATCCATATTTCTCATTTTTATGCCCAGGAAAGACATAAAAGTATTTTCGCGGGTCGTTTTATTAACTTCGTCGGAATGGCAGAAAAGGCACCATTCGTTGGGAACGAGCTTGGCGGCGTATTCTTCGTTTGTGGCTCCTTCCGTCAGGATCTTCATTTTATTTTCCTGAGAATGGAGAAGCTGGCTGTAAACGTCGTAAAGGCCGCCTATTTTAGCCCTCATATAGCCTACGATACCCGGCTTGCCGTGGCAGTCGAGGCAGGTTACGTCAACGTAGGCGTGAACGTTTTTCTCCCATGTATAATATTCGCCGCCGGGGCCGCTGGGAGCGTCCTCATGGCATATAGCGCAGAATTTCGGGGAGCTTGTAAGATGGAGCGCCTCGTAAGTAGCATAAAAAAGTAATACGATAATTGCGAGCACAATAACGACGAAGAGGGAAGGTCTCCGTTTAGCGAAGCTGCATATACCGCGGCAGCATTTTTTAATCATTTTTCATTCGCCTCCAGAATGTTTGCCGGCAAGGGTCTCCGGCAACGCGAAAAGAGCGGCCCCGGACAGGGCCGCTTTAAACCGGTTAAGCTTAGATAACCAAAAGGAGTATGAGAGCTACGACCAGAGCGTAAATTGCAAGGGATTCTATAAGAGCCAGACCGATAATCATAACGGTAAGAATCCTGCTGCCTGCTCCGGGGTTGCGGGAAATGCCTTCAACGGCTCCGCCTACCGCGCGCCCCATACCGAGGCCGGTGCCGAGAGCGGCCAGACCTATGGCAAGGCCCGCGCCTATGAAAAGGGCCCACGCGCTCGCCCCGCCTTTAATGCCTTCCTGAGCGAAAGCTGCCGTTGCGGAAAGAACCATAAGAGAAGTAAACAACACTTTTTTCATTACGAAATCCTCCTGAAAAATATGGATATATCAATGCGCTTCTTCAAGAGCGCCACTTATATAAATCATGCTGAGCATCATAAAAACGTAAGCCTGGAGGCAGCAGGTAAACACCGCCAGAAAATACATGGGCAGCGGCACGAGAAAAGGCACCAGAACGAAAAGAATGGCTATTACGAGATCCTCCCCGGCGATGTTGCCGAAAAGACGCATGGTAAGAGAAAGGGGACGGGCAAGGTGGCCGATGATCTCTATTATCAGCATAAAGGGGGCAAGCCAGGCCACGGGGCCGAGAAACTGCTTGATATAGCCGAAGCCGTGCTTTTTAAAGCCTATGTAATTGTAAAAGAAAAATACGCAGAGAGCCGGAGCCACGGTGGTGTTCATGTTGGAAGTGGGAGCGGCAAGGCCTGGAACGAGGCCCATAAGGTTGGATACGGCCACATACATCCCTATGCCGAAAATAAGAGGCACATAAGGGCGGCCCTGTTTGCCCATTATATCGTCGCTCATGCCGTAAACGGCCGAAACGAGCATTTCAAAAAAGTTCTGGCCTTTCGAGGGTATTTCTTTATTCATACGGCTGGCGATAAGGCCTATGGCGATGATTATCAGCATGGCGATAAAAAGCATTATCACGTGCAGATAATGGTGCTGAACAGATTCCGGCATAAAGGACGTTAAATTAAGAGGATGCTCCATTCTTATTCCCCCGAAATAATTTATATAAGCTTTCCAAAAGCACGCACGCAAAAGGCACGGCCACCCCTATAAAAAGAGGCAGAGGCTCCGCCTTATAAAAATAAAACCCTATAAAAAGCACAGCGCCCGCAAGCCCCCACCTTAATATGCCAAGGGGGACGAAAAGCCAGCCCGCGCCGGTGGCGAACACCATGCGCAGAAGCCTTGAAAGGGCGTAAATATCAAAAACGGAAGCTCCCGCGCCGAACAGAAACGAACCGGCGGAATGGGCTCCGTATAATATCCTTAACACCGTATATAATACGGCGGTAAAAATCAATGAAATAATTAATATTCCGCTTTCTATCTTAACGGAGCCTCCGGCGCCGGTCAAGTCCAAACCCCCGCTGACGTTACTTTTTATTCCACAAATCGGTACGCTTCAAAAAATAAAAAGCGTTGCGGAAGCCCGCTATTATGCCCATTATCATAAAGAAAAAAAGCAGATAGGGCTTCGTGCCCAGGTATTTGTCGAGAAAATACCCCATGCCTGTGCCTATAAATATGGACGACACGAAAGCCATACCTATGGTGGACGCGTTAATAAGGGAGCGGAAAGCGCCGTCCCCGCCGCCGTCTTTTTTCCCCCCGCCCGTCATCAAAGCGACTTTAAAACCTCATAATGGGCCTTAACCGTTTTTTCCAGATCCTCGTCGGAATGGGAGCCGGAAACGAACATGGCTTCAAACTGGGCGGGAGCAAGAGCGACCCCTTTATCCAGCATGCCGTGAAAATAAGCCGCGTATTTTTTAGTATCGGAGCGGACTGCGTCCGCAAACGACCTTACTGGGCCGTCTGCGAAAAACATACAGCCCAGAGAGCCGACGCTGTTAAAGCCGTAAGCAAGGCCCAGTTTTTTAAGGTTTTCCCCCAGGCCGTCCCATAGCTTTGCGGACTTTTCGTTTAACGCTTTATGAAAGCCTTTCGCCGAGAGTTTTTCAAGAGTTTTGAGCCCGGCGGCCACGGCAAGGGGATTGCCAGACAAAGTGCCCGCCTGATACACCGGCCCCTCCGGGGAAATCATTTTCATAATATCGGCCCTGCCGCCGTAAGCCCCTACCGGCAGGCCGCCGCCTATTATTTTGCCCATGGTGGTAATATCGGGATTTACGCCGAAATATTCCTGCGCTCCGCCGGGAGCGAGACGAAAACCGGTTATTACCTCGTCGAATATAAGCAGCGCGCCGTTTTCATCGCAGAGCTTTCTCAAGCCCTCGAGAAAGCCAGGCTCCGGAAGCACCACGCCCATATTGGCGGCTACCGGCTCCACTATGAGGCAGGCGATTTCGTTTTTGTTTTTATTAAAAATATCCCTGACGTTATCAAGGTCGTTATATCTGGCAACGATAGTCAGCCTGGCGGCGTCGGCCGGAACTCCGGGGGAGGACGTCTCCCCGAAGGTAAGAAGGCCGCTTCCCGCCTTTACCAGCATAAAATCCGAATGGCCGTGATAACAGCCCTCGAATTTTATTATTTTATCCCTTTTGGTAAAGCCCCTTGCAAGGCGCAGAGCGCTCATTACAGCTTCCGTGCCGGAGGACACCATGCGCGCCATTTCCACGGAAGGCAGAAGTTCCGTTATTTTTTTTGCCAGCAGCGTTTCTCCCTCGGTGGGAGCGCCGAAGCTGGCGCCTTTTTCAAGGGCCTTTTTTACTTCCCCCGTCACGTCCGGGTCGGAATGGCCGAGTATCAGCGGCCCCCAGGAACAGACGTAGTCTATATATTCCTTTCCGTCCGTATCCCATAAACGGGAGCCTTTAGCCCTGTCCACGAAATAAGGCTCTCCCCCGACGGAGCCGAAAGCCCTTACGGGGCTGTTGACGCCGCCCGGAATATATTTTTTAGCATCCTGAAAAAGGCTCATTTTATTCTCCTTAAAAATAGCTGCGGGATTTTATATCACAAAACGCCGGGTTTTTCAAAACAATTCGGCCCGCTCCGCTCGATCCCGTAAACGGCGCGCCCGACGCAAAAGCAATAAGCCCGCCTGAGAGCCTGTGCGGGAAACCCCGTTAAACCTCCACCTCCGGCGCATTTTGCCGCCGTCTGCGGGGAAAAGGTCCCCTTGATGGAGCCGGGGACAGTAAGAGCGCGGGAAAATATAAGCGCCTCTGATAAAATCACCCCATACCCGCGCCCGTATGCTTTTCTATCCTTATAACTTTATCGGCGCAGAATAAATCCCGCTCCCTGTTGGCGGTATATATGACGGCCCTGCCGTTTTTTTTCGCCTCCGCGATTTTAGCCGCTACTTTTTCTCTGGAAACGACGTCGAGAGAGGCGAAAGGCTCGTCGAATACAAGCAGCTCCTTCGTTTCGAGAAATCCGTATAAAAAAAGCAGACGCTTCTGGCCGTCGCTCATAAAAAACGGCGACTGTTCCGGCTCCGCGCCTATTTCCCTGAGAAGGGCCGCGGCTTTTTCGCCGTCGCCGGCAATAAGAAGGGCCTCCGCAAGGGCCGTTTCATGGAAAACCAGATGCTCCGGAAACTGAAGGCATACGCCGCGGCGGGATTTACAGGCGTTTACCTCGACAGAGCCGCCGTAAGGGCGGAATATGCCGCATATAGTTTTAAGGAGCAGCGTTTTTCCGCTGCCGTTCATGCCGAAAAGGCAGACCGTTTCGCCTGGAAACACCTCGAAACTGACGGCCCGCGATTCGGGAAGCGCCCTTACTTCGCAGGCTTTTACCAAAGCCTCCGTCATAAGCCGCCCCCGAGTATATTTTCCGCCTCCGCTTCCACCCGGCCTGCTGCGTTTTTAGCTTCCGTATAAAAAACAAAATCAAAATCTTTATCGTTTATATAGGGCGATTTTTCAAGATTGCACAAAAGCCTTTTAGCCGGCACGCCGCCCCGTCTGCTCCCGATAATGCGGCCTATGGGCACCACGGAGCCTTCCGTGCCGATAACTGCTATCATATCCTTATCAGTAAGGGAAGAAACGGCCTCGTACATGGGAACGTAAGATGGAGCCTGCTCCCCGAAAAACACTACTGAGGGCTTAAATACCCTGCCGCCGCATTTTTCGCAGACGCCGCCCTTAAACTCCCCGTTTATTTTAATTTCCAGCCCGCATGAAACGCAGAAAACGTACCCTACCCGCCCGTGAACGTGCAGCACTTCGCAGCACCCGGCCCTTTCAAGCAGATCGTCTATATTCTGGGTTATTACTATAACTTTTTCCGGGCCGTATTTCTGCTGAAGCCGCCCGATAGCCGCGTGCATGGGATTTGGCAGGGCCTTTTCGTACTCCGAACGCCGCAGATTGTAAAACTCGTGAACAAGGCCGTAATTTTCCATCCATGAGGCGTAGCTGCATACTTTATTAACGTCGTATTTGTCCCAAAGGCCGTTTCCGCCTCTGAAAACCCCAAGCCCGCTGTCGGCGGAAAGCCCTGCGCCGCTGAAAAAAAGAACTTTGCCCAATTTAACTCTCCGAGGCGGAAAATAAGATATACCTCTATGCCCGCGCGGCCGAATATAAATACGGCCCGGCCTTGCGTTCAGAGTTATTTTAGCACAAAACCGTCTCTCAAGGCAATCCGAACGGTAAAAATAAATGCGGCCGTTTAAGAAACCGGCGTAAAATCAAAGGCGGCTGTCCCCTGACGCAGATAGTTATGGAAAATATTTAAATACGGCGGCTTGCTCAAGGTAACGAGTAATCTCACCCGAAACCTCTGGCAAGGCGCAGTCTAAAGGGGTAAGCCTAAATCTTCCTTGCAGGGCAGGCGTTATTATGAATGTTTTTGGCGGAATGGCCTGCGGCGGCAATAAAAAATAGTAGAATCTTTCTCTCTCCTACAAAATGATCTAAGGCCGGCTGAAGGGATAGGAAAACGCCGTAAGCCAGCATAAACACTATGTTTTTGCAGGCTCTCGGCGTTTCTTTTATCGCCTGTGTTGGCGGTGCTTCTGATGATGAGAGACAATAGCACTTTGAGCTATTGCCGAAGAACACATAACATCACAATAGGAAGATACATACTCAAAAGAGTAATTCGCTGCCATAATCCCTCTAATGAAATGAACGTACCTTGATATTGCGGTTTATCAGCCATTACGAATAATACGAAAAAAACTATTGCGGAAATAAAGCAAATTAAAGATAAACACCCTAATAAGCCGCTTGAAATTTTAAGAAAGTATAAACCGATAAGTAATGGCGCAAACGCTAAAAATAAAAATCCTATTACCGAACCATACCCATGTATTTTTTCTGATAGAGTATCAAGATTTTTCGTTTCGCCTACTGAAAAAATACCAGATAATATACAGCCTCCAACAGCGTAAATTGAGAGAACAGATAATAACAATATTGCTATCGTGCATGATACTTTTGTAATCGCGGTATATAGCTGAACGGCACTAAAGACAGTAAATAATCCAAATGCCACCAGCCAGATATTATAAATCAAACGTAATGGCGCCTTTGAATTTCCCAAAACGCTCATTACTTGTGTCAAATGACTATATCCTTTGTAAGCGGGTGCTAATAAAAACGGAATAATTAAGTCTATTGCTAAAAATATCGGTAAAAACCGAAATAAATTATTTAAACTCATTGTCTTTATCTCGTTTAAAAAAATGAAAATCGCAATAAGGAAAACCAGTTCCTAATGTGCCAGTTCTTTCAAAACGAATTTTGGGTAATAAATCGGAGAAAGACATATCGTCATTTTCGCAGTAGACGCAACATAACTCTGGACAATGATACTTTTTCGCCAGCTCCTAATAAATACATTTATACAAATTAAAAAACCGCGCGGAAAACTCCCAGAAATGTTTTTAAGGCAAAGTCCGCCGCAAAAGCGGCCGCTGATCCTGGGCCCCGATAGTGATTATAACGTCCGCCGCTTCGTCGAAATGGACGTCGTGAGTGGCTATTATGAAAGGCCGCCTGCGGGATTCGCTTATTATGGTTTCCGCCAGAGAGGCGGCTTCCATGTCGTCCAGCATATCAAGAGGCTCGTCCACCAAAAGCGCGGCGTCCGGGTTTCCCGCCAAAGCCATCATTATCGACAGCTTTTTAAGCTCCCCGCCGGACATATCGTAAACCGAGCGGCCCAAAAGCTCCGGAAAAGCATCGTGAGGTATGCCGGCGAAAGTAAGCTCGTCCCTGACGTAGCCGGTAATAAAATTAAACTCCGGCTGCGAGTGGATATAAACCCCGCTTACAGGCAGCCCGCCCCCGCAGTGGGTAAAGGAGCCGCCGCATGGCTCTATAAGGCCGCCAAGCATTTTAAGAACGGTGCTTTTGCCGGAACCCACCGGCCCCTTTATCAGAACGATGCCGTCGTACATGAAACGGCAGGAAACGTCTTTAAAAATCGTCTTATTTCCGGCGGCCAAAGAAAGGCCGTCAAAGGATAAAAAAAAGAGAGAGCCGGAAGCTCTCTCGTAAATATTAAGCGTTTGACTTTTCACTGTCGGCTTTCGGCTCCACTATCGGGTCGACAAACTCGATAATAGCCATTTCCGCGTTGTCCCCCAGCCTGCGGCCAGTTTTAAGAACGCGGGTATAACCGCCCGCTCTGTCCTTAAATACGGGAGCCACAACGTCGAACAGCCTGTGTATGGTCGGAGTATGGGGCAGGCGGCTTAAAGCGGTGCGGCGTGCGGCGAGAGTGCCCTTTTTGCCGAGAGTGATAAGAGGCTCGACAACGCCCCTGAGTACCTTCGCCTTGTCCAGGGTGGTCTCAAGCCTGCCGTTTTCTATCAAAGACTTGGCCATATTACGAAAAGTCGCGATACGGTGGGAAGTCTTCATTCTGAATTTATTATTAACTACACCATGTCTCATAGTTTACTCTACCTCGGAATCGTTTTTGTTGTAGCCTAAGCTCTCCAAATCCATGCCCAGGCTCAAGCCCAGATCGGAAAGAACCTTTTTGATCTCTTCGAGGGATTTCCTTCCGAAGTTTTTGGTCTTGAGCATTTCGCCGTCAGTTTTGCTGCACAGCTCGTAAAGGGTCTTGATGTTGGCGTTTTTCAGACAGTTATAAGCCCTTACGGAAAGCTCCAGCTCCTCTATGCTGTTATCAAGCATTTCAAGGATATGGTCGTTGTTTTTAACGGCCTCCGTTTCGGTCTCCCGTTCCACCACTTCTTCAAAATTGATAAACTGCGTAACGTAATCCTTTACGATTTTAGCGGCGAAGGCGAGAGCGTCCTCGGGACGGACGGAGCCGTCCGTTTCGATTTCCATGGTAAGCTTGTCGTAATCGGTGCTCTGGCCTACCCGCGCATTCTCCACCTGATAGTTTACCTTTTTTATAGGGGTAAATACGGCGTCTATGGGGATTATGTCAATCTCCGTAAACTTGTCCTCGAACTCGCCGGAAGGCACGTACCCTATGCCCCTTTCCACGAAAAGCTCTATATATATCTCAAGGTTTTCGTCGCTAATGGTAAGTATATGCTGCTCCGGATTAAGCACCTCTACGGCGGGGTCTCCGGTTATATCGGCCGCAGTTACGGGGCCTGCGCCTTTTTTCTTTATAAATACGCGGCGCTGTTCCTGATTGTGGGAGTTAAGCTCAAGGCTTTTTATGTTCAGGAGGATCTCGACCACGTCCTCGATAACGCCGGGGATAGTGCTGAATTCGCTTTTAACCCCGGAAATGCGGACACCGACAACAGCCGAACCCTCGATAGAGGAAAGCATAACCCTTCTCAGAGCGTTTCCAATAGTTATGCCGAAGCCTTTTTCATAAGGCTCGGCCACGAATTTGCCGTAAGTTGAAGTAATCTGGCCCACAGGCTCGATTTTCTTCGGCTTCATCAAATTCCTGAAATTCATCATTATCATAGGTAATGCATCCTCCGCTTTAAAGCGTTACTTCGAATAGAGCTCGACTATGAGCGATTCCTGAATGTCGTAAGCTATGTCGGTCCTTTCGGGCAGACGCACGACCTCGGCTTTGAAGTTCTGCTTATCAAGCGTTATCCACTCGGGTATACCGCGCGCTGCGGCGGTTTCGAGGGATTCTAATACGCGGGGATGTTCCCTGCTGTTTTCGCGCACGGACACCGTCATGCCCGGCTTAACGAGAAAGGAAGGTATGCTTACCTTGCGCCCGTTCACTTCGAAATGCTCGTGCCTCACCATCTGGCGGGCTTCCTTGCGGCTGGCGGCAAAGCCTGCCCTGTATACGAAGTTGTCGAGCCTGCGTTCGAGGAACTGAAGCAGTATTTCGCCCGTAATCCCGTTTACGCTGACGGCTTTCTCAAAATATCTGCGGAACTGGGATTCCAGCACGCCGTATATTCTTTTGGCTTTCTGTTTTTCTCTGAGCTGCACGCCGTAGTCGCTTAACTTTTTGCGAAGCTTGCCGTGCTGGCCCGGTGCGTATTCTTTCCTTTCGAAAGCGCATTTTTCTTTATAGCAGCGCTCTCCCTTAAGGAAGAGCTTCATGTTTTCGCGCCTGCAAAGTTTGCAGTTAGCTCCGGTATATCTAGCCAAGGTATCCTCTCCTTACACTCTTCTTTTCTTAATGGGACGGCAGCCGTTATGAGGGACGGGAGTAATGTCCCTTATAAGGGTGATTTTTATGCCGGCGGCCTGGATAGCCCTGATGGCGCTTTCCCTGCCGGAGCCGGGGCCTTTTACGCTGACCTCGACTTCCCTCATGCCGCAGTCCACGGCTTTTTTAGCCGCGTTTTCGGCCGCGAGCTGAGCCGCGAAAGGAGTGGATTTCCTTGAGTTTTTAAAATTTTCAGTGCCGCCGGTCGCCCAGCAGACAACGTTGCCTTTAATGTCGGTAAAGGTAACGTGAGTATTGTTGAAACTGGAATTTATATGCGCAACGCCGCGCGGCACGCTTTTCTTTTCTTTTCTTCCTGTTTTCCTAGGACCTGCCATGGTTCCTCCAAAGTAGCGTTATGACGTTTTCATAAAAAAAACGCCCTCAAAAAGTTTACTTCCTTTTAATACCGCGTTTTCCGGCCAGGCCCCTGCGGGTCCTTGCGTTGGAACGTGTTTTCTGGCCCCTGACGGGCAGCCCCATCTTGTGCCTCCAACCGCGGTAGCAGTTTATTTCCATAAGGCGTTTGATAGCCAGGCCGATCTCCTTGCGGAGGTCGCCTTCCACCTTATAGCTCTCCTCGAGAAGTTTCCTTATGGAGGAGATTTCCTGCTCGGTAAGTTCGCCCACGCGCTTGTTGCTGTCTATGCCCGTTTCGGCTATCAGCTTGCGCGCCGTGCTCCTGCCAATACCATAAATGTAGGTAAGACCGATTTCTACTTTCTTGTTGTTCGGAATGTCAACTCCGGCTACTCGCGCCACATCTGCCTCCTTTAGCCCTGTCTCTGTTTATGACGGGGATTTTCGCAGATAACTCTGACAACCCCTTTCCGCTTGACTATTTTGCATTTGCTGCAAATCGGTTTAACGCTAGCTCGTACTTTCATTCTACGCTCCGTTTACTTGTGCCGATAGGTGATCCTGCCGCGGGTAAGGTCGTAGGGGGAAAGCTCCACCGTTACCTTGTCTCCCGGAAGGATTCTGATAAAGTTCATTCTCATCTTCCCTGAAAGGTGGGCGAGAATAGTGTGGTTGTTTTCAAGGGTAACCTTGAACTGGGCGTTAGGCAAAGCTTCGGCAACCACGCCGCCCGCCTCGATAACATCGTCCTTCTTGCTCATCCCGTCTAAAAAACCTCACTGCCCCGTTCTTTTCAGGGTGCGTAAATTAGAGAGTCAGTATTTCAGGCTCGCCGCCCGTTATAACTATGGTGTTTTCGTAGTGGGCGGAAATGGAATTGTCCGCTGTAACTGTAGTCCATCCGTCCCCGAGGGTCTTAACTCTGTAATCTCCGAAAGTAACCATAGGTTCCACGGCCAGCACCATGCCCGTTTTCAGCCTGAGCCCTCTGTTGGCTCTGCCGAAATTCGGAACGCTGGGCTCCTCGTGCATGTCGCGGCCGACTCCGTGGCCGAACAAATCCCGCACCACGCCGAAACCGGCGCTTTCCACGTGCTCCTGGATGGCGCTCGAGATGTCTCCCAGCCTGTTGCCGACTTTAGCCTGCTCCGCTCCTTTGAAAAAAGCTTCTCTGGTAACGGTCATAAGCCTTTCGGCGTCGCCGCTGACTTTGCCTACCGCAAAAGTGCGGCACGCGTCGCTGTGAAAGCCGTCTTTAAAAGCCACCACGTCGACGCTTACTATATCGCCTTCCTTCAAAACCCTACCGCCGGGTATTCCATGCACGACCACCTCGTTGACGGACGTGCAGCAAGCCGCGGGAAATCCGCGGTAATTTTTTGTAGAGGGCAACGCAGACAAAGAGCATATAATATTTTCAACGAAGTTGTCAATATCTTTTGTGGTAAGCCCCGGTTTGATATAATCCTCAAGCCGTTTGAAAACCTCCTTCAAAACGGCCGCGGGCTTCTTCATCTGCTCTATTTCCGCTCTGGAATATAAAACAACCATTATTTTAATATACCTTTGATCTCCCCGTAAACGGCTTCCGGGCTTTTCGTCCCGTCGACGATATGGAGCTTGCCGCCGGGCCTGTAATAGCCTTTAAGGGCGTCCGCCTGCTCGTGGAAAACGGAGAGCCTTTTAAGGACCGTTTCCTCTTTGTCGTCGTCCCGCTGTATAAGAGGGGTCTTTCCGTCCTCGCTCATGCCTTCCACGGCCGGCGGGTCGTATTTCACATGATAAATCTTTCCGCTCACGGGGCTTACGCGCCTGCCGGAAATCCTGTCCACTATATATTCGTCCGGGACTTCAAGGCTTATTATATGGGTAAGCTCCGTTTTAAGGCTCCCCGAAAGCATGGCGTCCAGGGCGGTAGCCTGGGCTATGGTCCTCGGAAACCCGTCCAGTATAAAGCCGTTTTTGCAGTCCGGCTCGGAAAGCCTTTCGTTCATAAGGCCGATTATTATATCGTCCGTAACAAGTTTGCCTTCCTTCATAAATTCGGCGGCGGTTTTCCCCAGAGGAGTGCCTGCCTTTACGGCGGCTCTGAGCATATCGCCGGTAGAAATCTGAACGACGCCGTAATCTCTGATTATAAAGGCGGACTGGGTGCCTTTCCCCGCTCCCGGAGGCCCTAAAAACACGATATTTTTCACGACCAGTTCCTCCCTCTTATGCGTCCTTTTTTAAGAAAGCCGTCATAATTATGGGTAAGCAGGTGGGACTCCACTTTCTGTATAACGTCCAGACCAACCCCTACTACGATAAGAAGGCTGGTTCCGCCGAAATAGAAAGGCAGACCGAAACCGGATATGAATACCTGCGGCATAACGGAAACGATGGCAAGATATATGGCGCCAACGAAAGTAAGCCTCGTAAGCACATAATCTATATATTCCGCAGTGGCGGCTCCGGGGCGCTTGCCCGGGATAACCCCGCCGGATTTCTGTATATTCTCCGCAATATCCTTGGGGTTGAATATAATCGACGTATAAAAATACGTAAAGAAAATTATAAGCCCAAGCTCAAGGAAATAATACACGGGATAAGCCGGGGAGAAAAAATAATTCAGCTTCTGCAGCATGGGGTCGTTGGGGGCGAAAGTGGCTATGGTGGCCGGAAGCGTTATAAGGGTCGAAGCGAATATTATAGGTATAACGCCCGCCGGGTTAAGCCTTAACGGCAGATAGGAATTGGCCGCCTGAACCTTGCCTCCCGCGTTGCCCTTCCTTACATACTGTATGGGGAGCCTGCGCTGGGACGTTTCCATAAAAACTATTGCCAGAAACGCGCCCGCCATTATGGCGACGGCTATTATGAGAGGTATGAGCTGAAGCTCGCCGGTGTTCATAAGGCCGAAGGTATTTACCACCGCGCTGGGAAAGGCGGAAATAATACCAGCCATAATTATCAGGGACATACCGTTGCCCACACCGAAAGAGGTTATCTTTTCGCCGAGCCACATAAGAAAAACCGTGCCCGTAGTAAGGGTAAGAGCGGTAATAAGCCTGAAGCTCCAGCCGCCCATAAATACGACGGGGCTTCCGTCAGGAGCAACCATGGTCTCTATGCCTATTGCAATACCCAGGCCCTGGATAAGGCTTATGGCCACAGTAAGGTAGCGGGTATGCTTAGTGAGCTTTTCACGGCCTTCCGTGCCCTGCTTCTTAAGCTCCGCGATATACGGGATAACAACGGCCAGAAGCTCGATAATAATGGAAGCGGAAATGTAAGGCATAACGCCCAGAGCGAAAACGGTCAGCTTTTGCAGAGCGCCGCCGGTAAACATATCGAAAAAGCCGAGCATACTGCCGCTGGCCCTGGCGAAAAACTGAGCCAGAGCTTCGCCGTTTACCCCCGGCGTGGGCACATGGGCGCCCAAACGGAATACGGCCAGCAGAAACAGCGTCATGAGTATGCGTTTTCTCAGTTCCGGTATGGAAAAAATTTCTTCGATTTTTTTAAACATAAAAACTCCGACTCGTTACAGGCGAATTGCTGCCCGGCAGCGATAAATGCCGGGCGGAATGCAAAAAAAGGGGAAAGGCTTACGCCTCCTCCCCGGAAGTTTTAACGGTGCCGCCTGCTTTTGCGATCTTCTCAGCCGCGGATCTGGAAAGCTTGTCCACTTCGAAAACGAGCTTTTTGGCAAGCTCGCCGTCTCCCAAGACTTTAACGCCGTCCTTATTGCCGCGGATAAGCCCTCTTGCTTTAAGAGACTCGGCGTTTACGGTTTCGCCCTCCTCGAAACGGTCTGCCACATAACCGAGATTTACGGTTTCGTAAACCGTGGCGAATTGAGCGTTATTAAAGCCGCGCTTCGGTATGCGGCGCACGAGAGGCATCTGGCCCCCTTCGAAGCCCTGACGCACCTGGCCGCTTTTGCGGGCGTTCTGTCCTTTGGTACCGCGACCGGCGGACGTACCCTGGCCGCTGCCGGTGCCTCTGCCCAGACGCTTGCGCTCCCTGTTGGAGCCGCGCGCCGGTTTAAGGTCATTTATCTGCATGAAAAACTCCCGAATAATTTAATTGTGGCCCGGATGTATTTCCGGGCCGGCCATGCCGTTATACCGGAAAAGCCTTACTTTTTGTTATGAACCAGGTCGGATATCTCGATATTGCGGGCGGAAGCCACCTGGTCGATCGTGCGTATGTTTTCAAAACCGTTCATAGCCGCGTAAAGCGAGTTATAGGGGTTTCTGCTGCGCACGGATTTAGCAAGTATGTTATGGATTCCCGCAAGCTCGAAAAGAGACCTTACCGCGCCGCCGGCTATGATACCGGTACCGGGAGCGGCCGGTTTCATTATAATCTCGCTGGCGCCGAACCTGCCTATTATGGCGTGGGGTATGGAGCCTTTTACGACGGGTATCTTCACCATGTTTTTCTTGGCGTTGTCCATAGCCTTGCGTATGGCGTCGGGCACCTCGCGGGCCTTGCCGTGGCCTATGCCTACGTTCCCGTTATAGTCGCCCACTACCACGAGGGCGGTGAACTTGAATATACGGCCGCCTTTAACGACCTTCGTTACCCTTCCGATATGGACGACCTTGTCGGCCAGCTGTTTTTCTTCGATATTCAAAGCTACCCCTCCCGTCAGAATTCGAGGCCGGCTTCACGGGCCGCTTCGGCTAAAGATTTTACCCTTCCGTGATATATATATCCGCCTCTGTCGAACACAACGGCGCTTACGCCTTTGGCTTTTGCGCGCTCTCCTATGGTTTTGCCTATGGTGGAAGCGACTTCCACGTTGAGCCGGCCTCCGAACTTATCGCGGAATTCCTTTTCAAGAGAGCTTGCGGCCGCGATGGTCTCGCCTGTTTTATCGTTAATCACCTGAGCGTAAACATAGCTGTTGCTTTTGAATACGGCCAGACGGGGGCGGCTTTCGGTGCCGCGAACTTTTTTCCTTAATCTGGCGTGACGCCTTACGCGCCCGTCAGCTTTATTGAACCTGCTCACGATTCACTCCTTAGTCCTATTTCTTACCGGACTTTCCGGCCTTCATTATTATGTGCTCGCCGGCGTAACGGATACCCTTGCCTTTATAAGGCTCCGGTTTCCTTATCATGCGGATATTGGCCGCAACCTGGCCCACAAGCTGCTTGTCGATGCCCTTTACGGCTATTTTCTGGGTTCCGTCAACGGCAAACTCTATGCCTGCGGGAGCCTTGAAAATGCAGGGGTGGGAAAAGCCCATGGAAAGATCCAAATCCTTGCCTTTCATGGCCACCTTATAGCCGACGCCGACTATTTCAAGGTTTTTGACGAAGCCCTTGGTCACGCCCTCCACCATATTGGCGACGAGAGTGCGCATAAGGCCGTGCTGGGCTCTGGTTTTAAGCTCGTCGCTGCTGCAGGCGATGTTCATCACGTTTCCGTCGAGGGAAGCGGTTATATTCTCGGGAAGAACCTGGGAAAGCTTGCCTTTAGGGCCTTCCACCTCAACAGTCTGGCCGCTGATGTTAACCTTAACACCGGCGGGCACGGCTATGGGGGATTTGCCTATACGCGAAACGTTATGTTTCGATTCGGGAGTTTTTACGGTTTTTTCCATTATTTCCTCCCTTTTACCATATCTGGCAGAGATATTCGCCGCCGACTTTTTCAGTCAGGCACTGTTTTACAGTCTTGATGCCGCTGGAAGTGGATATTATGCCGTTTCCCAGACCGCCAAGGACGAGCTGCAGGTTTTTGGTGTTGACGTAAACGCGGCCTCCGGGTTTGGATATCCTTTTAAGGCCGCGGATGACGGATTCGTTCATGTCAGTATATTTAAGGTATATGACTATATCTTTGTTGTTGCCAACGGGAACGACCCGGTAGTTCTTTATATAGCCTTCTTCCTTCATTATATGGGCTATCCTTTCCTTCATTGCGGAATAAGGCACAGCCACTTCAGTATGTTTGACCATCAGCGCGTTGCGCATACGGGCCAGCATATCAGCAATAGGGTCGGTCAGTCTCATGTTTACTGCTCCTCTCTCACGCTTTTACCAGCTGGACTTGCGCACGCCGGGTATGTCCCCGTTAAGCGCAAGTTTACGAAAACACAGGCGGCACATATTGAAACGCCTCATAAAAGCGCGCGGACGTCCGCAAAGAGGACAGCGGTTGTTTTTACGCACTTCAAACTTCTTTTTTGCGAAAGCACTGTTATATTTTGCCGTAGTAGCCACTTAATCGCCTCCGAATCAAGCGAACGGCATACCGAGAGCTTTAAGCAGTTCCCTGCCTTCCTCGTCGGTTTCAGCCGTTGTGGTAATTATCACGTCCAGACCGCGGACCTTGTCTATCTTATCGTAGTCGATTTCCGGGAAGATAATCTGCTCCTTAACGCCCATGGCGTAGTTGCCTCTCCCGTCGAAAGACTTGGGGTTGACGCCTTTAAAGTCCCGCACGCGCGCCAGCGCGATATTGAAGAAACGCTGGAGAAATTCGTACATCCTGTCGTGCCTAAGCGTAACCTTGCAGCCTATGGGCATGCCTTCGCGGAGCTTGAACCCGGCGATGGATTTTTTCGCCCTGGTAACTACCGGCTTCTGGCCGGCGATTTTAGTCATATCCTCAAGTGCGTGTTCAAGAACCTTGGCGTTGGCCGTGGCCTCGCCTACCCCCATGTTGAGAACCACTTTCTCCACCCTCGGAACCTGGTTCACGTTTTTGTAGGAGAAAGCCTTCATCATGTGGGGAACAACGTCTTTAAGATATTTATCTTTAAGCTCAGTCATATTTTCTCCCTTAGTTCTTGTCGATGACTTCGCCGCAGGATTTGCAGTAACGGGCTTTCTTGCCGTTGTCGAGGGTTTTGACGCCAAGCCTTACGCCCTTATCGCATTTTCCGCAGTGATACATCACGTTTGAAATATCGAACGGCATAGCCTTATCCAGTATGCCGCCGTCAGGGTTCGATTGGTTTGGACGCGTGTGGCGTTTGGAAACGTTCACGTTCTCCACTACAACCTGCCCCTTATCTTTATCCAAAACGGTTATTTTGGATTTTTTCTTTTTGTCCTTTCCGGAGATAACGACCACCGGATCATTCTTTCTGAGTTTGTATTTAACCGGCATTTTTAAGCCTCCTACAACACTTCGGGAGCCATGGAAACTATCTTGAGGAAGCCTTTGCCCCTGAGTTCCCTGGCCACCGGCCCGAAAACGCGGGTGCCTATGGGCTCGTTCTGCTTGGACAGAAGAACGGCCGCGTTGTCGTCGAATTTTATATAGGTACCGTCGGGACGGCGCTTTTCCTTAGCCGTGCGCACGACGACCGCCCTTACGACGGAGCCTTTCTTTATATTGCTGTCAGGGTTTGCGTCCTTGACGCTTGCTATAATAACGTCGCCTATTTTGCCGTAACGTTTGCGGCTGCCGCCGAGCACCTTGATGCACATTATTTCGCGGGCGCCGGAGTTATCGGCGACTGTCATACGGGATTGAACCTGAATCATTCCGCAGTCTCCTGACCGGAAGTTTCAAGAGATTTGGTTATAATGCTCTCGACCCTCCAGCGTTTGTTCTTGCTTAAAGGCCTGGTCTCCACTATCTGGACCAGATCGCCCACGCGCGCAGCGTTTTCCTCGTCATGGGCAAAGAAAGTTTTGCTGCGTTTTATAAATTTTTTATACATGGGATGCAGCATAAGCCTCTCCACCTTTACGGTGACGGTTTTCTGCATTTTATCGCTTACCACGACGCCGCGGCGTACTTTTCTCCTGCCCCTATTTTCCATTGGCTACCTCACGTTGGCGCTGTCCAAGAATAGTCTTGATACGGGCCACATCTTTTTTGGCCTGCTTGATTTTGGAAGAATCCTCAAGCTCGCCGGTAGAGAGCTTGAAACGGAGGCGGAAAACGTCCTCCCTGAGCTCCTCTTCTTTCTTTATAAGCTCTTCCGTGCTTAATTCGCGTATTTCTGCCGGTTTCACTTGCTCACCTCTTCAGTTGCAGCCGGAGTTTCCCTGCGTATAACCCTGGTTTTGACCGGCAGCTTATGGGAAGCGCGGCGAAAGGCCTCCTTGGCCAGCGCTTCGTCCACCCCGCCTATTTCGTAAAGCACGGTGCCTTCCTTAACGGGCGCAACGTATCCCTCGAGAGGGCCTTTACCTTTACCCATACGCACCTCGGCGGGGCGCTTGGTTATAGGCTTGTGGGGGAATATTCTGATCACCACGTTTCCGCCTCTTTTAAGGTATCTGTTAATGGCGATACGGGCCGCTTCTATCTGGCGGCTGGTGATTTTGGCTTTATCTTCGCTCACAAGTCCGAAGTCGCCGTAAACCACGGTATTGCCTTTGGTGGCTTTACCTTTTATACGGCCCTTGAACACCTTGCGATATTTCGTCTTTTTAGGCTGTAACATTATTCGGCTCCCTTGGCCCCGGTCCTGTCCTCAAGGATCTCGCCGGTGAATATCCATACTTTCACGCCGATTATGCCGTAAGCGGTCAGCGCTTCCGCCGTGCCGTAATCTATGGCCGCCCTGAGAGTCTGCAGGGGCACGCGTCCTTTAATGTACCATTCGGTACGGGCGATATCCGCGCCGGCAAGACGGCCGCCGCACATTACTTTAATGCCCAGAGCCCCCGATTTCAGGGTCTGCAGAACGGCTTTTTTCATGGCCCTTCTGAAAGCCACGCGGCGTATAAGCTGCTGGGCTATGCCGTCCGCCACAAGGGTGGCGTCAAGCTCAGGTTTTTTGACCTCGCGGATAACTATAAGAATATCCGAATCGGTAAACCTTTTAAGCTCGCCTTTCAGCTTTTCGATCTCCGCGCCCTTTTTGCCTATTACGATACCTGGGCGGCTGGTATTGAGAGTTATCCTTACCTTGGAGCTCATCCTCTCGATGCCTATCTGGGAAATACCCGCCTGATTGAGACGCTTCCGGAGGAATTTGCGTATTTTGATGTCTTCGATAAGGTTTTGCCTGTATTCCTTTTTGTTGGAATACCAGACGGAGTTCCACGCTCTGTTTACGCCGAGCCTGAAACCGTTAGGATTGACCTTCTGTCCCACTATTTCACCTCCGATGAATCGGCAATGACTACCTTTATATGGGTAGTCGGCTTACGGATGAGAGACGCCCTCCCGTAAGCGCGTGGGGTAAATCTTTTCATTGGCGGTCCCATTTCGATTCTAAGTTCGCTTACTTTAAAACGGGTCACATCACGGATCTTGAAGTTTTCCTCCGCGTTGGCGACGGCGGACTTAATCACTTTCGCGATAAGTCCGGCGGCTTTGCGGGGCGTGAACTTAAGGATAGCGATAGCTTCCTCAACCTGTTTGCCGCGAACGAGGGCGGCAACTTCACGAGCCCTCCGCGTGGATACCCGAACGAACTTGGCTGTTGCTTTGACGTCCATTGTTCTTACCTTTTGACCACTTTTTTATCGTCTTTCTTGTGACCGCGGAAAGTCCTGGTCAAAGAAAACTCGCCTAATTTATGTCCGACCATATTTTCGGTAACATACACGGGAACGAATTTGTTTCCGTTGTGGACAGCGAAAGTTATCCCTATCATGTCAGGGGTTATGGTGCTCCTGCGGGACCAGGTTTTTATAACCTGCTTGCTGCCGGTCTTTTTTGCTTCCTCGACCTTTTTTTCAACGTGAGCGTCGATAAAGGGTCCTTTTTTAAGCGATCTTGGCACTCTGTCCTCCTAGCCTACTTTCTCTTGGATACGATATACTTGTTAGACGGCTTGTTCTTCTTGCGGGTCTTGTAGCCCTTCGTAGGCTTGCCCCAAGGAGTCGTAGGATGACGTCCGCCGCTCGTGCGGCCTTCGCCGCCGCCCATAGGGTGATCGACAGGGTTCATAGCCACGCCGCGCACGGTGGGGCGAACGCCTTTCCAGCGTTTCCTGCCGGCTTTGCCAAGGCTGATGTTTTCGTGCTCCTGGTTGGAGACCTGGCCGACAGTAGCCTTGCATTCCGCCTTTACAAGACGTATCTCCCCGGACGGGAGCCTTACGTGGCAGTATTCGCCCTCTTTCGCGAGAAGCTGCGCGTAGGAGCCTGCCGAGCGGGCCATCTGGCCGCCTTTGCCGGGGCGCAGCTCCACGTTGTGCACCACGGTGCCCACGGGAAGGCTTTTAAGAGCCATGGCGTTGCCGGGCTTAATGTCCGCGCCTTCGCCGCTCTGTACCGTATCGCCTGCTTTAAGGCCGATGGGAGCTATTATGTAGCGTTTTTCGCCGTCCGCATAAACGATGAGAGCTATACGGGCCGAACGGTTAGGGTCGTACTCGATAGTGGCAACGCGGGCCTGTATGCCGTCTTTGTTGCGCTTGAAGTCGATTATGCGGTAAAGCCTTTTATTGCCTCCGCCCTGATGGCGGACTGTGATGCGGCCGTTGTTGTTCCTGCCGCTTTTTCCTTTTAAGGATACTGTCAGCGATTTCTCCGGCCTGGAGGCGGTTATTTCCGCGTAATCGCTGTTTGTTCTAAAGCGTACGCCCTTGGACGTAGGCTTAAAGGTTTTGATGCCCATTTACCTCTCCCTTACACGAATTCCAGCTTCTCGCCCTCTTTGAGGGTTACGACAGCCTTTTTCCAGTCCTGACGGCGGCCTATGTTTTTGCCGAAACGTTTTGTTTTTCCGTCGAAATTAAGCGTGCGGACGGATTCCACCTTAACGGTGAAAAACTTTTCCACGGCTTCTTTGATCTGGGTTTTTGTGGCTTCAGGATGCACCTTGAACACAACGGCGTTCAGGTTTTCCTTTTGAGCCATGGCTTTTTCCGTAAGGAGCGGTTTTTGCAACACGTCGTACTGAGTTATCATTTTACATCCGCCTCCTATGCCTCTGAACCGCATCCGCACCGGCATATGCCTGCGGCGTTTTCCACCATGGGCAGCGCGCTCTGCAATATTATTATTTTGCGGGCGTTTACCACGTCGTAAACGTTAAGACCGTTTACGTGGAGTATGTCCGCGTAGGGAATATTGCCGAAAGCCCTGGCGACTTTCTCGTCAACGGCGTCCACAACGAAAAGGACGCTTCTGGAGGCCTCAAAGGCCTTAAGGATTTCAAGGGCTTCCTTCGTCTTGCCGTTTTCCACGAAAAGGTTGTCCAGCACCAGAACGGCTCCGTCGTCAAACTTGGCGTGGAGCGCCGACTTAAGGGCGTTTTTAACCTTTTTCTTAGGCATGGAGTACGAATAATCCCGCGGAAGTGGTCCGAAAATGGTGCCTCCCCCTCTCCAGAGCGGAGAACGGTTGGAACCGCTGCGGGCACGTCCAGTGCCCTTTTGTTTCCACGGCTTTTTGCCGCCGCCGGAAACCAGACCCTTCGTCTTGGTCGAGTGAGTGCCGGAGCGCCTGCAGGCAAGCTGCATTTTAACTACCTCGTGAATCAGCGCCGGATTTACCGGATAATCGAGGATGGCGTCGTGCAGTTCGGCCTCGCCGACCTTTGCATTCTTAACATTAAACACGTCTACTTTTGCCATTTAGAGTTCCTCTGCTCTTTTTACGCCGGCAGATAGGATATCCTGCCAGGCGCTTTTGTATGCATAATTTATGCCGCGGGGCATTTATCGCATACGTATTCTATTTTCAGCCCGGAAAATCTTCCCCGGCTTAATTAACAACGGTTAGGCGCGGCCCGTAATTTTGCGCAAAAAAACACCGGCCGCGCTTTGCGGAGCTAATACAATTACACACTTTTTTATAAAAAACAAGGGTTTTTAAAAAAATATTTGCATCCCGCAGGGATTTCAGGAAATATGCGCGGGGAAGGAGCTTTCAAAATAAAAAAAGCCGCCCGGAAAACCGGGGCGGCATAATGATTTTTCAAGTTATCTTCTTGGCTTTACCGTCTGTTTGATATAGACGACGCCGTTTTTGTGTCCGGGTATGGCCCCTTCCACAAGGATAACGTTGGTTTCGGGCATAACGCGCACTATTTTGAGACGCTGCACCGTGACTTTTTCCACGCCGAGATGACCGGCCATTTTCTTGCCTTTGTTGACTTCCGCAGGCCACTCTTTCATACCTATGGAGCCAAGACGGCGGTGAAAGCCGGAGCCGTGGCCGCCGGGGCCGCCGGCAAAATTCCAGCGCTTCATGGCGCCCTGAAAGCCCTTACCTATGGATACGCCCTGAACGTCTATCATATCGCCCTCGGCGAATATGTCGGCGTTTATTACCTGGCCGACGGAATAATCGTCGATGGCCTCGACCCTTACCTCGCGGAGGTATTTCATCGGATCGGTGCCGGCCTTTTTAAAGTGGCCGGCCTGCGGTTTATTTACTTTCTTTTCAGAGAGAATCTTTTCGAACCCGATTTGTATGGCGTTATAGCCGTCAGATTCAACGGTCTTCTTTTGCGTAACCACGCACGGACCGGCCTGTACGACCGTAACCGGAACGACCGTGCCGTTTTCGGTGAATATCTGAGTCATTCCGATTTTTTTACCGATAATTCCCTTTCCCATGGATTTCCTGCCTTTTATTACAGTTTGATTTCTACGTCCACTCCGGCCGAAAGCTCAAGCTTCATCAGCGCGTCGATGGTCTGAGGATTATGTTCAAATATATCTACGAGACGTTTGTGCGTGCGTATCTCGAACTGCTCACGGGAGTTTTTATCCACGTGAGGGGAACGGGTAACGCAAAACTTCTCAATCCTGGTGGGAAGAGGGATAGGTCCTACGACCCGCGCGCCCGTACGCTTGGCCGTGTTGACGATGTCTTTCACGGCCTTGTCAAGAATCCTGTGTTCAAACGCTTTAAGTTTAATTCTTATCTTTTGGTTTTCCATTTAATCTGTACCGGTCCTACTCGATTATTTCGGTAACGACGCCAGCGCCGACGGTACGTCCGCCTTCCCTTATGG
>CANTXF010000020.1 GCA_947853665.1 uncultured Deferribacterales bacterium | reverse complement strand
TCGAGCCGCATTAATTGAGGCGGCTCCCGATTTTGCAGCGCGTCGTTTTGGAGCAAGCTTGGATTAGAAACGTCTGCATAAATAAGGCAAATGTTTTCTGTATGCCAGTATACTGATAAATAAAACGGAGCGCGGCGCCGGCCACGGCCCCAGCGGCGCGGCAGGCACTACCGCCCAACCTTAAAAGGCGGCTTAAAACCCCTCAGGCTTCATTCCTGATTGCAGCAGCAGGCGGCTTTATTGCAAACATTTTCCATAACCTTGCGCCGATCTATGTAAGTGTATAGCAGTGTTAATTTATTCTTGACTATTTTAAAAAAAATATAAATAGTATTATATAAATCTTTGCTTACATACTAATCGTGTTCGTTCTGCGCGCGGCGTAAACGAAACGAACGGCGCATAGGCGTCCGCCACCCTTTCCGGAGGCACGACTGAAAAAAAGGTTAACGGGAAAAAAATAGTATATTAATTTATTATTTTTCTGGCATTAAATAAAATTTTAATATATTATAGTATCGCTGTAGATAGGGTCCCCCCCCCCCAAGTTATCTGCGCCACCCGCCAAAAAACCGATTTCCATTCGGTCGGACGCAATTTTCACATTTTGTTTATTTATGAAATGTATGGTAATAGATGGGGAGAAAGAATGATTGGAAAAAAGCTGAAATATCTTATTAAAAGCACAAAGCACAAGCAAATCGATCTTGCCAAATATCTGGGCATTTCGCCCTCCCGTTTGTCCAATTATCTGAGCGACAAAAGGGAACCTGATTTCGCCATGCTGGCGCAAATGGTAAAATTCCTCGGTTCAGACCTTAACACCCTTTCCGGTGTGGATTTTGGCGAAGCAAAAGCCTATCCCGAGCCGGAAAGCGACGGCGCCGCGGTCCACGACAGCGCCGCACCCTACGGAGGCGATCTGCCCGATGATATAATATACGTGCATAAACTTCCGATAAACGCAAAAAAGCGCGGCATAAATTCCGTTATGCTGCCGGTCAGCCTTGCGCTGTTCGATAAAGTAAAGGAGCCTGAAAAAAACGCAGCGGTATTTCAGGTAAACTGCTCCGTACCGGACGGCATAGCGGAGGAAAACGATTATATGATCTGCGCAAAATGCTCCTCCACCGTAGTCTCCAACGGAAGCAGGGTTTTTGAAAACGGCAGGAACGCTAAATTTTTCAGATTTTATAAAGATAAAGATTTTTACATACTGGTAAACGAGGACAACAATAAAGAACACGTCAGGCTGGAGTCGGAAGACGACCTTAACAATTATTATAAAATACTATGGGTCGTAAAAAAATACTGACGCTGAAATGCAGACGGACGGAATATGCCCTGCCGTAAGCGCGTGATCTTCTGCGCCGGGAATATAAATTTTCCGGCGTATTTTTTTCGCAAACTACCCCCTTATATAGATTGATCTAAAGTTATGAGAAATATTTATAATACGGCGGCTTGTTCATATCAATGGATAATAAGCCTGAAAACCTTTACAAAGGCCTGTCTAACGGGGTTTGCGCATAAGTCTACCTTGCCTGAGCAGATATTATTATAAGTGTTTTTGACGATGCGGAGCATTATTATAATTATTTGCCATAACTATCTGCGTTAAGGGATATTAGCTTTTTTAATATACTCCCTGCACGGACCGGCTAAAATTACAAAAAAATATTTATAATGCAGCCGCTATTTTTTATTTACCATTGAGCGGTTGATTAAGATATACCTTATTTTCTTTTTTTCGGAGTTGGAAGCGGAAGTTCATCGTAAATGGCATGAAATAATTTTGTCAAATATTCCTTACTATCTACATTTTCAACCAACAGCATTTCTTTTGCGCCGTCGTAAGGTAATTCGTAAGAAGCTGCCGGCATATACATTACGGCAGATTTTACAGGCTTTATAAGAAATCTATTATCATATATTCCACCAACGATTTTACCTTGATAATAGATGATAAATTCGCCCATCATTGTTTTGTAAGTTATTCCATTTAATTCTGACAGCTGTTCTAAAATAAAATCTAAATACTCTTTACTGGAAGCCATTATTTTTCACTCCATTTTTTACATTGCTCAATTCTTTTGCCATTATCGCTTTGCTCCATATCGTATGCAAAAGTATGTAATAACTGGCATACAAAATTATCGCATTTTCCGCAATACCCATGGTTTTGGGCTTCGCAGCAGGATCTAACAAGACAGCCTGCACTCCAAAATGGTTTGTCAATATTTATAAAAACCCTTACATTTCATTTCTTCACGATAAGGACATTCGCTACATAAAAGACCACATCTTGATTCAATCATTAAAAATGACTTCCTTTTGTTATAAGACATCATACTAACACGGCGCATATACGTCTTGTTAGTTTTTTAAGCATGAAATATATTTGCCGCAACTATGCCCTTATATAGATTGATCTAAAGTTATGGGAAAATATTTATAATACGGAGGCTTGCTCATATCAATGGATAATAAGCCTAAAAACCTTTACAAAGGCATGTCTAATGGGGTTTGCGCATAAGTTTGCCTTGCCTGAGCAGGTTTTATTATAAATGTTTTTAACGATGCAGAGCATTATTATAATTATCTGCCATAACTATCTGAGTTAAGAGTTGGCCGCCTATTTTTATATATTTGAGCCAGCCTTTTTGCTTTAAACGCTCCGCCGGAGCCGAAAAAGGAAACAGCTTAAATACCGGCGGAGGAAAAAGCACTAACGCTTTTCCCCGGCGTAAAGACCCCATTTTCCGGCGAAGATGTCCGCATATTCCCCGGATTCTCCGCCGTTCTGGAAAAGGGGCGGCTCAATAAGCAGCTCCTCCCCTCCGCCGAAAACACATTCCATAAGCAGCAATCTGGCCGGTTTTGCCGGGGACGGATGCACGAGCCGCATTCTTTTAGGCTCCATATTGCCCCCTCTGCATACCGATACGGCTTCCGCCAGCATATCCGCATCGTAGCAGAAAAACAGCCTGCCTCCGTGCTTCATATTTATTCTGCAGAATTTGACAAGGGTATTTAAATCCATGGAAAAGGAAAACCTGGCGTTCTTTTCCAGCTCGTCCGCGTTTACGCGCCCCGTTCCCGCTTTCCTGTATGGCGGGTTGCATATTACCGCGTCGAATCTTTTGTCCGTTCTGTAATCTCCGATATCAGCCAGTACGGGAGTTATCTCCTTTTCCGCGGAGCAAAGGCGCACAGTCTCTTTAAGACACCGGAACATGCCTTCCTGGGCTTCTATGGCGGTTATCTCCGCGCCGTACATTTTAGCCGCCAGAACGGCTATTACGCCGCTGCCGCTGCCGGCGTCCGCTACCCGCCAGTTTTTTTTAATGCGGGCAAACCAGGCCAGAAGCGGGGAATCGCAACCGAAGCGAAACCCGCCCGAAGCGGGCTGGCATATTTTTATATAGGGGAAGATTATGCTGTCCACGGTAGTATTATCCACAGTGCCTCCGTTCAGATTAACCGGCGCGGCCCGGTAAGCTTTTAAAAGCGGGCGATTAAAATATACCAAAGCATTTTTCGCCGCCGGAAACGTTAAATATACGCCGCTTTCCCGGTTTAATGAAAGGCGGACGTTTTTATATAACACAAGCTGCCGCCGGAGCAAATCGTTTCTGAAAAAACCGATAAGGATAAATTCGGTATTTTTCCCTTGACATATAATTTAAAAGACCTATTTTTAATATCTTGGAAAAATGGCGATAGTTTTCTTAAACAGGCCGGACGGCCTGCCGCAAAATACCAAAAGGTGATAAATTGACAAATAAAGGACCCAACCCGGCCCTTTTTGCATTGGCCGTTATTATGACGGCGATAACGGCCATGAATTTCGGAGCCCAATATTATACGGAAAAGCTCTACGCAGCTTATGACAAACGCCTTGCCTCCTTTGAAAGCGAGGCGGAAAAAATAGCGGCTGAAACGGAAAGCGTCCGGAAAGAAGCCGCAGGCCGTGAAAACGCTCTTAAAGTAAGGGATATGTTCGCGGATTTATCTGGAGAAAGATATTCCCCTAAGGATATAATGCGCTATGCCATAGCCATAGAGGAAGAATCTTCCAGGCACGGCATAGACCCGGCCCTGATAATGGCCATAATAGCCACGGAAAGCAGCTTCAGAAACAAGGCAGTATCCAGCAAGGGCGCAATAGGCATGATGCAGCTTCTGCCATCCACGGCTTTTTATATATCCGATAAGCTGGAGCATATAAACCTAAAAAACGCCGAAGAGCTTTTCGACCCGGAAACAAACCTGCGCATAGGCGTGTCCTATCTGGCGTATCTTATAAAAAAGACCGGCAGCACGGAACACGCCATAATAGCCTATAACTACGGCCCGGTAAATCTTAAAAGAGCCCTTAACGGCAAACGCGCGCTTCCTAAAAAATATATGCGCACAGTTATGAAGAACTACGGAAAAATAGTCGCTTCCATAAACTAAAAAAGGCGGCTATCACCTAACGCATATAGTTATGGCAAATCATTATAACAATACTCTTTAGCCTTCAAAAACGTTCATAATAAGGCCTGCGCGGCAAGGCAAACTCTGGAGGAAGCAAAAACCCCTTTAGACAGCGCCTTGCCAAACGCTTCGCTCTTATTATTCTCTGCCGCCAAAAGTCGCTGTATTATAAATATCTTCCATAACTTTACATCAATCTGTGTAAAGGTATGGTTATGAACTGAAATAATCAGGCGTATTCGGCGACGAGCTTCCTTACATGGTCCAGCACTACTGGCAGAGCGTTGCGGCACGCGTCGGAAAGCTCCGTGCTTGTGTCGTACGATTCCGGAACTACGCCTATCAGCTTAACCTTTTCCGGGCAGTCCCCCCTAAGCTGGGCGTGGAGCAGCGTTTCCTGAAAGCCTATCTGGTGCGGCGATATTTTGGCCGGCACTTTGGAAAGCATTATATCTTCTTTATCGAATACCTTTACCGTACCCGGCTCCTCTTTGGAAACGATAGCGTCTATTGCTATAAGCACGTCAGCCTCGGCTATTTTGTATGAAGCCAGGATTCCTAAGGTTCCGCAGTCGAATATTTCCACGTTTTCGGGCCATTCCTCTTTTTCAAGCTCCTTTACCGCGTGAACGCCTATGCCTTCGTCGGCCAATATATAGTTGCCGATACCCATTACAACGATTTTCATCTTTCACCTTTAAAAAATATAGCGGCCATATTCCTGAAAAACTGACCGAAAACAAACCGCCGTGAATACTCACAGATAAAAATATAAGCCTTGCTTAGCGCAAAGGCATCCGATCCGGGCCTGCCAGAAAGCACGCGCGGATAAGCAAACCCGCTCCGGTTTTCCCCTGCGAGCCTGCTCTAAAACATTTGCCTTATTTAATGCAGATGTTTCTGTTCCGAGCTTGCTTTAAAACGACACGCTATCAATAATGCGTGTACCGTTTTGGTGGACAGAAAGCGAGCGGGGACAGATAAGCCCGCTCCCGCTTTTCTGTTCCGAGCTTGCTGTAAAACGTCTGCCTGATTTGATGCAGACGTTGGTGGATAGAAAGCGACGCGCGATAAATATTGCGCGTCCCGCTTTTCTAATCCGAGCTTGCTCCAAAACGACGCGCTGCAAAATCGGGAGCCGCCTCAATTAATGCGGCTCGA
>CANTXF010000019.1 GCA_947853665.1 uncultured Deferribacterales bacterium | reverse complement strand
AGAGGTCTCAATCCCCGTCCATTACGACAGGTCTTAACATGTTAGGCATAGCTATACCGTAAAGCGTGAGAAAATAGGCATAGGTCTCAATCCCCGTCCATTACGACAGGTCTTAACATCACTCACAAATTTCAAGAGAAGAGGCAATGGATGAATATTAGTCTCAATCCCCGTCCATTACGACAGGTCTTAACATCCACCCCTATAAAACTTCCCGTATAACAATATCTTACAGCAGCATTTTTGCAAACCTGCGCGCAATAGCGTATTTTTTCTGCAAAACAAAAGCAGATTTACAAAAAAGCTTTTATTATCATACAGATAAAATATTGCAAACCTGCGGAGGAAAAAACCGGCTCATCAGCCGCATCACCGCTCTATTTTTCCTATAAAAGGCCGCGGGATTTTTGCCTGTCAAGCTCTTTAAAGCCGCGTTCTATACTATCAATATATATATTTAAATTTTTTATGTCGCTTATTAAGGATTTTCTGCCGGTGCTGTGAGCGATGCTGTTGCGAATCTCGTTGACCGTATAATATGTTTCCGCAAACTGTTTTAAGCCCTCATTTTTCTTAAAGGCTTTTATTATTTTTTTAGCCTCATCCTGCCCGTCTATGGAATCCGGGTCAATACCCTTTACATGGCATACCTTTGATATTACAGCGTCCGCCAATACGATATAGCTCATTCCGTAATTATGACATTCCCCAAACCAGCGCGCCAGCGCCATACTGAAATCAGGCTCATTATCATAATCCAAACGGTTTACAAAATCCTCTATATCGCCGGATATATAGGCAACTATGGGATTATTGCTTTCTTTTAAACTGTCCAGCCGGTTTTTTATGATTTTAACGGTTTCCTGAATACATACTATATTGCCGACCGAAATACAATTGGCCATATGCAGGAAAGTGCCGGCGGTTTTCTTATCTATATCCCCGTTGCGGCCCATTATAAGCTCATAGAGCATAGACGCGCTGCCGGAATATTTAAGATAGCCTATGGCTTTTGTCCATTCCTGTATTTCAGCCAGTATACTGATATTTACAACAGGGGCTACGCCGCCGTTTTTACCGCTGTATTCAAGCATACCGTAATAGATTCCGCGCAGTTTAACGTCCCTGCGCCGGACCTGCTCGATAAACTGCACCATCTGAAACGACATCATGGCAAGGGAACGGAAGGAATGAGTAATATCCAGATAAATCTCGTCGCCATGGTTTATATGCTCCGAAATCTGCAGATACTGGCTGAAATTGTTCCAAAGCTCCGCGTCGTTAAGCCCGTAGTCCACCAGAAAACAGGCGCTGCCCTTAACCCCCGTAAAATCGTCCAGAACCGCGTTTACGCTTTTTAAATCATCCTTTTTAACGTCGTCTTTCTCTTTTTTATCATAAAGGTAAAGATTAGTATCGTCATCCCTGCCGCCGAAAACGGTATAGACGCTGTCCCATATAGAGCCGGACGTGCCCAATATGAAAATTTTATCAGCCTTATAATGCGCGGCAAGGGCATGGGCGATAAACGTCTCGCCGCGATAAACAGCGCCGTCTATCTCGTAGTCGGCCATTTTGTATTTGCCGTCCTTTTTATGCCCCGTTCCCAGCATGGTTATCAGTATTCTGGCCATTCCAGCCCCTCCTATATTTTTGCAGTAAAAGCGTATCCGCTTTCGTCCTTATGATAAATATACACATTCTTACAGTTGGAAAATATATCCCCTATCATGACGCCTATCGCCACCGGGCCGGAATAAAACAGATGTATGCACTCCGGAGCGCGGCCAAGGGCTTCAAGCTTTATGTCTATAATTTTATTTTTCAGCTTCTCCACATCGGCGGTATCGTTCATCTTCACGCCGGAGCGGATCAGCTCGATACCTTTTAAAATTTCTCCGGGAAAATTCTGTTTGTTTAAATACTTTTCCGCCTCGACAGTAAGATTGTTTTTGCCGGTAAGCTCAATATATATGGGCTGGTGGGTTTCCGCCCTGGCAACGGCGGCCAGAATACTTTTGCGAAGCCTGCTGTTACGGCGGATATACAGCACTGCCGCCCATAGAACAGGGAGAAAGGTTATTATCCCAAAAATGATACTTACACGGTCCAAACATTCCCACAACATTTCGCCGCTCATGCTATCGCCGCCGTTTAATATTATGCTTATATTTATCCATTACGGCTTCCTTCTCGTTTTTAACAGGGCTTTGCTCTACGGCGGCGGGCACGACCGGCGGCTTATCAGGCTCTTTTATAAAGTTTTCACGCCGGGCCAAATATCGATTCCACTCCTCGTCGCTTATTCCTATCTCAACGGCAGCCCAGCCTAAAGGCTCGCCGGAAGAAGAAAGCCATACAGTCGTCTGGGTGTCGTTTCTAATTTTTTTATCCTTCTGCTGAGGGATAATTACGTTTCTTTCCCCTATAAAAAAATCGTCCCCGCCGTAAACCGTTTTCGATATGGCTCCGGCGTGCTTGCCCAATTTAATAAAGCGCGCCGTTTTTTTACCGGCCTCGCCGCTCGATGAAGCCCACCATTTTTCAAATCCTTTTTTAAGAGCGTTGCTATCGCCAACGCTTTTTGAGCAGTCAAAAAACCCTCCGAAATTAAAAACGGAGTATTCTTTTTTAAACAGATGGTCGCCGTAGGCCTTTACGGCCTCGCGAATGTTTTCAGCGCTTAACGGATTATTTTCAAAAAACTTTTTAACATTTTGCGAAAAAGGATCATCGCCTTTTAAAGCTGTTTCATAAAGCTCCCGGTTAAAGGTAACAGTGCCTATAAATACGGAGCCTGCGTCAATCAGCTCCGACAGGTTCGGAATACCACTGACTGTTCTGCTTCCGGAGCCTTTTTTGGGCTTATGGAGATTAACAAGCTTATCTATAACGGCAGAAGCCTTAACCGGCTGAAAATCGGACACTTTCACAAGCCGCCACGGGTCGCAGTCCCCGAAAGGAAAATCATTATCGTCAAGCCGTTTCCGCTTCTTATCGCTATAATACTTCCAATATATTATATTTTTGAGCATTCCCTTAACGGCGGAGCCGGGAATATAAGGCTCCTTTAAATACCTGTTTTTTATAAGGGCGGCGATAGGCGTTCCGGAGCGATTCTCGCCTAATTTAAAGGCGGCCTCCGGGCTGAGTCGGCAAAAGGATGAAGACGGCAGCTTAACGACATAAGGCCGAATAAATTCATAAAACCTTTCCATGCTGCCTCTATCGCCGAAATTTCTGATTTTAACGAGATCGCAGTATTCCTTAAACTTCGATTCGTCTCCGGCTATGGCTTCAGACAAAGCAGTACGGTCATAAAAATATAGCGAATCCGGCCTTTCGCCGTTTTTTATAAATGGCGCATAATCCGTAGGATAATATTCGGCGCCGGAACCTATATGCACCGGAGATTTAGTCGTTATCACCATACGGACAGGTTCAGATTTATTCATTTTCCGCATCCTCCGCCAGTCTGCCGAAAAGAGGTATCATCCACGCGCTGTGAAAATGCCCCGGAGCATTAGGGGCAAGCTCCAGACCGGCTCCGTAAAAATCATTTCTCCGCGTGAAAGAAAACACGCTCCCGGGCTTCAGCATTATCACCGGATTTTTTATATGCTTTCCCTGAGAAGCGAGCGTGCCGCCGTGCTTGCCGAATTTGGTAAACACTTTGCCGTATTTAAGAACCGCCCCATCAGCCTGCACGCCGTTACTTAGAGATATAAATATATCACCTTCATCACGCCCCGAAAGAAGCTCGCAAGGCTCCTCAACCGTATCCGTCACGGAAAAGCGGCCCTTGCCGGTGGATTTATCCCTGCCGAAGCCGGTTTTGCCTATCAGCTTAAATATTTCCGTTATACCGCCGCCGTCTATAATAGCCTCGTTATATACGGCATATATATCAATATCGGTTTCGTAATACGTTTCCTCCGTATGGTAAAGACTGCCGGAGCCTTTAACGGTGGCGGTGGAGGAAGTGATGCGATTAATAGAGTTTTTATAAACATCGGCGCTTTTTACAACTGGCTCGTCACACATACCCTCGCTTCTTCCGGCGGCGGCGTCAGATTTCAATATATTAATAAGCGCCCGCCATGAAAGCTCCGGCAGAATTTTTAACAAATCGCCGCTTTTAACAAAATTTCTATGCTTAAACCGTTTTTTAACGATATCCGCATCCGCCGGGCCGTCAACCGAAGGCGGCAAAAACGGTACGGGCAGATATCCGGCTGGGAAACCGTCGGAAAATATAATAAAAGGATTATGCCCGTAACCGGATAAAAGCGCCTTAAGAGCGTTATCGCCCCGCGTTTCTTTTACGGTCCAGCAAAACTGGCCGAAAAGCGTATCGGACTGCAACCTGCTTATAAAAGCGGATTCCGGCCTGACGGTTATTTTAAGCCGGCGCATTACCCGACTCCGGCCATACGGATTTATCGGAAGTATTGTCGAATCTTATCCTGCCGTACCCTCTTGAGCCGCTGCCGCCCAGAGAATCCAATTCAAGCAGTTTAAACCCACGTTTAAGCAGCTCGTAAGCGGCGCGGTCAACCTTGCCGCCGTCGTCCATATCAAAAATTTTAAATGTAACGCAAAAATCAAACCTTGCCCCGGCAGGAACCCGCTCTATATTTCTGAGCCCTCCATTGCGGGCGGTTCCCGTCCTGCGGTTCATTGATATTTCCGTTTTTTCCTCCGTAAAGCCGCCCGCTTCCGCCAATTCCCTGGCGCTTTCTTCCAACAGCTCGCAGTCGTTAAAGCTTACTCTCGTAGGGCCGCCATTATAATCCTCTTTAATCTTTCCGTTGCCGAAAATCCTGGCGATAAGGTTCTCCGATTTATCTGTGGAAAAAGGGAGTCCTTTCTCGTCAACATTCCCTTCGTTCCACTCAAGCAGCGTGCGTATTTTCCCTTTAAGAGAAGAACCGGGGATATATGGCCTGCCGGTAACGGGGTTTTTTACCACGGGGCTGTCTATGCCGCCTATTTTTATCTCGTCGCTGCCAGCGCCTATATGAAGGCCGCTTTCAAGGATTATAACGCCCGTATATTCTTTTATTTCTATCAGTTTCATTTTCATATCTCTCTCCTGTTAATCGCCTATAATGTCGCTGGCATACGCCACTACTGATTCAAAAAGGCTGCAGAACACCTTAAAATGCTCGTAGCTTTCCGCCGGCCTATTCGAGTCGAACGGCTCGACGCATTTTTCGATATATTTAACAAATTTCTCGCCTACAACTTTCCGCCCTTTAGCGTATCTCGCTTTAGCGACCATCATATTAACATAAGGAATTTGCAGCCTGAAAGCGGCCGCCCTCTTGGAAGGGGTTTCCAGCTCCACAACGCTTTTTATCGATAGCAGGTCGTTATAAAAACGGCGAATCTGGGTAGTTGATATCTTATCCTTGTCATTGTTTTTTCCTCCGAACCTATCACCCTTCAGCTCATTAACTATACCTTCGGCAGTTTCACTGAAAAGCTTATCGTCGGGTCCTTTGCCCAGCTCAAACGACAAGCCGTCGATTATACCTGCGTTACTCATTATTTCCTCCCTGTTTTCTGTTTTCATAAATAACTATCGACAAAGGAATTTTAGCGGCCAATCCATACCGCGCTATCAATTCCCCCAAGCGCTCGGCCTGTTCCTTATTATCTTTGTAATTACGGCTCACAAGGTATCTGAACCTGGCCTGCCATTTTGCGGCCTCCATAAACTCGTCTGCGGAGACAGCCCCGCCCGCGGTATATTTTTTAAGCAGTTCCGCGTTTTCCGCAAAGCCGAGCAAACGATAGATAAAGCCGCTGGAAACAGCTGCCTCTCCGCCAGCGTACAGCTCCAGCAATTTATCCGCGTATTCCATCAGCGGGAAATAATCCTCCCATTTAACGGTAATTCCGAAAATATTTATACGGTTGCGATTATCCCTATCGCTCTCTCCGTCTTTGGCGTATTTCAGCGCTTCTTCAGCCGCACGGGCCATTTCCCGCACGGGAACCTGGCTTTTGCGCAATATGACCCCGGCGCTGATATGAACTTCCGGGTTTCCGCCGGAATATAGTTTCAGCCGCCCGGCGATATCGCCTGCCAGCCCGGTTATTTCGTTCCACGCGCCGATAAGAAACAGATCGTCCCCGCCGGAAAAGACCGTGTATATATTTTGTCCCTCTATCCGCTTCTGCAGCCATCCGGTAAAGAAATAATCCATCATGCGCGAAAGGGTGGCGGTCTTGGATATGCTGTTATTCTGGATCCCGCCGCCGAATATGCTCCCCAACCCGTCCACATCGGCCTTCAGAACAGCAAGATTATTTGTTCCTTCGGTTTTTTCCGCGATTTTATCGAAAGTCAGAGGCAAGCCGTCTTTTTTAGGAATATAACCTGACACTCGTTTTTTGGCGTAGCCGTTAAAGCCGCTGTCTGAAGAAATATCAAACGTAAGGCCGCCCGGGTTTTCCTTAAAATAAAAATATTTGTCGTCAAATAGCTTGAAACCGCCCTTTTCCCTGCCGAAAGATAAAAATTTTGACTTTACCAGCTCCGAGCCTATTTTACGGAAATCGTCGCAATACGAGCATAACCGGGCTTCTTCATATTCCACTTCCGACCAATGTTGGCCGCATATCGCGCAGATTTCTTTTCCGCCAGCAGATTCCAGATAATCCCCGAATACGTGTTCTTTTATGTCATGGGTCAGTTTTTCCCTTTCCATAAGATTACCGACCCGCCTCATCAAATTGCTGAAATTAACGCCGGTAAAATCGGACGGGCCGCATACCCTGCATACGATGTTAAACTTCGTCTGCCCGAAAGTAAGCTTCCTGAACCCGGCATTTATCCTTGCCCGTAATTTATTGACGGCGCTTTGCTCCATGCCGGTATTGCCCGTAATTAAAGTAAATTTTCCACCGGCGTTCAGGATAATCGCGGCGTAGGGAATATCCAGCATATCGCAAAGCTCGTAAGCGGCGGCCTGAGTGGCAGCGGACACAAAAAACGACTTGGCTCTCAATATCTTTGCGGCAAACCTGTTTGACTGCCCGCCGCTATCGAAAATAAAATCCTGAATACCGCTGAAATCTCCCTGAATAACGCAGAATTTCTTTTCTTTGTCGCTGCGTATGCTTTCAACATTCAAAGAATCGTTTACGCTGTGATATCTGTATAAGGCGCAGGCAAGAGCGCCGGCTGAAAGCCCGTGGTCATAAAGCGATATAGAGCACGGCCTAGGCACAAACCGCCCGTTTTCCTTTTCAACCGTCGCAGAAGGCACGCACCAGCAATATCTCTCCATTATCCCGCACAACGCTCCGAATACGTTAGGCAGCGAATATTGCCCCGCCTTGCAGGATAGCCTATTTATATCCTCAAGCAGCCCGTCAGCCAGATCTCTATAAGCTTCCCCGTCGGATTTTCCCAGCAAGGGATTTTCATCGGGAAGCAAATCGGGATCTAACGGTTTCAGCGGATAAAAGCTGTCCCCTCTGTTTTTATCGTAATACACGTCATAAAAAATATTACGCTGAAGTACAGTTTTAAAATTCGCTTTGTCCATCTGAGATTTGATATAATCATTATACTTTTCAGACTCGGCCCGTTCAAAGCCGGCCGCCAAACGGTCGGCAACGGCTATAATCCACTGCATGGGAGTGCCGGGGCTGTGATGCATAGACGCAAGCGTTCCCGCCGTTTCGCCGTTCAAATCGGGGAACCGTTTAAAAACCGGCCCGTAATCAAAATTATTAAATGAACCGGTAAAAAATTCCGCGGTAACAGCTGCGTGCGCGTGCCTGTAAATATCCGATAAATCGGATTTCACGCCCGCCCGCTGAAACAATTTGCCGATGTCGTGCAGCAAGGCCGCCGCGGCTACCGTATATGCCGGATTATCTGTCATGCCAGTTTCTCCTGTATTATTTTTCCGTACCCGAAAGTGGTCTGCTTGCCGATATGCAGTTCGGACGCAAGATTTAAAAGCCCTGCCGCATATCCCCTCGTATCCTCGTATTCTATAACTCCCACAAACCCGCCCAGGCTCATTTTGCTTTTCTGCCTGTTAGAGTATCTTTCTATATCCAGCCATTCCACATTGCTGAAAAGCTCCCTTACCTCTCCGGACGATTCTTCCGTATCCAGGCCGTAAAGCATTTTTACCCGGTTCGCGGCCAGGTTCAGTATTTTCAGAATAGATATGCCTTTAGCCAGCCTGCTGCCCTGCTTGGCGCGCAGCGGGCTTATCATATGGAGCTTATAACGGCCCGGCTCCCCACGAACCAGAGACAGTGCCCCGGCTTCCACAACCGGAGCGGTCGGCATAGTAAATTCAGCCCTCCCCGCTCCTATACCTGCGCAGCACATTTCATCCAGAGCCAGAAGCACATAGGGCGCGTATTTAACGGCCTCCCCCATAATGGTGAATTTAACGCGAAGAACGTCCCCTTCAGAAAAATCGGTTTGCGTATTCTGGCAGTAAGACACAAAAGGGAGGTACTCTTTTTGCGCGGCAGCCGCGTCAAAAAGCTCCGCATAAGGACAATAGGAAATAACCGAGCACCCTTCGCAGGCATGCGTTCTTTTAATACAGGCGGCTTTCCTCAAACCGCGCCCTATGGCTCCCCGAACGGTGGAAAACTTATAATATGGAAGCCTGCATGGCTTCAAAGCAATCAGAGCCGCCGTGATTACCGTTATTTTCAATGCCGTACCTCTTTTTATAAATAACGCTTATTAAATATAATTTTAAAAAATTCTAAAATATAAAACAATTTTATATAACTATAATATATAAAATGGAGGAAATCTACAAATATATTCGATTAAAATAAATTTTCAGGCAACTATTTTTCCCGAACAGGCAAAAGCAGGATCAGACCAAACTCTATCGCAGTTTTTCACCCTCGTTGCCGCCGCGCCGCACGGCCCGGCCCGATTCCGTAAAGCAAAAAGCAAATATGGAATAAAAAGTCCCTTATTCCGCGCAGCGCCATAAGGATATAAGCCAAAGCGCCGCGTTCAATTTGCATAAAAGCCGTCAATGCCCGGACACGCTTTAAAACGGACAAGCGGGCGTTTGTGCTGCGCCGTAACATATAAACGCCCGCCCCGGCCGTAAATATATTGCAGGCGTCTTATAGAAACCAAATGATAGATCAGGCAAAAATTTAATAGTAATGTGTATTTTTAAGGCGGTGGTTTATCTATATTATTTTTTAACGGAAAAAGGAGGCCCCTTATCCGGCAAAGTATGGAAGCCGCGCGGATCCTCAATCTATTTCCCGCAGTGTTAAGAAGGTTAGTGCATATAATATCAGGAGCAAAAATATGAAACATATTTTCACGAGACGCGATATTCTGAAAGCCGGAGCGGCATATCTGGGAGGAATAGCCTTATACGGCACGGTATTTTCAGACGGAGCCGAAGCCTCGTCTGCGAATATAAAAGGCAGGCGCACGCTGGTAATTTATTATTCGCTGCCGGAATCGGACAGCAGCATGGCGGAACACAGGGAAAACAGCACGGTAACAATCGGGGAAAGAATTTTAGGCAACACTCAGTATATGGCGGAGGTTATACAAGAAACCTTAGGAGCCGGTGCAGACATAACGCGCATCGAAACAGCAAAGAATTACGACACAACCGACCACGCAAAACTTATCGCCCTCGCCCAGACGGAGCAAAACAACAACTACCGCCCGCCTCTTAAACCCATAAAAGCCAATATTGACGAATACGGCTTAATCTTTCTGGGCTATCCGATATGGTGGGCGGATCTGCCGACTCCGGTATATTCTTTTCTGGAGCGATACGATCTGTCCGGCAAAAGGGTTATACCGTTCGGCACTCATGGCGGCAGCGGATTTTCAAATACAAGAGAAACTATAAGCAGATTGCAGCCGAACGCCGGTATACTGAGCAGGGACGGGCTGACAATATCCCGCGACCATATACAAAACGCCGAAAAGGACATAGCCGCATGGGTAAAAAGGATGAAATAACCCGCGGGCGCGATTTGCCTATAAAATATATCAAAGTACCGGCAAAACGCGGTTCAAAACGGTAAATCCCGGCAAACGGCCTTTTTAGCCTTTGCCGGACAATCGTTTTATAATATCCCCGTCCGCTGGGCAGAAATCGTATCCGGCAAGCTCCTCCGGGCTGGCCCATTTTATTTCCGCGTGCTCCTTATTTACCGGCTCCCCCTTTTTTAACCGGCAGGAGAAAAAAATTATATGCACCTTACGCCCGCCGTAGGAATGAAAGGCCTCGCCGAATTTGTTTATAACGCTTATTTCCGCGTCAAGCTCCTCCATACATTCTCTTACGGCGCATTCCTCCGCCGTCTCCCCTTTTTCGATTTTCCCGCCGGGAAACTCCCACAAAAGCGCCAGATTTTTTCCTTCCGGCCTGCGGCATATCAATACGCGGCCCGCCGCGTCGGATATTATAGCCGCCGATATTTCCGTAACCATAAACTTCCGCCCCTTTTAAAATTAAACGTATAGTTCAAAAAAAAATTGTAACCTGATACGGCCGTATTACGACTTACAGGTTAAAGAGGTTATTTTACACAATTAATGAGGTGTATTTATGAAAAAAGCAAGGCTATTGTTTTTTGCCCTTATAATGCTCTGCGGGGCGGGAGCGGCTTTCGCCGACGACTATTATATGCCTGTGGGCCAGGGGCCCTATTACAACCCGTATAACGGAATGTGGGTGGTCTCCCTGCCTCCTCCGCCGCCTATGGTATCCGTGCCCTGGTATGTAAGGGACGATTACGACGATTACCTTGAAGATTACTACGGCTGCATACTGGGGTATGAGGATTGGAGCTTTACCTGCCGCTACTGGCGCAAATACGCGGAGAAACACAACCTTTACAGCCCAACGCCCCCGCAGCAGACTCCCGCCGTAAACGGAGCCGCCCCTCAGGGCGCTTATCCGGCATATCCGGGAGTTCAGGCTCCGGCAGCCCCTTATCCCGGCGGGCAGGCGCAGGCGCCCGACGCGCAGGCGGCAAACCCGGCGGCCCAGCCCCAAAGCGCAAACGCCCCTCAAACCGCTCCAGTTCAAACAGGCGTTCAGTAAACGGTTTGAACCGCGAAAAAACACCGCAAAAAAACTTTATAAAGACGGAAGCCGCGCGCTTCCGTCTTTTTTTATCCGCCGCGCCTGAAATATAAAAATCCTTGACCCGGAGCTTGCTCAAAGGTTTAACAACGCATGAAAACCTGCGCGAAAGGAGGCGGCGATAGCGAATAACGATAAAAATTCTAAAAAACATTATTTCCCAAAGGCGAAAGGATTACCGGCGGCCGTTTCACCGGAACGGCGCGGCTATCCATACCGATCGCTGAAAGACTGCGGATCAAAACGCCCCGCGGGGAACGCAGCCTTCTAATCGGGCGGCCGCAGCAACAGGCGCAGGCGGCAGGGAGGCCCAGCCGAACGGATGGAACCGGTATCGGCGGAAGAATACGGCAGGCTGAAACAGTTAAGGCGGGAGGCCGCAAAAAACCTCCCGCCGGGCAAGATCCTAAACGGATAAAACTTCCGCGTCAAACTCCATAAAAATACGCGCCGAGCGGGTAATATCCAGATAGACCCCGCCTCCAAAACGTTCCAGGTCTTTTTCAAAAAGGCCCGTCCATTTAAGGGGGTGATTTTTCAGAAATTCTCCCCGCGCCCCGTTGTCCCCGGCCAAAGCCGCCGCAAAGGAAAGCTCCGCCGCAATATGGTCCTCCGGCTCGTTAAAGGAAGGGCCAAGCCCCATTTTACGCTCCGCGTATTCGTAAAGCACCTGATCCCTCTGCTCCTGCATTACAAGCCCTTCGTCAGACAGGTAGACGGACTCGCAGGGAGACAGTATTTTTCCGAAAGCCCCAGTCAGAAACAGGGAGGAATAAAGCCTGTTCATTTCCTCCGTATCCGTTTGCCTTCCGAACCGGCTGACGGCGTTAAGATATTCCTCCGCTTCCGGCGTAAGCCTCGTCAGCAGGGGAAGGACGGCGTCCCAGTCTTTAAAAAACAAGCCGTCGAGAGGGCGGGCGAACCCCCTGGAAAACAGGGAGTAAACCGCCTCTACTGCTTTCGCCGCGTCTTTATCCAATTTTTTTAGCCTTAAAGAGTATATTGGGTTTCTGCACTTTTATCCTGTCGGAATTAAAATTGCCTGCAACGGCGGAAGCGCCTTTATATCTGGCTTTCAGCTCCTCCACAGGCCCGGCGTCCAGGGCCCTTGCGGGGCAGGCGGCCACGCACGCTGGTTTCAGCCCTTCCAAGATACGGTCCCGGCATAAGTCGCACTTGGTCATGCGGGGGCGCGCCGGGTCGTCCTCATCGTAATCGCTGAATTTTTCGTCGTAAAACTGGGGCGCGTCCCAGGGGCAGGCTTCGAGACACGAACCGCAGGAAATACATTTAGACGGGTCGGAAAACACCACGCCCCGCTCCTGGTCCTTGCTAATGGCTTCAACCGGGCACGCGGGAATACAGGCCGGGTTATCGCAATGGTTGCACGACACGGAAAGATTAAGCACGCTCACCTGCGGGAAATCCCCGTATTCGTCCGCCGATACCCTTCTCCAGTTTTCTTTCATGTGACGGCGGCGTATCTCCTCCGCCCCCGGAAGTACGACCTTTCCCTTCACCGTATAATCGGATGAAGCGTCGTACTCCGGATTTACCTTTATATCGCCCCTTTTATGCTCGTTCCATTCTTTGCAGGCTATAACGCACGTTTTGCACGCGACGCACCTTGTCTGGTCGAAATAAAATCCCCACTGTTTCATAAAAAGCTCCTACACGAGTTTTTGCGCGCTTACTTCGCACAGCATACCGCCGGCGGCAAAACCGCCGGATTTGTTTGTAACGGCGCTTATAAGCGGGTCGCCGGCTCCGGATTCAATATCCGCGGTTATGGTGGAAACGTTCGCCCCTTTATCCACCGGCACCTTTACCGGCCTTAATTTTCCCGAACCGTCGGTATCGAGCATCGCCTCGTACATATCTCCGTAATCGGGCGAATAGTGCCTGCCTTCGTATATGGCGACTACTCCGGGCATTATACGTTTAGTTACCCTGGCGGGGAGCTTTACGCAGCCGGAATCGTTGTAAACGTAAACCGTCTGGCCGTCTTTTATGCCCCGTTTGGCGGCGTCGGCCGGGTTTATCTCGACGGAATCCTCAAAAGTTTCCCTCAAAAGAGACACGGTGTCGAAAGACGAGTGGGAGCGGTGTATAACGTGGGGCGTAATGAATTGCAGGCCGTATTTAACGCCCTTGGCGCCTTTTTTGCCCTCGAGAATATCCTCGTAGCCTTCTGCCGGCCGCACGTACTGCGCCCTGCATACCCCGCTCTGCACCCTTTTTCTTTCCGCAAGGAAAGGGGAATAAAAATTTATCTTCCCCGTATCCGTATGAAACTGGCCCGGCTTGTAGGACGCCGTGTCTATCCACGTTTTATCGAGAGGCACGGGAAGCCTGCACTCGGCGTTTTTCACCATTTCCTCAAAAGAAGGCAGCTTCATATCGGGGTTTATCTGTTTATATTTTTCCGGTATGGAGGCTCCCTTCCACTGGGCTTTCATAACCTCGATATCGTCGTACGTTTTAAGCTCTATGCCAACTTCCTTCGCTATAAGGGAGTTTATCTCCGCGTCGGTTTTACATTCGTAAAGGGTTTCGGAAACTTTGTTAGCCACGTCCAGCTCGCCGTTCATCTGGCCGTTGGTAAAAAACGACTGCTCAAGATTCATGGAAGCCGGAAGCACTATATCGCTCCACCTGGCGGTGGAACTCATGTGAAACTCGTAGGAAACGATATATTTTACCTTTTTCCAGGCCTCGAGCTTTTTATTGACGCCAGCGCGCTGGTTAAATATGTCGGCGGAACCGGCCCCGCGGTATATCATTTCGATTTTAAGCCTGGGGTCTTCGCCAAGGTCTATGCCGTTCATACGTTTTACGTCGTCGCGCAGCTCCGCGGCGGAACGCCTGTCCCGCCCGGACGTTATCACTTCCGAGCTGAAAAAGGTGGAAAAAAGTATCTGCTTGTGCTTTTTCTTATCGGTAACGGCAGGCCCTTTGCCCAGGGATATTTTATATCCTTCGTGGGGGCACACCATGCCGAAGCCGCCTCCCCTTCTGCCGATATTGCCGGTCATGGCGGCAAGGCCTATAAGAAGCCATGTATAGTAAAGGCCGCCGTTAGTCCTCTGAGCCCCGCCGGTCGTCCACCCGCAGAAAAAGGACGCGGCCTGCGCCTTGGCGTATTCCGTCGCGAGGGACTCTATAACATCCGGAGCGGCGCCCGTAAGGGAAGACGCCCATTTAAGAACGCCCGCGTAGCTTTTATGCTCCTTTTCGAGACCTTCAAGATACTCCACAAAAGAGCAGCCTTCCGGAGTAACGAAGGTTTTGCCTTTATAAGGCTCTCCTGTAACCGGGTTTTTAGCCGGCGAATCGCTTACCGTTTTATCGCCCGGATAAAACCCGAAGCAGTATTCCTTTATGAATTTTTCATCGAACAGTTTCTTTTTATAAATAACGTAAGCCATGGCGGAAAGCATGGCGGCGTCCGTCCCCGGCCTTACGGGTATCCAGCCCGGCGCTTTGCCCGCTCCGGTGCCAAAAGAAGCGGCAGTGTCCGTATATCTTGTATCCACCACAACTATGGGAATACCCGCTTCTTTAGCTTTCGCAAGGAGAAAAGTGTGCTGCGGCTGGGTAGTTCTCGTATCGGTGGACCATATTATTATGAGCTTGGAATTGAGTATATCCCGCGGCGGATTTCCCTGAACCTTGGGGCCGATAACGGCGTGCATGGCGTCCATCTCGTTGCCTGCCGAATGGTGGCCGTAGGTGCCTAGGGTAACGCCCATATACTGGGCCGGGGAATCTCCCGCCGCCCATACCGGCATATAGCCCAGCGTCTTTTCCCTTTCCTTCATTTCTTTAAGCCATTTGCCAACGGAAGAAGCCGCCTCCTTCCAGGAAATACGCACGAACCCCGCCGGGTTGCCCCGCTCAAGGGTCTGCTTCATGGGATATTTAAGCCTGTCGGGAGAATAAAGGCGTTTTTTCTCCGCCAGACCTCTTGGGCAGGCCCTGCGCTGGCCGTGCAGAATATCCTCGTCCGCCTTTACGGAGCCTTCCCGCGGAACGTCCCCCATAGACGCAAGCCGCACGAGCCTTCCGTTTTTGACATAGGCTTTCAGCATACAGGAGCCGTGGCAGTGTATCCTGTGATGAGTGTTGATTACTTTTACGTCCCTGTCGAAGGACGGGTTCGGCACGGTCTCCACCGCCCGTTCCGCCGCCGAAGCGAGAGAATTTTCAAGCGACGGCCCAGCCGCCGCCAGCAAAGCGAACGCCTGCGCGCGTTTAAGAAAACCGCGCCTCGTTACGCCTTTAAGTCCGGTATCTCCGTTATTTCCCATCTGATTCCTCCGGATTTTATTATATATATACAAATATATATTGCCAATATAGTATACACCTCTCCTACTGTCAACAGACATAAGACCGGGCGGAAAATTCACGCGAATAAAATCATGAGTCAAAAACATTTATAATAAAACCTCCGCGGCAGGGCGGATTCAAGCGTTCGCCCATTAATAGAGCGTCTTGTAAAATGTTTTGGTCTTATCATCCATTGCCCTGGAGCAAGCCGCCGTATTATAAATATTTTCCATAACTTTACGTTGATATGCGTAAGGATATGGCCGCGATAAAAAATTACGAGGCCGTTCCTATCCCAATGCGAACCGGCGCAGATATAGGGGCAGCATATTTTTTTGCTTGACATAAGGCGTCTTTATATGATATTAACAATCATTATCAATAAATTGATATGAGAACGGACTTATGGAAAACATAAAAAAGAACTTTCTGGCTTTAATGGTGGTAACCGGTTTTGTGATGATATTCTGCGCCGGGGCCGGTTCTTACCTTCTGAACGAAGCTGCGGCAGGCTCCGACACGGCCGCCGTGAATATGGCAAGGTGATCTCCCTCTTTTATATAAACCGGATGGGATAAAACGCCGGAGGGTATTTTTGCCCGCCGGCGTTTTATCCCGGCGGCGGCTAAACCGGCATAAGGCTTTATAATACCTTTCTCCGGCGGGTCTTAATTAAGGCCGCGCTCCGCGGAGATAAAAACTTTCCGCATATAATTATATTACGCTCCGCTGCCGGCCCGGTTATAAAGGCTTCCGGCAATTTTACGCCGGTACAGGCAAGGCGTCAGGAAATATCCGCCATATTTTATACAAGAGGTTTTCGCTAAGATAGTTTCCATATATCTATTCCCGTTTCTGCGTCGGCAATTTTTTCGATTTTCTTATCCGCTTTATTAAGTATTATTTCCCCGGTATAGCTTACGCGCGCGTCCTTTAAATGGCCTCCCGTCACGGCGGGCGCTCCTCCGGGGGTCAGATATGAAAAAACGGCGTGGCCGTGGATTAAAATCCCGTCTCCTGCGGCGGAAACGTTGCCCGTAAGAGACGCCATTTCAAGCATGCCGGAAACCGTATGCTCCGCAAAGCCGTTTTTATCGGGTATGTAAGTTAAGATAGAAGCAGAATCGCATGCGCCTATCCCTTGGAAATACCCGGCGCGTATATTTTCGCGCAGGCACACTTCCTCTATTTTATCCATAACGTACTCGCCCTTATCTATGCGGATATAAAAGGCGCCTTTGTCTTTAGTATATTCCATAGTATTCTCCCTTTAAAGTACCGGCAAACGGCGGGTATTCTGCCGGGGCGGCCCTATCCGGCCGCCGTTTTAAAATAACCGCGCCGCAAAGGCGTTCATGATATTTCCGCGCGCCGTCATTCTATGATTTTAAGGCGGTTTTCCTTTCTTGCCTTAACGGCCGGATACTCGCCTCTGCAATATCCGAGCAGAACGAAACAGCGGGCCGTATAATTTTCCGGAATTTCCCACTCCTTTAAAAAAGCCGCTCCCCGCTCGTTTTCAAAAGTTTCCTCACCCCGCGCCACAATGCAGGACGCAAGCCCCAGCTCCGCAGCGGCCAAAACCATGTTTTCCGCGCAGCAGAAAGCGTCCGGCACGCTGTATAAAAAGTTTTTCGGCCCGAAAACGGCGCAGACGGCCGGAGCGCCGTAAAAACCGCTTTTTATGGACGGGTCGTCGATAATGCTGGGCTGCTCGGAAGACACGCGGAAGCCGGATAAATTTTTCCGGTCAAACTTGGCTATATTCAGTTTCCCTATTATTTCGCAAAGCTCCCTGTTACAGACGGCCACGATCACGGTTCTCTGCCCGCCGCCAGCGCTTGGGGCGTAAAGCCCCGCTTCCGTTATTTTCTCCAAATCTTCCCGTTTAATCTGCCTGTTTTCATATTTGCGGACAGAACGGCGGCGTTTTATCAATTCAAACAGATTCATTTCCTTACCTCTTTCCAGCATTGGGGGTCGGCCGCATAGAAATCGCCGTCCCCGCCGCACGCCGCGGCGGGGCATCCCCTGCACCACGCAAGCAGCTCGCACCCGGAGCATTTTTTAAACCTGGAGTAATCCCTGTACTCATCCATCCGGCCTGTCCACACGTCCGCTATCCTGTCTTTAAGCGTATTGCCCACTTTGCTGTCGCGGACGCGGCGGCACGCGTAAATATCACCCGACGGTAAGATCGTAATATGGCAATTACCGCAGTTACACCCGCCGTAAATAACGCCCTCGCAGGCGTCCGCCGGAATTTTAAAAATACCTTCCTCATATTCGTAAAGCGTCCACAAATGGTCCTTCCTGTTAAAATATGTGGAACAGCCCGCGGCCTCGTACTCACGGAACCTGCGATGGCAGGTATCGAGAAGCCTCCTGTATTCAAAAGGCGATATCCCCGCTCCTTTCTCCCCTTTTCCCGGGCAGTAGCGCGCAAAAGCGAATACATCCGCCCCATATTCGACGGCGGTGTCGATAATATCGGGCACCTCGTTAATGTTCGCTTCAGACACGGTGGTCATAATAACGGAACGGATACCCGCATTTTTAATATCGGCGATCTTTTCGACGGTAATATCGAAAGAACCGGGCTTACGGAACCAATCGTGGGTACTTCTCATCCCGTCGAGAGAAAGCTGATACTTACGGCATCCGTATTCTTTTAAACGCAGACATATCTCCCCCGTCAGATGAAAAGGGTTGCCGAGAATACCGAAAGGAACGCCATGCTTTTTAAGCAGGCCCAGCAGCCTCCAGAAATCGGGATGGAGAATCGGGTCGCCGCCGGTAATATAGAAATATGGCAGCCGTCCGTATGTTTCACAGAAATCAAGGCAGTTGTAAAACGTATCCGTTATCTGCTCCCATGCCATAAAGCCCGGCTTCATGCCGCCGCTGCCGGCAAAAATATAGCAGTGCCTGCATCGCTGATCGCACTCGTCCGTAATATGCCATTGAAATGCAAAGTATTCTTTCACAGTAAAATTCCCCGTTCAAAGGATAGCTAACGTATATATAAGATCACAGACGCTCCCGGCGGGCGTAAGCCGGGAGACGATACTCAAGCGGCGTTTTATTTATCGCCCGCGCCGCAGGCGGAGCCGCAGGAAGCCGGTTTTTCATCCGGCTTGTCTCCTGCTCCGCAGGCCGAACCGCAGGCTGCGGGTTTTTCCTCCGGTTTATCGCCTGCTCCGCACGAAGAAGACGCCGCCTTGGCTTTGCTCCATCCGAAAAGATCTGAAAGGGCCATTGTTATTCCTCCGTATCATATTATCCGGGATATGCGCTCCATCTCCCGGCGTTGGCTACTTTACCGCTTTTTTTATACGCGGCAAGTACGCACCTTTTTATAGGGATACGCACATTTTTGTAATCTTTGGGCGTTTCCGGGGGTTGGCGGCGGCAAAAAAAGCGGCTATCCCATAACTTTACCTTTATCCGCGCAAAAAGACGGCTGCGGAAAAAAATAAATCCCGGCTCCAGGCGGCGCGGTTGCGTTACGGCGGATGTTATAATATAGTTTAAAGCGATATTGCAAATACGGTGCAATATCCTTACGCAGAAAGAGGCCGGTAATATGAAAAAGAAAGAAGAACTGCCCGACTGCCCGGTGGCTACGACGGTCAAGCTTATAGGAAGCAAATGGAGCCTGCTTATACTCCGCAACCTGCTTGACCGTCCCTGGCGTTTTAACGAGCTGCTGAAATCCCTTGAAGGCATAAGCCAAAAAGTGCTTACGGACAGCCTGAGGTCAATGGAGGCGGACGGTATCGTCACCCGCACCGTTTACGCCGAGGTCCCTCCCAGGGTGGAATACGCCCTTTCCCCCCTTGGGGAGACTATGCGCCCCATAATAGCTTCAATGGAAAAATGGGGAACGGAATATAAAGAATATATCGAAAAAAGCTAAAAACGCCGCCTTTTTACAGAAACCCTTTATACAGGCGCCGGATGCGTCTGCCTGCGCGCTGCCGCAGCGCTTAAAGCGGGCGGGAAAAATCAAGAAAAAGCAAAAGAAAAAGGCGGCCGTTAAAGCCGCCCGAATCGGATTTTAATAGAAAGTGTCCGCCAGCATATTGGCGCCCCAGCTTTTTACGTTGCGGCCGTTTTCGACCGTGCGTTTTTCCGGTATGCCGTTTGCTCCGTTGCGCACAACTATTTTGTTTACCTTGGGGTCGTACTCGTAAACGGAGGCTATCCATATCCCCTCCGTATGGGTAACGAGGCTGTAACAGGAGTTGCCTATTATAGGAGGCAGCGGCTCCAGGCCGCGGAACTCTCTGGCGATATTCTCGGCAACGGTTTTTCCCATACAGTTGGCGACTACGCCGGATTTCGGCATTTCGGTAACCGGGTCGGAATCTATGGCGTCGCCGATAACGTAAACGTCTTTGAAAATCGTGGATTCAAAGGTCTTGGGGCTTACGGGAGCCCATTTGCCGCCCTCTTTGACGAGCCCCAGCTCAAAAGCCATACGGCCCGCCTTCTGGTCGGGGATAAAGTTTATAAGGTCGGCGGTAAAAGTGCCTTTGTCCGTAACGACGGCTTTTTTCTCCTTATTCCAGGAAAGCACCTTGGCGTTCGGAATATATGTTACCACGTCTTTATAAATACCCTCGAAGCCGTTTTTAAAAAGCGGCTCTTTGGACATTATCTTGGGGTTTGGGTCCAGCACCGTAAGCTTGCCGCCCAGAGCTTTGAGCTTTTCAGCCATAAGTGAGGAGCGCTCGTATGGCCCCGGCGGGCAGCGGTAAAGGGCTTTAGGCGTGCGTATAAGCACGGAAGCCCCCTTTTTAAGGCCGTCTATCATGGATTTGAGCATAAGGGTCTGGTCCCCGGCTATCCAGGCGTGGGGAAACACCTTCTGCATCTCCGCGTCGAAACCGGCTTTTTCATCGTAATCAACGTCTATGCCGGGAGAAACTATGAGCTTATCGTAAGGCATATCCCCGGCGGAAGTAATAAGCCGCTTTTTCTTGGGGTCAAGGCCCGATACCTCCGCCTTTACGAACTTTACGCCGTATCTGTCCGCAAGGATTTTATGGGGTATGTTTATGTCTTTAAAGTCCTTATACCCAAACAAAACTTCGTTGCTCATGGCGCAGGACACGTGCACGTCCTTCCTGTCTACAAGGGTAACTTCTATCGACGGGTCGAGCAGTTTAAGGTACTTCGCGGCGGTGGAGCCTCCGTATCCCGCTCCCGCGATAACCACCTTTTTTGCCGGAGCCGCCTGCGAAACCGCCGGAAACAGGCCGGAGCAAACGGCGGCCGCGGCCGGAACGGATTTTAACAATGTTCTTCTGCTTATTCTTTTCATAACGCCGCCTCCTTTATTTCAGGCTCGAATAATATTCGGCAAGGGCCTTAAACTCTTTTTCGTCCATATCGGACACAAGCCCCATAGACGCCCCGCCTTCTTCCATATTGCGCAGACCGTTTTTATATTCCAGCAGTGCGTAGTATATATACTCGGCGGGAAAGCCTCCTATTCTCGGCGTATATCCGTCGCTTAACCCGGCCTCCCCGTGACAGCCTTCGCAGGATTCGGAAAGGGCCTTCCCCTGTTTGGCAAGTTTGGCGTCGATTTTATTATTATTGCTGCGCCAGGGCTGTTTCGAGTAGTACAGGGCGATTTTTTCAATATCCCCGTCGCTGTACCCTTGAGAAATTTTCTGCATAAGCGTGGCCGCCCTGCGCTTATCGCGCATTTCAATCATCGTGTTGGCAAGATATTCCGCAGACTGGCCTCCGATATAAGGTATTGTCTGACCCGGCCCGGACCCTTGAGGCCCGTGGCAGGAAGAACAAAAATTGCCCAAACGCCTGCCGCTCTCCAAATCGTCGCCTCCGGCGGCTTCCGCAGCCCAGGCGCAAGCCGCGGACAGGGCCGCCGCAAGAAACACGCTAAAAATTTTCATGACTGTCCTCCTTTTCGAAAGATGTATATATAACCACACATAACATCATTATATACGGTTACCCGTAAAAAACAATACATTTAGAGTTTTTTAGTATTAAAATGAACTTTGACCATCGGGGCCAGTCTGAACTATAAGGCGCAGAAACGCCTTTTATATTTAAAATACCGGCGGTAAAATATGAAAATAAAATTATTAACCGGGCTTGCGGCGGCTCTTATTGCCTTCGCCGCGTTCCAGACAGGCGGGAAAAGCGCCGGGGCGTCCGGTGAGAAGGGCGAAATGAAAAAATACCGCGAAATATACCTTGCGGGAGGCTGTTTCTGGGGAGCGGAAAAATACTTCTCCATGATAAACGGCGTAAAATCCACCGGCGTGGGATACGCCAACGGCAATAAGGAAAACCCTACCTACGAGGAGGTATGCTCCGGGAAAACGGGATTCGCGGAAACGGTAAAGGTAATATACGACCCGTCCCGGGTATCGCTGCCCTTCCTTCTTGATATGTACTACAAAATAATAGACCCCACTTCTATAAACAGGCAGGGCAACGACACGGGAACCCAATACAGAACGGGCATATACTACACCGACCCCCTTGATGAAAAAACGATAAGGGCGTCCCTTGAAAAGCTGTCCGGCAAATATGAAAAACCCATAGCCGTGGAAGCCGGCCCTCTTAAAAACTATTATCCCGCGGAAGAGTACCACCAGAAATATCTCGATAAAAACCCGGGAGGTTACTGCCATATAGGCAGGGATAAATTTGCGGAGGCGGAAAGGGCCAAAGACCCGTCCGTGATCGACCCGGCAAAATATCCCCTGCCGGACGAAGCCCGGCTTAAAAAAACGCTTACCCCGGAGCAATACGCGGTAACGAGGCAGAACGCCACGGAGCCGCCCTTTAAAAACCGGTACTGGGATAAATTTGAAAAAGGCATATACGTAGACATAACCACGGGGGAACCGCTTTTTTCATCTTCCGACAAATTCGAGTCCGGCTGCGGCTGGCCCAGCTTTTCAAAGCCCATAGACCCGGAAGTAGTTTCGGAAAATAAAGACACCTCCCACGGAATGACGCGCACGGAGATCAGGAGCCGGGCGGGAGACTCGCACCTGGGCCATGTTTTCAGCGACGGGCCTGCGGAGCTTGGCGGCCTCAGATACTGCATAAACAGCGCTTCCCTCCGTTTCGTGCCAAAAGACAAAATGGAGGAGGAAGGCTACGGCTACCTTCTGCCGCTGGTGGATTAAGGCAGGGCGAAAGCCTGTTCCCTGAAAAACTTGTGGGGCGGGCTTATTTTTTACCGCTTTCCCGCCTTAAAGCCTGCCCTTACGGCTCCGTTAGGGCATTTATCTTTACAGTTAAGGCAAAGAGTGCAGTCTGAAGCAGCCGAAGCGGGCCTATGCGGAGCGGATATGCCCTCCCCGCAGGAAGCGGCACAGATATGGCAGGAGCGGCCGTTTAAAACGGCGCACGAAGCTTTATCCGCGCCGATCCTCACAAAAGGGGCGGCAATTTTTCCGGCCAGTTTAAAAAACGCCCCTATGGGGCATATATAGGCGCACCATTTTCTGAACAGAAAAATCTCCGCCGCGATGACCGCGGGAAAAATAAGAAGCTCCCAGCCCGGCTGGTAAGACACGAAAAGCCTGTGGACGGCGAAAATAAACCCGAAAAAAAGATCTATGGGGCAAAAAAGGCAGAAAACAGGAAACCCGGCAAAAAAAGAACCTGCGGCGGAAGCCGCCAAAACCATATAGGCGTAATAAGGCTTAAGTCCGGCAGGCTTACCCGCTTCCCCCGGAGAAACGCTTACCCTGTGCTTTACTCCGAAAACCCTCCTTAAAAACGAAGTGGGGCAGCCCCAGGAGCAAAATGCCCTTCCGAATAACAGGGCGATAATCGCCGCGCATATCAGGCAGACCAGCATAAAAAGCGTTACGGAAAGAGAGGCGGAAGCTACCTGCAATATACCCGCGGGGCAATAGGCGCACAGGGTTCCGGTGCCGGTATATTTTACAGTTCCGAAAATCAGCGCCGCAAAAAGCATGACCATAACGGCAAGACGTAAATTTCCGAAAGTAAAAACCTTACCTTTCATATTCGCCCTCCTCTCCCCAGGGAACGACTATTATGCCTTTCCCGCCTTTCTTTGAAGAACGCAGGGCCGGAGCCGGGCACGCCGCCTCGCATTCGCCGCACCCGTTGCACTTTTCTTTTATAATGCAGGGGCGTTTCATGCCGTCCAGCTCCACGGCCTTGAGAGGGCATCTCTCCACGCATACCACGCAGCCGCTCCAGTCCCACGCCACGCAGGATTCCTTTATTATCACCGCCGCCCCGATAGCCGTTTCCTCTTTCTCTATGGGCCTGATTGCACCGCTGGGGCATACGTCAACGCATTTCATGCACAAATCGCAGTAACCGTTTTTATAGGATACGGCGGGGGTGCCCGCCGCAGGGATTCCCGCCGACAGCGGCAAAGGCATTATCACCCGCATATGGCACACCTGCACGCATTTCTGACATTTAACGCAGCGCGCCAGGAAATCCTTTTCCGGCAGAGAACCGGGCGGCCGGAGAAACCTGCGGCTCCCGGAGCCGGAAAAGGCTTTCCGGCCGGAAAAAAGAGAAAACGCGGCGCCGAAAGAGAATAAAAGAAAAAACCGTCTTGAAAAAACCGTTTTCAGAAACATGGCCACCTTCCGTAAAGCCGCCGGAAACCGTTAAATATTCAGGGGCTCCCTGCCGAAAGCTGCCAGCCCCTGAAAAAACGCCCCGCGGCCTCCCGCCTAATCCGTAAGGCCCGCCCTGAAGCGGGCCTTAACGATAGGGCTGAAATATCAGAAAAATACCCTGAACTGCATACCCGCCATAACTTCATTGTGGTTCTCAAGTTCACCATCTCCGACGCTGCCGTACGAACGTCCGTAGTAGCCTATCTGGGGGACTATGCTTACATATTCATTAAAACCGTAGGAAAAGTTAAGATATACCGCGTAGGTATTAAGATCTCCCTTTCCCTCGGCTTCATAGTGAGTAATGGAATAGCCGCCCCCCAATTCGGCGGAAAGGTTTCTGACGATATTATTCATGCCAACAGACAGAGTCGCTCCTAAAGTTCCCACGTTTTTAACGTCCCAGCCGTCTCCATTGCTGACGATGGAAGGCTTACCCACCCAAGGGAGCAATGCTCCGTACATGGTAAGGTTTTCACCGTAAAACAGGCCTCCGATAAGATACGCTCTGCCGAAGGTAGGCTTGGCAAAAATCCCCACATGCCAGGCGTTGACATTGATATAGTTAGTGCCGTCCGTCGTCTCGCTGAAAAGCGCGTAGGAAGCGAAAGCCCGGCCGGTAAAATTATTGAATTTCAGATTATACGCAAGCTCGAAATGGGGAATGTAATTTTCATGGATACCTGCGGCGCCTTCCGCTAAATTACTTCTATGATCATACTCGTTGCTTATCACGGCAAAATCAAAGCCGGCGTAGCTTAACATAATCATTGGCCGCCGAAGATGGCGTATAGTACCGTAGCTGCACAGGCTGAAGTCATAACTGTATATATCCGCATTCTGACCGTTAAAAGCCACATTAAATTTTTGACCGGCAGTAACGGTCAGACCGTTTTTAAACGAGTAAGAGCCCCAGAACTGACGAAACCCGAATCCTCCCCCAGTATTGTCGCCCACAAAATTGGTTTCGATGTTGGCTTTAAAATTACCAGCGTTAAACCTGAGCCCGAATCTGGATGTGTTTACCATGTCATAATGCAGATCGCTTGTCTCGGTTACCGTATCTCCGCCTTTAAAGGAATTGTCTTTATAGGAGTACCAGGCGTTGACACGCACCTGACCGTATAAACTCAGCCTCATGCCCTCCGGCATGGGAACCTCGAACGCGGCTGCGGGCAAAGCGAAAGCAAGGGCCAGAACGGAAAATAAAAATCTCTTCATCGTACTCCTTCCTCCTTCTTTGTTTATTATGGACAACAAATAATAACAATAGACGAATATATAAAGCAAGCAAAAAAATTAATATATTAATTTATAATCGGTTAATTATTATCTCTAAATACTATGCATGATATATTATAATCATATAACTATTTATAAAATATAATATTTTATAAATTATCTTGCACTTAATTTTACAATTTGATATAGAAATATCATACATAACTAGTTAAGTATATTTTGTTAAGAGAGGGAAACAATGAAAAAAATCTTCTGTTTGGCGGCGATTGCCGTGTTTATGGCCCTGTCCGTGTCCGAGTCGTACGCGGAGCTTAAATTTAACAGGAACGTTCAGATATCCAACCAGTCCGTATATTCCGCAAACGGGATGGTATCCTCCGCCCAGCCGCTTGCATCGCACATAGGAGTGGAAATCCTCGAAAAAGGCGGCAACGCTTTCGACGCGGCGGTGGCCACGGCCCTTGCCCTGTCCGCGGTGGAGCCCTGGATGTGCGGCCCCGGCGGAGCAAGCTTCTGGATAATGTGGGACGCGAAAAACAAAAAAATACACACTCTCGACGCTGGCACTAAAGCCCCTTACGCGGCGGAGCCGAAAGCCTTTTCAGGCAGGCCTGATTTAAAGGAAGGATATAAATCAATGGCCATACCAGGCAGCATGATGGCATACACGGAGGTGCTGAAGCGTTTCGGCACCATGAGCTTTGCAGAAGTGTCCAAGCCCGCCGTATTTTACCTTGAAAACGGATTTCCCATGACCCAGGTAGGCTCCTCCTATTTCGGAGGCATGAAAGACGTCCCGGCAAAATTCCCCAACCTGGGCAGGATATTCGCTCCCGGAGGAAAATGGCCCCTGCCCGGCGACATTATGAAAAACCCGGAACTTGCAAAAACATACAGAATAATAGCAGAAAAAGGCCCGGACGAATTTTATAAAGGCTCCATCGCCAAGAAAATGGTCGGCTACATGAATAAAAACGGCGGTCTCTGGACGATGAAAGACCTGGCCGACTACAACGTAATCTGGGGCGAGCCTATTCACACCGTATATAAAGGGCTGGACGTTTACGCAGTAAAACCGCCCGCAAGCGGCCTTATGTGGATGCAGGCGCTTAAAATAGCAGAAAGGTTCGACCTGAAAAGCATGGGTTATAATTCCGCAAAATACATACATACCCTTGCGGAAATAGACAGGCTGGCCCACTCCGATTCATACCGGTATTCCACAGACCAGGCCTTCGTTAAAAGCCCTCTTGACGAGCTTCTTTCGGACGGCTACGCGGACGCTCAGGCAAAGCGGGTAAATAAAGACAAAACCACGGAAGGCCTTATAAAGTACGGAACTCCCGGAGCAAAAGCAGACGGAGCCACACTGGCGGCAAACGAAGGCGCGGTGGAAAATATGCTTTACAGCGGCGCCACGAGCCATGTAGCCGTGGTTGACAAATGGGGAAACTGCGTGAGCTTTACCCATACCCTGGGAGCGTTTTTCGGAGGCCACGACGTTATGGCCGATACGGGAGTTGTAATAAACAACGGCATGGAATGGACGGATTTCGGAACGAATCCCTGGTCAGAAGAAGGCAAAAGCCCTCTCGTGACCGCCCCCGGCAAGCGCAACAGATGGACGCTTTCTCCCGGCATGATCTTTAAGGACGGCAAACCTTATATCCTTGTAGGAGGCTCCGGCGGAGAAACCACCATGTCGGGCATATTTCAGGTGCTTATGAATATGCTCGAATGGAATATGGACCCTCAGGCGGCAATAAACGCGCCAAGATTTATATGGGGCGACATGAGGCACTATACGGGAGGCTCGGCCATGGCTCTTGAGCCGGAGCTTTCGCCGATCATACCAGAGCTTAAAAAAATGGGATACAACGTTATCCCCCCTGAAAAATTCCCCGCATGGGCGGGCTTTAGGCCAATGACGGGCAACGTGCAGAAAATACTTATCGACCCGCAGACCGGCGTAAAGGTCGGCGGAGCGGAAAGCCGCATAGACGGCAACGTTTCCGGTTACTGATTTTGGAGGTAAAGATGAAAGGAGAAGGTATCAGCAGACGGAGTTTTTTGAAAGCCGCATCGTCGGCGGCTATCCTCGGAAGCGGAGCCGCAGGCGCGGAGGAGCTTCTGGCCTCGGACAAGCTGCCGCAGAACGAAGGCGAAAAGGAAATAATCCCCAGCGCCTGCCGCCAGTGCTACGGCAGATGCGCAATATACGGCACGGTTAAAAACGGCCGCCTTGTAAAAATAGAGGGAAATCCGGAGCTTTACAACGAGGGAACCGTATGCAGCAGGGCTTTCAGCATACCCCAGACAATGTATAGCCCCATGCGCATAAGATACCCCATGAAGCGCGTCGGCAAACGGGGAGAAGGCAAATGGAAGCGTATCTCCTGGGAAGAAGCCATGACGGAAATCGCCGGCAACCTGAAAAAAGTAAAAGATAAATACGGCCCGCACACCATAATACACAACAACGGAACCGGCCGGGACCAGCTTAATATCTACGCCCTTCAGTACGTTTTCTGGAATTACGGCTCCACCTCCTGCTTCGGAGTGGGCAACCTGTGCAAAATAGGCCACGACGCGGTATCGAGGGAAATATACGGCGGAGCATGCCAGTGGAGCGGCTGGGACGGACAGAAAACGAAATGCATAATAATGTGGGGCAGGCAGATAAAAGCTTTCGGCTATTACGACTGGCTTACGGTAAAAAGAGCTAAGGAAAGGGGTGTAAAGCTGATAGTGGTGGACCCCCGCTTTAATTCCACCTCCTGCAAGGCGGACGTATGGCTGCCTGTCCGCCCGGGCTCCGATATGGCTCTGGCCCTTGCTTTCATAAACGTAATGATACGGACAAAGCGCTACGACGCGGAATTTATAAGAAAATGGACGAACGGGCCATTTCTTGTAAAGGAGGACGGGTTCCTGCTCCGCGAAAGCGACCTAAAGAAAGGCGGAAGCGAAAAGAAAATGGCCGCGGCGGACGAAAAAACCGGCAGGCTCATTTTCTGGGACGGCGAAACCCTTTCCTGGAGCGAGGAAAACGCCGTTCCGGCCATACGGGGCAAGCATAAGATAAACGGGAAAACCTACCCCACTTCTTTTGAAATACTGGCCGAATCCGTATCGGAGTGGACTGTGGAAAAAGCGGCGGAGCTTACCTGGGTTCCCAAGGACCGCATAGAAACCGCCATAAACCTGTATCTTGACAACAGCCCGGGGGCTTCGTTCTGCCGCGGGCAGAAAACCGAATTTACTCCCAATACCAGCGGCCTTTCCCACGCTTTCAACCTTCTTATGGCCCTTTCCGGCAACTTTGAGGCGGAAGGCGGCCAGAACTGCATAAGGGAAACGCCCCATGCAAGCCCGGTGGCCTTCGTTATGTATCCCCCAAAAAGCGCCGCATGGGAATACAGCCTTAAAAACCCGGATAAAACAAGCGTATCACCAGGAACGCAGAAAATATCCGGCGAATTCGGCGGCTGGGGCGCGGCCGTAACAAACGCTATGGTCACGGGAAAGCCCTTTCAGCCGCGGGCATATTTCGGCGCCCACTGCGACCCCATACTGGGCCTTGAGGACAGTAAGAAAGTCCTTGAAGGCATGCTGAAAATGGACTTTATCGCCAATGTGAACCTGTTTATGTCCCCCGCCTGCGAAATATCGGATATCGTGCTTCCCGCCTCCCACCCGAACGAGGTGGACAGGATAGAATATCCCCAGACGGGGCACCCGTTCCCCGCCACTCAGACTATTTTAATAAGGCAGCCTTTCGGCAAGCCGGCAGGAGAATGCAGGGACGATATAGACATACTTTTCGACCTGGGCAGAAGGCTGGGAGTGGATATGCACTGGAAGGACACCAAGGACTTCTACGACTGGTCTCTGAAAAAAGCAGGCACGGATTTCGAGGGATTCAGGAAAAAAGTATATATCACGGCTCCTATACACTATAAAAAGCACGAAACGGGAAGGCTGAGAAAAGACAAAAAGCCAGGCTTCCCGACGCCGGACGGCAAATTCAACCTGTATTCGGAAGCCCTTAAAAAATACGGCTGGGGCCCGGTGCCTAAATATGTGGAAGTGCCCAATTCTCCTTACAGCGAGCCGGAGCTTTATAAAAAATATCCGCTCATTTTCATAAGCGGGGCCAGGTCCGACCAGTATTTCCATTCGGAATACCGTCAGTCGCCTTATATGCGGGAGCTTCACAGCTTTCCGAGAGTTCAGGTAAACCCGGAAACAGCCGCCAAATACGGAATAAAGGACGGGGAATGGATATATATCGAATCCAGCCACGGAAAATGCACGCAGATGGCGGAAGTTACCGCCGCCGTCCATCCGGGAGTAATCCACATGGACCACGACTGGTGGTTTCCTGAAAAAGAGGCGTCCGACGAGCTGCACGGATGCTTTGTGTGCAACCCTAACGTTCTCGTATCCAACGAGCAGATCCACGACCCGGCCATAGGCACCTCAAGCTTCGGCGGGCTATGCAGGATATACCCGTCCAAGGACGGGGCGCCGGCGGGAATATATACTGAACCGGAGCAGATGAAAGCCATGCTGCCGGTAAAAGACGGAGGTAAGTAGATATGGCGCGCTACGCTATGGTTTTTGATCTCGACGGCTGTCTGGGCTGCAAAAGCTGCATGATAGCCTGCAAACAGGAAAACAACGTGGATATAGGCATATACTGGAACAAAATAAGAACGGTAGGGCCGAACGGCAAATACCCGGATCTCGAAATGTACTATATGCCGGAACTATGTCAGGAATGTGAAAATCCTCCCTGCGTGGAAGTATGCCCGACGGGGGCCTCCTACAAGCGTAAAGACGGCATTACGCTTATAGAAAACGATAAATGCATCGGCTGCGAAAGCTGCATAGACGCCTGCCCTTACGGGGCGCGCAGCATGAACTCCGAAAACATAGCCGTAAAATGCAACCTGTGCGCGCAGAAAATAGACGGCGGGGAAAAACCGGCCTGCGTCGATATATGCCCGGCTAAATGCCGCATATTCGGCGATCTGGACGACCCGAAATCGGAAGCCAGCATAGCGCTTAAAAAAGCGGGCAAAAACGTTTACAGGCTGCCGGATTCCGGAAACAAGCCTTCCATGGCTTATGTGCTTACCACTCTTAAGTGGAGGATGTAACGATGTCGGCCCAGTTCGGAGCAATGCTTTTCAGCCTGCTTTCAACGGCGGGAGCCGGAGCGTTATTCGCGGGGGCGTCGTCACGGGCAAACGGGGAGGGGAGGGATTTCCTCCCCCTCTCCTCCTTTATCATCGCGGCGGTTTTCGTATCGGCGGCATTTGCCGCCCTGATTCTTTCCATAGGCCACCCCGAAAATATACTGCGGATACTGGGCCGCCTTTCATCGCCGGTGGCGAAGGAGTATTTAACGGCCGCGGCCCTGCTTGCCCTATCCGTGTTCCTGGTACTGAAAGGAGCCAGTCTGCCAAAAGCCGCCTATATCGTTGTCGCGGTATTGTGCGCGGCCGCGGCCTTAACGCTTAATATGCGCGGCGCGGTGCCTTCAAGACCCGCTCTGGATACTATGGCCGTCCCCCTTTCGTACGCGTGCGGCGGCTTTATAACCGGAGCTGCGGCAGCGGGAATATTCGGCGGCGAAGAAGCGTATAAAAGGATTATACAGGCGGCATCCGTCCTGCTTTTTGCGGCCGCCGTCTTTTACGGGGCGCGGCTCTTCCTTACGGGAGCCCTCCGGCCGGAGCGGCTGAATAAACTGCTTGAAGGCGGCCCGGCGGCATATTTAAGGTTGTGTATTGCCGCGTCAGGTATTATTATGCCGATGTTATTGATAACGTTTTTCTCAAAAAATCCGTACGCCAAAGCGGCGGCCTTCATATTTGCGGCCGCAGGCGCGCTGTGCTTCAGAACGATAACCTGGGAGCTAGGCGCAAGGGCGTACGAAATGACGAGGACGTTCGGATAAGGATTTTACATTGGCAAACATAAAACTGTTCGACGAAGGCTTTCCCGTTAAATCTTCCGTACCCGTTTTCGGAAAGTTTATAAGGCTGTGGAAAAGCGTACTGTCAAAATATGTGGAAAGCATCGGCCTTAACAGCGCCCAACCTCCCATTCTGGGGCACCTTGTAATGGAACCGGACCTTACGCAGAAAGAGCTGGCAGAAAGGCTCAACGTTACACAGGCCTCCATAACCATGACGGTAAACCGCATGGAAAAAGCCGGGCTTATAATAAAAACCACGGACGAAAAGGATTCGCGCAAAGTGCGCATGAAAATGACGGAAAAAGCCTTCCGCCTTTTCATCAAGGTGGACTGGGTGCTGGAGGAGTTCGATAAAATGTTCTTTAACGGATTTACGGAAGAAGAAAAAAACCTTTTCCTTGATCTTATAAGAAAAGGCGGGCTCAATCTGGAAGGGGAAATGAAAAGGCTCGGCAGATAACGCCGGGCCTGATATGTATATCCTTAAAAAACAGACCTACGCGCCGCCTTTAAGAACGGCTTTCTTCATTTCCTTTACGTATTTCGCTATATGTTCGCCGGCGTTTTCGCCGTGGGCTTCTATAATCTTTACTATGGCGCTGCCGACTATAACTCCGTCGGCATATCCTGCGATCTCCTCCGCCTGGCGCGGCTCGGATATGCCGAAACCCACCGCCACGGGAACATCCGAAGCGCCGCGTATAACATTTATTATGGATCTTAAATCCGTGTTTATTTCGCTTCTTACTCCCGTAACGCCCATTGAGGAAACGCAGTATATAAAGCCCTCCGCGCCCATAGCTATCATGCCGGTGCGTTTATCGGACGTGGGAGCCACCATGGAAATAACGTATATCCCGTGTTTCCGGGCGAAATCCGCCACCTCGCCCCGCTCCTCGTAGGGCATGTCGGGTATTATTACCCCGTCCGCCCCGCAGAGGGCGCATCTGGCGAAAAACCTGTCGTAGCCGTAATTGAACATGGGGTTGATGTAAGAAAGCAAAACTATGGGAACGGACACGTCCCTGCGGGCCTTTTCCACCGTATCGAATATTTTATCGGGCGTGGCCCCGCCTTCAAGAGCGCGCATACTGGAGCGCTGTATAACCGGGCCTTCGGCTATGGGGTCGGAAAAGGGTATGCCCAATTCTATTATATCCGCCCCGGCTCCGGCCATTATTTTTATAAAGTCGGCGGTTTTTTCAAGGCTGGGATCGCCCGCCGTAATAAAGCTTATAAAAGCCTTCCCTTTTTTAAAAGCGCCGTCGAGCCTATTCATCTATATTTACCCCCATGTACCTGGCTATCGCCGCAACGTCCTTATCCCCGCGGCCGGAAACGCATATTATCATAATATCGTCCTTATCCATTTTACCGGCCGTTTTTTTGGCGTAAGCCACCGCGTGGGCGCTTTCTATGGCGGGGATTATCCCCTCCGTTTTAGAAAGATAGCCGAAAGCCTCCGCAGCTTCGCCGTCCGTAACAGGCACGTACTCCGCCCGGCCCGTATCGTGGAGCCAGGCGTGTTCAGGCCCTATTCCCGGATAATCCAGCCCTGCGGAAATAGA
>CANTXF010000018.1 GCA_947853665.1 uncultured Deferribacterales bacterium | reverse complement strand
AAACGGAACTGACCTCTTGTTGTCAACCCTATCTTAAGGTTTGCCCCGCCCACCGTTATACCGTCGGAGGCTGCTTTCACTCCGTTTGCCGTTATATGCTTGCTCCAGCTGTCCGGCGTTACGTACGCTGCGTTCTGACCGAAAGCGGGAACGGCCAGGAACAGACAAAGGGCGAAGCAGATAAAAATATTTTTTTCCATACGATACCCTCTCCTCCAATAATTCCGTATATTTATAAAAATAACACTTCAATAACCGGCACGGCAAGGACGGCGGCATCGTAAGTATAGGGACGGACAGAATAAAACGCCGTATACGATCCCGGTATTTTAATCATATTAACCCCTTATAAAATGCCCCGCACTTTAAAGACCCAGAAACGGATATGCTCAAGAAAACGCGCCGCTTATTGCACGCCCGGGCGGAGATAAAAGCCCTTGTATGGTTAAAGACGTATAAAAAAGCGGCTTTATCCGTTTCCGCCAGGATCAAAGGCCTGCTGCAGACGCGTTTTTATTATACTCCCGCATACTCCGCATCGGTTTCCGCCATGCCTAGGGTTATTAAAGCCACGGCCCTGAAATAGCCGGACGTGGTCATGGAGGCTATATCCCCCGCCGCCGCGGGCAGCCATTTCATCAGATGGGACGAAATAAAATCCGCCGCTTTTCCCGCAAGCTTTTCCGCGTCGCCGCGCCTTCCTTCCTCAAGAGCCAGAGCCGCAGAATTGTTAAGCCTGGCCAGAAAAGCGAGCTCTGCGGAAATATGATCCTCCGTTTCCTTAAACGAGTCCGACTTGCGCAGGCCGGAATCGTAATAGGCTTCCAGCACCATATCCCGCTCATCCTGCATTATAAGGCCGCCGGGGGAAAGATACGCCGATTCGCACGGAACTATCCCCTCTATGCCCTGGTTTATATTTTTAATAAGGAAAAGACGGGCAAATTCCGAGGCCAGGCTTTCGTAATCCACACTTTCCGTGCCGTTCAAAAAGTTTTTAAGCAGATTTACGCCTTCCGTCAGGCGGTCGTTTTCTCCTGCTTTGATAAACGCCTCGAATACTGGCATCATGGAATGCAGTTTATCGGTAAAATCTTTATCCGCCTCTTTATAGTAGGGAACGGCCAAAACTTCGTAAACGGCCGCTTTAGCCCGCAGGAATTTAATTATATCTTCCATATATAGTCTCCGGTTAAAGCGGCGGGACAGCCTCATCCCGCCGCCTGTTTTTTTTAGGCTTTAGGCTTAAATATTATATTAGGCCTGCTTTTGATGCCTACGGACTCGTCCGTTTTAAAATCCCTCAGCGTATCGGCGGCGTCAGGGTGCTCCGCCTTAAGCCGGTCGATAGGCCCGGCTTCAAGAGCTCTGTTCCAGCAGGCGGCCACGCAGGCGGGCTTTAAGCCTGCGTCTATCCTGTCCTTGCAGAAGGTACATTTCGTCATTTTAGGGCGGTTCGGGTCGTCCGCCTCATACCGGCCTATATCGTCGAAAAACTGAGGAGCCTGCCACGCGCAGGCGGCCTTGCACCTGCCGCAGGAAATACAAATGGACGGATTGGGAAGCACTATGCCCTTATCAAGGTCCTTATGTATGGCTCCTACCGGGCAGGCTCTAACGCAGGCCGGGTCGTCGCAGTGGTTGCAGCCTAACGATATATAGCGGCGGTCCACGGTAATATCGAAAGTATTGTCGGAAGAATTAAGCCTTGTGGAACCGGTTTCATAGGTTTCCACCCTGCGCCAGTCCTCTTTCATATAGTATTTGCGGTATTCGGAGTAATTGCCTCCGCCGCTTGAGTCGATATAGGTGCTTTCTTTATCTTTCTGCCCATTGGCCACCATATAATTGGCGTGGTTCAGAACGTTAACGGCAGCGTCGCCCCGGCGCTCCTCGTTCCAGTTTTTGCAGGCCAGCACACAGGCCTTGCAGCCGAGACAGCGGCTTTGGTCGAAATAAAATCCCCATTGGTTATTTGCCATGACGAATCTCCTTTTACTCCGGTTTGATAAGGCTTACTTCGCAGGGGCCTCCCTGCGCGCTGGTAGCCTGGCCGACAAAAACCTCTTTGCCTGCCAGTTCGTAGGTGATTATATTTTCCGCCCCGCCTACGTCTACGGGCACTGTCATTTCGACGAAATCCGGGTTCACGTCGCTGTCGCCTTTATTCATCCATATTTTTACCGTTTCGGTGGGAGACGGCCTGTACCAAGCGCCGTGTTCCACGCTGATTATCCCCGGCAGTATTTCCTGAGAAAGCTCGGCTGGCAGTTTGGTGCAGCCCCTGTCGTTATAGACGTAAACTATATCGCCGTTTTTAATGCCACGTTCTGCGGCATCCTTCATGTTCATTTTAACCGTCTGCGGAAACTGGTCCTTTATCATGGCAACGTTATCAAGGACGGTATGCGCCCTGTTCCTCGCCTTATTTGTCATATAAAGGAGGGGATAAACCCTGCCGCTCTGAGCCGATTTGAAGCCTGTAAAATTACCGGCCGCGTCGAAAAACTCCTCATAACCCTGGGCGTTGGGGACATAGGCGGCGGTAGCCGTCCTAAAGCCGTTGTTATCCGGGCCTTTTGGCCTGATTTTACCCCACAGTGGAGAATAGAAATTTATCCTGCCGGTGGTGTTTTCCAGACTTCCCAGAATACAGTTGGGAGCGTTTTTATCAGGGTCGGTGCCGAAGGGCACAAGAGGTTTGGAGGGAGGTATCACAAATTCATCGAAACCGTTTGCTTTAAGGTTATCCATAGACATTCGCCTGTTTTCTCCGCCAACGTTGTTAAGATACATTCTGGACGGGCCGAAAGCGGCGATGCTAGCGGCGGAAGGAGGAACAGCAGGAGCGTAAACGTTTGTTCCGGCCATTTTATCGAAGGCTTCTTTTATACCGGCCATTATTTCCACGTCCAGCTTGGTGTCGAACAGGGTGTTTATAACCTTTTCGTTATAAAAAATAGCCGCCGACGATACCTGGGTCTGGGTGGTTTCAAGCTCGTAATGGGAGGAAGCGGGCATTATAAGGTCCGCGTATCTGGCGGTAGGCGTCATTGTCTGGTCTATTACTATTACCGTAGGCACGGATTTTACCGCCTCGACGCATTTATTTATATTTTCCGCCGTGGTCATATAGTTGCCGGTTTTTACGACGAACAAATCCACTTCCAGCAGTTTCCTGTTCTCAGGTATAGCTTTGAGCTTATCGGCGAGAGCGTCCCCGCAGGTAACCCGGACGTCCTCTATAAACCTCCCCCTGCTGCGCATATCCTTGCCCGTCAGTATCAGGTGGGACCAGTTGCTCATAACGATATGTATGTTTCCTAAATCGTAAGCGTCCGCAAGCATACCGGAAGGCGGCATAAAGGAAAGCCCGCCTGCGTCGTAAAGACCTATAGCCTGTATATCGGAATGGGACATCATGGAATAAGCCGGGCCGCCGCCGCTTTTTGCTATATGCCCCGTCATGGCGGTAAGGAGTATGGCCAGCCAGTTCCATTCCACGCCGTTCATAGCTCTCTGCGGGCCGCCGCCAGCGTCTATAAAAGACACTCCGCCGTCTTCCTTAGGCTTAGCGTATTTAAATGCCAGGGCTTCTATCCAATCCGGCTTTATTCCGGTGATTTTGGCCGCGTAGGAAAGAACTTTGCCATAAACTTCATCCCCAGGAGAGGCCGCGGAAGCAGGCTGAGGAAATTTAAGGCCGGCTCCGTTATCCCCGGCTCCGCCCCACGAAACCTCCAGGCTTAAAAGATATTCCTCGAAAGATTCTCCCGCGGGCACTTCAAACACCGCTCCGGTATAGGGCTTTCCCTTCTCGAAAGGAACTCCCGCGTCATCGGTGAAATCATGAGGGCTTTTAAGGTTTTTAGTGTGGCTCATGGTAAGAGCGGAAAGGGCGGCGCTTCCGTCGGCCGGATTGCCGGGGGCCGTGCTTGTTACCCTGTCCCCTTTAAAGTAGCCGAAACAGTAATTTTTTATAAAATCTTCGTCGTGCAGGCCGTTTTTATATATAACGTAAGCCATGGCGGCGGCAAGGGCTCCGTCCGTAGCCGGGCGGCAGGGAACCCATCCGGGGACGGCCACCGTTTTCGGGTTTCCGCCTACGGAGTAGGAATGAGTAAAGCCGGTTGAAATCATAGCCGCAGCGTCGCAGTAGTTGGAAGTGATAACGACCATCGGTATGCCCTTTTCCCTGGCCTTCGTGTTGTACCAGTGGGCGTGGGCAACGTGGTAAGTAGAGCGCGACGGGTCGAGGCCCCAGGTGATTATAAAGTCGGAATTAAACCTGTCGGCCATGTTGTTCGCAAGAGCGTCCGCTCCCACGCAGTCGTATTTAGCCGCGTCCGCCGCGCCTGTGGATTCATTGCCGACGGTCATCATTATCGGAGAAAGGATTGACGGGCCCGTAGCCGCGTAATCGGCTCCCTTGGGCGTAAATTCGCCGGTAAGCATATTCCATCTGTCAAGTATGGGACAATAGCCCAGCTCCTCTTTCCTTTTATAAGCGTCGTAAAAGGCCTTGGCGGCCAGCTCGAAGGCCTCTTTCCATGTTATGCGGACAAACCCGGTCAAATCGCCCTTCGATTTCGTCTGTTTAAGGGGATATTTAAGCCTGTCAGGCTGGTAAAGCCGCTGTATGTAGGAATAACCCCGAACGCAGGAGCGCCTTTGTATCGGGCCGTTCTCGCCTGTTTCCTCGTCGCCCGCCCGGCATCCGGCAAGGGGAGTGTCCCCGGCGGAAGTAAGTTTAAGTATCCTGCCGTTTTTAGCGTAAATCTTATGGACGCATCTGCCACCGCAGTTATACGCACCGGTGGACCAGTAGGTCTTGGCTTCCCTGTCAAAAACAAGGTCGTCTCCGGAGATAAATATGTCGTCCTCATCCCCTCCGCCGGAGCTGCATCCAGCGGCCGAAGCAGCGGCCGCCACCGCGCCTATGCCTTTGAGCAGGCCGCGCCGCGAAAGCTCGGTCATGTCCAGAAGTTTTTTAATACCCATATAATCTGACCTCCTTCTTATACGTACATACGAAAATACAACGTAAGAGGAGCCCATTACAGGTACAGAACAAATGAAAATGGGGAGACAGACGTATTATTTAATACATCTTTCTATTAATCGTGAAAGAACGGAAAAGCCTTCTTCAAGCTCGTCGTCCGATACAGCGTAAGGAAGAATGAATATATACTGGGAAAATTTTTTATCGAATACGTGTCCGGGTATTACTATTATATTTTTATTTATCCTGAACAGTTTTTGAACGTCTATGTTATCGTTCAGCCTTACCCAGAAAACAATGAGGCCTCCCCCCCCCAAGACGCGTAGGGCGAAAAATATTTTTTAAGCATGGCTTCCGTCATAAGGCGGCGTTTTTCAAATTTAGGGAAAAGCTCCTTTAAAAAATCGACGTAAAGTCCCCGCGTAAGCATTATTTCAAGCAGTCTGCCGTTCAGGGTAAACGGATAAGGCGACGTTTGGGCCATAACGGCGGATATTTTAGGCACCAGATTTTCCGGAACCACCGTCCAGCCTATGCTCATGCCTATGGTTACAGGCATAAATATGCCTTTTGAATATATCACCCTGCCGCCCTCCTTATCGAGGGCGCGGATAGGTTTGAATTTTTTATCGGGAAACCACTGGCAGTCTATTTCTATCAACGGAATGTCGGCTTTGGAGCAGAAATCGAAAACCTCCCGCCTTCTGCGCCTGCTCATGGTAATCCCCGTCGGAATATGGCAGAAGGTGGTAACTAGCAGTATGGAACGGCCCTTTTTTCTGAAAACCCTTTTAAGCGCGCTTATGTCTATGCCTTCCGAATCCATCGGTACGGTAACCACATTTATCCCTATGGCGGAAGCCACCGTGTAAAGGGGGAAGGCGGCCGGTTCCTCCGTGTATATGGTATCCCCGCAGGAAAGGAGCGAGCGGACGAAAACGTCTACTGAGCTTTCAACACCGCCGTTTATATAATATTTCCTGGCCCCGTCTCTATGCCGTATTCGCCCATCATGCGGGCAATAGCTTCTCTCAGAGCCAGACCGCCCTGTATGTCCGTATCTCTGAGAAGTGGGAGTTTATCCTCCTCCGACCGGAAAATATCGAGAGCTTTAAGAAAATAGCCGTAATAGCCGAAGCTCTCGTTTGCCGCTATGGAACAAAGGTTTATTACCCTGCCTCCCTTATCCACGGCAAGGGGGCTTTCCACGTTGGCTTCCTGCCAGCCCTTATGCAGATAGGAATCCCAGTTAAGCCCTTTCATGCGCTCATAGGCGGCACCGGCTACAAAACAGCCGCGCTTTTCCCGTATTTCGATTATATTGTTTTCTTTAAGGAATTCCAGGGCCTCATAAACCGTGTTTTTGCCTACGCCAAGCATTTCCGTAAGCCTGCGGCCGCCGGGAAGCCTGCCTCCGGCGGGCATCTGCCTTCGCCGGATGTAGTCGGCTATCTCCTTTGCGGCCAGCCTGTATTTGGGTATGCTCATAAACGCCCTTAAACAAAGTATTCAGGTTAAACGGGAAATACTTGCAACTACGGCCCAGAAATGCTCCGGGCTACGTATTATAAATATTTTCCATAATTTTACGCCGATATAAGTAAATAGATAGTCGGATAATATAATATATTCTTATATTCTGTCAATACGGCGTTATATATTATAATGACAATCACAATCAAAACCCTATCCCGGCCCTCCGGCGAAAGTTGACAACGTCCCCCGCCGGTATTATCATCCCCTTATGAATGACAACGAGCTTAAAAGAAACGGGCCAGTGCCCCTTTATACGCAGCTTGCTGCCATATTGAGGGACGATATCCGCTCAGGCAGGGTAAAAAACGGTTCCAGACTGTCTCAGAGGACGCTTGGCGAAAAATACGGGGTCAGCAAAAAAACCGTGGCGGACGCCTTCGGTATACTGGAATCCGAAGGTCTGCTCATTACTAAACCGAAATCGGGAAGCGTGGTAAATATAAGCTGCTGGCTGCCGGTGCTGGAAGGGAGGACTCAGGAATGGTCCCCCTATATAGATATGGGCCGCCATATAGCGGCGGAGGAGGAAATATACTCCAGCATGCGCCTTATGAGTTCGGAGCCTAAGGCAAGGCTTTCCGGCTCCGCAATACATAAAGGCTTCAATTATTCAAAACCGATAAAGGCGGCCCTTAAAAACGTCATAAAGCGTATGGACGAAACGGACGAGCTGAATAACATAAACACTATGGGGCTTCCCGCTTTCAGGCGGACTCTGGCCCGCCACATGGAGGAGCGGGGGATATTATGCGGGCCGGAAAATATCATGGTGACGAATAACCCGGTAAGCTCCGTCGCCATGATAATAAACTCCCTTATGCGAGGGGGGATGAAGTTTTTTCACGAAACTCCCTGCATACTAAATTCCTGCACCTTCGGCAAATCCATGGGGCTTGACGTAAGGCGCATACCTATGGATTCGGAAGGTATGCGTCACGACATTTTTATAGACAACATCCGCAAAATAAGCGGAAAATCGATACTCTACGTAAACCCTGCCAACCAGTACCCGACGGGTGTGTCCCTTTCCAAAGGCAGGAGGGACGCCCTTATGGCGGCCTGCGTCAGCCGGGGGATACCCATTATAGAAAACGATATGCTGAGAGATTTCTATATAGACAGGCCTCATCCCAGGCCCATGAAATCCTTTGATAAAAACGGCCAGGTAATATATATAGGCTCCCTTATAAACACCTGGGTGAACATACAGGTAAGCTGGATAGCGGCGGAGCCGGCCGTATTAAAAAAGCTCAACGACGTAAAAGCGCAGAACGAAATAATAACGAACACCCTTACCCAGCTTACGGCGGACGAAATGCTAAAAAGCGGCCTTTACCGCGAATATCTGGACGAATACAGGCCCATATTCAGAGAGCGGCTTTACGCCGTGAAAAATCTGTTTGAAAAATATTTTAAAAACACGGCGGAGTGGAACGAAGATTCCAACATATATTACCAGCGGCTTAAATTTCGGGAGCCTGTAAATACTTTTAAGGTATTCAAGCGCCTCAGGGACGTGGCCGTCCATTCCGGCTACTTTTTCGACAGGGACGACCTTTCCCATTTTTATATAAACCCTTTCATAGACTCAATCGAAAATCTGGAATACGGCCTTTCGCGCATAGCCGAAGCGGTAAGGGAGCTTTACGGCATATAAAACTGGAACCGCGCCTGCCGCCGTATCTGGCACCTTTTCCGGCAGCGGCCGGGAGCAGTCCGTTTTATAACGGCGCGATTTTCAATAAAAATCAAATTCTGGCACTTTATTAATATTTTTTCTGGAATTTAAAAATAATATTTATCCCCCTAATATTCTCCCGTAAGCGGCTATGCTTAAAAGGAGGAAAATATGGGAAAAGACGGGCTTGAAAAAAACAAGCTGAACGTATCGAGAAGGAGCTTTTTAAAATGGACCTCCGCCCTGGGCGGCACGGTGGCTCTGGGCGGTATTCAGAACGCCGCCGAGGGAAACGGGTTCGGCCTGGCGAAAGAGGCGGCCTCGGCCCCGCAAAAGGGGGAGTGGATACCCGTTGCCTGCTGGGCGGACTGCGGCAGCAAAGGCTTTAACAAAGTGTACGTTGTGGACGGGATAATAAAAGAAGGCGGCACGGACGACACCATACCCGACACGCCGGAAACGCCCCAGCTCAGGGCCTGCGCCAAGGGCAGGGCCCAGAGGCAGCGTATTTTAGGCCCCGACAGGCTTAAATACCCTATGATCAGGAAAAACTGGGCGCCAGGCGGCGGTAAGAAGGAGCTGCGCGGCCGTGACGAATGGGTGCGCATTTCATGGGACGAAGCCCTTAATATTCTGGCGTCCGAAACGAAGCGTATAATAGAAAAGCACGGCAACACCGCAATATACATGCCGACCCCCGCCACCGCTTCCGTATATACGGAGGTAGCAAGGACACTTGGCCTTTGCGGAGGCTTCGTTTCCGACTGGGGCTCTTGCTCCAGCGGCACATGGACGGATACGGGCCGCTCTATCGGCCTGCCGCAGAGCAGGCTTGGCACCGGCGAGGATATAAACGATTTTACCGACCTGCAGAATTCCGATCTGATAGTTATGTGGAGCTACAACCCGGCCTGGGGGAAATCCGGCGTACCGATGGTAAAGCTGACACAGTGCATGGAAAAGGGCATAGAATTTGCCTGCGTGGACCCGTTTTTCACGCCGTCATCCGCGGCGCTGGGAGTAAAGCCCGACGCATGGTACCCCTGCCGCCCCGGAACGGACCACGCCCTTGTTTTAGGCATGATGCACACGCTTTTGACGGAGGACGACCCTGAAAAAAATCCCCTCGTGCGCTGGGATTATCTTAATAAATACACGGTAGGCTTCGATAAGGACCACATGCCAAAAGGAGCCGACCCTAAGGAAAACCTGAAGGATTATATCCTGGGCGTTTACGACAAAACACCTAAAAGCGCGGAATGGGCGGCTGAAATATGCGGCGTGCATCCTGAAAAAATAAAATACCTAGCGAGAAAAATCGCCAAAACGAAAAACGTGGCCATAATAATGTCCTCCTCGGCGGCACGGATAAACAACGCCGACTCCTACCCTCAGGCCATAATGACTTTCGGATTTATGACGGGCCATATAGGCACGAGCGGCAACTGCGTAGGCAGCGACGGCGGCCACACATGGCTTACGGAGGGCAGGCAGCTTGTAAAAGGCGGCACATGGATAGGCAGGCCCACAAACTTTCCGGACGCGGAGCCTGTTCCCAACCCTATAAACCACATGCGCATAAACCGCATGGCTATCTGGGACGCGGTGCTTACCGGCAAATACAGAGTAAATAAGGATAAAGAGCAGGATATAGACATACGCATGCTTTATCTTGCCAAAGTGGAGCGCATAGGCCAGACCTCCGGCACGGTAAAAGCCATAGAGGCGTTCAGAAAGGTGGATTTCGTCGTATGTCAGGATTTATACCTTACTTCCACCTGCAAGTTTTCTGACCTTGTGCTGCCAGTAACCTCCCTTTGGGAAAGGGCCGGAAACATGGCGCCCGGCTACAGGAACAACCTTCTATGGACAAGCAAGGCTATGGAGCCGCTTTTTGAGGCCAAGGACGACGTATGGATAGCCAGGGAACTGGGAGCAAGGCTCGGCCTGGACACGAAGCGCATACAGCCTTACTCGCCGGAGCAGGATATGTTCAACCAGGTAGCCAAAGCCGAAGTAATAGACGAAAAAACCGGAAAATACGTGCCCCTCGTCACCATAACGGAGGAGGACATAAAAAAAGCCGGGGTAAAAGGCAAGCCGCAGAAGGGCAAAATAAGCTATTCCGAATTTAAAAGCAAAGGCATCTACCACGTCGAAAGAAAGAAAAACGACGGGCACAACCATATAGTGATGGAAGATTTCATCAAAGACCCGGTTAAAAACCCCCTGCCCTCCGAAAGCGGAAAGTTTGAAATACACTGCCGCAGGCTGGCCGACCTGGTAAATAACATAGGCTTCTCAAAAATAAGGCCGATACCGGCATATAACAGACCCATAGAAGGATATGAGGACTGTTTTGAAAACTGGGAGAAAAAAACAGAAGGCAAATATCCTCTCCAGCTTTTGAGCCTCCATGTAAACAGGCGGGCCCACAGCAACTTTGAGAACACGCCCTGGCTCCGGGAAGCCTTCGACCACCAGGCCATGATAAACCCGGCGGACGCGGCCAAACGCGGCATAAAAGACAACGACACGGTGCTTCTCTCCAGCCGCCACGGGAAAATGCTGCGCAGAGCCATGATAACGGAAACCATACGCCCCGGAGTAATAGGTATGGGCCAGGGAGGCTGGCTCCAGTGGGACGACAAACTGGGTCTGGACAGGGGCGGATGCATAAACGTCCTTGTGGGGGCCTATACCACCGGCCAGGGTCATTTCGGCTTTAACAGCTGCAACGTGCAGGTTGAAAAATGGACGGGCGACCCTCTGCCTATGGAAAAGGACGTTCCGCTGGATATTCCCGTATTCGCGGCAAAAGGAGGTAACAGATAATGAAACAGATGGGATTTTACATAGACACGGCTACCTGCATAGGCTGCAAAACCTGCGAAATAGCGTGCAAGGACCATAAAAACCTGCCCGTAGGGGTCAGGCTGCGCAAGGTAAGGGAGTTCGGCGGAGGCTCCTGGCAGGAGAAAGACGGCTTTATGGTGCCTGCGGACGTGTTTACATATTTTGTGTCCGCGTCGTGTATGCACTGCGCAAGGCCCGCATGCCTCGAAGTATGCCCGGCGGAAGCCATATCCAAAAACAAGGAAAACGGGATAGTAGCCATAGACAAGGAAAAATGCATAGGCTGCCAGTCCTGCATAGAGGCCTGCCCCTATAAGGCGCCGTCCTTTAACGAAAAGGAAGAAAAAACATACAAATGCGATATGTGTGCCGACAGGCTTGCCCAGGGCAGAAACCCGGAATGCGTAGATTCCTGTCTGCAAAGGTCCATAAAATTCGGTCCTCTTGATGAGCTGAGGAAAAAATACGGCAAAATAAACGCCGTAGCTCCCCTGCCTGATGGAAAGCTGACGGACCCTTCCGCGGTAATACGCCCCCACGGGCAATCCGACAAAGCGGCAAAAGGCCGCGTGCGCAACGTCACTGAATTATAATATGCCGCCCGCCGCCGGTTTCCTCCGGGCGGCGGGCATAACATTATGGTGAAACATGGAAAAAGCCGGAAGAAACAGCGAAGCCGCCCTTTTATTCGGACTGGCGGGAAAAATATTATACGCTTACCCGAAGGAAGATTTTTATAAGGAGCTGGACGAGGAGGAAATTTTCTCGGAAATACCCTATCCCTGCTCCAACGCCGATTATACGGAAGGGGCTGCGTATTTGAAAAAATGGCACGATGAAAAAGGCGAGAACAAATACTCCGCCCTGGTAACGGATTATCAGAATCTTTTTGTAGGCGTGTCCGACAGGGTAAAAGCGCCTTTATGGGAATCGGTTTACGTAAGCAGCGACCCTATACTTTTTCAGGATTCCACCTTAAAAGCGCGCCGCTGGTACGCGCGGTTCGGCATGGCTTCCGAAAAGCTCCGCAGCGAACCGGAAGACAGCGCGGGCCAGGAGCTTATGTTTTTCGCCTATCTGCTTTCATCCGGCGAGGATAAGGAAGCGGAAGCCTTTTTTAAGGAGCACATAAGCCCTTGGATGCCTGATTTCTGCGTGAAGGTCGCTTCCTGTGCCGGTACGGATTTCTTTAAAGGCGTCGCGCTTATTTTAAAAGGAGCTATCGAAAGCTTTAAAAAAGGGCTTAAATAAAAACGGGCCGTCTTAAATGCGGCCTGCGTCTATTTTATAATCCTTAAAAATCAAAACGGCGGAGATAGACCGAAAATCACACGGTATATCCCGCGTCAGTTTTTACCTTTAACCGGCAAGCCGGCAAAGGGCGGGGAGAGGCTCCGCCTTAACGCGGCCGCGCCGGTTTTTTAAATATTTGACGCAAAGCGGGTATTAAAGTATCATGAATATATCCAGAAAATGAAATAATACGGAGTTTTATGCGCTTTACCGTATTTTTAGTCTTTACTCTTTTTGCCTTATGCGCTTACGGAGCGCAGGAAAGCTGCAATATCACATACGGTTTTTCCGGCAATATAAAACCTTACCAGTGGAAAAGCCCCGACGGAAAACACAGGGGCCTTTTCATAGACCTTCTGGACGCAATAGCAAGAGAAGCCGGCTGCTCCTGGAGCATAAAGGATTCCCCCGCCCATAAACAGGTGGAAATGCTTAAAAACGGGGAAATATCCCTTATAATGTTCTCAAAAATGTTCGACTACCGTGATGAGGAAGAAACGGACCTGCTCCTGCTGAACACACTGGATATTACTTACAGGTATTTCCTTTCGCGAAAAGACTCGCCCCAGATTAAGGATTTGAACGGCCTTTACGGCAAAACCGTATCGGTTACGGGCAACACCTCCGGAAGATATTTCGCCCGGCTGAAGGATAAATACGGCCTTACCGTCCTTAACTTCGACCGGGTGGAGGACGCCATAAAAAGCATATCGGAAGGAAAAGGCGATCTGGGACTTTTCGAACCGAAAATAGCCTCCAATATTATAGAGGACGGCGGATATTCCAATCTGCGCATGTACGGCGAACCTCTGGCTCCGGCCATGTTTGTGTTCGCCATGTATAAAAACGACGGCGGGCTGTACGCCAGGCTCCACACGGCGGTGGAAAAGCTGAAAGCAAACGGGAAATATTACGGCATAATAAAAAAATGGTCTGCGGAAGACGGCGGATTTTTAAAATATTACAAAATAGCCGCCGCCGGGCTGGGCGCAGCTATTCTGGTAATGCTTTTTATAATGCTGTGGAACCGTTCCCTCCATATACAGGTGGCCAATAAAACAAAAAAATTATGCGAAAGCAATATGGAAAATATAAGACTGCGGGAAGAAGCCATAATCAACGGGCGGCTGGCGGCCTTAGGCGGCATGGCGGTAGCCGTGGCCCACGAAATAAACAATCCGGCGGGCCTTATAGTGCATAATATGACATATCTGTCAAACTTTATAAAAGAACTCTGCGCAGCCGCCGGAAAGGAAATAAAAAAGCCGCTGAAAATATGCTCAATGGATATGGCTCCGCGGCGGAAGAAGCGGAAGCCTCGGCGGAAATAATAAACGAAAGCCTTGTAAGGATAAAGGAAACCGTAGACAAGCTGAAAGGATACGGCAGGGCCAGAAGCAACGAATACGGCAATACCGACCTGCTGGAATGCGCGGAGAACGCCGTTAAAATGTCAGACTATTTCGTAAAGCAGTATACGTCCTCCTTCCGCACCGACTTTACCGTAAAAAGCGCGGTTATATACGGCAACCCTTTAAGGATAGAGGAATGTATAATAAACCTGATACAAAATTCCTGCCTGGCCCTCGGCACTAAAAGGGATAAGATAGTCTGCGGCATAGAAGATACGGGCAGAACGGTGCGCCTTTATGTATCCGACGAAGGCCGCGGCATGGATGAAAAAACCCTGGCCAAAGCGGGCGAAGCGTTTTTTACTACAAGGCCCGATACCGGCGGCACCGGCCTGGGGCTGTCCATAACGGCCAGGATAATGAAAGAGCATAACGGGTATATGGAAATAAAAAGCGAAGTGAACAAAGGGACGACCGTTTCTCTTTACTTCCCTAAAGTCTGAAAAAAGGTACGCCTTATGAAAATACTGCTTATAGACGACGAAAAAGCATGGCTCCGCAGCCTTAAACTGATACTTGTTCAATCCGGCACGGCTTCCGGCGAAAACATAATGACGGCGGAAAATTATACGGACGGAGAAAAGCTGCTGAAAGAATACGGCGCCGGTCTGGTGCTTCTTGACTTAATGCTGAAAGATGAAACCGGCGAGGAAGTGTTAAAAAAGATAAAAAAATCCTTTCCCGAAACGACGGTGGTCATAATGACCGGCGTAGGAAGCATACAGAAGGCCGTAAACTGCATAGAACTGGGCGCAGCGGACTATCTGGTAAAAACCATGCCCTCAAGCGAGCTTACGGAAAGCGTGGCAAGAATCATCAAAAAAGCGGAGGAGGACGGCGGGGATAACGCAAAGCGATACCCTGGTTTTGAAAAATTCATAACCCGCGACCCGGCGGCGCTCGATATATTCTCATATCTTACTTCCGTGGCTTCATCGTCAGAGCCGGTGCTTATTACGGGAGAAAGCGGCACGGGCAAGGGCGTGCTTGCCGAATGTTTCGCCGCGGTTTCAAGGCCGGGTGCGCCTTTTGTGTCTATAAACGTATCTGGTCTGGACGATCAGATGTTTTCGGACGCGCTTTTCGGCCATGAAAAAGGCGCGTTTACGGGAGCCGAAACGAAGCGGAACGGCATAATCTCCCAGGCAGGAAACGGAACTCTGTTCCTTGACGAAATAGGCGACATAAAACCGGAATCCCAGGCGAAGCTGCTTTATTTTACGCAGACGGGCGAATACAGGCGGCTTGGAAGCGACCGCCTGTTCAAAAGCGAAGCGAGGCTCATATTCGCCACAAACAGAAATCTGGATGAAAAAATAAATTCGTCCGGATTCCGCAGAGACCTTTATTACAGACTTTCGACCCACAGCGTCAGACTGCCCGCATTGAGGGAGCGGAGGGACGACGTTCCCATCCTTATAAAGCACTTCATAAAGGAAGCGGCCCAAAAGCTTGGAAAACCGGAACCGAAAGTCCATGATAATATTATGCTCCTTATGCGTTCCTATGAATTTCCCGGCAACGTAAGGGAGCTGCGCTCCATGGTTTACGATATGACGGCCCGCTGCCAGTCGGACACGGTCACGGTAAAGGACATCGCCGGGCATTTCCGCTTCCCGGACAGAAAAGAAAGCGAACGCGAGCCTATCCCCACAATCGACGATATGATAGACGGCCTTATAGAAAAAGCCATGAAGCAGACAGGTGGAAATCAGACGAAAGCGGCCGCCATCATAGGAGTTTCACAGTCCTTTATAAGCAGGCGGCTGAAAAAACAGTAAAGGAAACCGCCTATTCAAACTGCATAGGATTATGAAAATATCATAATCTTTCCCGCCGCCATACCCGCAACATATTGATAAATATAGACCGGGTTCTGGCATAGATCTTGCCTTACCGGAAATAAGCATCCATAAATAACCGGGAGGACAAGATGAAAGAAGAAAAAGGCCTATCGAGAAGAGACGTTATTAAAGGCAGCCTGATTACGGCGGCCGGAATAGGCGTGATGGCGGTTGCCGGGCATACGGAAAAAGCGGAAGCCGCCCCCGCCGACAAAAAGGAACACCAATACGACACGGTCATAATAGGAGCGGGCTGCGGCGGCCTGAGCTGCGCAATAAGGGCTGCACAGGCAGGCTTAAAACCTGTGCTTATAGAAAAGATGAAAGCTCCCGCCGGAAACACAGTTTTTTCCGCAGGCATAATGCTTGGCGTCAACACAAAAATGCAGCAGGGCAAAAAACTGCCGGAGGACAGCGTAGAAAAATTCTACGAAGATATGATGACGGTATCCCAGGGCAAGGGCGACAAAGCGCTGACGAAATACGTGGCGGAGCATGCCGACGAAACCCTTGAATGGCTTGTGGATTACGTCGGCGTAAAATACATGACGGGGGCCGTGCTTACCTGGCCCATGTCCGGCAGGGCCCATATAACCGACGGAGACGTTAAACCGGGAGGAAAGCAGCTATCCGAGTATCTTGTAAATAAAGCGAAAAGCCTTAATATCCCCATACTTTATAACATGAAAGGCATAGAGCTTATCACCGACGACACCCTTTCCGTCGTGGGCGTTAAAGCCCTTGGCCCCGAAGGCATCGAAACCTTTAAAGCAAAATACGGCGTCGTTATGTCCGTAGGCGGCTTCAGCGCCAATCAGGAAATGGTAACCTCCATGATAGGGCCATGGGGCACAAATATGCCTATCAGAGGCTCCAGAATAATCGCTGGCGAAAACTTTATCCTGTCCCGACCGCTTTTTCCGAAATTCGTCAATGTGGACCAGTTCCACTGCGGCCCTATTTACGGCCCCACGGGAGCAAACCCCCTGGACCTGGTAAACTACGGTATCTGCGTAAACAAACAGACGGAACGTTATGTGGACGAATCAAACACCTATGTGCGCATAGCTAAAGAAACCGTGCAGAAAACAAAAGATAACTGGGCATTTATAATAATGGACAGCGACATTAAAAACATCCCTGCCATGGCCAATAACTTCGAATCCTACAAACGCACGAAAGCGCCCGTATACGAAGGAAATACCATTGAGGAAGTAGCCGAAAAGGCGGGCCTTGACAAAGCAAAACTTGCGGCCCTCGTAAAGGAATATAACGCCGCCCTTAAAAACAAAACCCTTGATAAAATGACTCCCCCGAACACATTGCCCAACCCCAGGCCTATCCTCAAACCGCCTTTCATGGCAATGCCGTTCCAGGGCGGCATGACAGCGACCTTCGGCGGCCCTCTCATAAACACAAAAGCGCAGGTTCTCAATACGGAAAATAAAGTAGTCAACGGCCTTTACGCGGTAGGAAACTCGGTAGGCGGCCTTTTCTACGACGATTACGTAGGCGGCGCTCAGCTTACCTCCGCGGCTGTATTCGGCATAGCGGCCGCCAATCACATGGCGTCGAAAAAAGCGTAAACGGACAGTTATGAAAAAGCATACGACGATATTGACCGCGCTTTTTATCACGGCATGCCTTTTCGGGGCGTCGGACGCGGCCGTAAAAAACGTAAAACCGCACCATAAGGAGGCCGGAATATCCTGCGAGGACTGCCACGGCGTCAAAACTCCCAGCAAAGAAGCCACGGAGGAACAATGCCTTTCCTGCCACGAAAGCAGGGACGCTGTGGCAGAACGCACCGGCGGGGACGATCCCAATCCACATTTCGGCCATGACGAATCCATTTCCTGCGGCGACTGCCATAAGGAGCATGAGGATTCCGTACTGTACTGCGACGACTGCCACCAGTGGGGATATTCTACTCCGTAAAGAATTTTTGAAAAAACCTAATAGGAAATCGGGAGCCGCGTTTTTACGCGGCTCCTTTTTTATATGTGTAAAGGTGCCGCTCTGCCCCCTTTTTTTACCCGCGGAAGATACAACTTAAATATACTTCCGGCGGCGCGGGATTAGTATAAATATTTCCGGCTTTTCAGCCGGGTAAACGGAGCAACGCAAAAAGCCGGGCGCATTGACACGCCCGGCCGTTTATAGAGGCATACTGTATGGGAAGTACAGTAGTCTTAATTTATCGCGTGCAAAGCACCGGTTGAAAGCACGGGCCTTGTCTTATGGCACACTATGCAGTTTTTAGCAGGCGTGTTCTTCCAAGTTCCGTA
>CANTXF010000017.1 GCA_947853665.1 uncultured Deferribacterales bacterium | reverse complement strand
AAATCGGGAGCCGCCTCAATTAATGCGGCTCGATTTCTATCCACCAAAACGGGAGCCGCCATCATCAATGCGGCTGGTTTTTCTGATCCGGGTCTGCCGTAAACCGAGCGGATACAAGCGGCCCTGCTCCCGATTTTAAGGCGCATCCCCTTTTGCCGGTACTGCTTGCCGCAAAGGGAAACCCTCAAAATATTAAATCAAGCGGCGGTATGCGGCGGAACCTACCCCTTGCTGACCTGGCAAAAAGCCTCTTAAAAGAAATCTTGCCTTTTGCCGCCCTCCGTCTCTTTTCAGCCCGGTGTCTTTCCATAAAAAACAGGGGAGCCGAAGCTCCCCCTATAAGCTGGTAAAATTTAAACTATCTTACTTTAACCTGAACCAGCTCTTTTCCTTCCGGGTCGACCGTATGCACGGCACAGGCTATGCACGGGTCAAAGGAATGGATGGAGCGGAGTATTTCAAGAGGTTTTTCAGGCTCTGCTATTTTGGTTTTCATAAGAGACTGCTCGTAAGGCCCCTGCACGCCTTTTTCGTCTCTCGGGCTGGCGTCCCAGGTGGAGGGAACAACAGCGCTGTAATTGGAGATAACCTGATCCTTGATTTTAATCCAGTGGGAAAGCATACCCCGGGGAGCTTCGTTAAAGCCCACGCCGTCGCATTCTCCCATGGGAGCTTCCACGTTGTTTACATACTCATGGTCGCCTTTGCCGTAGTTGTCGAGGAAGGTATCAAGGCAGGTATAAGCATTATCTACCATGCAGAGCGCCCTGATTGCCCTTGCCGCGTTGCGTCCCATAGTGGAGTTCAGCTGGCTTATGCTGAGACCCAGCTTGGAAGCTACCAGATCGACGTATTTTTTAACGTTCTGGTTTCCGGCCATATAGTTTGCCAGTATCTGGGAAACGGGGCCGGTCTGCATTACGAGGCCGTTGAAACGGGGAGCCTTGCACCAGGTATATTTGGCGTTTTCCTCAAAACCGGTGTAGTTGGGAGTCTGCTTCCCGTCGAAAGGATGCAGGGCTTCGTTTTCCTTATACCAGGCGTGGAGAGAGCTTTCCGTAATTCCCTCGCGAAGCTCTTTATCCTTCCAGGTAGTGATCTCGCGGAATTTATCGCCTATGATTATTCCGCCCTTCATAAGGAACTGGCTGGATTTTGCGTCCATGGGGAAATCGGGAGCCGCGATGAAATTGCCTTCGCAGGAGCCGATATTGAACCAGTCTTTATAAGCTCCGGCAATGGCCAGCACGTCGGGGATGTAAACCTCCCTTACGAAAGCGGCGGTCTCGTCCAGAAGCATTCTTATCCAGGCTACCCTTTCCATATTGAGGGCCGCAATGCTGTTCATATCTATGGCAGTGGAAACGCCGCCCACGCAAAGGTTTTGTATATGGGGGTTTTTACTACCTATTATAGCCACGGCCTCGGCTATTTTCCTCTGATATTCGAGAGCCTGGAGATAGTGGGCGAAAGCTATTAAGTTCACTTCGGGAGAAAGCCTCATATCCGGGTGGCCCCAGTAACCGGAGCTGTATATACCCAGATTGCCGGTGCCGACGAAAGCCTTGAGTTTGTCCTGAGCGTCCTTCATCTCGTTAAAAGAGTTGGACGGCCAGTTGGAAAGGCTCTGGGCTATCATACCGGCTTTAGCAGGGTCGGCTTTAAGGGCGGAAACTATATCCACCCAGTCGAGAGCGGTAAGGTGATAGAAGTGAACTATATGGTCCTGAAGGGACTGCATACCCATAACCAGGTTACGCATCATCTGGGCGTTTACGGGAACTTCAACGTTATATGCGTCTTCCACGGTGCGTATGGAGCAAAGAGCGTGAGTGGTGGTGCAGACGCCGCAGAAACGCTGGGTCATCGCCCAGGCGCTGCGCGGGTCTTTTCCGCGCATGATAGTCTCTATACCCCTGAAAGCCTGCGCGGAGGACCACGCGTTGGAGACGCGGCCGCCGTCTATTTCCACGTCTATGCGCAGATGTCCTTCGATCCTTGTAATCGGGTCTACCGTAATCCTTTGAGCCATTGTATTTATTCTCCTGTTATTCTTAACAATTTAAACGTTACTTCGTTTTCGCGCCGTGGGCCGACATATTGGGCAGCACGGGAACGAGCTTGACTAAAACCATATAACCCAGCACTTCGAGAGCTATCAGGCTCACGGTTATCATAAATTCGCTTATGCTGGGGAAATAGGCCAGCCATTCCGGACCGGGGTCGAACCCTACGATATAAACGCCGAAACGATACATACCGCCGCCTATGAGAAGCAGCATTGCGGAAAGGAAAAGGCCGCTCTGGCTTTTGCCGTATTCCGTTGCGAATATAATATACCCGGCTATGGCGATGAGTATTATCTCAAGCCAGAAATAAAGGGAAAGCCAGCTCATGCTGAAAGCCTCTCCCCAGGCTCCGGAAACGGTAACGCTGATAAACCTTACTATTATCCAGAAGGCCACCACATAGGGGATCACCCTTGAAAGAGACACTATCTCCTTCTCGAAAGGCCTTTTAAGCTGCCTTGCCGAAAGCACCGTTTCGAAAGCAACTATGGAAAAGCCCATAAGAACGGCGTTGCCGAGAAAGAGCAGCGGAAGGAACATAGTCTGCCACAGAGCGTTGAGCTTGTACCCCATTACTATGTAAAGGGAGCCAAGAGACGACTGGTGCATGGTAGGCAGGGTAACGCCCAGAGCTATTATGAATATAAGCACCTTATCGAGGGCTTTATAAACGGCCCTGGAGAATTTCGCCAGCTTAGGCCATTTGTCAAGCTCTCCCAGCCTTTCGAAAACGGAAGGCAGGAACTCTATAACAAGGATAAGGGTATAAGCCATAATACAGAGGGCCACTTCGAACATTACCGAGTTGGGCTGCCACCTGGAAGGAACGAAAAAACCGTAAGCGTTCCAGTAGCGGCCTATGTCCACGATAACGGAAAAACCGGCCAGCGCGTAGCCGAACATACTGGCAAGCACGGCGGAGCGTATCATGGGGTGGTATTTAAATTTGTTCATTATATAAACGGTAATGGCCAGAACGTAGCCTCCGCAGGCTATTGCGGAACCGACCGCCACGTCGTAGGCGAGCCAGATACCCCACGGCCAGCCGTCGGACAGGTTGGAAACAGCGCCGACTCCCATCCAGTAGCGGTAAGCTATTATGGCAAAGCCGATAAGGACTATCAGCAGCACTACGAAAAAAGTAGGGGTGAATATCGGCGCCCTGTGAACGGCGTATTCTTTTTCGTGACTCATTTATTTATCCTCCCCTTCATCGCTGTGGTGTTTTTTGTTGTTGCGGTAACCGACTATGGCAAGGGCGGTATAAAGGGCGATGGGAGCTATGCCCCATTTATAAAGGGTATGCTGGAGCCCTTCCGATTTTTCCGCGTAGGAATAATCGGCTATCTTATCGGTAGGGAAACCGAGCTTTTTATAATCCACCGCGGCGAGGTATATTTCGTCCGTACCGCCGTAAATGGTTTCTCCCAGTACGGAGTCGTTGTAATATTTGCCGGGGTTTTCGGCGATGCGCTTTTTAGCCTCGGCCAGATGGTCGGAGCGCTTGCCGTAAACGACGGCGGAAGCGGGGCATACCTTGGCGCAGGCGGTTTCCGTGGGAACGCCGTTTTTACCCAAAGTAGACCAGCACATATCGCACTTAACTATCTTGGGCACGGCCCTGGACCATTCGAACTTCGGAATGTTGAAGGGGCAGGCCATCTGACAGTAACGGCAGCCGACGCACCTTCCGGCGTCGTAGGTAACGATACCGGAAACAGGGTCTTTCTGCAAAGCGCTTACCGGGCAGGCGGAAACGCAGCCGGGCTTTTTGCAGTGCATGCAGTTGTGCTTTATGAAATGGGGCTTGCCGTTTTCGTCGACATATTTCTGAATGACGGTGCGGAAACGGTAGTCGTTGGTAACAACGTTAAGCCAGGGCTTATCCGGAGTAAATTCGTCCTGCGGAGCGAGCTTCGGAAGCAGGTCTTCCTTCTCTATGAAATTCTGCTCCTCGGGCGGCAGGTATTCGTCCACATATTTGGCCCTGTCCCTGAAGTTGGTGTTGTAGCAGGCCACAACGCAGGACTGGCAGCCTATGCATTTTGTGGAGTCGTAAAATTTGGCCATTACGTCCGGCCCGAACTCCGCGGGAGCCGACGACGCTTCCGCTTCGGCCGTCAGCGCGCCGGCGGTTCCGGCTCCGGCGGCTCCTAAAGCCGCAAGTTTTAAAAAATCTCGTCTATTTGTTTTCATCCTCTGGCTCCTTCGGCAGTCTGGCCGCGTACACCGCTCCCGCTCCCACGGCAAGACCTACGGCGGCTCCGACAAACGCGGTCTGGGTCGGTGTAGCGCCCTGTCCCAAGCCTTCAGGAGACGCGGTGGGAACGTTGGCGTTAGGCGTGGGCTGAGCCACGGTAGCAAGGGAATAGAGGCTGTTTTTGAACAGAACGCTTCCCTCGGTGCATCCTATGCAGGGGCATCCGGTGCCTATGGGCCAGGCCGCGCCGTCGTTAAAGTGTATTATGGAGCAGTTGGCGTAAGTTTCGGGGCCTTTGCATCCCATGTGATAGAGGCAGTAGCCCAGCTTGTGCTCCTCGCTGCCGAACTCCCTTACAAAACGGCCGGCGTCGAAATGAGGGCGGCGTTCGCAGTGTTCGTGGATAAGGCGGCCGTAAGCGAAAAGAGGACGGTTCTGAGCGTCCAGCTCGGGCAGCGCGCCGAAAGTAAGGAGATAAAGCACTACGCTGAGAAGGTTATACGGGTTGGGAGGGCAGCCGGGCAGGTTTATGTAAGGCTTGCCTTCCGGCATAAACTCGGGAGCGCCGAAAGCCTGGGTGGGGTTCGGCTCTATGGCCACGATACCGCCGTTGCAGGCGCAGGCGCCCAGGTTGATGACGTAAGCCGCGTTTTCGGCGGCGTGCTTGAAGGATTCCATAGCGGTCTTGCCGCCTATCTGGCAGCATACGCCGTTATCCAGCTTCGGTATGGAGCCTTCCACTATGAGTATATATTTTCCGGCGTATTTTTTAATGGCGTTTTCAAGGCTTGCTTCGGCCTGATGTCCGGCTCCCGCCATAAGAGTTTCCTGATATTCGAGGTTGATGAGTTCGAGAATAACTTCCGCTATCCCCGGGTGATTGGCGCGTAAAAGGGCTTCGGAACAGCCGGTGCATTCCTGAAAATGCAGCCAGATTACCGGCGGGCGGTTATCGGGCTTTTCGGCCGCCGCGACGACCTGCTCGGCCATCGCCAGAGGCAATCCCATAACGGCGGTGGCTGTGGTAACCGCCTTCATGAAATCCCGCCGGGATAATCCGGCAGTTAACAAGCTTCGTTCAATCATACAAACCCCCTGGTGCGTTCGCACAAGATGTTAGCGCCCCTAAACCATTTCGGAGACGCTTTTTAAGTACATGACTAATCATGAAAGTTACCCGACCGGCGGCATGGACAATGTCCCCCCCCCGGCCCACCGGAAGAGCCCAAGCTCAAACGGCAGCCACGCCCGATCCTCCGGCCCCTTGGATACGGGCTTATTTCGAAAAGGCCGCTGATACGGCCAGAAAGAACGGCGCGTTCGCAAAACAGGAGCTTTTTTCAGCTTCAGAACGCGGCAAAACATGGGAAAATCGGTTAAAATCCCCACTTCGTTCGGGCCGCGTACGGCGGGCTTCCGCGGCGAACAATACCGCGAAGAAAGCTGCCGGTCACGAAAACAGCCGGTTTAAAAATAAAAAGGACAAAAAGTCAAACCGGAATTCAACTTTGCGTAACCCCTGCTAAGCAAGCGATAGGCGGCTGAAATCCAATTATTTTTTAAATACCATTTTTTTAGAAATAAAACAACAATTATTAATTATAAGGAAAAAAGAATTATTGTCTTAATGTTAATAAACTTATAGAGCACGAATATTTATTGCAATCACGTTGAATGAAATGTATCCTTAAAATTAATAAAAAACCTTGTATATAAACGTCCGAGCAGGTTGCGATGAATATTGATGAAGAAAGCCGGACACAAAAACATTTGCGGTCGGCATACAAATCGTTGAGAAATATCGAACGGACGGACAGGGCCATCGCAGGGAAAAAAGATATTATCCTTTTCAACTGCGTTTTTCTGCCGTGCCTTTTTACAGCCGCGGCTTTAACGGCGCGGGCGCTGGGCGGAGCGCGGCCTCTGCACGCGGTTCTGCTCGTATCCGCATTTTCAGCCGCCTGCTTCCTCGCGCGTTCTTTTTCAAAAATCAGAAAAGAGGAGCGTATCCTATCAGTAAGGATGAAAAAAGCGCTCCGGGCTCCCATGCACATTATATGCGGAAAAGCCGCCGCCGGGGAAAAACGGATAACGGAAACGGCCGGTACTTATAAATCGGAAATTTTCCGGCGGGAAAGGATAAATTAACGCGTAAATCCGCTTAAGACCGTAAACTTTTTTACGACTGAAACGGGATGCGCGGCCCTGACTCCGGTGCCGCCGGTTATCTGAACGCGGCAGGTGCCGCACTCGGAAACGGCTAAAGAGGCGCCGCTTTTTTTAACCTCGTCGAACAGGGCGCGGCCAACTTTTATACCAATCTCATATTTGCCCTTTTTAAAGCCGTAGCTGCCCGCGATGCCGCAGCACCCGGCGGAAGCGTTCTTTACCGCGTCTCCCGCGAGCCGCTTCAGCAGCTCGTATCCGGGAAGCCCGTCTCCTGCGGCCCTCAAATGGCACGGAGCGTGATATATGAAGCTCATACCGCCGATATTTCCTTCGCGCGCTTCAAGCTCCCCCTTTTCCATAAGCGAGGCTATAAAGGAGCATGCGTCCGCGACGGCAAGAGGCTCTCCGGAAACCGCCTCCGGAAACATTTCGCCGTACTCCCGCGTAAGCATAAGGGCGCAGGAGGGGCACAGGGCAGTAACGGGTATTCCCTCGCCGCAGTATTTTTTCAGGATGCCGTAATTCACGGCGGCGTTTTTCGCGGCTTTGCCGGCAAACCCGTTTGCCGCCATCGGAAGGCCGCAGCATACAAGGCCTTCCGGCAGGATAACCTCATAACCGGCTTTTTCAAGTATATCGACGAAATCCGTCCCCGTTTCCGGGTCGTAAAAATTTATGAAACAGCCGGAAAAAAGCACGACCTTTTTATCCGATTTGAATTTTTTGCGTTTTTTAAAAACGTCGGGAAAATACTCCCCGGCAAAAACGGGCAGCGGAGAGCGTTTATCTATTCCAAGGCCGTCGAGAATCAGCCTTGAAAGACGGGATTCCATGGCAAATTTCACGAGAAAATGGGGAAATATACCGGCAACGCGCGCCATAGCGGGGCCGTTTGCGAGAATAAGGTTATTTAAAGACGGCCTTATCCCGTTGTCCTGCCCGTTTAAAGCCGCCATGGTCATAAGAGATACCGGCACGCCTCTGGGACAGGCTATATCGCAGTTTTTACAGTTGGAGCAATAAGAAATCCGCTCCGCACCGGCAACGCCCGAAAGCCGGAAACGCTCCGAAACGGGCCCGGCTATTTTAGGACCGGGAAATTCCGGGGCGGCCTGCGCCACAGGACACGACACGGTGCAGGCGGAGCATCCGGTGCACAGATCCGGGTTGATTTCTTTTTTTATCGGCGGCATGCCTTCTTATACGCCTATAAAAGGGAAGCCGCAAGATATGATGTGGCCAGAGCAACGCCGTTGCCGGAATGCTCGTAGGGGCTGTCCGCCCCGGCTATTATCCGTCCGGCGAAGTAAACGTTTTCATATACGGGCTTTCCCAATATGTCGCAGGCGTTCAGCCTGTCGTTTACGGAAACGCCGAATCCGGAATAATTCTGCCGTTCCGAAAAATCCGCCGAAGCCCAGCCGTCCGGCGTTTTGACCGGAAGGCCGAAAACGCTCTCCCAGACTCTGCCCGCGGCGGACGTTAACCCGCCGCCGTAAAACCCGCCGGAAGCCACGGTAAAATTATCGGCCCGGTGGCTTTTCACTCCGCCCGGCCCAGCCGTACTGACGGAAATACATCTTCCGTTTTTCACTTCGGCGGAAATTACCCGCGCGTTTTCGGCAAGCTCCACGCCCAAATCGCCGAGAAACCCCATAAGCATGGAGCGCAGGCGGTACCCCGTAACCGCGGGAGGAATGACAGCGCTTTCGCATATCTCCGCGTTAAGCTCTGATTTTACCCGCTCGTAAACCCACAGGCCGGGCTTGCTTCCGAGAATAGGAGGAATGATCATGCCGCAGCCGGTATTTATTTTTCCTTTAAGGCGGTCTATAAAGGCGGAACAGCCCTCCTCCGAATCCATAAAGCGGGCCGCCTCCATAGAGCCGAAGCCCGCCGCGCCAAGCTCGGGCAGAGATACGCTCAAAGGCTCGAAGCGCTTGCACTTAAAATACTCCATGGAAGAAAAGGCGCCGCATATTATTTCCGGGCTGAAATCTTTCATCCCGTCGACGCCCGCAACGTAAACGGTCTCCGCTCCGCGCAGGCTTTCCATATCCATGGAGGGCGGCACGAGAAAGCTGGGCTTAAGCCTACCCATAGCCGTAGGGACAAACCTGCAGCCATTGGCGGGAAGATAGGGAAAGCCGCGCTTATCGCAGATATCGAGAAACGCCCTCACGGCTTTATCTATCGCAGCGCGGCCGCACTTCAGGTAAGGGTGCCCCGCCTCAAGGGTAGAAAAACCGTCGAAAGGATCTTTCAGTATGCCTCCAACCGTGCTGTATCCCAGCAGGTCTATCAGGCCGCTCCCTATCGTAAGAGAACCGGCCCCGGCCGTTATCAGCTTTACGCTTTTGCCGGAGGAAGCCGAAAAGACCGCGTTAAGAAGCCCGGCCATACCGGCTCCGATAACTATATTGTCATAAATTTTACCGTTCATTCGGGCTGACCTCCGGAAATATTTAGGGAGGACGAATATATATTCTTCATAAGCTCCGCCTCCGGCATCTGAAGCCCCCACATGGCGGGCTTCATCCCTTTCCACCTTTCGTTCAGAAAAGGTAGCAGAATCTCCGCCCCGCCGCGCTCCCTGTTAAGGCCCATGCCGAACACGGAGACCAGGGCCCTGAAACCGCAGAAGGAGCCCTGGCACGTTCCCATGCCCATGCGTGTTCTGCGGCGGATATCGGAAAGGCTCACGCTGGTATCCAGGGCGGCCGCGGTCTCGTATTCGGCCAGCGTAACGAATTCGCATTCGCATAAAAGCTCCCTTCTGCGGGGGTCCGCCTCGGCTTTTTTCAGGGCGGTTTCAAAAAGAGGGCCGAGCCTTGCGTAAATAAGCTCCGCCCCCGAAGGCGGGAACACTTTTTTAGCTCTGTCAGCAAGGCTCTGGCTCATGGAAGGAAGAAGCTCCTCCTCCGCCGTGCGGCATTTTTTCGTAATAAAAAATTTGCCGCACACAATATCGGATATTTTCTCCGCCATAAGCCTGTAAGTCGTCAATTTGCCACCGAATATGGTTATAAAGCCGGAAAGCCCGTCCTTTTCATGGTCAGTTATAATAAAATTACGGGAAGCGTCCCTGCCCAGATGAGCGTGATCCAGGTCTATCAGCGGCCTCGTTCCGGCAAAAGCCCTTAATATCCTGTGGCTTTCTATCTCGGGAAATATCTCTCCCGCAAGCCCGGCAAGATAGCGCGCCTCAGCGTCGGAGGGCTGCGAATCGTCCGGCCCGGAAGCGTCGGATGACGTGGTGCCGAAAATAGTTACGGAGCCGTGGGGAACGAATATATCCCCGTCGGAAGGCATGCGGAGCCTGTTTACCACCCGGCTGCAGAAACGGTGGTTGAAGGCCAGCAGCGCCCCTTTGTCCGGCTTTATGCCGATATGGGCCCCCACGAGTTTTGCAGTATGTGCGGACCACGGGCCGGTGGCGTTTACCACGCAGCCGCAGGGAACGGATATTTCCTCCCCGGAAACGGCGTCCCTTACCCTTACGCCCGTTACCTTGCCTCCCGAATGTTCTATACAGGCAACTTCGGCGTAGGTGCGGAAATCGCCGCCGTAAAAGCCGGCGGAAAGCACGTTCTGCCATACCAGGCGGAAGCCGTCGACGGCGCAGTCCTTAACAAGATAGGCCGATTCCGTGTCGGAGGTAAGCCCCGGCTCCATTTCCCTGGCTTCTCCGGCCGATATCCGCTCGAAAAAAACGCCGGAAGCGGAACAGCCCTCTTTCCAGCGCTCCTCAAAATCCCTGTCGTCGTTTTTAGTGCGGACGAACATACCGCCAGAAGGCTCTACGGCATATTTTGCTATACGGTTCAGCACGGCGTTTTCGGAGGCGCATTCGGCCGCGGCTTCCGGGTCCGTAACAGCGTATCTGGCTCCGCTGTGCAGAAGACCGTGAAAACGGGAGGACGTGCCGGACGCAAGGTCACTTTTTTCAAAAAGGACTGTTTTCAGACCCCGCATGGAAAGATCCCGCAGTATACCGGCCCCTGTAACCCCGCCGCCTATTATCACAACGTCGAACCATGTATCGGCAATGCCTTTAAAATCACGCATATTAGTATGCCTCCAGTAAAAAAACCTTTAGCCGGGCAAGGGAACAAGGCCGGGGGAACGCTACCGCCGGACAAGGCCCCGAAAGCCCACGGTCATTTATACAGCCGCGAAAGAAGCCTTGGCAACCCAATAAGCCGGGATTTATAAATAAAGAACTTTAACCGTATGAAGTTAGGGCGATTCGCCGGAAAAAGAAACCGCCCGGCGGGCGGGCGGAGTTAAAAGACGTCAGTCGACTTCTATTATCCTTAAAAAACTTGTGGTGCTGGTAAGGCCGAAAGGCAGCCCGGCGGTAACTATTATTTTATCCCCGGCCTTCGCCACCCCGGCTTCTTTTGCCTTGAGCCTGGCCTCCGCTATTAAGGTGTCCGTATCCGTAACGCCTTTGCCGAGAACGGCCGTAGCGCCCCAGATAAGGCTCATTTTGCGGCATACGCTTTTAGTGAGGGTAACGGCCAGTATTTTGCAGTCCGGCCTGAACATGGATATGCTGTAAGCCGCGTATCCGGAAGTGGTAAAGCAAACGACGGCGGCCGCATTGATGTCCTTGGCCAGCCAGCAGGCCGCCCGGCCTATGGCTCTTGTAAAGGAGGAAGCGCCGTAAGAATCAACGCTGTCGAGGCTTAAGGAGGACATGGCGTAAGGCTCCGCCGCCCTGGCTATTTTCGAAAGCGTCTCCACCGCCAGATCGGGATAACGGCCGTTAGCCGTTTCGTCGGAGAGCATAAGGGCGTCCGTGCCGTCCAGAACGGCGTTGGCCACGTCGGTGGTTTCCCCTCTGGTAGGTCTGGGAGAAGCCACCATGCTGGCAAGCATCTGGGTGGCCGTTATCACCATACGGCCGGCCATACGGGCCGCCTTTATTATCCTTTTCTGCACGTGGGGTATCTGCTCCAGAGGCATCTCGACCCCCAGGTCGCCTCTTGCCACCATTACGCCGTCCACCGCTTCGAGGATCTCATCAAGGTTTTCCACCGCCTGAGGCTTTTCTATTTTTGCGATGAGTTTAGGCGCGTTCCGGCTTCCTGAAATTACCTTTTTTATTTCGTCAAGGTCTTTAACGCTGCGTACGAAAGACATGGCGACAAAATCCACTTCCTCTTCAAGCCCCATAAGAAGGTCCGCCCTGTCCTTCTCGCTGAAAGCGGACACCTGCAGCTTCGACTGAGGCATATTAACGCCCTTTCTCGTAAAGGCTATGCCGCCTGTAACGACCCTGCAATATATCCTGCGGCCTTCCACGCGGTTTACGGCAAGCTCCATCATGCCGTCGGCTATCAGTATGCGCTCGCCTTCCTTTACTTCGTTGTATATGCCGGGATAATCCACGGGGATACAGCCGGAACAGTCGTCGTCGGAAGCGGCAAGAACCGCCTCCTGGCCGTCTATAAGACGCACGCCTTCGTCCGGAAGCCTGCCCAGCCTTATTTTCGGGCCGCACAGATCCTGCAGTATGCCTACGTAAACCCCAAGCTCGGCGGCCACCTCCCGCACCAGGCGTATAGTGGCCCGGTGGGTGTCGTGGTTACCGTGGGAGAAATTAAGGCGCGCTACGTTCATGCCGTTTTCAATCATTTTTTTAATCATTTCCCTGCTGTTTGAAACAGGGCCGATAGTACATACGAGTTTTGTCTTGGAATGTTTGACCATATTTTTTCCTTAAATCTTTTTGCTAAGGCAGAATAGCCTTTTCCCCGCCCTTCCGCAAGAACGTATTTGGCTGCCGGCGGAAATACCGGATTAAACCTTGATCCAAACGCGAATCGCTACGCTTTCAGGTCGAAATTATCTAAAAGAGAGAAATCTCCGGGCTTTATTTCAAAAAAAGAGCAGTCCTTCGGCCCCAGACGGGCCCACCGGATAAAAAGCCCGGGAATATTAACGGAAGCCAAATCCCCGGAAATATCCTTTTCTGTCCTTACGGTAACGTAGTAGCAGGATTCCGGAGCTTTGGCGAAAGAAATAACCGTTTCGCCCAGATGTGTAAAATCCACCTTCATATAAAGGCTCATATCCCCCGAAGGCGTTTTCCTGAACCTCATAACCCCGTTATCGAAATCAAGCTCGTCGTCTCCGTCGAAAAAGGTGAAAATATCGGCGTTCATCAGAATATTAGCTATCTGCATTTTGGTTACCGCGCCTCTGGCCGCGTCGTTTCCGGAAGCGTAAGCCAGAGCCTTGGCGTCTTTTTCGGGCGAAATGCCTTTAAGGAGCTTGTTTTCAAAAAAATTGCCGCCGTCCCTGACAGCCTTTTTTATCTCCTCCGGCAGAAAGGCGGAAATTCTAGCCCCGCCCAGGTTTTTAAGAATATCTGCAACCTCTTTCTGGCTGAAGGAGGCGGCCTCTCTGGCAAGCAGCGGCACAGCGTCCTTAAAAATTTTCGCACCGCCGGATTTCATGCCGGAAAGGGCTTCCCTCTCCGCCGATTCCGAAATAAGCGCGGCCACAGGGCCTGAACGCGCCGCCTGCCGTGAAGACGGATTTTCCGGCAGAATCCTTACCTTAAGCTCCGGCTCTGTTTGCAGGACCTCCACCCTGACTGACTTTCCCGGAGACGCGGCCCCCTCGGCGAAAGCCGCCGTTTTAACGCCCCTTACGTTTAAAATAAGGCCGCCCTTTCCGTCAGATGAAATTACGGACGCCGTAACCCTGTCCCCGGGAGAAAGGGGCCTCGCTCCGCCTTTTACCGGCAGGCCGGGAGGCTCCACCTCCACTTCAGCGTCTCCCTGCGGAAAGGTTTACCGCTATACGCACTTCCGTAACGGATATGCCCATCCTGCGGGCTATCTCCGTTTCCTCCAGCCCCTCCCTGTGAAGGGCCAGTATCATGGATTTTTTATCCTTTTCTTCCGCGTTTTTTTCCAGAATACCGTCCAGGCGGGCAAGTTTTTCGTCCGTAAGGTAGGAAAGGTCCTCCAGAACGGCCTCCCTGTCCCTTATCGCCGCGTCCAGCTTATCCGCCACCCGCTCGCTTTCTATAACCATGTCCCTCATGGTTTCCATTATTGTATAGGCTTCCGTAGGGGTAAAATTCACGAGCCTTTTCTCTATGCTCCTTATGCGCATAATAAGGCTTATGATAAGTATTATAAGGATAAAAACGAGGATATACCCCAAAAGCATAAGCGTGGTGGTGCCCATATTACAAACGCGCCTCTTTTAAAATTTCCCTTTCCTTCGCAAACACGAACCGGACTATCTCGTCTCTGGCAGTTTCATCCGGGTCTATGAAGCAGGCCCGCCATATATCGCCCGAAACCCTGTTTAAAGAACACAGGGAAGCGAACCTTACCCGCCTTCCCGCCCCTTCCAGCAGAGCCGTGGCAAAAATCTTTCCGGAAGCCGGAGCTTTTTCGCTGTAAAAGGAAAAGCCGCCTCCGGACACGGACACCCCCCTTACGGAAAAGGAGCCGGGCACGCCAGGCTCCGGATTGAGGATAGCAAGTATCCTGTCCAGCTTGGCGTTTATATCGGATAAAAACCCAAGCATTTCCCCGTCCTCGGAGCCTCCGGCGATAGCTTCCCGCAGCTTTCTGCCCAAATCGTTCTTTTCCGCCGAATTAATGCGCTCCGCCATGGCGGAAAATTCTATTTCCTTCCCATCCTCCACAGGCGCCACGGTAAAAAAACCTTTATAATCCACGCTGTGATAAAGGGGATCTTTCAGCGCCTCCGGCTCGCCCGCAAGGCGGAAAAGCACGCTGCGCCCGTCGGAGGAAACTATTTCAGCGGCGCAGCTTTTCCTGCCGCCCGCATCGAAATATTCGACCTCCGTTTTTTCCTCAAGGCCGAGATAGGAAAAAAAACGCTCCGGAACTTTAAGGAGAGGCCCCTCCGGCTCAAGGGTAAGCGCGGGAAAGGTTTTTATGTCGTCCTGGAAAAAAAGCGATACGCGGGCGCGGGTTGAAACGGACTTCATACGGTAAAATCTACCCCGGAGGAGCGTTTGCCGCCGCTGCGCCCGCCGTTTGAGCCTTTCTCCCGGCGGCGTCCGCGTTTTTTCCGCTCGTCTTCCCTTTTGACGGCGTTTTCCGTTATTGCGGGGTTCTCCGCCCCTTCGGCTTTCTGCACGGTTTTGCCTTTTCTGTCCGAATCCTTACGGAATTCGGCCATAAAGAAAGCGTTTTTATTTTCAGCGCCCTTCTGCATATTATCCTGGAGCTGTTCCGGTATGTAGCTTCTGGATACCACGGTGGAAATATCGTAAGAGCCTGCCATAAACGCCTCCTTAAAAACCGGTTACTTTTTCATATAAAGGATACCGGTGCCGAAATTTTTCATGGTAAAATCGTCGGAAAGCTTGTTCAAAGTCTCCGAATGGCCCAAACAGAGATACCCCGGGTCGTTAAGCGTTTTGTGGAACATGTCCACAGCCTTCTTCTTGCCGTCCATATCGAAATATATAAGCACGTTGCGGCAGAATATAACGTCCATCCTGCCTGCGATCATGGAAACAGTCGGCGAAGTTATATTTCCGGTATTAAAGCGTATTTTATTCTTTATTTCGTCTTTTATAAAGTAGCTTTGCCCTTCCTGCCTGAAATTTTTCGATATGAAATCCGAAGGAACGCCCCTGAAAGACGCGCTGTGATACTCGCCCCTTTTGGCTATTGCCACAACGTCGGAATTTATATCAGTAGCCATAATATCTATGTTTATTTTGTTATAAAGCCCGGCGTTCATAAGCAGTATGGCTATGGAATAAGGCTCCTCCCCCGTTGAGCAGGGAACGGACCATATCTTTACGCTGCGTTTTCCGGCTTTTATGAAATCCGGTATTATGGTGTTCACAAGATAATCCATCTGGCCCCTTTCCCGGAGGAAATAGGTTTCGTTGATGGTTATCAGGTTTATCATGGTATCCATTTCCATGCGCTTTCTCACGTCGTATTTAAGGTAGTATATATAATCCTTGAAGGACGTGAAGTTAAGCTCGGAAAGCCTTTTCGACAGCCTGTTCTCTATCAGGTACTTTTTATTTTCTGTAAAAAGTATGCCGGAGTTTTTATAAATTATGTCCTTAAGCTCGACGAACTCGGCGTCGGTAAGTTTAACTGTGTTTATAAGCATACTATTCTCCAACCGCTCCCAGGAGCTTTTCCCTGACGTAGCGGTTTTCTTCCGACGCTATCCGCTTTTTAAGAAGCTCCCTGTAGCCGGCGGGCTTTCCGGCCGCTATCATCTCCACGGCTTTATAGCGCACAAGCCAGCTCTCGTCCTTATCGTAGAGCTTTAAAGCAACCTCGATAGCCTTGGGAGAGCCTGAAACGTCCAGAGCGTTAAGGGCTTCTTTTCTTATATCCTCGTTTTCGTCCCCTATCCTTTCCATAAGGAAACCGGAAACGTCCGCCCGGCATTTGCCAAGGACTTCTATTATGGCAAGCTTTACGTTCTGCTCCACGACTGGATAAGCCGAACGGAGCTTTTCGGACACTTCCTCGCCGCATATACCCGCAAGGGCCTTGGCGGCGAAAAAGCCCACCCAGTTGTCCTTGTCGGTAACTTTTGCCGCGATAACGTCCGCATAGTCTTTAGGCCCTACCCGCACTATGCCGGAGGCCGCCGCTTCCCTGACGGCGATCGACGGGTCGTCGAGAAGCTTTATTAAAATTTCCCTGGCCCCTTCCATATTGAAGGACGATACGGCGCGGGTAAGCGCCACCCGCACGGGCTCCGCCGTCTCTTTTCCGAAACGTTCCTTAATATAGGCGAACCCATTTTCATCGTTTATCAGGGAAAGTGCCTGAACCGCGCTTCTGCGGACGTGATCGTCGGGGTTTTCCAGATATTTCGATAATTTTTCCGAATCCCCGTCGCCGGAAAGCAGGGCCACGGAAGCGGCCGCCGCTTCCGCAATATCCGCGTCCTTATCGGAAAGAAACGAATATATCCTTTCCTTGGACTCCGTATCCCCCAGCCAGCCCAGAGCCAGTATGGCCGCGAGCCTTACGTTGCGGGACGGGTTATCCAGCTCCTTGCGGAATATATCTATGCCGGCAAAATCCTGAGCCCGGCCCATGGTAAGGATGGCGTATTCCGCCTTGACCGGATCGTCGGATCTAATTATATCCTCCAGCTTTTCCCTTACGGAATCGTCGTAGTTGGCCGCCATATAGTCGCAGACGTTCTGGGCCTCCACCGGGTCGAGAAAATGCTCGCACAGCTCATCCATATTGAAGGCGGAAAAATCGTCCTCGATAATGAAAAGCGAAAGGAGGCTGGACATTTCAAGCACCTGGGAAATATTTTCGTTTATATTGAGCAGGGCTATATCGAATTTTTTAGCCATGGATAGCTTTTTCAGGGCGATAAGCTCCGCCAGCATCTTGCTCTGTATATAAACGCAGTTGTGCATATCTATGCCCAGATAATCAACGCCCTCAAGTTTTTCGGCGAGACCGGCTATTTTTTCAAAATCCGCCGCGCTTAAATCCGCGTCTAGCACTACTTTAAGACGGCCGTCCTTAAAAGTGTATTTCAGTTCGCCCATAATAAATCAGCCCAGCGCTTTGGCTTCTGTGTCGAATATTTTAAATACCCTGTCAAGGCCGGTAAAGGAAAACATCTCCCTTATATCCGCCGACATTTCGCAGAGGCTCAGCTCCTTTTTGGACTTGGTGGCGTTTTTCAGCAGATCGATTATTTCCCTGAGGCCGGAGCTGTTCATATAAACGACGCCTTTAAAGGAAAGCACCACGCCGCCGCTGGAAGAAAACAGGTCGAGAACCTTCTGCTTGATTTCCGCTCCGCTCTGAGCGTTTATCTCGCCTTCGAGATAAACCACGTTTTTTTCACCGACTTTCTTAATATTCATTAAAACCTCCGTTACAGCTTTTTAATAGCAAGTATGGTTATATCGTCCTCAAAATTATTGCCTTCGGCGAAATCCCTGACGTCCGCCATGATCTCGTCTATTATCCTGTCGCAGGCGCAGCTTGAAAACATCATCAGCTTGGAGACCAGCCTGTCGTACCCGTACTGCTCCCGCTTGCCGTTCATGGCTTCCACAAGGCCGTCCGTATACATGAAGAATATATCGCCTTTATCCAGGGACAGCTTCTTCTCCTCGTAATCAAGCCCCTGAAAAGTACCCAGAAACATGCCCCCCGCCGTTATCTTCTTTACCAGAAATTCAGAGCTGTCGAAAAGCAGAACCGGGTTGTGGCCCGCCGAAGCAAGGTTCATAGTGCCTCTCGACGGGTCCATCACAGTATAGAACATGGTGACGAAATCTTTAGTGTGGATATTGTCGCACAGTATGTCGTTTACCATGGCCAGAGCCTCGGAGGATGAAACCACGTCGAAAGTGTAGGAGCGCATTATAGCCCTCGTTATGGCCATAATAACCGCGGCCGGCGTGCCGTGGCCGGAAACGTCCGCCACGAGAAAGCCCCAGTAATTGTTGCTCATCCTGATACAGTCGTAATAGTCGCCGCCTGCGTGCTCGGCCGGGATATAGGCCGCGCCGAAATCGTATCCGTCTATATCGGGAAGGCTCTCCGGCAGCAGGCTCTCCTGTATCTGCCCCACCTGGCACAGCTCGTCGTCTATAACGGCCTGGGCGCTTTTGAGTTTTTCGTTCATACGCAGAAGATCCGCGTTGAGTATGGTCATCTGCCGCTGCTTTTCCCTTATTTCAAGCTGGTTTTCCCGTATTTCGTCTATAAGCTTTATCTCCCGGGTGGTATCTCGCAGGCTTTCGACTATATATCTGTCGAAGGACGAATACATTACCGTCATATGCTTGCCGTGCATCATGCGTAGGGATTTTTCAAGGGACCTGTCGCGCTGGGGGCAGTCCCCGCAGGGGGCGTCGAAGCCGTACACCTGATAGCACTTTATATTGCCGAAATCGCTGCGTCCGGCTACGGAAAGCTCCTTCAGCGTCTTATTGATGTTTACTATATCGTATTCGGGAGAAACTATCATTATCCCCTGAGACATACTGTCTATGGCTTTTTCGAGAAATTTGTTATGACGTTCGAGAACTCCCTTGTCGTTGGAGAGTATAACGTTGGCGGCCCGGGCTTTCTTAAATTCGTGTACGGAGGCGGAATGTTCCCTGGCCATACTGGAAATATCCGTAAGGACTTCGGCGTAAAGATCCTCGCCTATGCGGGTAAGGGAAGCGCAGAAGACCATGCGCTCTCCCGTATATATGACGGTATCCTGCTCGAAGCTCTCGGAACCGTTGAAAGCTCCCCTGGCAAGGGGACACGCCCTGCACGGAGATTTAAGGCCGAATACGGCTTCATAGCATTTTTTATCGGAAAGCCCGTCGGGATGGCGGCCGGAAATAAGAGGCACGCGGCCGTTGCAGAATTTAAGGCTGAAATCCCCTCCGACCGTGAATACGTAAGCGTTTATCCCGTTAAGGATTTTTGAACTGTCTTCTAACATGATACCGCCGGAAAAGCACATAACTTTATGCAAACAAAATCCATATTATTTTATAATTAAGTTGCCGGATATTTGCAAGACCAAGTATTATAAAAAAGACACGGAAACTACGAAAACCTGAGGACTATCATTATAAGAAGGGCGGCGAAAGCGAAAACGGCGGAATACATTATAACTTTAAGGGATAGCTTCTCGGCCGAAAACATCATGTCGGACTTGTAGTTCATAACCTGATCGTCTATGCCGGAAAGCCTGAGCATTATTTCCTCTATCACCTCCCGGTTTTTCTTCAGGTCGTCCTCGGCCTCGTATTCGATAACGTTGCCGATATACACTATTGTATATTCCACCAGGGAGAAAAGGGAATTCCGCAGATGTGCGAACTGCCTTGTAAAAATATATCCGGGGGTCTTTATAAGCTCCGGCAGCAGGTCGAACTGTATTTTTTTAAGCCTCTCGCGGCTTTCGGCAGGTATGTCGTTAATATCGGGGATACGGTCTATTTCGTCCAGTATCCGCCTTATAAGGCGCACGTACTGGGCCACAAGCTCGGAAACGGCGCTTGTCCGCAGCTTTACCTCCTTGCGGGCGCCTTTATTTACTTTGAGAAAATTCTTAATAAGGACTATGGCGGAGGGCACCTTGACCTTTTTGCGCTTCCTTATAACCTTTATGGAGCGCTTCATATCTATGGCCATAAGGGTTTCGACTATCTCGTCGGTGCCGAAAACGAAATGGTTGGCGCCTTCCAGGATCTCCTTTTCGTCCTCGGCCATCTGGCCGTTGGTAAAGAAAAAGAGCCTGGTAACGTTTTCGTCGTTCATGGTGCGCAGAACGTCCGTGGTAAGATACGGGTCGAGAGCTTCCCCCGGCTTTACCACCTCTATCCATACAAGGCCGCACTGGTCTTCCCGGCTTTGATAGGCCCAGCTTTCTATACGCCTGCGGCTTTCGTGGTCCTTTATGGTGCGGTGCAGGGAATACCCGAAATCCTGCATTACCTCGTTAACGAAGGAATAAAGCTCCGGGAGCTTGATATTATAAAGCTGCTCGTATCTACTCTTTCTTTCCGAATCCATATTACCCCGTTACCGCCCCCGGGCCCCGTCCCGGAAAACGTATATTTCCGCCCGCCTGTTGGCCATATTGCCGCCTTGCGAGCTTTCCTCCACCGGATAGCCCGTGCCAAGGCCAACCGCGCGTATGCCAGCGGCGGGAATACCGGCCTTCACCATAATATCCTTCACGAACTGGGCCCTTTTAAAGGAAAGCTCGTAATTGCTGCCGTAGGGAGCGTTCCCCCCTACCGGGACTTCGTCCGCATGGCCGAAAATAACGTAAGAGCGGTTCTTATCAAGGGCCGCAAGCCTTGCCTCGCTTAATGGATGCACGGCAGGCTCCGTATTGCCCAGCTCAAAATAATAGGCGCCGATAAATTCAAGCTCCGGCGAAGTGGGCAGAATATCCAGATTATCGGCCACGTCCGTTCCCTGTCTGCCGGAAGCTCCCCGCATAGGCGGGTATCCGGCCGTATCTTCCGTGCCGTCCTTTCCGCCTCCCAGGGCCTGCCCGGCTCCCTCCTTAAGGGAGGATTCCACGCGCACGCGCCCCGGCGTAACGCTGTTTATACTATCGGCGGAAAGGTCGAATCGCTTAACGTCTTTTTCCGTAAGCCGTTTCACTTCTATAACCGTCCAGCCGTTCAGAGCCACCTGGTCGTGGGCGTCCTGCTCGTTTTTCGCAAAAACGGTCATTACGGTGCTTACTTTCGACGTGTTGTTTTCGATGGTAACGGCAAAAACGCCCCTTTCGGGATACGCCTCGGCGGCAAACGCTTTTTCAGCGCCACCAGTAATAGGGCTTTCTTGGAATATCGCCGGGAACAGGAGTAAAGAGAAGAAGATTGCTGTTATTTTCCTCAAGGTTAAAATCCTTCAACGCCTGAGCCATGTCTTTATCGGCATAGGTTGCTACGACTTTTAGATCGTGTATAACGTCGTGGCCGCCGTTATAAATAAGAAAGGCGTCGGGAGGCAGCTTAGACGCCGTCTGAAACCGGGAGGAGGCCGTGGTTACTTCATAAACGTAGACCCTGGCCTCCGCCCGGCTTTCCAGACATATAACAACGGCCAATACAATACTAGCCGTTAACGCTCTTCTGAGAAACGAGTTCATCGATTTTATCCATAATGGCCTGCTGGTTCAGAGGCTTCAGGACAAAGGCGTTTATGCCGGAAGCGCTTATTTTCTTTCTGTCCGACGGCTCCGTGCGGGCCGAAACGGCGATTATGGGTATTTCTATGCCTTTTTCCCTTATGGTGCGGGCAAGACGGAAGCCGTCCATATCCGGCATCATTATATCGGATATGAGCAGGCCGAAATCGTTGTCCTTTTCAAGGGTCGATATGGCGTCCTTAGCGGAGGGAACCTCCGTAACCTCTATCCAGCCGGAGCTTTCGAGTATTTTTTTAGCTATCTTTCTGTCAGTTACGGAATCGTCGCATACAAGAACCTTAACGGTATTGCTTTTCTTGCCCGCAGCTTTGGCTCCGGAAACTGCGGCGGCTTTCTTCCGCATGCGGCGGGGCATATTCTGGGCAAGCTCCATAACGCCGGCCACGTCTATAATAAGCCTTACGCGGCCGTTGCCAGTAATCGTGGCCCCTGCAACGCCCGGGTTTCCGCCCAGATATTCGCCCAGAGATTTTATTACTATTTCCTCCTGACCGATGAGCTTGTCCACAATAAAGCCGAGCTGTTTTTCGGCCAGAGCCACGACTACCACGTAAAGATCGTCTTTGGGGTCTTCTTCCAGGTCGAAAGCTTCGTCAAGCCGCACGAGGGAAAGGACCCTGTCCCGCAGCTTCAGCACTTCCCGCCCTTCGAAAGAATGTATTTCGTTGGAGGATATGCGCACGGTTTCCACAACGGAAACAAGGGGTATGGCGAAGGTCTCGTTGGCAACCTCCACAAGCAGCGCCTGGATTATGGCAAGAGTAAGGGGCAGCTTCAGATAAAAGGTGGACCCTTTGCCGACTTCGCTTTCTATCGTGATTATGCCGTTAAGCTTTTCCACATTGGTGCGGACCACGTCCATGCCAACGCCGCGGCCGGATATGCTCGTAACCTTGTCGGCGGTGGAAAATCCGGGACGGAATATAAGGGCGTAGGCCTGGTTTTTATCAAGGGCGGCGGCTTCTTCCGCGGTTATGACCCTTTTTTCAACGGCCTTGCGCTTGATAGCTTCCGGGTCCATTCCGGCTCCGTCGTCCTTTATCTCGATAACTATATGGTTGCCCTCGTGATAGGCGGAAAGAAGCACCTCTCCCTTCGCAGGCTTGCCCATAGCCTTCCTGACCTCGGGCTTTTCTATGCCGTGGTCGCAGGAATTTCTTATCATGTGGATAAGGGGGTCGCCTATCTCCTCCACGACGGATTTGTCAAGCTCCGTTTCCTCGCCGCTGATTATAAGGTCTATTTCTTTATTCTGGTCTCTCGATATATCCCTTACCATACGGGGAAACTTATTGAACACCTTGCCTATGGGTATCATCCTCGTTTTCATAATGGCAAGCTGGAGTTCCGTTGTATTCATGCCGATCTGGGAAGTGGCCTCCATAAGCTGCTCTATAAGGTATTCGTTTTCAAATTTATTTTCCAGCTCGGAAGCAAGCTGCGCAAGCCTATTTCTGGAAAGAACAAGCTCCCCCATAATGTTCAGCAGATCGTCGAGACGGGAAACGTCCACCCGTATAGTCTGCTCCATGGGAGTGGATGCTTTGGCCCCCTGGCCGCCCTGGCTTTTGGGAGCCTGGGAGGGCTCGTCCTTTTTCGCGGCGGGCGCGGAGGAAGAAGGCGATGAAGATATGATCTTGCCTTCGTTAGCCAGCTTGAGCTTCTTTATCACTTCGTTCGTGTCGGTAGTGTCGGTGCCGTTTTCTATATCCTGAACCACCTTTTTGGTAACGTCCACGAATTCGAGAAGCACGTCCATTATTTCTCTCGTTACCCTGATCTCGCCTTTGCGGAGCTTGTTGAGTATTTCCTCCGCGTGGTGGGTAACCCCCGAAAGCTTGTCGAAGCCCAAAAACGAGGACGAGCCTTTCATGGTGTGGGCGCCTCTGAATATCTTGTTTAAAAGATCAAGATCGTCCTGCCTGTTTTCAAGCTCTACAAGGTCGTGATCCAGATTTTCTATTATCTCGTTCGTCTCAACCAAAAAATCCTGAACAAGTTCCTGCATATCGTCGTTATTCATGGTGCCCCCGCCTATACGCCGAATTCTTTCAGGAGACGGTCCACAAGGTCCTGATCCTGAAGGATTTCTTTAGTGTCTTTAATCTTATCCAAAACTTCAACGTCTATAACGTTCTGTTTTATGCCCAGCTTTATGAGAATAGTGGCGAGACGTTCCTCAAGGGTGTTCACCACTTTTATGCTTTCGTCTATCTTCTGCTTGGTGGCTTCCTTAAACTCGAGGGAGGAAACGATATCGAAGCATATATCCTGCCCGCTTATGGCGTCGTCCTCCAGCCTTTCGAGCATGCCAGAAGCCCTGGCAAAATCCCCGGCCGAGGCGAACTGCCTGACCATGTCGAGGTTTTCCTTAATGTCGTCGATATTGAAATTTATCTTATCAACGAAAGCAAGCACATCCTCCGAAGCGTGCTTGGAATCGGATATCACGCCGCTGAGCACCTTTTCGAAGGCGGGCAGCTCCGTCCCGTCCATAACGGTGGAAACGGTCTGGAGCTTTTTAAGCGATTCGTTAAAATACTGGGCTATATCGTAGAGCTCGCTTTCCGGGTCTACGGTAACGTCCACTATATCGTATTTGCCTTCGTTGATATTGCGGGCGATGCTCAGAAGCTCGTTTAAATCCTTAAATTCGCCCATGTTACAAATCCAGCAGTTTAAATACTTTTTCCTGCAGCGTATCCGGAGTGAAAGGCTTTACCACATAGTTGTTGACGCCGCTTCTCAGGGCCGTGAGTATGTCCTCCTTGGCCGCCTCGGTAGTTATCATAAGGATTGGAGTATCCTTATACTGCTCTTTCTGCCGGACGGTTTTCACGAAAGTCAGGCCGTCCATTTCAGGCATATTCCAGTCGGTAACGATCATATCGACCTTATTTTTAGCCATTACTTCAAGGGCCTCTATGCCGTTGCCGGCCTCCAGTATGGACACGAAGCCTATTTTCTGCAGGGTGTTTTTTATTATCCTGCGCATAGTCGACGAGTCGTCAACCGTAATGATTACATGATCATATCCCATGGAATCCTCCGCTCCTCACAAAAGGTAATACTTATATTATTATTAAATTTTTATCGAAAGTGTCAATCTTTTAATTTTTTAATCCGTTCGGCCCTGCTTACGATTTCCTTTATTCTGAAACCGAAATAACCGTCCACTATAACGACTTCGCCCCTCGCTATAACCTTGTCGTTTACGGCAAGCTCTATGGATTCGTCAGCGTTCTGCTCCAGCTCCACGATATTTCCCGGCCCAAGGCCCAGGATATCTTTAAGGAACAGTTTGGCGCTTCCCATGCGCACGCTTACGGGGATATCTATATCCAGAAGCAGATCAAGGTTCTGGTTGCCCGTAGCCGTCACAGGCTGATGCTGGTGCTGGCCTTCCCCTGCAAGAGAGCTTTCGGACGGCGTATCCGGCTCCGAAGAAGCGTCGAGATAAGCGGCAAGCTCCCCGTCCATAAAAAATCTGAAATTTACAGAACGTTCCGCGACGCTGCCCGCAAAGTCTATAACCATATATTCGGAAGCCTGAAATACGGATGATGACACATTTTTGGTAATATCGTCAACCTTCAGGGCGAATTTCTTTTTTAGGGCCTCCTCCACGGGCACGTTAAGGGCCCCCAGAAGCTGGGAAGCAAGCTCTTTTACGGCGTCGGTCACGTCCTCGTCAAGGTCGTCCTTGCTTTCCCCGTCTCCTGCCAGCATAAAATCCGCCAGCATGGTAATGTCCCTCGTCCTGAAAAAAAGACCGGCCTCGAAACCGGTATTGGTTTCCGAAGCGGAAATAAACGTCTGGTCCGCAAAAGCCTCGAACATCATGTGGGAGTCGCAGCTGTAAGCCTCTACCATAGGCGATTCGGCGGAGCGGGAGGTTATGGCGCCCAAAGCGCTGGCGAAGGTGTCGGACACTATTTTGCAAAATGTCTCCATACGCGGCTGTTTGGAAAAATTAACCGGTTCTCTCATCGTCCTGCTCCGTTGTCGCCCTCGTTATCTTTATGGCTTTTTTAATGCCCAGTATTCCCAGGGCTCCGAAAAATTTATGCTTGTTACTGACATAGACGTTCAGCGGCCTTTTGGCCTTTTTGTTAAGTATTATTGTGTCGTTTTCCTTAAGGTCGAGTATCTCGCCTATTTTCAGCTTGGTTCTGCCCAGCTCCACAATAAGTGGCACGTCGATATTTTCAAGAAGCTCCAGTATGCGGGACTCGTACTCGCCGGAACGTCCCTTTTTGGCCCCTATGAGCCAGTCCTGAGAGCTTATTTTATTAAGGATAGGCTCAAGTATCAGGGCGGGCAGGCAAAGGTTCATCATGCCGGTGGCCTCTCCGAACTTAACCTCGAAAACTATCAGTACAACTACCTCGTTCTGGGCCACGATCTGTATGACGTGGGGGCTGTTTTCGCTCAGCTCCTTTTTGAAGCGGACGTTGGGCACTATCTGCTTCCACACATCCTCAAGGTCTTTAAGTATAAGGGTTATTATGCCGTCTATTATAGTCATCTCAAGAGGCGTAAGCTCCCGCACATGGAAAAGCGGCAGCCCCTGGCCTCCCAGAAGTTTATCCACTATCGGAAATATAAGCGACGGATTTATCTCGAGAACGGCGTTGCCCTGGAGTGGTATCATACTTATTATATTGAAGCTCGTAGGGTCCGGAAGGGACATGAGAAACTCGCCGTAAGTCATCTGGTCCACGCTGACTAAGGATATGTCCGTAATAGTCCTTAAAAAGCTGGAAAGGTCGGACGAAAAATTTCTGGCGAACTTGTCGTGCAGGTTCCTTATGGACCTTAACTGTTCCTTGGAAACCCTGTCCGGACGGCGGAAATCGTATACGGATATTTTTTTGGGAACGAAATCGGGAGAAATATCGCCGTCGTTCCCATCCATGGACGGAACGACGGAATCGTCCGAAACTGTGGACAATAAGGCGTCGATCTCGTCCTGGCTTAAAATATCTGCCATCTGATAAAAACTCCTTGCAGCCCCGGGCCTTTATTTGCAGTGATACGTTATGCGGGAGGCGATTTCTTCAAGGGGCACTATTTCGTCCGCCACGCCCGCCTCTATAACGGCCCTGGGCATTCCGTAAACTATACAGCTGGGCTCGTCCTGGGATATTATCGTGCCGCCCGCCTGCTTCAGCTTGGTAAGGCCCTTGCAGCCGTCGGAGCCCATGCCGGTCATTATCACGCCCAGACATTCGCTGCCGTATATATCCGTAATGGAATCGACCATCACGTCCACGCTTGGTATGTTGAAGCAGTTTGACGGCTCCGGCGTCAGGTCGGTATATACGCTGGGGCCTACCTTTTTAAAGGTCAGATGCAGGCCGCCCTTGGCTATGTAAACTACTCCCGGCTCCAGCTTCTCCTTGCCCTGGGCTTCCACAACGGTAACTTTGGAAAGGGAATTAAGCCTTGCGGCCAGGGACTGTGTAAAATTAGGAGGCATATGCTGGGTAATTACCACCGGCACCTTTAAATCCTCCGGCAGAAGGGGGATAACCTTCTGGAGGGACTGGGGCCCTCCCGTGGACGTACCCAGAGCCACCACTCTCTTAACACCGCTTTTATTGACGGTAACATGCCTCGTGCCGTCTGTAACGCCTTTGCCCACCGGCGCGTGCAGAGGCTGGGAAACGGGCTTTACGGAAGGCCTTGTGTAAATGCCGCCGGAAGGGGACGAGGGAGAGAACTTTCTGGAAGTAAGAAGCCTCATCATGCTTTTATTTTTAGCGAACTTGCGTATTTTTGCTTTAAGCTCCGACTCGATATTGGCGGCGCTGGAGCCGAAAGAGGAATCCTTGGGTATGAAATCAACCGCGCCTATATCGAGGGCTTTCAGAGTGGCGTCCGCTCCTTCCTTCGTAAGGGAGCTTACCATTATGACCGGCGTCGGATGCTCCTTCATTATATGCTCAAGGGCGGTAATGCCGTCCATAACGGGCATCTCGATATCCATCGTTATAACGTCCGGAGTAAATTTCTCCACCATTTCAAGAGCTTCCTTTCCGTTGCGGGCAAGGCCCACAACCTCCATGTCGGGCTCTTCCTTGAGTATGCTCTCAATGGCCCTGCGCATAAAAATGGAATCGTCCACTACAAGAATTTTCGTCTTATTCATAAAGGTCCCTCAGCCTTCTTTTTAATTTTTGCATGGCTGCCGTATGTATCTGCGAAACGCGGGATTCGGTAATGCCCAGAACCTCCGCGGTCTCTTTCATGGTAAGCTCTTCGTAATAATAAAGGGAAACGACCTGCCGCTCCTTATCCGAAAGCTTGTCTATCTCCGCTCCCAGCCGCTCGGTAAGCTTTATTTTCATAAGCTCGTCCTCCGGCGTAAGGTCGGAGGCGCGTATCAAATCTATAAGGTTGCCGTCGTCGTCCCCTACGGTTTCGTCGAGGGAAAGCATTTTATCGTTTTCCCGCAGGCTCTGGAGCCTGTAAACGTCCTCCTCGTCGAACCCGGTGTTTTCCACTATCTCTCTGGCGGTAGGCTGCCTTCCCAGCCTGCCGGAAAGCTCCGAAACGGCGGCTTCAAGCGCCTTGAGCCTAGTCCTTACGTTACGGGGCAGAAAATCCAGATTGCGCAGGGAATCAAGTATGGCCCCCTTTATGCGCCTTTCGGCAAAGGTGCCGAAGCTGACGTTTCTGCTCTTATCGAACCGTTCCATGGCTTCTATAAGCCCTATGGATGCGGCGGAATAAAGGTCGTCCACCTCCACGCTGTCTGGCAGGGTGCCTTTGAGGCGAATCGTCCAGGACTTGATCTTCGGAAGAAACTCCGCCACTATGGCGTTTTTTTCCTCTTCCGTAAATTTCGTCAAGATTTCCGCCTCCTGAGCCATCAAAGTATCTTCCAGTAATTTTTAAATATACGCGCCAGATTATGGGCCAAAGTTTTCGTAACGTAATAAACTATAAAAAATACTATAATATCTCTGAGAAAATATGTCAATTTAGGTTGTTCCAAGGCCAGCACCTTGAAAACGAAAGACCCTGTGGTAACGACGGACGCAAGCAGTATGGGCATATATTTTAAAGAGGAAATCATCTGAACACCCCTTTAAAAAGGTCGTAAACGTTTGATGCGCGCTTTTCCACGGGAACCCCTACGAGCCGCTTAACGCAGTCCTGCACGTCCTTAGAGAAAGGCGCCCTGGGCTCCATTACGCTTACGGGCTTCTGGGCTCTTATGGCCTTTCTCACGAGCTTATCGTCCCGCAGGTGCCCCAGAAGCTCCAGCTCAACGCCCAGAAACTTGGCCGCCACGCCTTTAAGGCTTTTATATACGTTGTCGGAATTGGCGGCGTCGTCCACCCGGTTGAAGACGACCTTCATTTTTTTAATATTATACGCCTGGCGGACAACCTTCATAAAAGCGTAGGCGTCTGTTATGGCGGTAGGCTCCGGCTGGGTGACTATTATGACCGTGTCCGCGATGCTGGCGAACCTGACGACGGAATCCGCGATGCCCGCTCCGGTGTCGAAGATTATATAGTCGTATTTGCCGTCAAGAAGCATGAAAATATTGAATATCTTTTCATATTCGGCATCCGACAGCACCGCAAGCTCCATAAAACCGCTGGAGGCGGGGAAAACGTCGAAGCCGTACACGTCTTTTTTAAGTATATCGTCTATTCCGGCCCTGCCTTCCAGATATTTTTTAACCGTGGCGGTAACGGAAAGGGAAAGCATTATATCCACGTTGGCCAAACCCAGATCCGCGTCGAAAACGAGAACTTTTTTCCCCATAGAAGCAAGCTGGCAGGCCATATTAACCGTAAAGTTAGTCTTGCCCACGCCGCCCTTGCCGCTGGAAACGGAAATATAGTGGCTGTGCCTGTTGGATTCCCACGCCCGCTTCCTTAAACTGTAAGCCTGATCTGTCATTTTTCGCTCCAAAGTGTCGGAATTTCCTGCAACACTCTCTTAGCAATCTTCTTGCCATCCGGAGATTCCATGTCGTCGGGAACGTTTTGCCCGGTGGTTACGAGCAGGAGCGGTATCTTCTTTTTTACAGGCAGATTTATCAGCGGCCCGAAATACCGGGTTTCGTCGAGCTTCGTAAATATAAGGTATTCGGGGGAAAGAGCGGCGTATCTTTCCAGCGTGTCGCAAAGCTCCGAATGATTGGAAGCGAGGGAAAGCACCAGAGCCACGGAGATAGAGTCGTCCGCCCTGAAAAAATCGCCCATACTGTTTATCTGGCCCGCGTCGAACTGGCTGCGCCCCATGGAATCGAGGAGCACACAGTCGTATCTGTTTCTTACCTCCATTATTATACGCTTAAGCTCCTCCGGGCTGGTGGCCACATAAAGAGGCAAATTTACTATCTCCGCGTAGGTCTTAAGCTGCTCGACCGCCCCTATCCTGAAATTATCGACGGTTATAAGGCATACTTTCTTGCCGTATTTAAGCGCCATATTGGCGGCGATTTTCGCTATGGTGGTAGTTTTGCCCACCCCGGTAGGCCCGGCGAAGGCTATTATGCGCTTAGTCATAACGGAGCAGTAATCCGGCTCCGTAAGTATAAGATCAGACAGCATATCCACGGCCGCGCTGCGTATCTGGGCGTTCGTAAGGTTTCCGGAAACCCGTTTTTCAAGATTTTTGAGAAAACGGTACGAAAGAACGTCGTCGACGCCGTTCTTTATAAACAGCGTATGGAAATCCTTGAGCCTTGGCGGAAGGTCTATTACCATATTGTCAGTCATGCCAGATTTCATTTCCGAAAGCTGCCGTTTTATATCGCCGATGTCGCTTAACAGGCCGGAAAATTTATCCAGCCCGAGGGAGCTGATTACGGCGGCCACCTTTTCCATACTGTCGTCAGCTTTAGGCTCCGGCGGAACGTAAGCGGCGTAAGGAGCGCCCGCCGTTTCCGGCGCTTCGTATCTGCCGGAAGAACGCACTGGCGCAGGAGCAAGCTCTACGTATTCCTTTTCTTCTTCCTCAAAGCCGCCTGCCTCGTAAGCTCCGTAGCCGTAGCGGGGCGTTCCCCCGAGGGCCGGCGTATCCGCGTAGGGAAAGGCGGGGGCTTTTTCCTGAACAGGGCCGGAGTTTTTTACGGCCGGAACCCGGTCCGCCCTCGTTTTAGGCGTATATGAAGAAGGAAGACGGGATGCGTAGGCGTTATCCTCCCCGAAAGCTGAAACGGAGGCGTGAGGCCTGCGCTTGGGAGTCTGCGGCTTTTGAGGGGCCTTATAATCCACGGCGGCCGTCACTTCAAGCACGGGGCGCGCGAAAAGACCGAAATTATTGCTTTTCATTACCTTGCGGGTGGACAGGATAACGGCGTCAGGGCCCAAGTCCTGCTTTATGAGCTTAAGCGCCTCCTTCATGTCCGATACTTCGTATTTTTTCATTTTCATAAAATACAGTTTCTCCGCAAGTAAAACAGGGCCTCGAACCGAGTTTTACATTATAATCCCAATAGTATTTTTATTGCAACAACTTAAAAAACCGAAGGCTCCCGCCTTGGCACTAAAAGCGGGCCCTAGGCCACTTCCAGAGTGCCCAGGGATTCTATCTGCACGCTGTCGGAAACTTCCGTGTGAGCTATAATATTGAGGGCGGGAGCGTATTTCTCCACGAAGCGCCTCATGGCGAACCTTATGGGCTGGGATACGAAAAGCACGGGAGGTATGCCCTTGGCCGTGATTTCGTCCGTTTTTTCCATAAGAGCGGTAAGGACCTTTCTCGCCACGGCCGGGTCCAGCACAACCTCGCGTCCTTCGTCGGAAGGGTGCAGGCTCTTTACAACAAGCTGCTCTATCTGCTGGGGCAGCGCGAAAACGTACAGCTTTCCGTCGGAGGCCAGAAGGCTTTCCGTTATCTGCCTGCGCAGGGCGTAACGGGCCTTTTCGGACAGGTATTCTATATCCTTGTTCATGGCCCCGTAAGTGGAAAGGGCTTCGAGGATAGTCTGCAGATTCCTTATGGACACTTTTTCGCGCAAAAGGTTCTGCAGCACCCGGTTCACTATGCTTAAATCCAGAACGCCGGGAACCAGGTCCTCCACAATTTTGGGATGCTTTTCCTTCAGTTTGTCCAGCAGCTCCTGGGTCTCCTGCCTGCCTACCAGCTCGTAGGCGTTGCGTTTTATTATCTCCGTAAGGTGGGTCGCTATTATGGTGGCCGGATCCACTATGGTGTATCCGGCAAGCTCGGCCTTTTCCTTTTCCAGCTCGTCCACCCACTTGGCGGGCAGACCGAAAGCAGGCTCTTTCGTATCTATGCCCTCCACGTCGTCAAGACCTCCGGCCGGGTTCATCGCCATATACCTGTCAGGCATGACGGAACCTTTGGCGCTTCTTACGCCCCTTATGAGCACGGAATATTCATCCGAATCAAGCTGGAGATTGTCCCTTATCCTGACGGGAGGCACTATAAAGCCCATTTCAAGGGCTATCTGCCGCCTTATGGATTTTATCCTGTTAAGAAGGGTGCCTCCCTGGGACGCGTCCACAAGGGGTATTATGCCGAAGCCTATCTCAAGCTCCATCGTATCCATCTCAAGCAGGTCTTTGACTTCCTCCTCTTCCGGCGAGGCGGGCTTTTCCGCCTCCTGGCCGCTTTCGCCAGGAGCGTCCGCGTCCTCCTTAACGGTTCCCGCTTTGCGGCGCATAAGATAGCCTACCCCGATACATACGGCGGCGAGAAACAGAAAGGATATTTTAGGCATTCCGGGAATTATGGCGAAAAAGAGAAGTATGCCTCCCGTTATGAAAAGTATCCGCGCCTGGGGAAAAAGCTGCCTGCCAAGCTGCTTGGCAAGAGAGCCGGAATTTCCCGCCCTGGTCACCACAATACCGGCGGACGTGGATATTATAAGAGCCGGTATCTGGCTCACGAGACCGTCGCCTATCGTAAGGATGGTAAATACCTTGGCCGCGTCAGAAAAGCTCATGCCGTACTGTATGGCGCCTATGAGAAGGCCGCCGATAATGTTTATGGCAGTTATTATAAGGCCCGCCACGGCGTCGCCCCGCACAAACTTGCTGGCGCCGTCCATGGAGCCGTAGAAATCCGCCTCACGGCGCACTTCCTCACGGCGCTTGCGGGCTTCGTCCTCGTCTATTATGCCGGCGTTCAGGTCCGCGTCGATGGCCATCTGCTTGCCGGGCATAGCGTCCAGAGTAAACCTTGCGGCCACTTCCGCCACCCTGCCGGAGCCTTTCGTGATGACCATAAAGTTTATCATTACGAGAACGATAAAAACGATAATACCCACGACGAAATTGCCGCCCACGACGAACTGGCCGAAAGCCCTGATAACCTCGCCCGCAGCGTCCACGCCTTCGTTGCCGTGGAGGAGGATCGTTCTCGTCGTGGCCACGTTAAGGGAAAGGCGGAAAAGGGTCGTAAGCAGAAGCACGAAAGGAAAGGATGAAAAATCCAGGGGCCTTTCCGCGTAAAGGGCCACGAGAAGTATTATAACGCTTACAGATATGCTTACGGTAAGGAGCATATCGAGCAGCATGGGAGGCACGGGCACAACCATTACTATAAGGATGCCCATAACGCCTATCGCAAGGCCAATATCCGTGTGGCGGGTAGCCTGTTTCAAAAATCCGAGAGCCTTGGCCTGTACTTCCGCTGCCATAGTTTACCGCTTCTCCGAAACCCTTTAACCGCCAAGCCTGCGCTTGAATTTGTCCAGGGTCATTAATATTTGAGCTAACGCTTTATAAAGATTTTCCGGTATTTCCTCGTCTATGTCAACAGAATTGAAAAGAGTGCGGGCAAGGGGCGGGTCTTCGTGTATCTTCACGCCGGATATACGGGCCAGCTCCTTTATTTTGAGGGCCATAAGCCTCTGTCCTTTGGCGACTACCTTAGGCGCCCTGTCCTTATCGAAATCGTACCTTATGGCAACGGCGTAGTGAGTGGGGTTCGTAACTACAACGTCGGATTTGGGCACTTCCTCCATCATTCTCTGCCGTGCGGCTTCCCTCTGGGCCTGACGGATACGGTTTTTTATGACAGGGTCCCCCTCCATCTGCTTATACTCTTCCTTTATTTCCTGTTTCGTCATTTTTATGTCCTGGTTGTGCTGCCATTTCTGATAGATATAGTCGGCAATGCCGAGAAAAAGGACGAGTATACCTATTTTAAAAACTATCTCGAAAACCAGCTTTCCCAGAAAAACGGTCTGGTCCATAATATCCGCGTCCGTCATGCGGACTATGGCGTCAAGTTCTCCCGAAACTATGCTCCAGGCATAGGCGGAAAGGACGAACACCTTGAAAAGAGACTTTATAAGGTCGACCACCTTGCGCTTGTTAAAAAAGGTTTTCATAAAATTGGTAAAAAAATTAAGCTTGCTGAATTTCGGCTCTATGGCCTTGCCGGAGATATGAAAACCTACCTGAAAAACGTTTATGGCGGCCGCGATAACAAATATGGCGGCGAAAAACGGCAGGGACACCTTGGCGATGAATTTAAGGCTCATCATATAGAGAAACAGGGCCGATTCCTGATCCACAGTAAATTTGTGAAACTGGAACATCTCTCTGAAAAGCTCCTCGAAATTGCCGAAGAAATACGAAGTGTAGTAATAAAGTATCACTATGGAGGCCAGGAGAAGCACTCCGGAGGAAAGGTCCATGCTTTTGGCAACGTTGCCTTCCTTGCGAGTGTCCTCCTTCCGTTTGGCCGTGGCCTCTTCGGACTTTTCCGCTCCGTCCTGGTTTTCCGCCATTTATACCCCTGGGCTAAACGCCCATAATCTCGAAAAACTTTTTTATCTGCCTGAAATATTCGAACATTACCTTTTCGAAGGCTATATAGAAAAACTGCATGCTAAGTATGAGCATTATGGCCCCTATGCCTATTTTTACGGGAAAGCCCACCACCATAAGGTTTATCTGGGGCACAAGCCTTGCCATGACGCCCATAACGGCATTGGTAATCATAAGGGCTATAAAAACGGGAGCCGTTATCTGCATGGCCACTATAAACACCTTGGCAAAGGTGGATATCACGAACATTACACCCTCCGGATTAAACTGGAAGGCGGCCAGAGGAAGAAATTCGAAGGACTGGGACACGGCCCTTAAAAATATATGATGACCGTTTACGGCAAGATATATAAGGGTGGCGAGAATATTATAAACCTGCCCGGTAAACGATACGGAAGCGTTGGAGGTAGGGTCCATCACGCTTACCATGCTGAAACCCATCTGATAATCCACAAGATAGCCGCCAAGCTGCAGGGCGGAGAAAAGCAATCCCGTCATGGCGCCTATTATAACGCCTATAAGCACTTCCTTAAAAGCCGTGAGAATTATCCACAATACGTTCGGGTCCGTTACTGTAAGAGGCGTTACGAAGGGCATAAGCACCAGCGCCACCATAATGGTCAGCAGCATACGCACCTGCGGGGTAAGCACCGCGCTGGAAAATATGGGAGCCGTAAAAAATATGCCGCCGAGCCGTATCATTATGAAAAAAAACGTAAGAAGCCTGGCCGGCTCGAAAAGCTGCTCAAAACCCATGTCCCGATATATAAATTAAAAACCGCAATATAACAAGGCTTAATAAAAACGGAAGCTCCGCCTCAAATCTGCGCCCCGCAAGGATCAATGCCCGTTATACTTCTCTATGTACTCCCTTATGCCGTCGTATATACCCTTGGCTATTTTCTTACGGTAAGCGGAGGAGCGCAGCCTGTCGGCCTCCTCTTTGTTGGAAACGAAGCCGGTTTCCACAAGTATGGAAGGCATCCTCGCTCCCACGAGCACGTAAAAAGGCGCCTGCTTCACGCCCAGGTTTTTATTTTTTGGCAGCCCGGCGGCGGCGACGGTTCTGTTCTGGACGGAACCAGCAAGAGAAAGGGATTCCTCCAGTTTTGAATATTTAAGTATATCCTTCAGTATGCCCTGAAGGTCGGAAATAGATTTGGTGGTGGCCTGGTTTTCAAGAGCCGCCACTTCGAGTGCCGCCCTGTCGTTCGTAACGTTGAAAACGAAGGTTTCTATACCGGAGGCTTTAGTATTTTTCGCAGCGTTGGCGTGAACGGAAACGAAAATATCCGCTTTCAGCTTATTGGCTATGGCCGTCCGCTCCTCCAGGGGGATGAAAATATCCGTATCCCTCGTCATGTGTATTTTCAGGGAAGGGTCCTGCTTCAGATAATCCCTGAGATATTTCGCTATTTCAAGGACTATGTCCTTTTCCTTCAGTTTGTTGTATACGGCGCCCGGGTCTTTGCCGCCGTGGCCCGCATCTATTACGATAGTCTTTATTTTAAGGCCGAGAGCCGCTCCCAGGGTAATTTCCGAAGGAAGCTGCCTGTTATTCGCCGCGGGCATTTCCTTATCGGCGCTTTTGGGACTTTTGGCGCTTTTCCCGCCGGAAGCCACCGTAAGAGGCGGAACGGAAGGAGAAGCGTCCCTCGGGGAGGAAAAAACGTCTATGACTATGCGGCTGGGATTGCTCATCTGGAAAACGGTAAAATCCTTTACGTTTTCAGAATCCAGAACGACCCTGGTGCGCTTTTCGCTGGCGTGGTAGCCCAGACGGACGGAGCTTAAAAGACCGTCTTTTATAGGTATTACCCGCGCTATATCGCTTTCTATTACGGAGCCGCTTATATCAACCGTAAGCCTGGGCGGCTTGTGGGCGGAAGGGTCCTCTTTGAGCCATCTGCTTTCGTACCCGGCGTTGGAGGAAAGGTCTACCACCACTCTGGTATAATCCTTATCGGAAAAATAACGCACCCCGCGCACGGTAACTATACCGGAAGAAGGCGCGGGAGAGCTTACCCTTACGGTTTCCACCGGAGCGGGAGCGGGAGCAGGAACCGCGGGAGCTGCCGGAGCCGTCCTGACGGGAGGTGGGGCGGATGGAGCCGCGCCGGAATCAGAGGCAGCGTATCTTTCCGGAGCAGGCTTTATGCCTTCTCTGCCGGTCTTTTTTTCGAGGGCGGCCAGCCTGGTTTTGGCCTTTCTGGCCTGGGTGCTGTCCGGATGCTTGGATATGAGCTTATTAAGGGTAAATTTGGCCGAAGCGGTATCTCTCCTGCCGGCGAAAACGTCGGCGCATTCGAGATAGGCGTCCCTGGCGGCTGCGGATGTAAAGGAACCCTGAAGTATCCTGTAATAGCGCAGGGATTTATCCATATCCTCCGTTATTTTAAAACGCTCGTAGCTTCTGCGGTAGGCCCTGGCCGCTCCGAGAAGGGCCTCGTCCGCCCGGCGGGCGGTAGGGTCGGAGGAATATATCTTATAAAACTTATCGGCAGTTATAACGTAGGAACGCCTGCTTATTTTAGAGGTTTTATCGAGAACCGTAAGGTCCTTGTATATATCCTCTATCTGGCCCGCAAGAGCCTCGCCGGAAAAGGAGAGGCAGACCAGAAGGAAAACGGAAAAAAAACGTTTCAGCGCCGTTTGCTTTTTCATAAACCGAGTTTAGACTTTAAATATTTTCCGGTAAAGGACTTTTCACAGGAAACGCATTCTTCCGGCGTGCCTGAAAAAACCACCTCGCCGCCGCGGACGCCGCCCTCCGGCCCCAAATCTATAATATGGTCGGCGCATTTTATCACGTCCAGGTTATGCTCTATTATCACCACGGTATTTCCCGCGTCTCTCAGGCGCATGAAAATGTCCGTAAGCTTTTTTATATCGTCGAAATGAAGGCCCGTTGTAGGCTCGTCGAAAAGATAAAGGGTTTTTCCGGTGGAGCGCTTCATAAGCTCTTTGGAAAGCTTCACCCTCTGGGCCTCGCCCCCCGAAAGGGTAGTTGCAGGCTGCCCCAGCTTTATATACCCTAACCCCACGTCTTTCAGGACGGTCAGCTTATTTTTCAGCTTGGGGATATTATCGAAAAACTCGGCGGCCTGGTTGACCGTCATATCCAGAACTTCCGCGATATTTTTACCCTTATAGGCAATGTCCAATGTGTCCCTGTTGTAGCGGTTGCCGCCGCAGGCGTCGCACTTTACGTACATATCGGGAAGAAAGTGCATTTCGATTTTTATATACCCGTCGCCCTGGCAGGTTTCGCAGCGGCCGCCTTTTTTGTTAAAGCTGAACCGGCCCGAATCGTAACCCCTGCGCTTAGCCTCCGGCGACATGGCGTAAAGGTCTCTTATATCCTTGAATATATCTGTGTAGGTAACGGGGTTGGAGCGGGGCGTGCGCCCTATGGGGGACTGGTCTATATCTATGACCTTATCTATAAAATTAAGCCCCTCAACGGCTCTATGAGCCCCCGGTTTTTCCGAGGAGCCGTAAAACTGCTTCATGATCTCCGGATATAAAATATCAAGCACAAGGGTGGATTTTCCAGAGCCGCTTACGCCCGTAACGCACGTCATAAGGCCCACGGGAAAATCCGCGTCTATATTTTTAAGGTTGTGCTCCGAGGCGCCTTTTACGGAGATAAATTTCCCCGAAGGCTTAACGCGCTTTTTCGGGACGGGTATTTCAAGCCTGCCGGAAAGGTAAAGGCCGGTAAGAGATTTTTCGTCCTTGACCAAATCGCATGGAGCGCCGGAGAAAACAACCTCGCCGCCCTTTCTGCCTGCTCCCGGCCCCATGTCTATAACATGGTCGCAGGCGTATATCGTATCCTCGTCGTGCTCCACCACTATAACGCTGTTGCCTATATCCCGCAGGCGCTTAAGGGTGGATATGAGCATATCGTTATCCCGCTGGTGCAGGCCGATAGAAGGCTCGTCCAGAACGTAGAGAACGCCTGTCAGGCCGGAGCCTATCTGGGTGGCAAGCCTTATGCGCTGGGCTTCCCCGCCGGACAGGGTGGCGGATTTCCTGTCCAGAGTAATATAATCTATTCCCACGTCGTTCAGAAAACGCAGCCTGCGCAGTATTTCTGCGATTATTTTCTCCGCCACTTCCTTTTTGAAGCCGGTAAAGGAAAGGTTTTCAAAAAAAGCCTCGGCCTCAAGTATATTCATGCGGGAAATCTGAGCGATATTAAGGCCGCCTATCCTTACCGAAAGGCTTTCCGGCTTAAGCCTCGTGCCGCCGCAGGTTTTGCAGGGCATATAGGTCATATATTTTTTGGCTTTTTCCACCTCCGAAAGAATATCGGAGGAGAGCATTTTTTCAAGCTCCCCGAAAACGCCGTCGAATTCCTTTTCGTAAAAAACCTTTTTATCGCCCTTAAAGGTAAAAAGCTCAAGCGGCTCGTCCGCCCCCCGGAGGATTATATCCCTGTCCTTTTCCGGCAAGTCCTTCCAGGGCTTATTCATATCTATGCGATATTTTTCCGCAAGGGCGTTAAGGGTGTTGTAGAAATGAAAATTATCAAACTGCTCCCAAGCCTTTATGGCTCCGTCTCTTATGCTTTTGGACGGGTCGGGCACGATAACCGTCTCGTCGAAAACGGCCCGTTCTCCTATGCCCTCGCAGTCTGGGCAGGCGCCGAAAGGGTTATTGAAAGAAAAAATCCTGGGTTCCACTTCCGCGAAGCTCACGTTGCAATCCGTGCAGGCGAAACGCTCGCTGTAAAGACGCTTTTCTCCGCCGCATAAAATCTCGGCAAGACCGTCGGCTTTCCTTAAAGCTATCTCCACCGAATCGGTCAGGCGGCGGACAACGTCGTCTTTAAGAATTATCCTGTCTATGGAGACGGAAACGTCGTGCTTAACGTTCTTATCTATGTTTATATCTTCTTCAAGCCGCACGCTTTCCCCGTCCACGTAGGCTCTCACGAAGCCGTCTTTAAGCAGGTCTTTAAAATATTTTTTAAACTCCCCTTTTTTGCCGCGAACTACCGGGGCGAGGATCTCCACCCTGGCTCCCTGGCCCAGAGCCATAACGGCGTCCACTATATTCTGAACCGTGGAGGACTCTATCTTCTTGCCGCACACGGGGCAGAACACCTCGCCCGTTCTTGCAAAAAGCAGGCGCATATAATCGTAAATCTCCGTAATGGTGCCCACGGTGGACCGGGGGTTTCTGCTTATGGATTTCTGCTCTATGCTTATGGCCGGGGAAAGATATTCTATCAGATCCACATCGGGCTTTTCCATAAGCTCCAGAAACTGGCGGGCGTAGGATGAAAGGGATTCGACATAACGCCTCTGCCCTTCCGCGTAGAGGGTGTCGAAAGCGAGGGTGGATTTGCCGGAACCGCTTACGCCGGTAATTACCACAAGTTTATTTTTAGGGATGTCCAGATTTATGTTTTTAAGGTTGTGCTGTCTGGCTCCCCTGATGATTATATCGTCAGGCATCGTCTGTTTCAATGGAGTTTATATCCTTTAGGCTTACCCACGCGACTTCGCTGTACTTCTCGTCAAGATAGAACACCACGTTGTTCATAGGTTCCCTGATGACTGAAGCCACGTTGAAAAACATCACGGTAACGCCTTCAAAAACTTTTTCCTTTACTTTTATTTTAGGGTTTTTGGCCTTGTTATCCTTTATGAGGCCGTCCTCCCTTTCTCCCAGGTCCTGAACGAGGCTTTCCAGAGAGCCTTTTACCTCGAGCATTTTCTGCACTTTCGGGTGGCTGCGTATCTTATCCCTGGAAAGGTCGAACTGGGAAAGGGCCTTATCTATCTGCTCAAGGGTCTCCCTTATCCTCTGCTGCTCGCGCCTCAGCCGCTCCAGCTCGAACTCTATATAATATCTGGAGCCTGCTATCACGTTGAATTTGGAGTTGCCCTGAGTCCCAAGCTGTTTTATGGAAACGGAGGAAAAAGCCCTTACCGTGCCGCCGGCTATTATGCCCTCGCCGGAAACGGCCTCTATATTGTTGCCGGCGAAAAGCTCGCAGTTAAAGGCGTATTTCCGCAGCTCTATATCTTCCCTCGCGTGAATCCTGGCTTTTTCCGCGTACCCTATAACGGCGGAGCCGCCGGCCTTGACAAACCCGGAGCCGGAGCTTTTTATGCCGGTCTTGAGTATGACGTTGCCCCTTGCGATAAGTTCACAGTCCTGACATATACCGTCCACAAGAATATGCTTATCCGCCTCTATTTTAAAGCCGGAAAGCACGTCGCCGCATACGTGCACGGAGCCGTTGAACTTTATGTTGCCGACGGAATAATCCACGTCCTTCTTAACCACATATACGGGATATACGCCCAGCTTCTTGCCGTTATAATCCACATAGCCGTCTATCATGGCGGTATATACTGTGCCGGTCTCGTTTACGGTGGCCCCGTCCGAAACCAGTATAACGTAATCCTTGCCGGGGATGGGGACGACTTCCTCCCGCTTTATGTTCATGCCCCTTACGCCGGGAGACGCCGGTTTTTTGGTAAGCAGCACGTCTCCCTTGCGGACCATGATTATATTATCCAGATTTTTATAATCTATCTTTCCGCCGGAAGTCATTTTGGGGCGCCTTTCGGATTTTCCGAAATGGACCACGATTTCGGCGTCTCTGCCGGGTATGGGCTCCACACCTTCGGCGATAAGGACGTTTTCTATAACGTCGCCCTCGGCGAAACGGTCGAAGCACTCTTTTACCTTGGCTTCGTCCAGGTTCAGCACCACGCCCTCCTCCGCCAGGTAGGAGAGTATTTCCTCATAGGTATGCATTTTGCCGCCGTTGACGGAAGGATAGCAGTTAAGATAACCATGATAGGCCCCGCCGTCCGTGGATATGACGACCTTTGAATCCATCATCTTATCGGGACAGGTTAAAGTAACAATATAGGCGCCGTCCTCAAAATCGCTGACAGTATATTCGTTGGAGCGCAGGCCGTACACTTTGTTTAAAGTGTCCCGCACCTTTTCGGCCGAGCGGCCGTCGGCAAATTTTAACTTATCCATCTATCGGTATCCTGATAAGAAAACACGTGTAGCTTCCCTCCCGGGAGCGGACGGACACCCGGCCCCCGTGGGCCCTTACTATCTCGTCCACCACCGCAAGCCCCAGGCCGGTGCCCTTTATTTTGCCGGAAGTGAAAAACGGGCTGAAAAGCATTTTTATGTTTTCCTTTTTTATTCCCTTTCCGTTGTCCATTACCATAAACACCGCGTCCCGTCCGCTGCGGTTTACTTTAAAAACTATCCTGCCTCTGCCGTTTAAGGCGTCTATGGCGTTGTTTATAAGGTTGAAAAGCACGCGGAAAAGCCTGTCCTTATCCGCGGTCATTTCAAAAGCGTCTCTCAGCCTGTATTCTATGCTTATATCCGTATCCTTGACAAGCAGCCTGTTATGGCGTTTAAGCGTATCAACAAGTGCGGATACGGGAAATTTTACCTTATTGAGCTTAAGCTTTTCTTTGGAATAATCCAGCATATCGGTGGCAAGGCCGCTTACCCTTTTAAGCTCCGTGTATATGTCTTCAAAATACTCGTTTATCTGAGGGCTTTTGGGAACCTCGCTCTCAAGAAGCCCCAGATACACCTCCACCACGCCTAAAAGGTTTGCTATATCGTGGGCTACGGAGGATTTCAGCATGCCTATTATACGCAGGTTGTCGCTCATACGCTTCTGTATATGGAGAACGTGCCTGTCCGCCGCAAGGGCGCACTGGGCCGCGATATATCTGGCGATAGCCACATCGTCTTCGTGGAAATAGTCGTCCGGCTTATTGGTAAAGCTGATAACCCCGATAATATCCCCGCGTATCCTCATGGGAACGCACATAAAAGCGGAGGCCCCGCCGTATTCGCCGACGTCGGAAACGCTGCCGCCGTTTACGAGAATCTCCTCCCCGGTCTCCGCAACGCGCCCGGCTATCCCTTCTCCCAAGGGTATGCGCTCAAGAGTCGGAGCAAACCCGGTGTAAGCCCGCATAACAAGCTCGCCGCCGTCTTTAAGCATGACGGATATGCGCCTGGCCTTTACGTACTCGTTGGATATTTTGACGATGGAGGAAAGAAGCTCGTCTATATCCTCCGTGTCGTTCATCTTCTCAGAAATTTCAAGCAGAATCTCAAGCAGCTTTTTATGCAATATACAATTCCCCGCCCGCTGTCAGGGCCGCGATATTATTCCGTATTCCATGTTGCGCACCGCCGGGCTGAATCCGGCGGCTCTTATTATGCCTATTATTTCTTCAGTTTTAAGACGAAACCTGGCTCCCGCCGCCGCGACCACGTTTTCCTCTATCATAACGCTGCCGAAATCGTTTCCGCCGAAATAAAGGGCCGTCTGGGCCACCTTCTCACCCTGGGTGACCCATGAGACCTGAATATTTGGAACGTTGTCAAGGTATATTCTGGCAAGGGCTAAGACCCGCAGATATTCCAGCGGGGTAACCTTTTCGTCGTCAAGCTCGCTGTTTCCCGGCTGAAAAGGCCAGGGTATGAAAGCCGTGAAGCCTCCCGTCCTGTCCTGAAGGCTCCTTATCTTGTCGAAATGGCCCACTATCATCTCCGCCGTATCCTTTTTGCGGAACATCATGGTAGCGGTGGTTTTCATGCCCTGGGCGTGGGCCTCCTCCATAACCGCAAGCCACTGGGCGGAATTTATCTTATTGGGGCTTACCCTGCGCCTTGCCTCGTCGTCAAGGATTTCCGCCCCGCCGCCCGGTATGGAATCGAGCCCGGCGGCACGCAGCCGCTCTATGGTATCTTTAAGGGTAAGGCCGCTCTGCCTGGCTATATGGGTTATTTCCGGCGGGGAGAAAGCGTGGAGCCATACGGGAAAGGTTTTCATAAACCTGAGCATATCTTCGTAAAAATCTATTTTGAAATCCGGGTGGAGGCCGCCCTGCAAAAGTATCTGGGTGCCTCCGAGATCCAGGGTCTCGCGTATTTTTTCCGCAAGAACGTCCTTTGAAAGAACATAGGAGTCCGGGGAGTTTTTATCCCGGTAGAAAGCGCAGAACCTGCATCCGCAGGTGCAGATATTGGTATAGTTTATATTGCGGTCTATAACGAAAGCGACCGTATTATCAGGGTGCAGCAGCCTGCGCCGTTCGTCGGCCATGGCTCCAAGCTCCAGAATATCTCCGTTTTCGTATAACTCAACGGCTTCGCCGAAAGAAACTCTTTTATCGGTATCAAAAGGCTTCACTAATATATTCCCCTGTAAAGCTGCGCCGGACATAAGGCGTCTTTTTATAATTTACAGCAAAATAAATATATTTGGAAGCCTTTTATAATAAAAGGTCCTTACGCTATGGCCCGCTGCTCTTCCGCGCCGGAAACGGGGCTCTTTCCCGGGCTTTCTATTATTTCATAGCTGTTGGAAGCTTCAAGAAGGGCCCTGGCGAAAATATTATTCACCTGATGGCCGGACTTAACGGCCGTTATCCTTCCCATAAGCCTGTAACCTATGAGAGAAAGATCCCCGAACATATCCAAAATTTTATGGCGCACGAATTCGTCGGGGGCTTTAAGCCCTCCGGGGTTAAGCACGCCGCCGTCGTCTATTACCACGGCCGTTTCAAGAGACCCGCCCTTAGCAAGCCCCATGGACCAGAGCGCGTCCACCTCGCGCTTAAAGCCGAAAGTACGCGCGAAAGCGATTTCCGATACGAAAGAGCTTTCGTCGAAAGTGTAGTCGAAAATCTGCCTGCCTACTACCGGATGAGCGTAGTCCAGCTCAAAATTTATGGAAAAGCCGTCGCAGGGAACTATCTCCACTGTTTTGCCGTCAAGCCCGACGGAAACGGGCCTTGTTACCTTAAGTATTCTGCGGGGCTTATCCAGACGGGAAACGCCCGCTTCCAGTATAAGGGCCACTATGGGAGCCGCGCTGCCGTCCAGTATGGGCACCTCCGGGCCTGAAACCTCCACAAAAGCGTTATCCACACCTACTCCGTAAAAAGAACCGGCCAAATGCTCTATGGTGCTTATAGGCAGGCCGCCGCAGTCGATAGTTGTGGCAAGCTGGGTAGAGGATACGTTATAAGGGGTAATACGGGTGAAATCGCAGTGGCGGACGTCGGTTCTGCGGAATCTGATGCCCGTATCAGCAGGGGCGGGCAGAACGTCCACGGAAAAGGTCTTTCCGCTGTGGAGGCCTATTCCTTCTATTTTAAACGGTTTAGTAAGCGTCGTCTGCAATTTGATTTACCTCGCGGTTTTTCTTTTGCCGGTTAAAAACAAATTTACTATGCAGATAATTTAGCAAATTTTATGCCAATAGTAAATCATTGATAATCAAGAAAAAATTTAAAAACAAGTGTATCGGAACGTATACAAGTAGGGAAAAGCATGTATTTTTTTAACAACATTATCATATTTATATAACCTTTCAGCAAAAAGAGTTATTATGGTTTATGAAAAATATCGGGAAAAAGATATTCTCCTACGGAAAAACGCCGGTGTTCTTCGCGCTGGCAGCGGCGGCCGGGGCTTCTTACGGGTTTTGCCCTCCCCTTTACGCAGTATCGGGAGCCGCTCTTTTTATGATATTTTTCAAAAGGCCTATGAATTTTACAGGCGCGGCTCTGTTTCTGGCGGCCGCGGCCGTTTCGCCCCACTTTTACGTGGCGACCGACGTAACGGAATACAAAAACATGATTTCCGTAAAAACGGGAGGAGCCCGCCTGCATCTGGAAAAAACCGTTTCCGTAGCTCCCGGCGATATGATTGCAGGCGTATTTAAGCTCAAAAATTCGAAACCGTTTTCAAAGCCCGTTTACGAAGCGGAAAAGATATACGGAATATACCGCCTGCCGGTCGTTTCCGGGCTGCTGAAATTCAGGGATGAAAGGTCCCGCCATCTTTTCTTCGCTTCCGGCGGCAGGGTATTGATGGCTCAGGCGCTGATCTTCGGGGACAGACGTTTCATAGGAGAAAAAACAAGAGACGAATACACGGTTTCCGGCCTGGCCCATCTGCTTGCCATGTCCGGCATGCATGTGGGCATAATTACCGCCATATTTATGACAGCTCTGTTTTTCCTGCCGGTAAAGCTGCGCTCCGCGGCGGCGCTTATGGGAGCCGCGTCCCTTATCGTATTCGGGGCGTTTTCCGTAACGGTCGTCAGAGCCTCTCTTTTTGCCGCGGTGTGCCTCGTATGTTACATAGCGGATATAAAAACCGACCGCAGAAGATTTCTGCTTTTTATGGCGGCTCTTTTCGTGCTTTTCTCCCCGGGAAGCCTGACTGATATTTCGTTCCTCCTTTCCTTCGGCGCAGTGTTCGGAATAGTATTCCTTATGGAAGGAGGCGCCGGTTTCCTGAAAACCGCAGTTATAATGGGCACGGCGGCCACACTGCTGACGGCCCCGCTGTCGCTTTACGTTTTCGGCACAACAAATCATTTAAGCATACTGAGCACTATAATAATGTCCCCGGTCATATATCTGCATATACTTTTCGCCATGGCGGCGGCAGCCTTTCCCGGAATATGCACGGCGCCCCTAGTTGTGATAGAGGATTTTTCCGCCTTTCTCGTAAGTAAAATCTATTCGCTTACGTATTTCGGTTTCGTTTTAAAGAGCATACCTCTCTGGGCTCTTATTCTGTGCGTAATATGGACGGCGGCAGCGGCCCTTTCCAGATACAAATGGCTTTCCGCCCTGGCTCTGCTTATAATCTTCTATCCGGCCCAGAAACCGCCGGAAATAATATTCCCGGCGCTTTCAGGCCCCAACAAGGGCTTTATGGCCTTTCAAAACAGCAGGAAAGAAATATTTTATCAGGGTTCGCTGAACGCCTTCAGATATTCGTTCCTTCCATACGCCGCCAAATACGGCGTAAAAACCTTCGATTACGGAACAATAAGGATATTCGGCGGAGAAAACCTTTATATCGGAGTAAAAGAAACCGGTTACAAGTTTACAAACATCTGCGTAAATGATAAAAACGGAGACTGCGCCGTAGTGTATCACACAAGGTCGAACTCCGTCCGCAGAAAGGACCTTTCAGACGGCGCGCTTCACGTGGTTTATAAAAGCTCCCTGAAAGACGGCGGAATAATAACCCTTGCGGACAGAGGAACTGCGGTAATGGATAACGGCAGGATAATATTTCCCGATGAAAATAAAGATTAATTCAGAAACCGCGGACGCTTTGCCGGGAGAGACCGCAGCGTCCGTAAGAGGGCGCTTCAAGCCGGAAGCGGACATTATAATAATAAACGGCTTCCCGGCAAAAGAGACGGACGCGGTAAAAAACGGCGACGAAATAGTATTGATAAAAAAAGGCGAAACGCCTTCCGGGCGGGAGCTGGAATGTATGCTTTCCGCCAGGCATACGCCTGGGGTATACGAAAAGCTCAAAAAAGCCTCGGCGGCTGTGGCTGGCCTGGGCGGGCTGGGCTCAAACGCGGCCGTTACCATGGCCAGAATGGGGGTAGGACGCCTGAAGCTTGTCGATTTCGACATAGTGGAGCCTTCAAACCTTAACCGCCAGTATTACGACATAACCCAGATAGGCATGAAAAAAACGGAGGCCCTGCGGCGGGCAATAAAAAACATAAACCCGGCCGTAATGGTGGAAACGGCGGATATAAAAATAACGGAAGAAAACGCGGCGGAGATTTTCGCCGGGTTCGGCGTTATACTGGAATGTTTCGACGAAAGTGAAACGAAGGCCATGTTCGCTGCGGAAATACTTAAACGCCTGCCGGAAGCATTTTTAATAGGAGCCTCCGGCGTAGCGGGAGTTTTTTCCCACGAGCTTTTCAAAACCCGCAGGCTGGGGAAAAACTGCGTGATAGTGGGCGATTTTACGAACGAGGCGGCCCCCGGCTCCGGGCTTATGGCTTCGAGGGCGGCAATCGCGGCGAACATACAGGCCAATATTGCCATAAGGCATATTCTGGGAGAAAGGGATGAATAACATAAGAGTAACGGTAAACGGAAAACCGGAGGAATGCCCGGAAGGAACTACGGTGGCGGCCATGGCCGAAAAGCTGGGCATGGCGGGGAAAAGCGCCGTGGCGGAGCTGGACGGAGCCATACTTTCGAAAAACGAATTTGAAAACCACATACTTAAAGAAGGCTCGAAGCTGGAACTTATAAGATTCGTCGGCGGAGGGTGACCTTTTTTAAGAAGGAGCAAAAAGCTATGGAATTATGCTCGGATTTTATCAAACAAAACCTTATGGGCCCCAACGTCCTTAAAACGGCCGAAAAGCTTACCGGTGGCGCGGAGCTTAAAAAAGGCATGAAAATTCTCGATTTGGGCTGCGGAAAAGGGCTTACGTCTATTTATCTGGCGGAAAAGTTCGGAACGACAGTGTTCGCCACGGATCTGTTCGTAAGCCCTACGGAAAATTACGAACGGTTCCGGCAGGTAAACAGGGACGACCTTATATTTCCCATACGGGCCGACGCGGACAGCCTGCCTTATGCGGACGGTTTTTTCGACGCGGCCGTCTCTATAAACTCCTATCATTATTTCGGGGCCGAAGCGGGCTTTCTGGAGCAAAAGCTCCTGCCGGCGGTAAAAAGCGGCGGGCTTATAATGATCGCCGTACCCGTACTCAAAAAGGAATTCGGAAGCGGCGTACCGGAAAAACTGCTGCCTTACTGGCACGACGATATAAACATTTACACGGCCTCCTGGTGGCAGGACCTATGGCAGAGCTCCGGAGCCGTGGAAATAATAAAAAGCTCTTCCCTGGAAAACCCGGAAAATTCCGCCGCGCCCTGTAATGAAACGGACGGCGGAAACGGCGAAAATATAACGGCCGCCGAAATAAATGCATATTTCGAAACGGCCGTCATTACGGCGATAAAAAAATAAAGGCGCGGCCGCGCCGCCTTAAAAGGAGGCATAAAAACCATGATAAAACTTATATCCTCTTTCCGTATAAAATCCGGCATGAAGGAGACCTTTATAAAAAAAGCGCATGAGCTTATAGAAAAAAGCCGCAGAGAACCGGGAAATATTCATTACGATTTATGCCAAAGCGTTACGGAAGAAGGAACAATGGCCTTTATAGAATCCTGGCGCAGCCCTGAGGCTCTGAAGGAACACGAAGCCTCCGAGCATTTTACGGCAACGGTGCCGGAGCTGGCAAAGTTCATGGAAAGCGGGCCGGTGTCCGCCATTTACGACGAAGTAAGCGGTAAAAGCCCTTCCGGCCCTCTGTTTAAGAGACGCTCAATAAGAAGTTTCAGAGAAAACGCGCCAGTGGAAAAGGAAAAAATAACCCGGATACTGGAAGCCGGTATGTGCGCCCCGTCGGGCGGCGGAAAAGCCCCATGGGAATTTCTTGTGGTAACGGATGAAAAGGCCAGAAAAGCCGTGTCGGAAATGAGTCCTCACGCCAAAATGGCCGCGAAAGCTCCGGCGCTGATAATTACCCTCGCCCTGCCCGATATATCCTTTAAAGGAAACAGATGGCCCCTGGATTTAAGCGCCTGCACCCAAAATATGCTGATTCAGATTGCGGACGAGGGTCTTGGAGGCGTGTGGCTTGGCTTTTATCCGGAAGATGAGCGTATGGAAAAATTAAGGCAATATTTCAAACTCCCTGAAAGCGTCGTGCCCTTTTCAGTAATAGCCTTCGGATACGGCGATAAGGAAAACGAATACGCAGACAGGTACGACGAAAGTAAAGTCCATTACGAAAAATACTGAAAATAAACGCGCAATACGCGGAAAGCAGCCGCGTTAATTACAGGGAATTAAATGAAATACGCCTGCGTTGTACTATCGACGGCAGATATCCGCGCCGCAAGAAAATTTTATGAAGATCTATTCGGATTAACCGTATATCAGGACTATGGAAGAAACATAGTTTTTACCTGCGGAATAGCTTTACAGCAGGATTTCGGCTGGCTCATAGGCCTGCCGGAAGAATAATATCAAATACGCCCAATAATATGGAAATAGCTTTTGAAGAAAGCGATCTGGACGGTTTTTTGATCAAATTAAAAAATACCCCGGTATCAGATACCTGGGAAACGTGATCGAGCACGGCTGGGGGCAGCGCGTTATACGGTTTTACGATTTGGACGGCCATATCATAGAAGTAGGCGAGGATATGAAAACGGTTGTAAACCGTTTTCTCGCTTCCGGTATGTCTATGGAGGATGTTTCAAAAAAAATCGGCGCTTCTGCCGAAGATACAGCCAAACTGCTAAAATAGCCGCTTCCCTTAAAAAGGGCTTTAAAGGTAAGGAGCCGTTTTTTGGCCGATGCCCTTGTTTTCCCGCAGGCAGACGGCGAGGAATGAATTTATGTTGACAAATTTTAAGAACGGATATAAACATACCGAACGGTCGGTATTATCATATCGGAGAAAATAATGAACGAAAATAAAGCCCGTATTATAGAAAAAGCTCTGGCATTGTTTATAGAGCGCGGTTTTAACGGCGTATCCCTTACCGACATACAAAAAGCCGCGGGTATTTCAAGAGGCGCGTTTTATTACTATTTTACAAGCAAGGAAGAGTGCTTCGGAGACTGCGTGCGCAGCTTTTTGTCGGAAGTTCGCGGCGGCGCTGGCGGCAAAAGAACGCGGGCCGCAACCTTAAAGGAATTTATAGCCGAAGAATTGGAAAAAATGGCGGCAAGAGCGGGCAGCTACCGCTTAATGGACAGGATAAGTTTTTTTAACGAAGCGCGTAAAATAATCCCCGGCTTTTCGGAATATATTAACGTCATAAGCGAGAAAGAATCGGAAATATGGGAAAGAGTAATAGAAAAAGCCGTTAAGGACGGCGAAATCTCCTTTCTCATCCCATACGGCGAAACGGCCAGGCTGTTTATATACCACGCGGACGGGGCGCTTTTAAACGCAAGCATATCGGGAGATATGGAAAAATTTTACAGCCGTGTAAAAAAGGGCTGGGAAAATATATATAATATGCTGAAAAAGTAGATGCGCGTCCGCAATCTTTATGCCGTTAAACGGCATTTTTTTTACACTGTTACATACCGAACGGTCGGTATTATAATATAAAATATCTGGAGGAACGCAATGAAGTTTTTTTCGGCAAGGGGATTAATTCTGCTATCCATTGTAAGCGCCCTTTCCGGATGCACAAAGGAGGCGGAGCCGACGCCCGATATAGCCGTGCCGGTAATAAAGGCGGACTGTTCGCCGGAAGCCGAAGCGGAAGTTTACTACGGGCAGATAAAAGGCAAATACGAAAGCGCGCTTTCTTTTATGACAGGCGGTAAAATAGCCTTCCGCCGGATAAAAACGGGAAGCACGCTTAAAACGGGCGACATCCTTATGGAGCTTGACACGGCCGATATAAAAGAATCCTTCAAAACGGCCTCCGCCAGATTGGACGAGGCGAAATCCAGGCTGAATTTCGCAAAAGCCGACTATGCCAGGCAATCTTCGCTTTTTAAAGACGAAATAATAAGCAAAGCGAAATTCGAGGAATCGTCAAATAATCTGGAAATAGCCCTATCCTTTTACAAACAGGCGGAAGCGTCTTACAGGCAAAGCAAAAACCTTACGGAATACGCCGTTCTCAGATCCCCGTGGGACGCGACGGTAACGGAGATTTATGCGGAAGCCGGGCAGGTGGTATCTCAAGGGCAGCCTGTAATGACAATCATAAAAAACGGCATTTTCGAGGCGGAATTTTACGTCCCCGAAAACAAACTGCAAAACTTCGCGGAAGGAGCCGCGGTAAGCATAACTCTGTGGGCCGCCAGGGATAAAACACTTAACGCCGTTATCGGCGAAATTTCCCCAAAGGCCGATAAAAAGACCGGCTCTTTCAAAATCCGCGCGGAAATCACGGACCCGCCGGAATTTTTAAGGCCCGGCATGACGGCCTCTATAAAAGCTAAACCCGTTAATCCGGCGCAAAACGGCTGTTTCGTACCGTCTTCGGCAGTATACGGAGAAAACGGCGGCCATCGTATATGGATATTCGATAACGGAGCCGTCCGCTCCAAGGCGGTAACGGCTATAAAATATGAAAACGACCGGATAAAAATAACCGGCCTGGGAGAGGATGACCTGCTTGCCGCGTCCGGAACGCACAAATTATCGGAAAATCTGCGGGTGCGCGCCTTATTCCCGGAAAAAGAGGTATATAAATGAGCGGTTTCAATATCGCGGAAATATCCCTGAAATCGAAATCCATTCTTATATATTTAATAATATGCGTTCTTCTGGGAGGGGCGTTCGCGTATATGAAGCTGGGGCGGATGGAAAACCCTGATTTTACCGTGAGGCAGATGATAGTATCCGCCGCGTGGCCTGGGGCTACGGCGCAGCAGATGCAGCGCCTCGTTCTGGATAATCTTGAAAGGGCGTTAAGGGAAACGCCGTATCTTGACTATCTGAAAAGCTGCGCCCGACCTGGCGAAGCGGTAATATACGTGGTTCTTAAAGGCACCTGCCCCAAAAACGAAGTGCGCCGGGTGTGGCAGGAGGTGCGAAACCTGGCATCGGACACGGCGGCGGAGCTGCCTGACGGAGTGATGGGCCCCTTTTATAACGACAGGTTCGGAGATACTTTCAGCTCCGTTTACGCCCTTACCGGAGACTACTCCTACGAGGATAAACGCAGATACGCGGAAAAAATAAGGGGAAAGTTCCTTGAAATAGATTCGGTCAAGCGGGTGGATTTAATAGGCGTTCAGAAGGAAAGCGTATATCTTGAGGCAGACCCGGAAAAACTGGCATCTCTGGGCCTTTCCCTATCGGAAGCGCAACAGGCTTTAAGCAGAATATCCTCCGTGGTTCCTGCCGGTATGTTTGAAACCTACGGCGACAACATCCATATACGAATAGACGGAATACCAGACAGCATAGAGAAGATAAAGGAAGTTCCCATCAGCGCAGGCGGCAGGGTTATACGCCTTAAGGATATGGTATCCGTTAAAAGGAGCTACCGGGAACCGGCGGAGCCAAAGATGTATTATAACGGGGAAGAAGCCGTGGGGCTTACCGTATCCATGGAAGAAGGCGGCAATATAATAACGCTGGGCAAAAATCTGGAAAAAGCCGTAAAGGATATTTCAGCCGGTATGCCCGCCGGGCTTGAAATCCACTCCGCAGCCGACCAGCCGAAAGTCGTAAACGAGTCTATAAACGAATTTATAAAATCTATCGCAGAAGCCGTAGCCATATTGCTTTTCGTAAGTTTCCTGAGCCTGGGCATACGGACGGGATTCGTCATATCCCTGTGCATACCGCTGGTTTTTGCCGGAGTATTCATCGTAATGTATATAGCAGGCATAGATATGCACACCGTATCTCTCGGGTCGCTTATAATCGCACTGGGCCTGCTTGTGGACGACGAAATAATAGCGGTGGAAATGATTTCCGTAAAAATGGAGGAAGGGGCCTCGCCTTACGAAGCCGCGTCGCAGGCCTATAAAGTAACCGCCCTGCCTATGCTTTCGGGAACTATTATCACCTGCTCCGGGTTTATACCAATCGGTTTTGCGAAAGGAGAAATATCGGAATTCACGTCGGCTATTTTTCCGGTACTGGCTGCAGCCCTGCTTATATCGTGGATAGTTTCCATTACGGTAGCCCCTTTCCTGGGTTACAGGCTTATAAAGGCGGAAAAGCGCGGGAGCGGGGAAGGCAGATTTTACGGAATATTCAGAAATTTTCTCGAGCTTTGCCTGGCCAACAGAAAAAAGGTTATAGCCCTTACCGTAGTATGCTTTGCCGTATCGGCCTATTCCATGAAGTTTTTAAAGCAGGAATTTTTCCCGTCCAGCAAGCGGGAGGAGCTGCTGGTTAAAATAACCCTGCCGGAAGGAAGCTCCATGCGCGCAACGGAAAAAACTGCGGCCGGTTTCGCCGGTTATCTTGACGGACGAAGCGACGTAAAAAGCTATTCCTCCTATATCGGCGAAGGCGCTCCGCGCTTTGTTTCCACCCTGGACCCGGCTCTGCCCGCTCCCAATATCGCGGAATTTGTCATATCGGCGGAAAATACCAAAAGCAGGGACCTGCTTAAAAAGGACCTGGAAGCCCTTTTCAGGGAAAATTATCCGCAAGCGCTGGCAAATATCCGCGTTATAAATATGGGGCCGGCTTCCCCATATCCGGTAATGTTAAGGATTACCGGCGAAGATACGGAAACGCTTAAGCAAATCGCGGAAAAAGCCGCCGGAATCCTGCGGTCGGATCCCAACCTTAAAAATATAAATTTCGACTGGAAAGAGCAGGGAAAAGCCATATTCCTGAAAACGAACGCAGGCCGGACGGCCTATCTCGGAACGGACAGGGAGCATATATCAAAATCCCTTTACGGCATGGTATCGGGCATAAAAATATCCGAATACTACGAAGGCGACAGAATATTAGACGTGGTTTTCAGGCTGGATAAAAGCGCCGCAGCCTCGGGAAATCCGGAAAATATGCCGATAATCCTTGAGGACGGAAGCGCCGCGTCCCTGTCGCAGCTTGCGGAAACGCAATACGCGGCGGAAGACGTATCCGTATGGAGGAGAAACCTTACGCCGTCCGTCACTCTGTCGGCGGACGCAATCAGAGGCACCCCTAACGATATGACGGAAAAAGCGTACGCCAGTATGGAAGAGCTGCGTAAGACCCTGCCGGAGGGATATAATATAGAAATAGCCGGAAGCCTGGAAGAAAGCAGAAAATCCGTCGGGTATCTTATGGCTCCGGTTCCAGTGATGATAGTTATTATATTTACCGTGCTGATGCTCCAGCTGAAAAAGCTCTCCCTTACTCTGATGGCGCTGCTTACGGCGCCGCTGGGGCTTATAGGCGTTTTTCCGGCTATGTTCCTTACGGGCAGGCCTATGGGGTTTATCGCCCAGATAGGCATAATCGCCCTTGCGGGAATGATAATAAGAAATTCCATTATACTTATCGACCAGATAGAAAAGCACGTTAAAGAAGGGGAAACCCCCTACGATTCTGTAATAATGGCCTCGGTATTCCGTTTCAGACCGATTATACTTACCGCCGTAATGGCCATTCTCGCGATGATTCCGCTTATGTTCAGCAATTTCTGGGGGCCGATAGCCGTATCCATATCGGGCGGGCTTTTTATGGGGACGGCGCTTACTCTGATAGTTTTACCCTGTATATACGCCCTCTGGTTCAAAATAGAAAAACAGTAAGGAGAAAAAATAATGAAAATTACAAGGTCAGCAGTAAATAAAGGGCTGGTAATATGCGGCGGGGTTACGGCCCTTTCAGGGTTATTCCTGATGCCCCATTTCGAATCCCATTACGCTAAAGCCGCCCACCAGATATGCGGAGTGCTTTTTATAGTTTTTTCATGTTTCCATATAAAAATAAATTTTAAGCCTCTGCGCGGCAGCTTCGCCGCAAAAAGCATAGCCGCCGCGTCGGCGGTATTTATTATAAGCATAGCGATCATGCTTGCGACAGGCAGGTTTGCAGGATAATCCCGCAGCGGCAATGCCGCCGCCCCGCGCCGCAGACGAAAACCCAGGCGTAACACATTTTTTTTCGCAAGCTGTACCATTACATAAATTAGTGTAAAGTTATGGAAAAATATTTATAAGACAGCAACTTGCGGCGGTAATGAATAATAAGGCTAAAAGCGTTTGGCAAGGCACTCTTTGAGGGGCAAGGCCCCGGAGTTTGCCTTGCCGCTCAAGGTCTTATTATGAATGTTTTTTACGATACGGAGCATTATTATAATTATTTGCCATAACTATATACGTTAGGGGATAACCGCAAATATTTTATGCGGCTTTAAACAGAACGGCGATCATAACCAGGCCGGTAACTATATAAACTGCTTCCATAATGATATCACCTGCCTATTTCAAAACCGAAGCGACCTCCCATACGGAATACGGTTTATTAAAAGACAACGCCTATTGCGGCTTTTCAGGAAATTTCTCTCTCAGGCATTTTTCCACATTGGCCGGAACGAACTTTTCAAGCTCCCCGCCGTGGCGGGCTATATCCTTTATTAAAGTGGAGCTTAAAAATATATACTTCTGGCTGGGCATCATGAATATTGTTTCCATTTTGGGGTTAAGCGTCCTGTTCATAAGGGCAAGCTGAAACTCGAACTCAAAATCGGAAACGGCCCGCAGACCCCGTATAACGTAACCCGCGCCTTTGCCCGCCACATAGTCGGCCAGAAGGCCGTCGAAAGATTCCACCGTTACATTCTTAAAACCGGCAAGAGCCTCCGAGGCCATATCCACTCTTTCCTCTATGGTAAAGAGGGCTGTTTTAAGTATATTCACCGATATGGACACGTAAAGTCTGTCGCACATCTGCGACGCCCGTTCCACAAGATCGTAATGTCCTAAAGTAAGCGGGTCGAAAGAGCCGGGATATATGGCTATCATGGTTTTTGCTCCAGAAATCTTATGACCGTGTCCCCGTAGCGGCGCTCATCTGCCGTATAAAAACGGGAAAAGCCCTCGAAGCGGGTTTTATAAAACTCTTCATACACTATAACGCCGCCTTCCGCAAGGGCGCCTTCCTCCGATATTACGGAGAGTATTTTTTCCGAGCCTATAAGGCCGTAAGGCGGGTCTATGAAAATAATATCGAAAGGCCCCCCTTTAAACCCTCCGGAGAGGAAATTGCCTTTCTTTATCCCGAAAGAGCCTTCGGGCAGCATGGCTGCGTTTCGCCTAACCCCATCCGTATTAGTATCCGTGAAAAAAACAAACGACGCTCCCCGGCTTACGGCTTCGATACCAAGGGCGCCGCTGCCGGCAAAGCCGTCCAGCACCGCCGCTTCCGCCACTCTGTCCCCCAAAATTGAAAACACGGCGGAACGGAGTTTATCGGTAGTAGGCCTCACGGACGAGTCTTTCGGCAAAATAAGCCGCTTCGCCTTCAAGAAACCGCTGACTATCCTCAAGAAAATATCTCCTTACACGGCGGCATATATGGCCGAAGCCCACGCCGCCGGAACTTTCATCCGACGGGAAAGCGTCTTTAAAAAGACGCCTTACCATCCCCTTATAGCCGAAAAACCTGCATCTGCCCCCGCAGCGGAAATAAAGAAGGACTACAAGGGTTTTCACAAGGTCTCCGAAAGCCTTGTGACGCGGGCCGGCGGCCACGTGGCCGTCCTCGGCGGCGTCCTCCGGAAGCCCCATGCGTATGACCTGTATATCCTCCGATTTAAAAACCGTATACATACCGGCGGCCGAAAGCAGCGCCCCGGCAAGGTCTAAAGGCCGGTAAAGGCCCCGTTCCATAAGCGAAAAAAGCTCCGTGTCCCTTAATACCAGCGTCGGGTATATCCTTGCGGCGGATATCCCGGTTTTAGCAAGAGCTTTGGCGTCGTCCACGGAAGAATACGCCCTCTGAGCGTACATTCCCGTCATAAGCTGCACTCCGCAGGGCACGGCGGAAAGAACCCTCTCTACCGCGCGAAAAACGTCTTTACCGCCGTAGGGCCTGCCGTTAAGGGCCAGAACCCTGTCGTCCAGGCTCTGAACGCCCAGCTCCACAAAGGTTACGCGGGAATTTTTTATTTCCGATATAAGGTCGTCGGTTATTGTGTCAGGTCTGGTTGAAAAACGCACGCCCTTTATGCCGTACGCTTCCGCAAGGCCGTAAAGCTCTTTTCTCACGCCGGGCGGCAGGGCTCCGAAATTACCTCCGTAAAAGGCCAGCTCCTCCCAATGGGGGGCAAAGCCTTTCCACTTTTCTATCTGACATGCGGCGGAGGATAATACGTCCTCGCGCTCCGCGGTGCGGGTAATCGCCCGTTGATCGCAAAAAACGCACCTGTTTCCGCAGGCGGCGAAAGGGAAAAAAACAGGCAGAATACCGGCCACCCTATTTCTCCCTGATAGCGCGCAAAGCGGCCGCAGCAGCGTCTTTTTCCGCCAGCTTTTTGGAGCGTCCCCTGCCCGTGACGGACACTGCGCCCCCTATTTCCAGCCTAACGGTAAAGGTTTTATGGTGATCTGGCCCGGTTTCGCCGATAACGCTGTATACTGGCAGCGCTCCGTAATTTTTCTGGCTCAGCTTCTGAACCTCTCCTTTTTCGTCCAGGAAAACCGAACCGGCGGCGGCTTCCTCTATGCCGTCCTTCAAGAGAGGCACGGCCATATCCCTCGCCTTGGAGTAGCCGCCGTCCATATAGACGGCCGCAGTAACGGCTTCAAAAATATCTGCCAGTATGGAATCCGTATCCCGTCCGGAAGAAGCGGCTTCGCCCTTGCCTAAAAATATATTGCCGCCTATATTCAGCCTTCTGGCTATACCGCTTAAAAACTTCTCGTTTACCACGTAAGAGCGCAGCCTCGACATGGCGCCTTCGTCCATGTCCCTGTAATTATTGAGGATATATTCCGACGCTATAAGCTCAAGCACCGCGTCGCCAAGGAACTCCAGGCGTTCGTAATCGTAATTGAGATTGTTTTCATGGGAAAAAGAGCTGTGAGTAAGAGCCTCCATAAGGAGGCTCTTATTTTTAAATACGTAAGATATGCTTTTTTCGACGTTTACGGCTTTTTGTAAACGGCGGTCATTATTCATACTTCTTGAAAAGAAGGGAAGCGTTCGTGCCGCCGAAGCCGAAAGAGTTGGAAAGGCCGTAAACCACATCGTGCTTTACGGGCTTGTTGGGCACATAGTCCAGATCGCATTCAGGGTCCGGGTTCGCCAGGTTTATGGTGGGGGGTATAATTCCCTCGTTTATAGCCATTACCGTATATATGCCTTCAACCGCTCCTGCAGCTCCGAGAAGGTGGCCCGTCATGGATTTGGTGGAGCTTATTTTAAGTTTTCCCGCATGATCGCCGAAAAGCTCTTTTATGGCCCTGGTCTCTATAACGTCGTTGGGAGGGGTGGAGGTGCCGTGGGCGTTTATATAGTCCACTTTATCGGGGGTAATGCCCGCATCCCTCACGGCCATAGCCATACATCTTTTCGCTCCGTCTCCGTCGGCTGAGGGCATGGTTATGTGGTAAGCGTCGCTGGACATTCCGTATCCGGCAAGCTCCGCGTATATTTTAGCGCCTCTTTTAAGGGCGTGGTCGAGGCTCTCAAGAACCATCACGCCGCCGCCTTCCCCTATGAGGAAGCCGTCCCTGTCCTTGTCGAAGGGTCTGCTGGCCGCAGCAGGGTCGTCGTTGCGCCTGGAAAGAGCGCGCATATTGGCAAACCCGCCGACGGCAAGGGGGGTAATGGCGGATTCGGCGCCCCCTGCCACCATAACGTCCGCATCGCCCCGCTCTATCATGCGCGCCGCGTCCCCGATGGAGTGGGTGCCGGTGGCGCAGGCCGTAACAATGCTGACGTTTGGCCCTTTAAGGCTGTAACGTATCGATATAACGCCGCTTGCCATATTTATTATGGCGCTTGGTATGAAAAACGGCGAAACTTTTTTATAGCCGCCCTTAAGATAGGCTTCCTGAGTGTCCTCTATGGTTTTAAAACCGCCGATACCCGCTCCTATTATACAGCCCGCCCTGGAGTGGTCGTATTTGGAGCTGTCGAGCCCGGCCTGTTCCATGGCTTCCGAGGCGGCCGCCACGGCCAGAAAAACAAAATTATCGAACTTTTTTACTTCTTTTTTATCCACATAGTCGGCCGGGTCGAAATTTTTAACTTCCGCGTCTATCCGGACGGGAAAAGCGGACGCGTCGAATTTGGTAATATAGCCGGCGCCGCTTTTGCCGGCGAGCAGATTGGCCCAGTTATCTTTTAATGTATTACCCAGCGGGCTTACAACGCCCATGCCGGTCACAACTACTCTGTTTCTCACGTTTCCTCCGGTAATCGTCAAAAGGGGCCGGAACTGTTCCGGCCCCGAGACAGTAAAAGCCCAGCGGACTTTTTTTACTACACTTAACCGTCAGGCGGCGAAAGTAAAGAAATACCCGCTTTCGCCGGGGAGCGAACCGTTTTTTAACCGCTCTGACAGGCGCGGAACGCTCCCCCTCCCCGGAAAAAAATATCCCGGCTCCCGACGTTTTTTGTCCGAACCGCTTTTAAGCCTTGGACTCGATGAATTTGAGAGCGTCGCCCACGGTTTTGATGTTTACGGATTCCTCGTCAGGTATTTCCACGCCGAATTCTTCTTCAAAAGCCATGATAAGCTGAACGGTATCGAGGGAGTCCGCGCCCAGGTCGTCTATAAAAGACGCTTCCGGTTTAACGTCCGCTTCATCCACGTTAAGCTGCTCTGCGATAATCTTTTTAACTTTTGCTTCAACTTCTGACATATCAATGTCCTCCTTGCCATTTTTTCGGAAAGCTTAAGTATAAAAACCAAACCGGCGCAAGGCCGTTTCGTCACATATAAAAACCGCCGTTCACATGGAGCGTCTGCCCCGTCATATAGTCGGAATCGGCGGAAGCCAGATAAAGGACAGCTTTGGCTACGTCGGAAACGTTGCCCGCGTATTTCAGCGGTATTTTATCTATCATTGCCTTTTTAACGTTTTCCGGCAGAACGGCCGTCATATCCGTATCTATCAGGCCGGGAGCCACGGCGTTTACGCGCACGCCCTTTCCCGCCAGCTCCAGCGCGGCGGATTTTGTCATGCCTATTATCCCAGCTTTCGCCGCGCAGTAGTTAAACTGACCGGCATTTCCACTGAAACCCACGATGCTGGAAATATTTATTATTTTGCCGTAGCGCTTTTTCATCATGCCCTTGGCCGCAAGCCTGGTGCAGAGAAAAACGCCTTTAAGGTTTACGTCAATAACGGAGTCCCACTCCTCGTCCTTCATGCGTATTATAAGGTTGTCTTTAGTTATGCCGGCGTTATTTACAAGTATATCGGCGCTGGAGCCGAACCTTTCTTCCACGGCGGCGAACATGGCGGCAGCCTCGTCCGCCGAATTGACGGCGGCTTTAACGGCAAAAGCCGTTCCTCCCCCCTTTTCTATGAGGGAAACGACTTCCTCCGCTTCCGCGCCGCTTCTGGAATAATTTACGGCTACGCGCGCGCCAGCTCCGGCCAGCTCTATGGCGATGGCCTTTCCTATGCCTCTTGAGGCGCCCGTCACTATCGCTATTTTATCTTTAAGCATGATATTCTTTCCTTAAATATTACAGTTTGCTCAAGTCGTCAACACTTGAAATATTTATGCAGGCAACGTTCCTGTCGATTTTTTTGATAAGGCCGGTAAGGACGGAGCCGGGGCCTGCCTCGATAAAGGTGTCCACTCCGGCGGCTATCATGTTTTTAACCGCGTCGGTCCACCTGACGGCTCCAGCCACCTGACGGATAAGGGCGTCCTTCACTTCGGCTGCGGAAGTTTCCTTCTCCGCGTCTATATTGTTGAATACAGGGGTTTTAAGGTCGGAAAAAGCCGCGTTTTCCAGATATTCGGCCATTTTCTCCTTGGCAGGGCGCATAAGGGAACAATGGAAAGGAGCCGACACGGGAAGCATAACGACCCTTTTTGCCCCTCTGGATTTCAGAAGCTCCGAAAACTCCGGAAAAACGGACGCGTGACCCGCCACGACAATCTGGCCCGCGCAGTTAAAATTGGCGGGCTCCACCACTGCGCCTTCCGAGGAAAATTCCTCGCAGGCTTTCACAACGTCCGCGTCCGCCATGCCAAGAACCGCGGCCATAGCGCCTACGCCTACGGGAACCGCGCTCTGCATGAATTTTCCTCTGTTGTGAACGGCTTTTACCGCGTCCTCAAAGGAAAGCCCTCCCGCCGCGTATACGGCGGAATATTCCCCCAGAGAATGGCCGGCGAAAAAAGCCGGGGAGACTTTATCGGAAATAGTATCCCACACCGCGGCGCTCATGGTGAGAAGCGCAGGCTGAGTGTTCTGAGTAAGGCGGAGCTCTTCCTCCGGGCCTTCGAACATTATTTTTGAAAGAGAGTAACCGAGACAGGCGTCGGCTCTGTCAAAAAAAGCCCTCGCCCTGTCGAATTTGTCGTAAAAATCCCTGCCCATGCCCACAAACTGAGAGCCCTGGCCGGGAAAAACCACTGCTGCTGCCATCTTTATCCTCCGTTATGTATATGCGGGTAAAGCGGCGAAGCCTTTAAAACATTAAAACCTTTAAAACAACAATAAAATAAAAATAAAAGTAAAACAGCCTAAAGAAAATATTTAGAGTTGATAATGTTGGTTAAAGCGTTTTTAACGTCGTCTGTAATGGCTTCGTTCATTCTGTTGATGACCGCTTCTCTCGCAACCCTTATTCCGTTTGCCACCGCCACATAGTCGGACGAGCCGTGGCCTATGACGCACACGCCCTTAACGCCGAGAAGAGGAGCGCCGCCGTACTGGGAGCTGTCTCCCCGCCGTCTTACGTTCATAAAGGCCCCTTTGGATATTAAAGCACCCAGTTTTGACCTGAACGAACTCATAAGCTCCGCTTTAAGGGTTTTAAAAAGAAAATTAGAAACAGATTCGCTTACTTTAAGGGCGATATTGCCTACGAAACCGTCGCACACCACCACGTCCGCCTCGCCCTTGAAAAGGGCCTTGCCTTCCACGTTGCCTACGAAATGCACCGGATCGCAGTCTTTAAGTATGGGGTATACGGCTTTAGTAAGGATGTCGCCCTTGCCTTCCTCCTCCCCGTTATTGAGAAGGCCCACGGTAGGGTCGGCTATTTTGAGGACTTTCCGCGCGTAAGCGGAGCCCATTATGGCGAAAGTGAGCAGATGCTCCGGCTTGCAGTCAACGTTTGCCCCCACGTCCAGCATAAAAAAATAGCCGCGGGGGGAGGCGCATGGCAGTATAGTGCCTATGGCCGGGCGGGAAACGCCTTCGAGAAGCCCAAGGGTAACCATGGCGACGGCCATTACGGCCCCGGAATTTCCCGCGCTGAAAAAAGCGTCCGCCTTACCCTCTTTTACGAGCTTAAGCCCCTCGTGCATGGAAGACTTGCGCTTGCCCCTCACGATTTCGGACGGGTGGTCGTCCATTTCGACCACCTGCTCGGCGTGAAATACGCTTATCCGGGGATGGCTGCCAGGCGAACACTTTGCAAGCTCTTCCTGTATCCTGCTTCTGTCGCCCACAAGGACGACCTCCGTATCGGGATAATCCTCAACGGCCTTCAACGCGCCCTTTACAACCTGTTCCGGGGCGAAATCACCGCCCATGGCGTCGACTGATACGATCATAAGCTAACCGGGGCTATACTTCTTTCTTAGCGACGACCTGCTCGCCTTTATAGGAGCCGCAGGCGGGGCATACGGTGTGAGCCTGCTTGAGCTCGCCGCATTTGTCGCACTTGACGGCCTGAAGAGGAGAAGTATGATGATGGGACCTTCTCATCCCCACTTTGCTTTTGGTAGTCTTGTGTTTCGGATTAGGCATTTCTTACTCCTGATTATCTTTGAGCTTTTTAAGGGCCGACCACCTGAAATCGGTCCTTCCGCCGCAGCGGCAGCTTTCTTTATTAAGCATGGCCCCGCATCCTTCGCAAATGCCTTTGCAGTCCTCCCGGCACAGGCGTTTTGCCGGGATAAGGAGAAGGGCCTCCTCTCTTAAAAATTCGTCCAGGTCGAAATGGTCCGCCGGAGTGACGTACATACCGGCTTCCTCGTCGGTCAACCCCTCTTCCCCCTCGCCGTCCGGTTCGGGGTAAGAACCTATGGGAGAAACTGCCTGCTCCACCCGCTCGCTGAAATCCATGCGGACAGGTTCCAGGCATCTGTCGCAGGGGCAGGAGAACTCCGCCTCCATAACGCCCGAAAGGGCATAAACTTCCCCCGCTTTGTCTATACGGCCTTTGAAGTAAACCCGGTCGAATCTGTCCCCTCCCTCCGCGAAAGAAAAGGACGTTTCAAGAGCCAGGCCTTCTTCTTTTATCTGCTCGTAGAATATTTTCATAATTCAAGCCTTGAAATATAATGAATGTTCCCGATTAAGTCAATACATTTCAGAGCTTATCCCGAAAAATCGCCCGTGTCCATTATTTTATCCGCACGTTTACCGATTCCGCGTGACCTGCGAGGTTTTCCGCCGAAGCCATTGTCCTCACATATCCGGCGTCTCTGCGCAGCCCCTCCGGCGAATAGTATATTATGCTGGACCTTTTTATAAAATCGTAAGCCCCCAGGGGAGAGAAAAACCTGGCGGTGCCGCCGGTGGGAAGCACATGGTTGGGCCCGGCGAAATAATCGCCTACGGCTTCCGGCGAACTGCCCCCCAGAAACACGGCCCCGGCGTTTTTTATCTTCATCATGTATTCCATCGGTGAAGCCACGTAAAGCTCAAGATGCTCCGGGGCTATATCGTTTGCGATAGAGCAGGCTTCCTCAAGATCGCTAACGACGACTATGGCGGAGAATTTATCCGCCGATACTTCCGCTATCGCCTTTTTGGGCAGAACGGCAAGCTGTTTTTTCACCTCCGCCTCGATTTTTTCCGCCAGATTCTTATCCGGCGTAAGGCACACGGCGGAAGCAAGCTCGTCGTGCTCGCACTGGGCAAGCATATCGGCGGCCACGCAGGCGGGGTCCGCGGAGCCGTCCGCAATAACTAAAATCTCGCTGGGCCCGGCTATCATATCTATATCCACGCTTCCAAAAACCAGCTTTTTCGCCATGGCAACGTAAATATTTCCCGGGCCGGTTATCTTATCAACCTTCGGCACGCTTTCAGTACCGTAGGCCATAGCCGCCACCGCCTGGGCGCCGCCTATTTTAAACGCCCTCGTTACCCCGCAGATTTTTGCTGCCGCCAGCAGGGCGGGATTAACGCCGCCGCCCGAAGCGGGGGTACACATGGTTATATCGGGAACGCCGGCCGCCACGGCTGGCAGAACGTTCATCATCACGCTGGAAAAATACGCGGCCTTGCCCCCCGGCACATATACGCCCGCCTTTTCTATCGGCGTTATTTTCTGCCCCAGTATGACACCGCCGGGCCCTTCTGACAGCCAGGTCTTTTCAAGCTGCTTTTCATGGAAAGCAAGTATGTTTTCCCTGGCTTTTTCCATGGCTTCGGTAAGCTCCCGCGGCACGGCGGCTAACGCTTCGTCGAACTCCTTTTCCGTAACGCGAACGTTTGACGCGTCCGCGCGGAAGCCGTCGAACCGGGCGGTAAGCTCGAAAAGGGCCGCGTCCCCCTCGCGGCGCACGCGGGAGACTATTTCTGCGGCGGTTTCCAGATAACCGCCTTCGAGGATCTCGCCGCGTTTTTTTATCAGCTCAAGCTTGGGGTCGTTTTTGTCTATAATCATCCGTTACTCCGCGGAAACCGTCTCCGCCGGCTTTTTTGACAGCGTAAAGGCGCTCGTCGGCCAGCTTTACCAGTTCCATAAATGTTTCCGCCCGTTCCAGATCCTCCGGTATGCGTATGCCGCCGCCGCTTATGCCGAGCTTTACGGCTATACCCATATTGTCGGAAATGGAGCCTATGGCTTTAAGTATGTTGTTTTCCATTACGGCGAGGCGCTCCATATCGTCGGTTTCCACGAACATATAAAATTCGTCCCCGCCGAAACGGCCCAGCAAATCGCCCCCGCCTATGGCGTTTCTTACGGCTCTTGCCGCGCGCCTCAGCACGTCGTCCCCTATAAGGTGGCCGCTCGCGTCGTTTATCTGCTTGAAGTTGTCAAGGTCGAGCAGTACGAAGGCGAAAGGTTTTTTATAATCCCTGTATCTTTCAAGCCATCTTTCCGCAGATATTTCCATCATGGATTTATTGGGAAGGCCCGTAAGGTAATCGGTCTGGGCCTGCATTTCAAGCATATACGAATCGTTGAGCTTGCGCAGGGCTATCGACATCATAAGGGCAAGCTCCGTTATAAAGTCGAAATTCCTGTCCTTGCCGAAGCGCTCCTTATCGGAGCTGTAAAGGCCGATGGCGGCCGTTATGCCGCCCCTGTCCGTAACGGGGGCAAGAACGAAGGAATAATCATCCCCCGCATCCGGAAACCGGAAGCTCTGATGCAGCATAAGGCTGTTGCTGCCGAAATAAAGGCGCTTCTCCAGAAAAGTATAATCGAAAGCTTCGCCGCTTTTGACAAAAACCCGCTCTCCCGCTTTCACGCAGCCGCTGGCCACGGCGTAGCAGCCTTCCCGTATGAAAAGCAGGGCCTTGTCCAGGTTGAAAATATCCTCCAGATATTTAAGAGGCTTAGCGGAGAATTCCACCAGGGATTCGCTTAAAAGGCACGAATACTGTACGGTTTTAAAGCCCTGGTGCTTGGCCTCGTTTTCCTTTACGGTGCGCACAAGCTCCTCAAGCTCCGCCTTTAATTCGTAGTTTTCCTTAAGAATATTATTCAGATTGGACATATCAAAGCTCGCCCCAGTTTTTTCCCGCGGCGCTGTTTACGACGAGGGGAACCTTCATTTCGAAAACGGATTCCATTATTTCCGTAATCCGGTGCCTGAAATCCGCGACGGCTCCGTCTGCCACCTCGAAAACCAGCTCGTCGTGTATCTGTAATATAAGCCCCGCGTCCGCGCCGCTTTCTTTAATATATTTATCACATTCTATCATGGCAAGCTTTATAATATCCGCCGCGCTGCCCTGTACGGGAGCGTTTACCGCCATTCTCTCGGCCCGCTGGCGTATATTGGCGTTGCGGCTCGCGATGTCTGCTATAAAGCGCTTTCTGCCTAAAATCGTCTCGCAGAAGCCGTCGCGCCTGGTTTTTTCTATAATGCCGTCTATAAAGCCGCGCACGTCCTTATACAGGGAAAAATACCTTTCTATAAACACCCTGGCCTCGGAAGCAGGAACGCGGGTATCCCGCGCAAGCCCGAAGGCCGAAAGGCCGTAAAGAATACCGAAATTAACGGCTTTTGCGATGCGGCGCAGGTCGGAGGTAACCTCCTCCCCCTCCGCCAGATGGAATATGCTCCTGGCGGTAATGGTGTGTATATCTATGTCGTTCATAAAGGACGATATGAGGGTAGGGTCTCCGGACATGTGGGCCAGAATCCTGAGCTCTATCTGGGAGTAATCGAAAGAAACGAAGGAATATCCTTCCCTGGCCACGAAAGCCGCTCTTAAAGCTTTGGCGAAAGGCCCCCGTTGGGGTATGTTCTGGAGGTTGGGGTTGGTGGAGGAAAGGCGGCCCGTGGCCGTGCCCGTCTGCTTAAACTCCGTATGTATGCGCCCGTCCGCCCCGCAGTATTCGAGCATATTTACAGTATAGGTGGAAAGGAGCTTGTTCAGCTCGCGGTATTTGAGTATGTCGTCTATTATATCGGCTTTGTCGGGGTAGCTGTCCCTGAGGTCCAGCAGAGTTTCCTCGTCGGTGGAATAGCCCCTTTTGTTCTTTTTCGGCGGTTTAAGCCCCAGAGTGTCGTAAAGGTAGGACGCAAGCTGCTTAGGGGAATTGACGTTTATATCGGCGTCTGCCCTGTTGGATATTTTGGCAAGGATCATCACGACGTCGGTTTTAAGCCTTGAAGCCACGTCCCTGACCGCGGAGGAATCGATACCGATGCCTCTTTTTTCCGTCTCCGCAAGTATGCGGGCCACAGGCAGCTCCATATCGTAATAGAGAGATTCGAGGCCAAGCTCTTTAAGGCGGGCCTCTATGCCCTCACGCTTTGCCGCGGCCCTGCCGAGAAAGGAACCGAGGCTTTCGGTTTTGGTCTGTTTCAGGCCCCCCGAATCCGGGTCGTCCAGCCAGCTTGCGAGCATAAGGTCGTAGGGTCTTCCGCGAATATCCGCCCCAGCTTTTATGAGGGATTTCACATCGTAGCATACGCCTTCGACGGGAAAGCCGGAATACTCCTCGTAACGGCCGCCGCCCGCCGCATACGCTCCGCCTCCGGCGAAAGCCACAAGCTCCGTACGCTCCACCGGCCCTTCCTCGTAAGGGGAAGCTTCGCTCTCACCGTCCGGGAAGATATCCGAAACGCCCGCCGTGCCAGCCGGGTCCGCCACACCGCCCAGGCGTATAAGATGATATTTAAGCCTGTATTTTTCGTATATCTTCCTTAACGCCGCCTCGTCCCTGCGGGAGGGAGCCTCCTCGAGATCGGGTATATATATAAGCTCCACAAGCCTGCGGCTCAGATAGGCGGATTCCCTGCCGGCCAAGAGCTTATCCCTCATTTTGCCTTTAACTTCTTCCACATGGGCGTAAACACCGTCCAGGTCCTTATATTTTTCAAGGAGGGAAACGGCCGTTTTAGGGCCGACACCGGCGACGCCCGGAATATTGTCGGAGGAGTCTCCTGCAAGGGAAAGCATATCGCACACGCCTTCCGGATAAACGCCGAACCTTAGGAAAACTTCCTCTCTGCCCGCTATGTCTCCGGTCTGGTAATCGTATATTTTTACCCGGCCGTCTACAAGCTGGTGCAGATCCTTATCCTTAGTCACAAGCCATATATCCCCCTCTATCTTTCTGGTAAGGGTGTATATGACGTCGTCCGCCTCGTAGCCTTCCTCGCAGTAAAGAGGCGTGCCCGTAAAGGGTATTATGCCTTTAAGGGCCTCTATCTGCACGGAAAGATCCTCCGGCATGGCCTCTCTCGTAGCCTTATATTCGTCCATAAGCTCATGGCGCTTATTTTTGCCTCTGGCGTCGAAAACGGCTATCACCTTAACGATGCCCTTGGTTCTCGAGAGCTTATCCAGGACGGACAGAAAAACGTGTATCACGCCCGTGGGCATATCGTCCGCCATAAGCGGCGGAGCCTTGAAAAAGGCTCTGTACGCTACGGAGTTGCCGTCTATTATTACGGTTACTCCGTCCAGCTTTGCTTCCGGGTTCAGTTCAGACAGCTCAATCAATTTATCTGACCGGATAAAGCCAATGGGCGTATTTCTGGTTTTTTCCGTTTACTATGTCAAAAAACGCTTTCTGCAGCTTTTCCGTAACCGGCCCGCGGCTGCCGGCGCCTATTTTTCTCCCGTCGAGCTCCCGTATAGGAGTTACCTCCGCCGCCGTGCCGGTAAAAAAGGCTTCGTCGGCAAGATAAAAATCGTCCTTGGTAAAACGCTGCTCCAGAACCTCAAGACCCATATCCCCGGCCAGTGTCATTATGGAATCTCTTGTAATTCCCCTGAGTATGGCTGTCATAGGGGTGGTTATCAGCCTGCCGCGCTTCACTATAAACACGTTTTCCCCGCTGCCCTCGGCAACGTAGCCGTCCGTATCGAGAAAAAGAGCCTCATCGCAGCCGGACATAACGGCCTCCCTCTTTGCCAGAACGGAAGTAACGTAATTGCCGCAGGTCTTCGAACGGGTGGCCGTGGTGTTCACGTTGTAGCGGTTAAAAGAAGACGTGCGTATCTTAATGCCCTTCTTCATGCCTTCTTCCCCGAGATAGGCGCCCCAGTTCCATACGGCGACGGCAGTTTCCACCGGGTACTTATCGTCCACGTAAATGCCCAGCCCTCCGTCGCCAAGATATATTATGGGCCGGATATAGCACTCGCTTAAACCGTTGGCCTTTATAGTATCGCAGACGGCTTCGGAAAGCTCCTTCAGGCCGTAACCCGGGTCCATAAGGAATATGCGCGCGGAATCCAGAAGCCTCTCTATATGGTCTTCCAGCCTGAACACCGCGGAGCCTTCCGCAGTTTTATAGCAGCGTATCCCTTCGAACACGCCTACGCCGTAATGAAGAGTGTGTGTAAGAACGGACACTTTAGCGTCCCCTCTGTCAACAAGTCTGCCGTTCATCCATATTTTCGCGTCCTGTGCTTCCGACATCGTATGATCTCCTTCCAATAATATATTTTTATGGCTGCTATCCCCTGACACAGACAGTTACGGAAAATAATTATAATGCAGATTCCGGAGGCCTTGCCCTTTTAGACAGCGCCTTGCCGAACGCTTTCAGCCTTATTATTCATCGCCCTGAAGCAAGCCGCCGTATTATAAATATTTTCCATAACTTTACGTTAATCCATGCAAAGGTATAGCCGCGTATTTCATTGCGGGGCCTTTGCCCTTAAATCCCCGCAAAGCCTCTTAAACAAAATGTTTTTTTCTACCGCTTGCTAAAGCCCAAGCTGCCCGCCTAAAATTTCAATCCGCATGTTAAGAATACCTGCAATTAAAACGTTCTCCGTAAGCCGATACCCTGAAGCCACCGAAAAACCTTTTAAATAAAAGGCGCTTTCCTCCCACGTAAAGCCCCCGCAGGCGTCATGCAGGAACAGCCGCCCCTGCCTGAAATGATCAGTAAGGCGTTTCCACCTTAAGGGGCCTCAGCATAAGGTCCCTTACGGAATCGGCGGGAGATTTGCGCTCGTATATTATTTTATAAACCTCAGTGCATATAGGCATCTCAACGCCCCTTTCGCTGGCGGCAAGATAAACCGCCTTGGCTGTGGGCACCCCTTCGGCGACCATTTTCATATTGGATATTATATCGTCTATATCCTTGCCTTTAGCAAGCTCCCCGCCTACCCGGTGGTTTCTAGAAAGCTCTCCCGTGCAGGTAAGCACCAGATCCCCCAGCCCGGAAAGGCCGACGAAAGTTTCCCTTTTGGCTCCGTAGGCAAGGCCGAACCTCGTGATCTCGGCAAGGCCCCTGGTTATAATGCCCGCTCTGGCGTTATTGTCAAGCCCCATGCCGTCGCTTATACCGGTGGCTATGGCTATAACGTTTTTTACGGCTCCGCCAACTTCAAGGCCTATCATATCGTCCGACGTGTAAACGCGGAAAAACTCCGTGGAAAGGGCCGCCTGCCACCAGGAAGCAAGCTTGAGAGAATAAGAAGCCACGCTTACCGTGGTAGGCTTCTTCATAGCCAGCTCCTTAGCGAAAGACGGGCCGGAAAGGACGGAGTATTTCGCCGTGACCTCCTCCGTCATAACGTTTAAAAGCAGCTTGCCCGTGGCTATCTCGATACCTTTGGAAGCGATAAGTATACACTTGCCGGAGATTGCCTCCGCAAACTGCTTCGCGCAGTTTCTCGTAAACTGGGAAGGGATAGTCCATATAAAATTATCGTGGCCGGACGAGGCCAGCTCGTCCATATGTCTTGCCGATACGTTTTCCGGCAAGGTTACTTCCGGCAGAAAAACGGAATTTATATGAGATTTATTGACTGCGTCGATAACTTCCCCTTCGCGGGCAAATATCTCCACTTCCATGCCGTTGGACGCGGCAAGAGCCCCAAGAGCCGTGCCGAAGCTTCCGCCGCCTATGACGGCCACTTTTTCTTGCACTCTTATCCTCCCTGATGTTAATATCCGCACATATTGAAATACCGGCCGACGCGGGACGCCGGACCGTCCTTTCTGCGTAATAAGCCGGAAAATACCGGCCGCGGCTTTTTTAAGAAAGATATTATATATATTATCTCCGGTAATTTAAAGGTTTTTTCATCCCCGGAGAATAAAATATACGTTTTAACGTCTTACGGGCCGTACCGGCAAAGCGGATAACGGCGTAAAACGTTAAGGAGAATACGGGATGGCCGCCTGCACGCCGGAAAAAACACTGCGCAAACAGGAAGCGGATAAAAGCCGCTCCTTTATGTTCCTCTCCCTTTTATGTTTTTCCCTGGCGGACGTTCGCGACGGGCTGGGCCCTTTCCTCGGCGTTTTTTTGCAGTCCCAGGGATGGACGCCGGAAAAAATAGGATACGCCATGACGGCGGGAGACGCGGCCGGGCTGATATTCGTCGGCTTTGCCGGAGCTATCGCCGATAAGACGGAAAAGAAACGGCTTCTGCTGCTGCTTTCCACAGCCGGCATAGTAGCGGCGTCGGCCCTTCCGTTCATAAATAACGGCGAGCTTTTTGTTTTCACGTCGAAAATAATGCAGGGAATCTTTGCCGCCGCCGTCGCCCCGGCGCTTACGGCCGTTACCCTTGGGCTTGCCGGTCAGAAGGGAATGCCCGCCAGACTTGGGAAAAACGAAGCCTGGAACCATTTCGGCAACTGCTCGTCCGCCCTTATTTCCATGATAGCCGGATATTATTACGGAATGGCGGGAGTGCTTGCCGTAACGTTCTTCATGGGCGCGGTAGCCTCCCTGTCCCTCGCTTTTATTGACCCTGCCGATATAGATAATAAAGAAGCCAGAGGACTCTCCGCCGGAAACAAAAAAGAAACCCCGTCCTTTAAATCTCTCTTTTCGAACAAGGCATTGCTGTCGGTAGCCTTTACCCTGTTCTTCTTCCACCTGGGAAACGCGGCTATGCTGCCGCTGCTGGGGCAGTCAGCTGCAGCCCGTTTCGACGTAAACCCGGCTCTTTACACCGCCGCCACCATATTTATAGCCCAGACGACCATGATAGGAACGTCCCTTATAAGCGTAAAAATAGTTTCCGACAAAGGATACGGGATTCTTTTTACAGCGGCTCTGGCCGTCCTACCGGTAAGGGGGATCACAGCCTATCTGTACGACAGCCCCTGGAGCATAATCCCCGTGCAGATAATGGACGGCGTGTGCGCCGGTTTCATAGGGGTCGCTACGCCCGGTCTTGCGGCAAGGCTGCTTAAAGGCACGGGGCACGTTAACGCGGGTCTTGGCTTCATATTGGCCGTTCAGGGGCTGGGCGCGGCATTAAGCAACGGATACGGCGGCCTGTTCGCCGGCCGTTTCGGCTACGGTCAGGCGTTTTTCATGCTCGCCCTCGCTCCCCTTGTGGGCCTGGCCCTTTTTCTGGCCGCGGCTAAGCTATCCCCGCATCTATCGGATGCGGTTTCTCCTTTCGGCAGTCACGACCCGGAACGACGGCAATCTTGACAATATAATAAACTTTTTTTAAATTGACATATACGTTACTTTAAGGAGGAAAACCTATGACGCGTATTTTAACTATTTTATTCGTTCTATTCGCTTTCCAGGCTTACGCCGCCTACACCGGGCCCACCTCGGACACCTATAACGGGGCAAACACGGCCGCCGCCGCTATGCAGGCACCGGAAGGAGCCACCTGCGTTCTTGAGGGCAATATAACCATGCGTATCCGCGGCAACAGGTATATGTTTAAGGACGCAAGCGGAACAATCGAAATAGACATACCTCCCCACGTTTTCGGCGATATGGACGTGTCCGATAAGGACAGGGTCAAAATAACAGGGGAAAAAGCGGTGCCGCCGTCGGCGTTCGCTCCCGGCCCCAAAGGGAAAGGCCCCCGTCCGGACGATGCGGACCATATAAGGGTAAGATACATACAGAAAATAAAATAACAGCAGATCTTCTGAAAAATAAACCGCTTTCCGCCGCGAACTCCCGGCAAGAAAACCGCCCGGAGACGCGGCGGGACGAAAAATTACACACCTGTTCCTTTACACAGATTAATGAAAATATTTATAATACGGCGGCTTGCTCACATCAATGGATACCCGGACATGAGCGCTTGGCAAGGCGTTATTTAAAGGGGCAAACGTTTAAGTTTTCTTTGCCGTACAGGTCTTATTATGAATGTTTTTGACGACAGATTAGCATTATTATAATTATTTTCCGTAACTATCTGGGCCAAGGGGATATCAGCCAAATATTACAGCACCTCCCGCCATGGGCCCCGAAATCCCGGAGCGGCTATATATTTGAAAACGCCGTAAGGCGCGCGGTAAAATTAAAGAAGCTTCTTATCAGGAGGCGAAATAGGCTTTTACGGCCGCTTTAGGCACAAGGAGTATTTCGCCCTCCATGGGCACGAGGTATTCGTCCTCAAATTCAGGCACGGTAAAGAAATATCGGGAAACGGCCTTATCCACCGCTTTCATCGTGATAAGCCCCGCATGCTTGGGAGGCAGTTTCGTTCCGGCCCCGATAAAACGATCCCCCTCTATTTCCAGAAGCCCCTCCACAAAGGGCCTTGCTTTTTCATCGAAAATGTTTTTGCCGTTCATTACCCAGCCGGCGTCAGTTTTCGTCATAAGATAACTTTTGCCGTCCATCACGGCTTCCACGTATCTTATATTGGAATATGCCTCTTCAAAAAGAAGACGCCTTTTAAAATCGTCCGCGTCCGACGGCAGAGCGGACAGTATAGACGCGTTTACGGAGAGAATATCCCCGTCTCCGGATTTAACGACGTACACATGGTCGCCCGACTCATCGTAGCTGCCGAAAGAAAGAGCGGTTCTGGAAGTTCCGGAGTCCAGCTCAAGAGTGCCGTTGCGCCCTATCAAATAAAGGGGGTCGTCCGGATTTTTTCCAGAAAGTCTTTCGTCCACATCCAGCTCCGACAGCCTGAGCATAAGCCTGCGCATTTTTACGGTATCGGCCTGCCAGACGGCCGGGGAAACCATCCTCCATCTTTGAGCGTCCCTTTCAAAGGATACTGAAAAATCGCCCCTCGTATAAGAAACAGCCTTTACGGAGGAAGTATCCGGAAAAAGTTTTTTAAAGATTTTTCCTTTAAGCTTTTTATATGGAAGAAAATAAAGGCATACGAGAAAGACCACAAAAAGGAATAGAAACAACGTCGCCCAGGTCATATGCCCTCTCCTTGAAACCGTTTTATATTATTATCGTCCGATTTTATGAAAATGTTAAGAAGAAAACGCATTACAGCGTTTTTCATTCGGAAAGGGCAAGGCCTTGCAGAAAAAAATACAGCTGCCCCAAAGCTATACCTCCGTCATTGGCCGGAACTTTTTTATGAGTGAGGGTCTTTACCCCGGAACTTTCCAAAATGTCAACCACACTATCCAGCAGCCTTATATTCTGGAACACGCCGCCGGACAGGGCCACAGTATCCGTACCGTTTTCGGAGGCAAGGCGCATGGCGATTTCCGCCGCCCGCGCGGCAAAACCGTTATGGAATCTGGCAGACACTATGCCCTCCGGCACGCCTCTTTCCAAGTCGGAAACCATCTCCACGAAAGCCCCGGCAGGGTCCAGCTCCAATGCGCTTCCGAAAGGATAAGCGCCCCTCTCCCCCTTATCGGCCATGCTTTCAAGGGCTACGGCCAGGGCCCCTTCGTATTCGTTGGTCTTTTTCCCGGCAAGAAGGCTGCCCGCAGCTTCAAAAAGGCGGCCCGCAGAAGTTGTAAGGATAGAATTTATCATTTTTTCGCAAACGGAGGCCACAAGGTCCACCTCGCCTTTTTCCATGCCAAGGCGCAGCTTAAGCATAGGGCGGCATCTTTCCAAAAGCCCGCTTCCCTGCAGGTATGAAACTAACATTCTGCCGGGATGCCTGGCGGCGGCGTCCATACCGGGCTGGACGAATTTCCTAAGAGCGGCCCGTCTTGAGACGGAAGAACATTTTTTGACGAAAAATTCGCCGCCCCAGGCTTCTCCGTCGCTGCCGAGGCCGAACCCATCCATCACGACCCCCACGGCGTCTCCGTAAAAGGAGTTTTCGGCCAGACACGAGGCGAAATGGGCCGCGTGATGCTGCACCTTCACATGAGAAATCCCCAGCTTACCGGCAAAATCCGCCGAACGGTAGCCGGGATGAATATCTGAAACCGCTATTTCCGGCTCGGCTCCGAAAAGCCCCTTCATACCGGAATAGACTTCGCCGTAAAGCTCCATAGCTTCCGCCGTGTCAAGGTCGCCTATATACTGGCTTAAAAAAGCGAAGCCGTCCTTATAAAAGGCCATGCCGCTTTTCAGATTGGCTCCGGCTGCGAACACCTGCGCCTTCACGTCCGAATTTATAATAACGGGAAAGGGAGCGAACCCTCTGGAACGGCGCAGTATAGTGTACCCCCCGGCCGTGGCCGCCATTACGCTGTCGTCCAGGCGGGTTTTTATGGGCCTCGAATGGTGTAGGAAAACATCCGTAAAACGGCCCAGGTTTCTTTCGGCTTCATCCTGCTCTTTAGCTATAGGCTCGTCCCGCAGGTTGCCGCTCGTAGCCACTATAAAATCCGTATTCAGATAGTCAAATAAAAGGATATGAAGAGGCGTATAGGCTGTCATAACGCCTATTTTGTCGGAAAGGGGGTTTATCAGCGGAGAAAGGGGATGGTCTTTCCATGGCATTATCACTATGGGCGCTTCCGGCGAATCAATAAGCCGCAGATATCTTTCTCCCGGGTCAGTGTATTTTTTGAGGGAACCGATATCCCGGCACATTACGGCAAGAGGCTTTTCCTTACGGTTTTTAAGCTCCCTGAGCTTTTCGACCGCGAAGGAATTGCGGGCGTCGCATATAAGGTGATAGCCCCCCAGCCCTTTAAGGGCGATTATACCCCCGGAGTTTATTTCCCCCGCCGCCATTTTAAGGGCCTTCTCCGGCTCGGTTATTATTTCGCCTTTATAATTAAGGTAAATCTCCGGGCCGCAGGCGGGGCAAGCTATGGGCTGAGCGTGAAAGCGCCTGTCCGACTGGTTGTTATATTCCCTTTCACAGTCAGAGCACATTTTAAAGGATTTCATAACAGTATTGGGCCTGTCGTAAGGAAGCCTTTCCATTATGGAATACCGGGGGCCGCAGTCGGTGCAGTTGGTAAAGGCGTAGCCCCGCCGCCTTTCTCCGGGAGTTTCTATCTCTTTTCTGCACTCGGGGCAGACTGCCGTATCGGGCGGCACCATAGTTACGCCCGCCCCGCCGGAGGAGGGCTTTATAAGGAAAGAGCCGCCGTCCTCTGTTTCCGCCGTTTCTCTTTTAATGGAAACTATATGGGAAAGGGGCGGCGCTTCCTTTAAAAGCCTTTCAGCAAAGCCATCCGCGGTTTCGCCGGAAGCGGCTACCGATATTTCCACCCCGGAAGGCGTATTGACCACATACCCGGAAACCCCCATGGAATCGGCAAGCCTTTTCACGAAAGGACGGAACCCCACCCCCTGCACTATGCCCTGAACGAGTATGCGCTCGCCTTTCATCAGCGTTTCCAGAACCAGGGAGTAAAAAGCACGAGAAGCGTGTATATTTCAAGACGGCCCAGCAGCATGGCGAAGCTGAGAACATATTTGGCGTAATCGGAAAAATGGCCGTAGTTTTTAGTGGGGCCGACCTCCCCGAAGCCGGGGCCTACGGTTCCTATGGTGCCCAATACGGCGGTAAAGGAAGTAAAGGCATCTATACCGGCGGCGGAAAGGGCAAGAGTCAGAGTGAGCACCGACATTATATAAATAAAGAAAAACGCGGCAACAGCGTTTACAAGGCCGCTGCGCGCCGGCTCTCCGTTAATGCGGAACACGAAAACGGCCCTCGGATGAAGCAGATATTTAAGCTCCCTGCCAAGCTGCTTGAACATTACCACATGGCGGACGACTTTAATCCCCCCCGCAGTGGAGCCGGAGCAGCCGCCTACGAAAAAAAGCAGAAATATGACCGTCTGGGCGACGACCGGCCATACTTCGTAATCGTCCGTGGCAAAGCCTGTGGTGCTGAAAACGGAAGCGACCTGAAAAGCGCCGTAGCGTATGGCATCCGCCCAGGTGTCGTATCTTGCGTCGCAGTAGGTGGAAACGGAAACGACAGCCGTAGCCGCCGCGAATATCAGGATAAACGCCTTAAACTCGGAGTCTATCTTAAGATAGCCGAAGCCGCCTCTGAACACCCTTATAAGGAGTATGAAATTCATCGCCCCTATAAGCATGAACGCGGTAAGGACCCAATCTATATAGGCGGAGTTAAAATAGGCCACGCTGGCGTTTCTGGAAGAAAGGCCGCCTGTGGAAATGGCGGAAAAGGCGTGGCATAGGGCGTCTATAAAGCCCATGCCGCCGAAAAGCAAGAGAGCAGTCAGCACGGCCGTAAGCCCCATGTATAAAAACCACAGATATTTTGCGGTTTCAGCTATGCGGGGAGCCAGCTTGTCCACCTTAAGGCCAGTCGTCTCGGCTTTCATAAGGTGCATACCGCCTATGCCCAAAAGAGGCAGTATGGCGACGGAAAGCACTATTATACCTCCGCCGCCTATCCAGTGGGTAAAGCCGCGCCATAAAAGCATGGACTGGGGCAGCGCTTCCACGTCTGTAAGAACGGAAGCTCCGGTGGTGGTAAAGCCCGACACGGATTCGAACAGAGCGTCGGCAAAATACGGTATGCTGGAAGAAAGCATATAGGGCAGCGTGCCCAGGAGGGAAACGCATATCCATACGAAGGACACGAGAAGAAAGCCGGAGCGGATGGAAAGGTCCGCCCTTCTGGCGGAACGGGAGACGAAAAGTATAACCGCGTCTACCGCGGCAATAACCGCGATCGTCTTAAAAAAGGCCCACGCGCTGGTCCACTCGCCCATAACCACGGCGGCTATGCCGCACAGGGCCATAAAAACCGCCTGCATGGCGAGTATAACGGCAACCGGCCTCAATATGAGCTTAAACTGCTTCATCAGAGCGCCAGTATGTCTTCAAGCTTGGGTATGGAATCGTGGGTAACGAAAGCGATAACGCTGTCGCCCCCTTCTATGACGAAACCGCCGTCGGGGATAATGGTTTTTCTGCGCCGCTGAACGGCCACGATAAGGCAGCCTGACGGAAGTTTCAGGTCCATCACCGCCCGGCCCGCTATGGCTGAGTGGTGGTTCACTATAAACTCTATGGCTTCCGCCCGGCCTTCGAAAATAGTGTATACGTTTTTTATATTGCCGCGGCGTATAAATTTAAGAATCGCGTCCACGGAGCTTAATTTTGGGCTCACGCAGGAATCTATGCCGAGAGACGTGGCCAGGGTGGCGTAATTCGTTTTATCAATAAGGGCCACGGCCCTTTTAACGCCGCGGGATTTGGCGTAAACCCCGGCAAGAATATTAAGCTCCTCGTTCTGGGTGGTGGTTATAACCGCGTCGGCCGAAGCGAGATTCTCTTCCTCGAACACGTCCTCGTCGGAAATATCGCCGTTTATGACTATCACTTCAGGATACATGGTGGCTATTTCCTTGCATCTGTCGTAATCTTTTTCTATAAGGCGCACGTCTCTGCCCTTATCAACCAGCATACCGGTAACGTGCTTGCCTATCATGCCCCCGCCCGCTATTATTATGCGCTTCAGCTTAGCCGCCTTGCGCCCGGCTTTTACCATTATTTTATTGAACGAGCGGCCGAGGGCCACAAGATATATATGATCCCCCTCGGATATTTTGAAATCTCCGGATGGTATGGTTATATCCCCGTCCCGCTGGACGCCGGCGATTATAAACCTGTCGGCAAAAAGCCCGCGTATGTCCTTTATGAATTTTCCCGCGAATACGGAAGTCTCCTCCACAAGGAAATCCCTGAGCTGGGCGTCTGTCCCCTCAAAGGAAAATATCGAGCTGGACGCTCCCAGCTCCACCGTCTGGGCTATATCGTAGGACGCCTCTATTTCCGGGTTGACTATATAATCTATGCCGATAAAGGATTTATCGAAAATACCCGTCCTGCTGTACTCCACGTTGCGGACGCGGGCTATCTTTACCGGGATTTTAAATTCGCTGGCGGCCACAAGGCAGGAAATCATATTTATCTCGTCGATACTGGTGGCGGCCACGAATATATCCGCCTTTTCTATACCGGCTTCCACAAGGCAGTCCACATTGGTGCCTTCGCCCGTGATCACGAGGCAGTCGAGCATATCGTTGGCCCTTCTGGCTATTTCCTGGTCCTTCTCGATTATGACCACGTCTTTCTGTTCTTCTATGAGCTGGGAGGCGATATGGGTGCCAACCTCCCCGGCTCCTACGATTATGATCTTCATATCAGGCTGAAATGATACAATAATAAAAAGGATACTGCAACATGGTTTGCCTTATTAAAAACGGCGTTTTCCGGCAAAGGCCGGGCGGCAGGTTTTTTTATTATTGCAATCCTTACGTTTATTGAATATTTTAAATGGCTTATGAAGGAAAACACCGACTGGAAAGAAAGATTCAGAGCGGTTTACGCTCCGCTACTGGGAGACGGGTACGACGCCTTTGAAAACGCCCTTTCCTCCCCCAGGGGCCGCCACGTCCGCATAGCGGAAACAAGGGGGGCCCGCTACGTTAAAGAGCTTTCGCAAAGCGCGTCCCTTTCGCCGCTGGAGGGTTACAGAGGAGTCTACTCGGTAAAGGAAGGCGGGGAAAACATTACCTCGTCCCTGTCCTTTCAGACGGGCGGGGCATATATTATGAACCCGTCGTCCGTGGTGCCCGCCCAGATACTGGCCTCCGCAATGCCGGAAAATCCCCTGATGCTGGACGTTTCCGCAGCTCCCGGCGGCAAGACCTGCGCCCTTTCGGACTATACCGGCCGCAGAGGGGCCATAGTGGCCAACGAGCTTTCCTCCTCCAGGCTTAAATCACTCCATTTTAACCTTGAAAAATACGGCTGCTACGACGTAAAAACCGTGTCTATGGACGGCAGGCTTCTCGGCGGCTGCTTTAAAGACGTTTTCGACGGTGTTCTGCTGGACGCCCCATGCAGCAACGAAAATAAAATATTCCGCGATAAAACGGTGCAGGCCCAGTGGGGCCGCGAACTGGTGGAGCGCATGGCGGCCCTCCAGAAGCAGCTTATGGCCTCGGCATTTTCCTGCCTTGCTCCCGGCGGAACCCTCGTATATTCCACCTGCACCATGAGCCTTGAAGAAAACGAGCTGGCGGTAAAATATCTGCTGGACACCCAGAAAGAAGCGGAACTTGCCGAAGCCGCCGGATTTTCCGGCACGGGCCTTTCCGGGATTTCCGAAATAGACGGCAAAGTGGCCCGCATAATGCCTTCTCCATCTTCCGCCGACGGATTTTTTACCGCGGTAATCAGGAAAAAGGGAGAGCCGCCCCGAAGAGAACCGGCCGAACGCGCTCTCACGGAAAGGCAAAAGAGTTTCTTTAAGGAGCATTTCACTAAAATCCCCGGCAATATAAACGTTACGGAAGCGGAAAACAGGGGCTATGCGGAAACCATGCCCGGAGCGTTTCCCGGAATATGTTTTAAAAGGCGCGGCCTTAATATATACAGAATAGCCGGAAAAAACGCGGAACCTACGGCTCAGGGCCTGTGGGAGTTTGGCGGATACGCGGCGGAAAATATAAGGACGGAAGTTTCCCGGAAAGAGGCGGAGGCCTATCTGAAAGGATTTGACTTGCCGCTTACGGCGGAATATAAAGGAAAGGCCCTTTTCTGCGAAGGGCTTGCCCTGGGCCCCGTAAAGCCAGCGCAGGGCGTTCTTAAAAACAAGCTGGACAGATATTTTCTGTACGGTAAAAATATAGAATGGTAAAGGGTAATCAGAGGATATATGAAAAAATATTTTAAGCTGCTCGCGTTTTTAACGGCCGCGGCGCAGGCCGGTTTCGCCTTTGCTGGCGATTCGGAGACGGCCGCATCCCGAACGGTGATAGCCAACGTAATGGCAAGAAACGCGGTAAAAACCGACGTGATACTTGTGGATAAGGACAGCAGGCAGCTGTATGAAATCGAAGCTCTGGGCGACGGGTTTTCAGTAAGCGGAAAATACCCCATAATATACGGCGTCAACGAAGGGGACAAAATGGTAAGCGGCGACGGGAAAACTCCTGAAGGCGTATACTATATAACGACGTGGCGCTCCGGCGAAAAGCTGCTGAAAATGTACGGCGATTACGCGAAAATATACGGAGCAGGCTCTTTTCCGCTTAATTATCCCAACCCGGTGGATAAAATCAGGAAAAAAACGGGCCACGGCATCTGGATACACGGCAGGGACCCTGTAAATGGCAAAAGCACGACGCAGGGCTGCGTCGCCCTCCATAACGAGGACCTGACGGCCCTGAAAGAAAAAACGGAAATAAAAGACCCGGTAATAATAACTGATAAAGCGTACATGCTTACGGAAGAAGAATATAAATCCAAACGGGAGGAGCTTTTCGCCCTTTTCGACGGTTTTATAAATTCCTGGAAGGACAGCGACTACGAAGCCTTTAAAAACTACGTTCACCCGTCGTACAGGGGGCAGGGCAAAAACGCCGCGTCCTATCTGTCATCCAAAAAGTATCTGATGGGCCTTTATAAAGATAAAACGATAGAAACGGACGACACGAAAATATTTATCCAGAACGGCGGCAATCTGGTGGTGGACACGAACCAGTTTTACTGCGCCCCGAATATCACGTCATACGGCAATAAGCGGTATTATTTCGCAAACGACGGAGGCGGCCTTAAGCTCATAGCCGAAGAGGTATCTCCACTTTCCCCTTCGTCAATCATAAAGGAAAGGGTCGAAAGCTTTGTAAACGGCTGGGCCGAAGCGTGGCGCGGAGGCGACGCGGAAAAATATATCGAATATTATTCCGAAAATTTCAGAAACGGCAGAATGGGCGTAAAAGAATGGCGCGATTATAAGAAAGCCGTATTTGAAAAAGCCGGGGAGATAAATCTGGAAATTTCCGGAATAAGGTGGGAAACGGCGGGCAACACGTATAAAGCCGTCTTTACCCAAAAATATTCCGGCGGGGCGGTATCCGACCTGGGGACGAAGACCCTCGTTTTCGAAGGATGCCCCGGAAGCTTTAAAATAATATCCGAAACATGGAAGGCAAATTGAGAGCTATAATAACGGCTATAACCGCGGTTTTTATGTGTGCGCAGGCGGTTTTCGCGGCGGACAGGCCGTCCCACAGCCACGAAGTATATTTTGAAGGCACTAATTTCGAGCTGCATATATTCAGGATAAACGGCCGCATAGACGGCAGCACCATGCTTATAATAGGCGGTATACAGGGAGACGAGCCGGGCGGCTTCCTTTCCGCCGACCTGTACTCGGACCTGGCTCTTGAAAAAGGCAACCTTATAGTGGTGCCGAGAGCCAACATGAAATCCGTCATTCTTTTCAACAGGGCTCCAGACGGCGATATGAACAGGCTTTTTTCCGACGAAAACCACGGGGAAATTCAGGGAGAAGTGGTAAACAAGCTGAAAGAGCTTATGGGAGAGGCGGACATACTTTTGAACCTTCACGACGGCTGGGGTTTCCATAATCCGAAATACGTGGATAAATCACGCAATCCCAACAGGTTCGGCCAGTCCATAATAATAGACGAAGCCCAGTATTCCTGCGACAACAAAACCATAATGCTGCGTGAAATGGCGGAAGAAGCCCTCGAAAACGTAAACGCCAAAATCGAGGACAAAAATATGCGCCTGCATCTTTTCAACACGGAGACGGGAAGCGAAAAGTCCAGATTTAAAGATATGCGCAAAACCGCCACGTGGTACGCGCTTACGAACGAATGTATCCCGGCTTTCGGCATAGAAGGCTCCAAAAACGTAAAATCCATAGAGCAGAACGTAAGATACCACAACTACGCGGTAAACGAGTTTATGAGGATGATGGACATAGTACCGGAGCAGCCCCGGGTAATGATAATAAAGCCGGAAATGGAAACGGCCGTAATACGGGTCAACGGCGAATCCCGCCGGTTCAAATCGGGAGATACCATCTATATAAAGGCGGGAGACGAAGTGGAAGTATCCTATGTGGAATCGAACTACACAAGGGGCGTTACCTGCGACATACTGGGCTACGGCACCCTTAACGACCTGGGAAAACCCATGCGTATAGACGGAGACACAAAGATAGTTTTCCGCAAGGACAACCAGAAAATGTCCGAAATAAACGTAAAAGTGTCCCAGCCCGCCAAAAAAGGCACTGTCTGGATGGTTCTTATGAAAATAGACGGCAAATACAGAGCGGCCGTAAACGGGGAAAGAATACCGGTGCCGAAAGGCTCATCCGTAGAGCTGATAAAGCTTTTCAGCGATACGGTTTACGACGCGGGAGAGCCTCTCAACCTTAAAGGCTGGGTGCCTGATGCCATAAGGAACACCGGCGACGACAGGGGGTATAAAATAACCCTGCCCGACAGCAAAATGATGATAAAATATTCCGTGGACCAAAAAGGCTCCGTTTACCCCGTAGTAGCGGGGGACGACGAAAACCCCGCCGCCGTGATTTACCTCGAAACGGAAAGATGACAAAAATCACGCCGGAAAGGCTCAGGCTTTACATAGTTCTTGAAACGTCCATGCTGAAAGTCCCCCTCGGGGAGTTCATGGCCCAGATAACGGAAGCCGGAGCCACGGCGGTGCAGCTCAGAGATAAATACGCCTCCGGCGCGGAAACGGCGGCAAGGGCCGTTACGATAAAAAAATACCTGGAAGGCTTAAAAGGCGAAAAGCCCCTTTTCATAATAAACGACAGAGCGGACGTGGCCGAATGCTGCGGAGCCGACGGCGTGCACCTGGGAGTAAAAGACCTGCCCCCGGAGCTTGTAAGAAAAGCCTTTCCGGGGCTTATTATAGGGCTATCCTGCAATAACGGAGCGGACGCGGAAAAAGCCTCCCTTCTGGGAGATTACGCAGGGATAGGCCCCGTATTTCCCACATCCACCAAAAAGGACCTTCGCCCCGTTATCGGCCTTTCAGGGGCCGGGCGCATAGCGGGGCTTCTTTCCGTCCCTGCCGTGGCCATAGGGGGGATAACCGCTGAAAATGCGGCGGAAGTAATGAAAACCGGCGTGGCGGGCCCTGCGGTATCGTCTTACGTATGCGCTTCGCCGGAGCCTTACGAAGCGGTAAAAGCGCTGATTAAAGCCTCCCATGAAAGAATTTGATTTTATAGCCCGCATGGCGCGGATTTCAGGCCCCTATCCCGAAGGCATAGGCGACGACGCGGCTCTTTTCGGCGGCAAGTATCTGATAGCTAAGGATATAATGGCGGAAAACGTACATTTCCTGAAATCCGCCCCCATAGATTTAATCGTCAAAAAACTCTTTACTTCCAACGTAAGCGATATAGCGGCCATGGGCGGAAGCCCCGTATCCGCACTTCTGGGCGTGGGAGCGGACGGCAAAACAAATATGGAAGCTCTGGCGGAAGCCGCAGAAAAGGCGGCGAAGTTTTACGGGATAAAAATAATCGGCGGAGACACCTCCGCCAGCGCAGGCGGGCTTTTCCTGTCCATGACGATAATAGGCATACGCGGAAAAAACCTGCTTTTAAGAAGCGGCGCAAAGCCTGGCGACGTCCTGTATCTTTCAAGGCCGGTAGGCCTGGCAAAAGTCTCGCTTGAAAAGGAGCTGGGTATAAGGGAACATCCCGCGGGCTCGCTGGACCATTACGCAAAAACGGCGGAAAAGGAAGCCGGCGTTTTCCTGGGCTCCATAAAGGGGGTAACGGCAGCGGCTGACGTAAGCGACGGGCTTGGCGCCGACGCGGGCCATATAGCCCGCATGAGCGGAGTTAAAATAACCATAGACGCGGAGCGCCTCAACTTTCCGGAGCTGACATTCCTGAAAAAAGAGGCGGCGTCATACGCCGTTTCATCGGGAGAAGAATTCGCGCTGGTTTTCACGGCAGAAAAAAACGCAGCCGCCCGTATCGAAAGAGATTTTGAAAAAACTCTGGGAAGAAAACCTATTAAAATAGGCGCCGTTTCCGCCGGAGCGGGCTGCTTCCTGAAAACGGGCGAAAACCTTACGGAAATATCATCCAGAGGCTACGAACATTTTTCTTGAATAAACTCAAGAACTATTTAATACCGCAGGTGTCTTAATTGCATAACCTCCTCTCTGATATTGGGGGAGGATGCGGCTTAAGGCCCTCCTCCCCCCGAAATATCTGTTGTGTTAATCAATCTTGTCGTATATCATCAAAATAATATGCTTCGGGTTTAAAAAACTGTTTAAAAGTTAACGATTACAAGGCGGGTCTAATGATTTTAACCGCTTACGGCGATACGAGCCGCGCCAGACTGGATATGGTCGCGAAAAACGTATACACCCTTCTGCCGGAAGAATACAACGTGGTACAAAACGACGACAATAAGGGCGAATACGTGCTGGACGTAAGAACCCTGCGCCGTTTCGACCCTATTATAAGGGCTTCCGTGTCTCCTGACAGAGCGAAAGCGGAAATATCGATATATCCCGGCATAAACAGCACAAAAACCCTTTCCGACGAAGATATAATAGAAATTCTTAAAGAACGCTGGCATTTTGAGCCGCTATATATCAAAAAAGACGTTATCGCCGAGTTTGCCGGGTATTACAGGCAGGGCATGATAGCCGAAAAAATCCCCGCCGTGGAATCACTGCCGGTTGTGGACGGCAAAGACGCCGTAATACGAATACTTTTTGAAAAACCCAGCCAGAAACCCAAGTTACTTAATAACGGCAGCGTCGATTATAAAAATTTTACAAATTTCATAATGGTAAATAAAGGCGACCTGCTTATAAAGCGAACGCCGCCTACGGAAGGCTCAAAGGGTTTCGACGTTACGGGGGCGGAAATATTCCCCATGCCGGGCAAGGAAAATATTATCGAAGCTATGGACGGGGTTACGGTAAACGAGGACAAAACCGAATACCGGGCCAAATGCAGCGGCCACGTTGTTTTTACCGGCACGATGATTTCCGTGCTGCCTCTGCTCTCCGTAGACGGCAACGTGGATTACAGAACCGGCAACATTAATTTCGAAGGCACCGTGTACGTCTCTAAAGACGTTCTCACAGGCTTCAGCGTAAACGCGGACGATATAATCATAGAAGGCATAGACGAGGACGCGGTTCTTACGGCCCGCAATTCAATCAACATAAAGGTCGGCATAAAGGGCCTGGGAAACAAAGGATATGTAAAAGCGGGCGTAGACGTGGTAACCGGATATTCGGAAAACTCACGCATAAGCGCCAGAGGCTCCATAGAAATAAAAAAATACTGCTTCAACTCCGCTTTATCCGCCAACAGGATTTTTACCTCCTCCAAGGACGCCATAGTCAACGGAGGCTCCTTAAGAGCCTTTTCCGTGGTACACCTGCATAACGCTGGCTCCAAAGGCACTAACGATATGCTTATCGAGGCGGGTACTTCTCAGGAAATGGAGGAAAGAGCCTATAATATAAAAGCGGAGCTTGAGCAGTTGGGGGAAACGCTTAAAAAAATCATGAGCGTCCTTTCCCAGACGGACCTTAAAAACCCGGCTGTGGTAAAGAACCCGAAAGTGCGCAAGCTGCTTGAAACTGCCAGTATGCTTAAAAGAAAACAGTCGCTTCTTGAAGCTAAACTCGAGGAGACCAAAAAGAAATCCTGCCACCCGGACCCCAGGATAATAATCGAAAATAACGCCCGGGCCGGGATAAAAATAAAAATTTTCAATTCCCAGATCGTGCTTAAAACGGATATGACAAAGGTGGAATTTTACTTCGACAGGGAAACGGAAGACATAAGCTTTCAGAGCTACTCGCCCAGGCAGGTCTGAAAGAGGACGGTTTTAAAAGTTTTTTTCTCGACACGGCTTTAAATATGAATTAAAATACGGCGTTGAAATATGCAGCCGAAGGACGAGATGAAAACTTTTTCAGAATTTTTCGGGTTCCGGGAAGACCCATTTAAAAGAACGCCGGATATTGATTTTTACTACCCTACGAAAATGCATCAGGAAGCCCTTGACACACTGACCTACATGTTGGAATCGGACGAGCCTTTCGCCGTAATAGTTGGCGAGCCCGGCACCGGCAAGACTATAACCCTGCGCAAATTTATAAGCGAGCTGCCTGAAAACACGGTGGTAGCGTATATCCTTTTTCCCAGCCTTACTCCGGCGGAGCTTTTTATGGCCATACTGGAGGATTTCAACGTGAAGTCCGACCCGGATATGTCTAAAAACGCGCTGTTTTCAAAGTTCAGGGATTTTCTCATAGGTATAAAGGAACAGGGTAAAAAAGCCGTAATAATAATAGACGAGGCCCAGAACCTGCCGTCCGAAACCCTGGAGGAGCTGCGCATACTCTCCAATCTGGAAACGGAGAAAGAGAAGCTGTTAAAAATAGTCCTTGCTGGCCAGCCGGAGCTTTCCGCCAAGCTCGACTCCGACGAGCTGCGGCAGCTCAAGCAGAGGATAACCCTTTATTCCTACCTTTCAAACATAGACGAAAGCGAAATAAAAAATTATATAAATTCCCATCTGGTAAAAGCAGGAAGAAGCTCCGTAAGGGTTCACGGCGGAGTTGTAAGAAAAATCGCAAGGATAACCAAGGGCAACCCGCGCCTCGTAAACACCCTTATGGAGCGGGCAATGATAGCGGCCTTTCTGGATAACTCCTACACTATTACGGAAGATCACCTTACAAGCGCTATCGCCAGCGTAAACACAATAATGAGCACCATACGCCGCAAACGCTCCATGAAATATCTGAAAACGGGAGGCATAGCGGCGGCGCTGGCTTTATGCGCGGCAGGAGGGTTTATACTCTTTTCCTCCATAGACGGCAAAAAAGAAATGCCGCCTGTGGCAGCCATTACGGCCCAGGCGGAAAGGCCCGCTCCGGTGGAAACCGCAGAACCCGGCAGAGCTGCCGAAACGCCCGTATACGAGCCTTTCGCCCCTGCGGAAACGGTTTCAGAAACACAGACGGCCACTGCCGAAAACCCGGAGGAGCCGGATGAAATGACCGCCTTGACGGAAACGGGCGGCGAAGATATACCCCCTGCGCCGGAAATAACGGAACCGGAGGAAAGGGAGGCGCCCGCCATTATCCCCGGCATATTGGAAGCTCCCGGAGAAAACGCGCCGCAGGCCTTCCCGGAAGAAAGAACCCCCGAAATGGAAGAAACGGACGGAGCCCTGCTTCCCGGGGCTATAATCGCCATAAAGGCGACATCCCTTAACGTAAGAGAACTTCCGACGATAGAATCGCCTAAAATATCGTCCGTAACGAGGGGGCAGGAATTTACCGTGCTTGCAGACAACCCCTACTGGGTAAAGATAAACCTCGGCTCCGACAGAAGCGGGTGGGTATATAAGCAGCACGTCTCCGTGATACGCAGATAACCGGCCTTTTTCAGCGGTTTTTACCCGGCGGGGAATAAAAACGGAAAGTATTTTTGCCGGAGGATTTGGCAGCGTAAAGGGCCGAATCAGAATTTTTGTATAAAGTTTCGTAATCCTCCCCGTCGCCGGGGCATACGGCTATGCCTACGCTTAAAGTGGTATAAAACGTCTTTCCTTTAGCCCTGTGCCTGCGGACGGCGGATTTAATCAGGCTTTCCGCACGCTCCGCAATCAACTCCTCAGAGAAAAGCCCGGCGGCGAACACGCAGAATTCATCCCCGCCCATTCTGCCTATTATATCCCCAGTGCGGAAAACGGATTTTATTACGGAGGCAGTTTCCATAAGAAGCCTGTCTCCTGCCTGATGGCCCAGAGAATCGTTTACGGTTTTAAAATTATCCATATCTATCATAAACATGGCCCCGCAAGCGCCCTCTCCGGAAAGATAACCGCACACGGTCTCCTCCAGCGTGGCCCTGTTATAAAGCCCGGTAACCGCGTCCAGCCGGGCCGCGGTAAGGAGTTTCTTTTCCCTTGAAACTTCCTCGTCCACGTCCTCTATATCCATATAAAGGATTATATTATTTGACGCCGCGTCCCGCACGAACACCACATGGGCTTCAAACCATATCCATTCCGCCTCTCCCGGCCGGAAAAACGTATCGGCAGGCATTTTCCATACGCCCTTCATAGACTCGCCTGACATGCGAAAACGTATGATGCGCTTGCTTTCGCCTTTAAGCAGGGCGTTAGACACAACGCTCACGATACGCTTTCTGCTCAGCATCTTCCTGTCCTCCGGGTGGACGCAGCCTGCTATGATGCGCTGAAAAGTCCTGCCGAAATCTTCTTTGAAGCCGTCGCTTACATCTTTTTCAAAATATTCGTGGCCTTCGTCCAGGTGCCCCCGCGTCATGTTAAATATGCAGCTTGCAAGAGCTTTGCCGCGCATACCGGCCCTGAAAGCTTTTTCCCTGTGCAGCTCTCCGCCCAGAATATCCTTCTGGCGGGAAATGCGCTCGAAATAAAATTGCAGAAGCAATATCATATAGCTGCATGTTAAAATAAGAATATCTTTAAGAATGAGGTCGGCATAAACAGGGATTCTAATTTCTCCCGGTATGTGCCCGTCCGTTACAACGGGCCATGTGGCGGCGGATGCGGCTATAAGCACAGCTCCGCTGAAAAGCATATACAAAAAAAGCATCATGCTTTTTTCCGGAGAATGGACAAAGGGATAAAGCTCTTTTACCGGCATAAAAACGTCCATGGCGCACAAAACCGCAGACGAAGCGAGAAGGGACAGCGTAAACACGGACACACGGTAATCGAAGGAGCCGGGATACCAGGGATCGTCCAGGCTGACAAGACCAACCGCCGCAACCACAAGGTCGTGAACGGCGGAAAAATTTATAAGCAGGGCCGAAAGCATAAAAAAATAGGCCCAGGAAGTATCTTTAGATACGAAGCGAAGCTCGGTTGCGGTAACCACCGGCACAAGAAGCATCATAACGTAAGGCAGGGGCATATCCGCCATAAGCTCCGCGATTACGGCCACGGTTCCGTTAAAAAAGGCGGCGGCCAGAACGGGAACCGGCCCTGCGGAAAAATTTTTCAGCAGCCTTCTTGCAAGCCTGAAGCTTGCCAGAGTAAATAAAACGGAAGCGAAGAACAGCGCGGCCGGATTTGAAAAAAACTGGCCGAAAATACTATCCGAGTATCCCACTACCCACCCCTTGCTGCCCGAAAGCGGAACGCGGCAAACAATATGCTAAAGTTTGCTTCTGTCCACACAAACGTACTATGGCACAATTATATCCTGCGGTCTATACGGATTTACAGAAGAGAGCGCAAATTTACGCGGGGAAGAGCGGCCTAATCCTCGTTTCTGCGTTTTGAAGACCTGGACTCCGGCTTCGGCAGATAGGCCGGGTCCAAAGCCCTTGTATCGAAATAGGTGTAGCTTGGGTCGAAACCGAGATAAACGGTGCCCGTGCGGCCGTTGCGGTGCTTGGCTATGATAACCTCCGCAACGTTGTGATAAGGGGAATCCTTTTTATACTGAGAATCCCTGTAAAGGAACATTATTATATCCGCGTCCTGCTCGATAGCGCCGGATTCCCTGAGGTCGGAAAGCATTGGCCTGTTGTCGGTACGCGCCTCAACGCTTCTGTTTACCTGAGCAAAAGCCATTACGGGCACGTCAAGCTCCTTGGCAAGGGCTTTAAGAGAGCGCGAAATCTCCGATATCTGCTGCTCGCGCACGGTAATGCTTTTGTTAAAGCCCATTATCTGGAGATAATCCACGAATATCATATCCAGGCGGCCTTTAAGCCTGGCTTTGAGCTTGCGGCATTTGGAGCGTATCTGGTTTATGGTTATCTGCGGGGTGTCGTCCAGATATATGTCGAATTTTTCCAGCTTGGAGGAAAACTCCCCCAGCTTCTGCCACTCCTCGTTGTTAAGGTTGCCGGTGCGGAGCTTATCCAAGCCGATCTTGTTTTCGCAGGATATTACCCTGTTGACAAGCTGCTCCGACGACATCTCGAGGGAAAAAAACACGCACGCGTATCCGGCGGCGGCGGCGTTATAAAGGATATTAAGGCCGAAAGAGGTTTTACCCATGCCGGGGCGTCCGGCGACGATAATAAGGTCAGAACGCTGAAAGCCGTTCGTAATCTTATCAAGATCGGGGAAGCAGGAAGGCACGCCGGATATGCCGTTATTGCCGTCTGCGGATTCGTATAGCTTTTCCAGCTTTTCGTACGCGCTTCCGAGAACCGCCTTTATATGCTCCGCATCAGAACGCAGCTTATCGGCCCCTAAATCGTAGGCTATGGCCTGGGCGCTGTTTATAAGGTCTTCCACCTGTTCCACGGTGTTATATCCAAGCTCGCTTATAGAGGCGCCGGCGGAAACCATTTTCCTTAAAAGAGCCTTCTCGTGTATTATCCTGCTGTAGGCTTCCACGTTGGCGGAGTTGGGTATAATCTGAACCAGCTCCGAAACGTACCCGAAGCCGCCTGCCTGCTCCAAAGTGCCTTCATCCGTAAGTCTCGTAATAAGCGTAACAAGATCGAGAGGCTTGCCGGCTTTATGGAGACCGGCCAGAGCCTCGTAAATATGCCTGTGGGCGGGCTGGTAAAAATCTTCCGCGTCAAGGGTGCCCAAAAGCTCGTCTATAACGTTGGAGTCTATTATGGCCGAGGCCAGGACGGCCTGCTCCGCCTCAAGATTATGAGGCGGTATCTTACGGCCGCCGGAACCTGGGAGAGAATCCCTGCTATTCTGCATCCGCGCTTACCGTAACGGTAACCTGCCCTTTTATATCTTTAAAAATATTTACTTTTATATTGTGAACGCCCACTTCCTTTATAGGCTCTTTCAGGTCGAGAAGCTTCTTGTCGATTTCCACGCCCTGCTCTTTTATGGCGTCGGCGATTTCCTGCCCGGTAACGGCCCCGTAAAGACGGCCCGTTTCCCCGGCTTTGCGGCTGAAAGCGACTTTAACGGATTTAAGCTTTTCCGCCAGGTCGGAAGCGTCCTTTATACGGGTTTTCTCCTTTTCCTTAATAAGAGCAAGCTTCCTTTCGAGAGCCTTCATGTTGCTTTCGGTAGCCTCTACCGCAAGCCCTTTTTTAAAAAGGAAATTCTGGGCGTAGCCAGTTTTTACCTCTTTAATGTCGCCTTCCACGGCAACGTTGTGAACGTCTTTGAGAAAAATAACCTTCATCTTTCAAAATCCCCTTTTTTAACAGTTTTATCGCAAAGCCAGCCGGGATACCCCCTGCCGCGCAGAAACGCCATACATTTTAACCACGCTTTATAAGGGTCGGGATTTTCTCCCGCCATATATCTCCCCGCAAGGCTTTTTATCTTTTCCTCTAAATCTATGCCCTCTTCGCCGGCTTTTTTGATTATATCGCCTGCGGAAACGGAGCATCCCCTTTCATAAAGCTTTCCGCTTATATAATAAGGCCCGTAGCCGGAAAGGAGTTTTAAGCGTATATAATTCGCCGCCGCCCTTTCGTCGTCCAGATACCCGTAGCCCCTGAGGGCTTCCACGGCTTTATCTGCCTCGTCCTCGCCGAATTTGCGCGCCGTCTTAAAACGCAGCTCCTCGGTAAAATAATCCCTTATTCCCAAAAGTTTAAGGGCATAGGAGAGAGCGTCTTTCCCGGCCATGCCTAAAGGTCTTTATCCCCGTTTTCCGCGGCCGAAGGCGTAAGCTCTATATTATACTTTTTACGGAGCTCTCCCTCCACCGATCTTGCGATTTCCTTATTGTTTTCAAAAAATATCCTGGCGTTGGATTCGCCCTGGCCCAGTTTCGTATCCCCCATGGAGAACCACGCCCCGGACTTCTGTATTATCCCCGCGTCAACGCCCATGGATATGAGTATGCTTTCGTTGGATATGCCCTTGCCGAAAACGATGTCGAACTCCGCGGAGCGAAAAGGAGGTGACATTTTGTTTTTAACGACCTTCACCGTGGCGTGATTTGCTACTATTTCGTCCTTTTCCTTAACGGAATTGCCGCGGCGAACCTCCATACGAACGGAAGCATAAAATTTCAGAGCGTTGCCGCCGGTGGTCGTTTCCGGGTTGCCGAACATTACGCCTATCTTCATCCTTGTCTGGTTTATAAAGAGAAGGCAGGTTTTCGATTTATTGACGATACCGGCCAGCTTCCTCAAAGCCTGGCTCATAAGCCTTGCCTGAAGCCCCATGTGGGAATCGCCCATATCGCCCTCTATTTCCGCTTTGGGGGTAAGGGCCGCCACCGAGTCTATAACCACTATATCGACCGCGCCGCTGCGGACGAGGGTTTCGGTTATCTCAAGAGCCGCCTCGCCGTTATCCGGCTGCGAAACCAGAAGGTTATCCGTGTCCACCCCGATCGCGGATGCGTATATAGGGTCAAGAGCGTGCTCCGCGTCTATAAACGCCGCGGTGCCCCCCGCTTTCTGGGCTTCGGCTATTATATGAAGGGCAAGGGTTGTTTTACCGCTGGATTCCGCGCCGTAAACCTCCGTTATACGGCCCCTGGGTATTCCGCCTATGCCAAGGGCAAGATCCAGATTAAGAGCGCCCGTGGGTATTACGGGTATCTTTTCGTCGGGCCTGTCCCCCAGGCGCATAAGCGACCCTTTGCCAAAGTCCTTCTCGATTTTGCTCATGGCAAGCTCGAGGGCTTTTCTCTTTTCGCTGTCCATAGATATTCAAATACCTCGGTAGATTTTATACGGCCCGCCGCCCCGAAAAGCCGCGGGATACCGCCCGGTTAAGCGGTATATGCGTCTGAGATTTTACAGCATTACGCGGCAATAAAGCAAATGATATTTTTTTAAAATAAAAGCCCTCTTAATAAGAGGGCTTTATGGATTTATTACGCCATTTAAGGCAAAACCTTAGGGATTAGCCGAAACAGGAAGTTCCAGAGCTTCTATGGCCGTCCGGTTAAAAAACACATAATTAAAAGAATACTCGGGAATACTGAAATATAAATTCATTACCATGTTTTCCTCGTCTTTAAAAAATATATCCTCCTCAAATTCTCCGTCATACCATTTATGCTGCACTCTCCAATATTGAACCCCCTGGGGATGAGTACGGGATTCAACTTCGGACACAATGACTTTCGGCTTATCCGGCAAGCGGCATTCCTCTTTAACTATGAGTTCACCGTCCGGAAATCCCATAGGCAAAGGGAAACCTATACACGAGGCATCGTACACGGCAGTCTCACGGGAAATTATATTATATAATGTAAAAAAATCATAGGTACCCGTATCTATCAAAATTAGCTGATTGCCGTTTTCATGTTTAAATTTTGTTTTGGGATTATTGCCTCCATAATAGTACAAGTCATAAAGTCCATCGCCTTCAGCAATTACTACTTCGTTGGGCCAAGGATTGCGGCCAAGCTCGTCAAAGGCTGTAAATTTTTCAAAAGGGTATTTATCCGCCTCAAAATGAAATATAAATTTTTTACTTCCGGCTGGAAATTGCATGGTAACAGGCAAGGCTCTGGAAAAAGATTGTTCCTCTATCATTGTAGCCGTCGTAATTTCCCTGCCGTCGGGAAGATCGACAACGCTTATATTACGCAAATGCAAAAACGGTATAAGTTCCCTAACATCATACAAGGCATTGCCGTCCTTATCGCTTTCGTAAAAAACAGCTTCCTGCGTTTCGTTATTGAAACGATAATTAAAGTTAGCAAATGGCGAATATTGTTGTCCAACATGCCCGTATTCGTCTTGCAGATATGTCTCTGCCACACTAATGTTATTGTAATACTGGATAAAACCTTCGTGATTTGCATAGGGAAAGTTAAATAAGGCGTTGCCGAAAAGTTTATCGCCTCTTTTTTGCAGACTTATATACTTCATCTCTGAAGAAGGGCTAGATATGTTGTCATCAGAAATCACACTATCAACCCATACTCCATAAACGGCCTCCCCTTTATTAAGAAAATCCAGGGCCGTCATAACCTCCGCCGATTGGGCTAATTTTATGTTTTCGGAAATCCCGGCTATCTCTTTTACAGTATCAGCAGTTACAAGTTCCCCGGCAGGCTTATCCCTGTTAGCGCTATTAAGAGTCAAATTTGATATTACAGCCATTACTCCCGGCATAATATCCGGCTTTATTTCAGACATTTCCTTTATGCGTCCGAATATTTCCGCAGATTTCTGCGACAGCTCTATAAGCAGAGCATTATCAGCCGGTATTTCGCTTAATTTAGTATCTTCATTAAGATTTAAGGCGGATTTTATTCGCTTTTCTGCGCTTGCATCATCTAAAGACGGGTCGCCGTCCATCGCCGATTTAATATAAGTGGTAAAAACGGAAATATTGAGCATCCCCGCAGGAGGGGTAAGGATATTCTTTATATCTAAGACGCCAGATTTACTGCTTATATTTTTTGGCGCGTTATTGTCCTCTTCCATAATAACGGCAACAAGAGGCTTATTTTTATCGTAATCTCCCAAATCAAACCCGCCGTCCGGCGAAACATCCGCGCATTTTTCACCGTCATCGGCATAGTTATTGTTATTATCATCCACGCATACACGAGCCTCCAAAAGACCGGGATAATATACCTTGCCCGCCGCCGCACCGGGATTGCCGGAAATGCCGCCATCGGAACCGCCTCCACCCGAACAGCCCGCAATAAACAATGCGGATAAAACCGATAAAGTTAAAATATATTTTTTAAACATAACACTCACTCCCTCTCTTTATAAATTTCTTCTTCCGCAAAACTCATATATCAAACCCGGCAAATCCGGCGTCAAAAAGCATTTTAGCAAAGCCTTGCCCGTCTATCAGGCGCACGCCGTATTCGGACGCCAAAGCCACGGCCTCCCCGGAAAATTTATCGCAGGTGCTTATGACCCACAATACGCTGTCGTAGTCTCCGTCCAACGCCGAGCGGTATTCGCCGTACTCCTTTATCTGCTCAAGCGCCCAGCTGTCCGTAACGCCCGTGTGGCTCTTTACCTGAACATAAATTATCAGCTTTAATCGCTCGAACGTAGCCGCTATATCGGCGTCGCCCTTTTTGCCGGCTTCATTTTTCGAAAGTATAACGGACGACGCTCCCAGATTCTGAAAATACTCCCTTACAAGCTCCTCCAGCTTATCGGCGTGATGTATTTCAAGGATTTTATTGAGAATTACCGGCCGGACTTCTTCCAAAAGCTCGGAATAAAGATTAAGCGGTTTTCCTTCTTTAAAAGCTTTTAAAGCTTTCTCCACGCTTTTCTTCAAATCGGTTATATCAAGATTCGTTTGCCGCACTTTCATAATCTTCGTCAAATCAGCGTCGGCATAGTCCCATCTCGATATATTTGCGGCTATTTCCTTTACCGGAATCGCGTAACCCAAATCATAGGGGTGGTCGTAACAGTCGGCCTGAAGCAGACCGTCCCTTATGGCCGTCGGACTGCCATTCCGAGCCTTAAAACCGGCGGGCAGAGGTATTTCCGAAACGGGAACGGCTTCTCCCAGCGCCTCGTATATGCCGAAATTGCCCGGGCCGGGAACTATTATCCAATCCCCCCGCTTCATATCTACGGTAAACCGCCAAAAAGAATATCTGTTTGTCGATATATGTTCATAAACCTCTTTAAATTTTTCCTCCATACGTTTCCAGCCGTAGTCGCCGCCGACGCGAATTTCATTTAAAAATTCGCGCGAGCTTAAATCGGACCAGCCGATTGACAGAAACCCGTTATCAAGCAGCGGACGCGATATTTCCCCTTCGTGCGAAATTCTGTGGAGCCATATATTCGTTAAGCCTTCCTCCATGAAATTTTCAAAAACATCTTACCCCTCCCGAAAATTGTCAAGTTAAATTGATAAAATAAAGGAAATATAAGAATAAAACGAAAAGCAGGCGTATGATGACGGATATTAAGCCATATTATCGCGACAATAACAGAATATGATTCGCCTTATCTGCCGGCAAGACCTAATACAGAAAGTATACGGCGTAAAATCGCGGCCGTTTTATCTAAAGAGCGCTATTTTTAAGGATAAATTTAAGATAATCCCGGATGCGGATATGCCACTGTAAATATCAGCGTAAGGTCACGAAAAACATTTATAACAGAGCAACTGACAATAAGGCAGCAGGAAATAGCGCCTAAAAGCTTTCTCACAAAGGCAGTGTTTTTTGGGGGTATGGGTCTGCCTCACCGCAGAACCGCTATTATAACTATTTAACCAGAAAACAGCCGCCGGAAGAAAAGCCACGGCTTAAAGCGCGGATATATACTTTGCCAGCGTCAGCGCCGCTTCGTCTTTTTTAAGCCTGCCGGAAGCTATGCCCATAACCAGATTTATAAAAATCTCATCGGGAATATCAAGGCTGCGGCCGTTTATCATAAGGAAGACGGCGCATGAAACGGCTCCCGCCCTTTTATTGCCGTCCAGAAAAGGGTGGTTTCCCACGATGTTATATAGAAGAGTATAGCCGCAAATTTATATAAAGAAAATAGGCCCGGCGGGCTATTTCTGCCGCCGGAACCGTAAAGCTATTTTAAATTTTCCTTTTTGGCAAGATAGCCGTTAAGGGCGTCCAGATAGGCTTCCACAGAGGCTACAAGCACGTCGGTGGAATAACCTTTGCCGCCAACGTTAAAGCCCGCCCCGTCAAACTCCGCCGTAAGGGTAACTTCTCCCTGGGCGTCCTTGCCGGGCGTAACGGCGTTTATCCGGTAGCTTTTGAGCCGGCCTTCCGCTCCGCATATCCTTTCCACGGTTCTGAAAGCGGCGTGTACAGGGCCGTCTCCTATGGACGCGTCCGTAATCACGCTGCCGTCCTGCCTGCGCAGTTTCATCGTTACCGTGGGAACGGAGCCGGTGCCGCTTGAAAAGCCCACGTACTCAAGCTCGTAATATTTTTTATGCTCCGCCGCCCTGCCGAGGACTATTGCTTCAAGATCTTCGTCGTAAATTTCTTTCTTTTTGTCGGCCAGGTCTTTAAATTCTGCAAAGGCTTTTTCCAGCCCTTCCGGCGAAAGGGAGTACCCCAGCTCTTTAAGCCTTGTGGTAAAAGCGTTGCGGCCGGAATGTTTGCCCAGCACAAGGGCGTTGGACGGAAAGCCCACGCTTTCCGCAGTCATTATCTCGTAAGTGGTGCGCTCTTTAAGCACACCGTCCTGATGTATGCCCGCTTCGTGGGCAAAAGCGTTTTTACCGACGACGGCTTTATTGGGCTGAACTTCCACCCCGGTTATATTCGTAAGCATACGGCTGGTTCTGTAAAGCTCCTTCGTGTTTATGGAACATTCCACATCGGGGAACCTGTCCTTTCTCACGTTCACGGCCATTACTATTTCTTCGAGAGCGGCGTTGCCAGCTCTTTCTCCTATGCCGTTTATCGTACATTCTATCTGGCTTGCCCCGGCCCTTATAGCCGCAAGGGCATTGGCGACTCCGAGGCCCAGATCGTTATGGTTGTGGGTGCTTATTACGGCCTTATCTATATTGGGCACGTTGTTCATAACTCCGGAAATAAAAGAATACATATCTTCCGGCGTGGCGTAGCCCACCGTATCGGGCAGGTTCACAGTGGAGGCTCCGGCCTTTATAACCTCCTCTATTACCTTATAGAGAAATTCCGGGTCGCTCCTTGTGGCGTCCTCCGCGGAAAATTCCACGTCCGGGCAGAGGTTCACCGCCAGCTTAACGGCGTCCACCGCCATCGAGAGGACTTCCTCCCTGGATTTCTGCAGCTTATATTTCATATGTATGTCGCTTGTGGCGAGAAATGTATGTATCCTTGGCTTTCTGGCGCCCTTAAGCGCCTCCCATGCGGCTTCTATATCTTTCCTGGCCGCTCTGCTGAGCCCGCACACGCTGGATTCGGTTATAACCTCCGACACTTTCTGCACGGCTTCGAAATCGCCGGGAGAGGATATGGGAAACCCGGCTTCTATAACGTCCACGCCTAATTTTTCCAACTGCAGAGCAAGCCGTATTTTCTCTTCAGTTTTCATGCTGAAACCGGGAGCCTGTTCGCCGTCCCTGAGCGTCGTGTCAAAAAATACCAACTTTCTCATGCTTTCTCCTTAATATATTTTCCGCTCCCCGCCGGTATCTCCGTCCGGCCCGGGGCCTTTCCACAAAAAACCCGCCGTAAAGCGGCGGGGTCTTAAGCTATTTAAAAGACGGTCACTTTTCAGCGGCCTCGTCTTTTTCTGTCTTACCGGCCTCCGCCTGAGGCTTTCGTCTTTTCAGCCTTAATAGGAACAGCAGCAGCCCCGCCGCTATATACCCGAAAACCAGCAGAAAAAACAGAATCTCGAAATACATACCTATGACAAAAATCAAAAGGACAAGTATCACGAGGGAATTAAAAGGTTTTTCCTTAATATAATTTATTTTTTTGAAGCTGTAAAACGGCACCGTGCTTACCATTAAAAACGCCAGCACATAAATGCTCACCACAAAAAATACGGAAAGCAGGGTCCTGTCCAAATTAAGGCCCAGCGCGTTTACGAAAAGAACGCCGGAGGCAATAAAGGCGGCCGCGGCAGGTATTGGAAGCCCAACAAAGTAAACGTTGCTCACCTTGCCCGCCTGCACGTTGAAACGGGCGAGCCTTAAAGCCCCGCAGGCTACGAAAAGGAAAACGGCCATAAGACCGACGCGCCCGAAAGGAGCAAGCACCCAGGAATATACCAATATGGCGGGAGCCACGCCGAAGGACACAAGATCGCACAGGGAATCAAGCTGCACGCCGAACTCGCTGGTGCCTTTTACAAGACGCGCGACTTTGCCGTCGAGCCCGTCGAAAAGCGCGGCCAGAATCAGAGCGTAAGCCGCCAGCACAAACCTTCCGTTAAAGGAAAGGATTATTGCGTAAAGGCCGCACAGCAGGCCCAATATGGTTATAGTGTTGGGGAGGATCAGGTTTTTATTCCTGAAAGCCGCCCCAAGACGGCCGCGCCTGTTGGAAAATAAACTCATCTTGTTTCCTTAAAGATACGTTTTTAAGCCAATCTACATTATAGAGCGGCTATTTTCAAACTAAATCTTCTCCTTTTTCCCCGTCTTTTCCGTACACGGCGATTACGGTTTCCCCGGCTCTTACCCTGTCGTCCTCTTTCGCTTTTATCTCAAAGCTCATGGGAAAATAGTGGTCCACCCTGGAAGAAAATTTTATCATGCCGAACCTTTCTCCGGTGGAAAGCAGATCCCCCGCTTCCGCGCTGCACACGGTGCGTCTTGCCACGAGGCCCGCCACCTGCACCACTACGAGAGGCCCGGCCTCCGTATCGAAAGTGACGATGTTTCTTTCGTTTATAATAGAGGCTTCCTTTTTAGCCGCGTTTACGAACTTGCCGTTTATATGCTCTACGGATTTTACCGTTCCGGTAAAGGGCGCGCGGTTTACATGGACGGAAAAGATATTCATGAAAACGCCCACTTTTTTATATTTTACACCGTTAAGCTCCGTTTCGCACACTTCCACCACTCTGCCGTCGGCGGCCGACACAGCCGCGTGGGGGTCGGACGGAATATTTCTTTCCGGGTCTCTGAAAAACCATATAAAAAGAACGAGCACTAAAGCCGCCAGAACCACCAGTATGAAACCCGGCAGAACGACCAGTATAAGCAGCACGGCCGCCGCGCCTAGTATAAACGGAAATCCTTCCTTTGCTATCACTTTAAAAACCTCGCTTGCCGGGCCGCCCTGAAGCCGCCGGTCATAGTAACTGAAAGCGGTATCCCGCACAAGTATCTTACGCAACGAAAAAGCCGTTGTAAATAAAATATTCCGCAGCAGGAACGCGGCCGGGCCGTTCCCGGCCGCATACATGAGGAAATCCTCTTTAAAATATCTTAGTTTTTATCCTTATCAACTATTTTGCTTTTCCCGAGCCAGCTCATCATGCCGCGGAGGTTTTCGCCGACGGCCTCTATCGGGTGCGAGTTGCTTTTTTCCGCAAGAGCGTGAAAGGAAGGGCCGTTTACTTTGTTTTCAAGAAGCCACTCTTTGGCGAAGTCCCCGTTTTGTATTTCTTTGAGAACCTGTTTCATGGTTTCCTTCACTTCCGGGGATACAACCCTGGGGCCTCTCGTAAGGCCGCCGTATTCGGCCGTGTTGGATATGGAATACTGCATATTTTTAATGCCGCCTTCGTATATAAGGTCAACTATGAGCTTCATTTCATGCAGGCACTCAAAATAAGCCATTTCCGGAGCGTAACCGGCTTCCACAAGGGTTTCGAAGCCGTATTTTATAAGCTGGGCAAGACCGCCGCAGAGAACGGCCTGTTCGCCGAAAAGGTCCGTCTCCGTCTCTTCACGGAAGGAGGTCTGTATAACCCCGGCTCTCGCTCCGCCTATGGCCGCGGCATAGGAAAGGGCCATCTCCTTAGCGTCTCCGGAAGCGTCCTGAGCCACGGCGATAAGGCAGGGAACGCCACTTCCTATTTCGTATTCGTGGCGCACAAGATGCCCCGGGCCTTTAGGGGCTATCATTATAACGTTTACGCCCTTGCCAGGCTTTATCTGGCCGAAATGGACGTTGAAGCCGTGGGCGAAAGCGAGATAATCCCCGTCCTTAAGATAAGGCTCGATGTCGTTTTTATATATGTCGCCCTGAAGCTCGTCGGGGGTAAGGACCATGATAACGTCCGCCCATGCGGCCGCATCCTTCACTTCCATAACTTTAAGCCCGGCGGCTTCGGCCTTAGGCCAGGATTTGCTGCCTTTTCTAAGCCCGACGGCAACGTCCACCCCGGAATCCTTCAGGTTGTTGGAATGGCCGTAACCCTGGCTGCCGTAGCCTATTACAGCGACCTTTTTGCTTTTTATAAGACCCAGGTCAGCGTCTTTTTCATAATAAATCTTCATTTCCTTCGTTCCTCCAAAATTTTCTATGAAAACCAGCCCGCGCATAATAAGCGCGAATAAGTTTTTTCGCAACTATCCCCTTACATATATTCATGTAAAGTTATGAAAAATATTTATAATACGGCGGCTTGCTAACGGCAATGGATAATAAGGCCTAAACGTTTGTCAAGACACTGTCTAAAAGGGCCTGCCCTTAAGTTTGCTTTGCCGCGCAGGCCTTATTATTTTTGACGGTCAAGGAGCATGATTATAACTATTTGCCATAACTATCTGCATCAGGGGATAACCGACGTTTTTTATAAATTCGCCGGGCCTTTGGGCTTATCCATATCGGAAGTGGCCCTGGCGCCCCTGCCTATGGCGAGGCGGCCCGTCCTTACAAGCTCTATTATGCCGTAGGGCCTTACAAGCTCCACGAAAGCCTCCAGCTTATCCTGGGAGCCGGTTATCTCTATAACCATGGATTCCGGCGTCAGGTCCACAACTTTGGCGCGGAAAGTTCCCACGATGTTATAAAGGTCTCCCCTGTTTTTCTGGCTTACGAACACCTTGATAAGCACAAGCTCTCTCTCTATATGGTTAAAAGAGGTAAGATCCCGTACTTTAAGCACGTTCACCAGCTTTCTGAGCTGCTTTATTATCTGCTCTATAACGTGCTCGTCACCACGGGTGACGATAGTCATCATAGAGACCTCCGGCCGCTCCGTAACGTTTACCGTAAGGCTTTCGATGTTATAGCCCCGGCCGGAAAAAAGGCCCGCCACACGGGCGAGGACGCCGAATTTATCTTCCACAAGTATGGATATTATATGCCTCACCGCGTCCTCCCTATCTTATTATCATTTCGTCGTTTCCGGCGCCGGGAGGAACCATCGGGTAAACGTTTTCCTCTCTGGCGCAGACAAAATCCATAACGACGGGCCTGTCGGTTATTTTCATAGACTCTGTGAGAACGTCCTTTACCTCGGAAGGCTTTGAAGCCCTTAAACCGACGCACCCGAAGGATTCGGCCAGCTTAACGAAATCCGGCTGGCACTCAAGGCACGTATCCGTATAGCGCTTATTGAACATAAGCTGCTGCCATTGGCGCACCATGCCTAAAAACCTGTTGTTCAGTATGGCCACCTTGACCCCTACCCGGTACTGGACGCAGGTGCATAGCTCCTGAATATTCATAAGCACGCCGCCGTCTCCCGTAATGCAGAAGACCTCCTTGTCGGGCCGGCCTATTTTGGCCCCCATAGCGGCGGGAAGCCCGTAGCCCATAGTGCCCATGCCCCCGGAGGAAATAAGCTGGCGGGGATATTTGTATTTGTAAAACTGAGCCGCCCACATCTGGTTCTGGCCCACGTCCGTAGCGATGACGGCTTCGCCTCCCGTAACGTCGTATATGCTCTCCACCACATACTGGGGCTTTATCACCTTATCCGAATAGACGTAGCTGAAAGGCTTGTCTTTGTTCCAGGCCATTACCTGCTTAAACCAGCCCTCCCTGTCAGCGGAGTTTTTATCCCATTTGAAATCGGGCATATATTTATTTATCATGGCAAGGACGTTTTTAGCATCCCCCACAACGGGAATATCTATGCGCACGTTTTTGCTTATGGAAGCAGGGTCTATGTCTATATGGGCAAGTTTCGCCTTGGCGGCGAACCTGTCCAGGCGGCCGGTGGAACGGTCCGTAAACCGGGTGCCTATGGCTACGATAAAATCCGCCTCCATCACTGCCATATTGGAAGCGTAATTTCCGTGCATACCAAGCCAGCCGACCCAGTTGGGCCTGTCGGCAGGATAGCCGCCCTGCCCCATAAAGGACGATACAACAGGTACATTGGCGCTTTCGGCAAACTTTATAAGCTCCTCCGTAGCCCCGTCGCTGGCCACAAGGCCGCCGCCTATATATATGACCGGCCTTTTCGCGCCTTCCAGAGCTTTAAGGAGCTTCTTTACCTGCATCGGGTGCCCTTCCACGTTAGGCTGATACCCCAGCAGGCTGACCTCGCCCCCGCCGTCGTATTTTGTCCTGGCGGCAAAAACGTCCTTTGGTATATCAACAAGCACCGGGCCAGGTCTGCCGGTTTTAGCTATATGGAAGGCTTCCGTCATGGTGCGGGCCAAATCCTTAACGTCCGTAACAAGGTAGCTGTGCTTGACTATGGGGCGCGTAATTCCCACGATATCTGCTTCCTGAAAGGCGTCCCCGCCTATAAGGTTCGTAACCACCTGCCCCGTTACTATCACCATAGGCACGGAATCCATATAAGCCGTGCCTATACCCGTAACCAAATTTGTGGCTCCCGGGCCGGAAGTGGCCATACATACGCCCACCTTGCCCGTAGCCCTGGCGTATCCGTCGGCGGCGTGGGCGCCCCCCTGCTCGTGGCGGGGAAGGATGTGGCGCAGGTCGGAATCAAAAAGGGTGTCGTAAAAACCGGTAAGCGAGCCTCCCGGATAGCTGAACATAAGATCCGCTCCGGCCTTTTTCATACATTCTATTAAGATCTCGCCGCCGGATAACATTTCGCCGCTTGCTTTCATATATTATAAAATCTCCTGATTTCCGTAAGAGAAGGCTCAATCTCTTTTGAATATGGCCCCTTCGTCCGCGCTGGAAACCGATTTTGCGTATTTGGCCAGATATCCTTTAAGGCTTTTGGGCGCTGGCGCCGACCATGCCTTTCTCCTTTCCTCAAGCTCTCCGTCGGAAACGTGAAGCTCTATCTTCCTTTCCGGCACGTCTATGCTTATTTTATCGCCGTCTTTAACAAGGGCTATCATGCCGCCTTCCGCTGCTTCGGGCGATATATGGCCCACGCATGGCCCCCTCGTGCCGCCGGAAAATCTGCCGTCCGTAATAAGGGCCACTTTAGAAAGGCCAAGGCCGGAGATCGCCGCTGTGGGAGCAAGCATTTCTCTCATGCCGGGGCCACCCTTAGGCCCTTCATAGCGTATAACAACAATATGGCCGTTCTTTACGGAGCCGCCCATAATGGCTTTCATGGCGTCTTCCTCCGAATCGAAGCAAAGAGCTTCGCCGGTAAATTTAAGCATTTCCGGTATAACGGCGGACTGCTTTATGACGCACCCTCTGGGAGCGATATTGCCCTTTAATACGGCTATGCCGCCTTCCCTGTGATACGGGTTGCCGACGGGGCGGATTATATCCCCGTCGTATATTTCGGCGGCGGCGCATATCTCCTTTACCGTCATGCCGCTTACAGTAGGATTGTCCTCAAGAAGGTCTTTAAGGGAATGCATAACGGCGGGAATCCCGCCTGCAAATTCCAGATCCTCCATAAAATAGGTTCCGCCGGGGCGCAGGCTGGTAATATGCGGCGTTTCTCTCGAAAGCTCGTCGAAGGAAGCAAGATTCAGCCTGACGCCAGCTTCATAGGCTATTGCCGGAAGGTGCAGAGTGGTATTGGTGGAGCCGCCGAGAGCCAGATCAGCCTTTATGGCGTTTCTGAAAGCCTTTTCGTTCATAATGGAAAGGGGCGTTATGTTTTCGCGCACCAAGTCCACCACACGGACTCCGGAATCGAAAGCTATGCGGCGCTTTTTCGCATGGCCGGCGATAGCCGTGCCGCAGCCCGGCATGGACATACCCATAACCTCCGTCAGGCACGCCATGGTGTTGGCGGTAAAAAGGCCCTGGCAGGAGCCTTCGGCCGGGCAGGCCGTCATTTCGAGATTTTCCATTTCGCACAGGTCTATTTCGCCTGCGGAGAATTTAGCCGCGGCCTCGAAGGAATCCGTAATAAAATCCCTGCGCTTCATGCGCCAGTTGCCGGATATCATAGGCCCCGCCGTAACGAATATGGAGGGCACGTTTATCCGCGCAGCGGCCATAAGCATTCCGGGAGTAATCTTATCGCAGTTGGTTATAAAAACCACGCCGTCAAGGGCGTGGGCGTTGACTACGCACTCTATCATATCGGCTATGGCGTCCCGGCTGGGCAGGCTGTAGCGCATGCCGCCGTGCCCCATGGATATGCCGTCGCACACTCCCGGCACGCTGAAAATAAAAGCCTGGCCGCCGCCCGTGTGAACGCCCTTTTCCACAAAACGCTCCAGCACCCTCATGCCGGAGTGTCCGGGAATAAGGTCCGTAAAGCTGGAGCACACGCCTATGAAAGGCGCGTCCATCTGCTTTTTCGAAACACCTGTGCCGTATATCAGGGCCCTGTTGGGAGCCCGCTGGCAGCCTCGTTTTATAATATCGCTTCTCATGCTTTGCCTTCCCGAATTATTATTGAATAATCTTGTTTTATACAACTAAAATATATCTTTTTCAATGATATTAATTTTTACACCGCCGCTTGATAACGCGGCATCTATCGGAATCTCACAGGAAACGTCCGGAAAGGCGCCGTTTAAAATACCCCCACACCATACCAAGGAAACGCCAGGCAACGAATATGGTACCAAGTTCCGAACCCGGAAAACGATCAGGCAGAATTGAGCGTACCGCGTTTTTGCCGGTAAAGACAAGCCTCCGCTTGAAAGATTATACGTAAAATATACGAATTGAAAATCTCGCGGAGATATAAAAAGATTATCATGACATACGTTAAAAAAAGAATGCTGCCGCGCCTAAAGCGCAGGCCAAAAAATATTTATATCGGCAAGAAAACGGCGGCCGCGAAATTTGAAAAAGTTTTCATATACTTTTAAACTGCCCTTATCCAGCAGTTAACAAAAAAACGGCAGAACCTGTGTAAGTCCGGTTCCGCCGTCACTTTCATTATTTTATAAATCAGATATCCAGCAAAGATTGCAGAGCAGTTTTATCACGGGCCAAATCAGGATTTTCCGAAAGCATTACCATTAATTTCAGCCGGGTTTTCGCAGCGGAAAATTCTCCGCCCCTGACCGCTCCATAAGACATACTGTCAGTTACTGAACCCGGATAGGCGTAAACCTGATAAGGCCTGCCTCCGGGCGTGCGCGTGACAATAACCACAGCAACACCCTTCGCGGCGGCGTCAGCTATTCCGCCAATCATGCCAGAGGGCAGATTTCCCCGGCCGAAACCTTCGATTACTATACCGGAGCAGCCCATGGAGACGGCAAAATCAATATACTCTCTGCCGATACCCGTCTGGGCTGAAATAATATCCACACGGGCAGTGAGCTCACTCGGAGCGAAAGTTCTCCTGTCAAGCGGAGCTCTGCGGAAAACGACCCTGTCAACGTCGCAATAACCCACAGGTCCCCACCACGGCGAAGCAAAAGTAGCGGTATTACCCGAATGCGTTTTGCGGACCTGACCGGCCGCATGGATGGTTTCATTCAAAAGAACCAACACGCCTTTGTTCAAGGCTTCCGGACTCGCTGCGGTTTTCACGGCGCAATAGATATTGGCCGGACCGTCGGCGCTGGTATCACCGGCTCCCCGCATGGCGGCCGTGAGTACTACGGGCTTTTCTTCGCGATGAAGAATATCAAGCATATAAGCGGTTTCTTCCAGAGTGTCAGTACCGTGAGTAATTACTGCTCCGGCCACGTCCTCCTCCCGGAGAGCGGCTTCAACTTTCCGGGAAAGATCGAACATTTTCTGCGGAGTCATCCCGGGGCTGGCGATATTGCAGAATTCCCGTACATCGATACGGGCAAGCTCCGAAAGTCCAGGCACAGCCGATGTGAGGTCGTCGCCGCTGACCGCGGGTGTTAATCCATTTACTTCAGAGTCAAATTTCATGGCAATAGTACCGCCGGTGGTAAAAACAACCACTTTCTTTTTGTTTGTCATCAAAAGCTCCTATTATTTTTAAATTCCCGGCAACGCATACAGTAAAGTCAAAAAACAGCCAATATAAGCGAGATACAAAAGGATACCAGACAGCCGAAAAGGATAGACGGCCTCTGAAACCGGTTAGCCGATTTCAAATCGGAACCGGGCACTACGGGAATAACCGTGGAAAGCGCAGCTACCGGACCGCCTGTCAGGAAATACTGAGAGAGAGCGGCTGCCGAAGCCGCCGCAAAAGCGGAAGCGAACGGATTGGCGCCGGTTTGGAGCACTACCTGCAAAAACGGAATCACAACCGCGGCGGAAGCCCCATAAGACTGGGTCATGAAGCCGGTAAGGAAAGCAACCAGAAACATAACGGCAACCGGAGAAACGGAAAGCAGCGGGGAAGCAAAGCCGGATATCGTATCCGCCAGCCCAATCTCCTTAATAACGGTACTCATAAAAAGAAAACCGATAGTGGCCACCAAAGGCGTGGCGATTAGGCCTACTCCTTCCATCATATTCTTCTCCGCCAGCTTCATATCTCTGCCAGATAAAACCATCACAAAAATAGCCGAAGCCAGACCTACCAAAAATATGGGTAATCCCGCTGTAAAGCCGGCAATAAGCACGATAAAAGGCAGAAATGCCTTAAAAGAAGTAGTGGCGTAATCTTTGTTTTTAATTTCCGCAATAACTGCCAAACGGTCTTCATAGGAAATAGTCACTCCTCTCTTATGCATATCCAGCACTACCCGCAGACAGGACATAAAGAATACTGACAGAGCGGCCAAAAGCCCCAAAACATTGAAAAGACCGTAGCCTATACCAGCCGTCGCCAAAATAGCGACCTGCGTGGGATGGGTAAACCCGGCAAGATTGCCTATATGCCCCGCATGGCCTTGGATGCCGGCTGCTTTATTGGGGTCCACTCCCAAACGAATCGCTGCGGGGCCGGTAATTACGGCGGTAATGACAGGCTGGGTAAACCCGGTCAGCGACCCTATCAGACCGGCGGCTATACCACCGGCGGTACAGATGCCCGGACCTCCACCCAGTTTATTGCCATAAAGAACGATATCGCGAACGATTACATCAAGAAAACCGGTAGCACGCATAATTCCGATGAACAGCAGAATTCCCGTCATATCGGCAATAACCGGATTAAGACCGGAATTAATCATTTTGACAATGGTAACAGAATCTCCACCGGCAAAAGGAAATCCGGCGGCAACAGCCGAAACGGCAGCTCCGGTAATGGCAGTAATATAAATCGGGAACCGGCCGGTAATCATAATAACCAGCGTCAGCACCATCAAACATTGGGAGATAATTAATTGCACGCTCATAAGTCCTCCTCAAAATAAAAAAATATTGTTCAGGCAGAACGCAGATAAAACTGGATTTTAATTTTATCCGTTCTCCATTCTCCCCACGGAACTGAACGCAGCTACACGAACATCCGCGGCGGGCGGCAAAAACAACCTTTCCCGCTTTTGAGAACCATGCGAAGCAACGCGTAAAATCATAATTCCGCAGAAATATTAAAAAGCTTACCCCCCCCCTTCGCAATTTCGTCAAGATTTTAATATTTTATATTAAAATCTATTTATATAAAATTATATATATTTAGGTTAAAATTTGAGCATGACAGCCTGAAAAAGCTGTGTCAGAGCAGCTTCATCTCGTAAAAGCTCAGGTATGAATTTTTCGTAAGAATAACGTGGTCTGCAAGGGTTATTTCGAGGGCGGCGAGAGCGTCTTTTATCCTTTTGGTGATTTCAATATCCTCCTTAGAGGGGGACGTATCGCCGGACGGGTGGTTATGGGCGATTATCACGCTTACGGCCCCGGCTCTGACCGCCGCCTCAGCCACCTCTCTGGGAAAAACCGGGGCGGCGTTTACCGTGCCTCTGCTCATTATCTCATGGGAAATAAGGCCGTTTTTCCCGTTAAGGTAGATAACGGCGAAGGATTCCTTATTGCCAAGAGCGACGCTGAATTTCAGAAAATCGTAAACGGAAGCCGGGTTTATAAGTTTCCCCGCGGCTTTTACGCGGCCCTTGGCGCACCTGTCGCAAAGCTCCCTTACGGCGGTAAGAAAAAGCTCCGTCTGAGGGCCCGCGCCTTCCACGCCGGAAAGGTCGCAGGAAAGCATATCCGTAAGAGAACCGGCTTTAGCGAGAATATCCTTTGCCACGGGCTTTACGTCCTTTCTCGGAATCACGTAGCCCAGAAGAAGCTCCAGAAGCTCGTAATCGGCAACGAGAGAGGGCCCTTTCGCGAATTTTTCCTTAAGCCTGACCCTGTGGCCGTGGTAGTGTGATTTTCCGTCCGATGCCATAAACAGCCTAATACCATTAAACCGCTTCAGGCGCAAAGGTTTTCTAAAAACCGGGCCAAACTTTCAGCAAGACGGCCGGTCTTATTTTAAAGTCCCTTGCTTTTTATACGCAATTGGTGCACAATTATCTTTCTTTATATTTGATAAAAGAGGCAAACGATGTTCGGACTCAGCATGACAGAGATAATCCTCATCGCGGTAATAGCCCTCGTGGTCATAGGGCCTAAAAAGCTGCCCGACATCGCCAAATCCCTGGGCAAGGGATACGGCGAATTCCGCAGAACCTTCAACGACCTTAAGCAAACCGTAAACGTGGACCTTAACGACACGGCAAAGCCCTCGGGCACCGCCGGGAGGCACGAAGAACTGAAACAGGACCTGGCGGAAACATATAAAAGCCAGTGGGAGCAGAAACTTCCTCCGGCGGCGGAAAAAAACGATAAGGACGCCGGCGCTGCGGACGACGTGAAAACCGCTTCCGGCCCCGACGGAGAAAAACGTGCCTGATAAAGAGAAAACCGCTAGGGAAAAACAGACCATCGAAACTGTATATCCGCTGACTCAGCACCTTGAGGAGCTGAGAAAGAGGATAGTCTACATATTCTTTTTTCTGCTCGTGGTTTTCATACTGGTTTATACCCAGGGCAAGCACCTTATGAACCTTCTTATGGTTCCCGTGCTTAAATTCATGCCGGAAAACTCCACCATGACCTTCCTCAAGCTGACGGAAGGCTTCCTTACGGAGCTTAAGCTCTCTTTTCTGGCGGCGGTGTTCCTCTCCATGCCCTTTTTGCTTTATCAGGCGTGGAAATTTGTCGCGCCGGGCCTTTACGCCCATGAACGCAAATATATATTCGGCTTCGTCATATCGGCGTCGGTCCTGTTTTTCGCGGGAGCGTCCTTCGCGTATTTTATAGTGTTTCCATTAGGCTTTCAGTTTTTCCTCAAATACGCCGGACCGGACTGGAACATGGTGGCAAACCTTTCCGTAAGCTGGTATCTTTCCTTCGTTACCCAGCTTATAATGGCTTTCGGTATTGTTTTCGAGCTGCCGGTAATAATATTTTTTCTGGTAAAGATAGGCATAGTTACTGAAACCATGCTTAAAAAATACCGCAGGTACGCCATAGTGCTAATATTCATAATAGCGGCCGTGCTTACCCCACCGGACGTTATATCCCAGTGCCTTATGGCGGCGCCCCTGCTTGTGCTTTACGAAATAAGCATATATATAGCCAAAGTGTTCGGTAAAAAACCGGAGCAGACTTCGGAAGTGGATATTTATGAGTAACGTTATTTCGGACAGCTTCGGCAGGCAGCTTAAATACCTGCGCATATCCGTAACGGACAGGTGCAATTTCCGCTGCCGGTACTGCATGCCCTCAAATACGTTTACCCATATAGAGTGCGAAAACATACTGCGCTACGAGGATATACTCTTTGCGGCGGAGGCGTTTGCGGAGCTTGGCGTAAACCGCATAAGGGTAACCGGCGGAGAGCCCCTTGTGCGGAAGGATATATGCGGCTTTCTGGGCAGGCTCACGAAAATACCCGGCATAAACGAAGTAATGCTTACGACGAACGGGGCCCTGCTTCCGAAATTCGCCGTGGAAATATACGAGGCAGGAGTGCGCAGGCTTAATATAAGCTTGGATTCCCTCAAAGAAGAACGCGGCGATTATATAACCGGCGTAAAAAGGTTCCGCGACACTATGGAGGGGATAAGAGCAGCGGTCAGAACAGGGTTTTCCCCCATAAAGGTAAACGCCGTGATAATACGGGGCTTCAACGACGACGAAATAGGCGATTTCTGCCGCTTTGCCGCCGACGAAGGCATAATAGTGCGCTTCATAGAATTTATGCCTATCGGCAATTCGGCGGAATGGAATAAGGACAGCATAGTTACGGGAAGCGAAATTCTGGAGCGTATCGCCCCTTTCATGCCGGAACCCCTTAAAAAAGACGAAAACACCGGGCCCGCCCGGAATTACCGGCTGAATAACGGCGGAACGGTGGGTATAATAACCCCCATATCCAGGCACTTCTGCGGGGACTGCGACAAGCTGCGCCTTACTTCCGACGGCAAAATCCGCCCGTGCCTCCTTTCCGACAGGGAAATAAACCTGAACGAAGCCATCAGGGCCAAGGATTCCGCCGCCCTTAAGGAGCTTATACTCGAGGCGGTCGTCACTAAAGGCCGTGAGCACGACGTATCCGCCGGAGAAAAAAATGAAAAATTTAAGCGCACAATGTCCAAAATCGGCGGCTGACTTAATCAAAAGCCTGAATGAAAACGCCCAGCTTTCTCCGGGATTTTCGCAAGCCTTGGAGGAAGGGGAGCGCGTGCTTTTCATCATCTCGAAGGATGTTCCCTATTCCATTGTTTCCGCCCTTGAGACGGAGGCAAAAGACAAGCCCCATAAAATAATAATCGAGAACGACAGCCGGGAAGAGGCCGGGTTCGACTATTTCGGCGTTACAAAGGGCCGGACGCCTATCCTTATGGACAAAATCTTTCTGGAGCACGACACGGTAATCGCCGTATCTTTCGTAAAATATAACGGGCTTTTCGGCTTTACCGGCGGAAAAACCCTTGTTTTCCCCGGCCTGGCGGCGGAAAAATCAAAGCTCGCCCTGCTTAAACACGCTCTGGACGAAAAAAAACATTATAAAAACGCCATGTGCGCTCCCGGAAATATGAAAAACAACCCGCTGAACGCGGAAGCTCTCGACGCCCTTATGATAATGAGGCAAAACGTCCGTTTTTTCGGGATAAACCTTATCCCGGGGCCTGGCGGAAAGATCAGAGACGTTTGCTGCGGGGATATTTTTCTGTCCCATATATCAGCGGCGGAAAAATTCTCCGATATGTATCCGCTCAGGCGGGAAAAGCCTTTAACCGGCCTTACGCTGCGGCTGGGAAGCGGCAGCCTGCAGGATTCGGCGGAGATCATCGAGCAGGCCTCCTTTTCCCTTGAGGAAGGCGGCAGAATGTTCATAGACGGCGGAGCACTGGCTTCCTTCGGCTCGGAGCAGTTTAAAAACGCTTTCCTGCTGCCGAAAAGGGAAGATATTTTCGCCGTGCTTTCGGAAAACTTTTGTTCGGACATATTTCAGGCTATGATACTTAAAAATCTGTGCGGCCGTTATCATATAGCCGTTTCTTCCGCTCTGGAGGAGCAAAGCCTGCGGCAGGCGGGGCTGAACCCGCTGAAAGCGGAGGAAGCGGAGATTTTTCTTAAAGACTGCGCGGATACGGGAGAGGTTTGGGATGCAGGCGGATTTGCAGCAGGCCGATAAGACCATACTGATAGTTGACGACGACAGGGAGATCTGCGAGCTGCTCAAGATGTTCCTTACGCTGGAAAAATATAACGTAATATCCGCAGGCACGGGCCTTGAGGGTTTAAAATCCTTCCGGGAGGGAGTGGCGGATCTTATCGTTCTCGATATTGGCCTGCCGGATATAAGCGGCCAGCAGATATGCAAGCTTATAAGGCAGGAAAGCGACGTGCCTATAATAATGCTCTCCGCTAACGACAGCGTTTCGGATAAAGTAATATGCCTGGAATACGGGGCGGACGATTATATATCCAAGCCCTTTGAAAATATGGAGCTTATAGCGCGTATAAGGGCTATACTGCGCCGCGTGGAAAAAAATAAGGACGAAGCGGCCGCTTCCGCCTCCGATTCGCCGGAAATAACCTTCGCCGGGCTGGTAATAGACCTGACCCGCCGCTCCGTTACCATGAACGGCGCCCCCTTGAACCTTACGCCAAAGGAGTTCGAGCTTCTCGTTTATTTCAGCAGGCATCCGGGGCAGACCCTCGCAAGGGACAGGATAACGGAGGATCTCTGGGGCAAAAACACGCTTTACCGCTGGAGCCGCAGTTTAGACGTGCATATACAGAACCTGCGGCAGAAAATTGAGCAGAACCCTAAAAACCCGTCCATTATACAGACGGTATCGGGCATAGGATACAGAATAAAGGGATAGCCCCCTGACCTTTTGCAAAGCGAAAAGCCCGTTTTTAAACAAACGCAGCTTTCCTGATACGCCTTATCTGAAAAAACTCAACAAACACCCAGTTCCGCCCGGGCGCATAACCCGAAACCCGCCGTTATACGATGGCAGCAAGAGCCCGCGCGAAAGTGAAATCCGGCCTGTCTTTCTAATACTCCTCCGGCAGGCTGACAAGGCTTTCGGAGCATACGCTCAAATCCTTATCTATTAACGGGGAAGAAAGCCCGGAGCAATCCGTTATGGAATGGAATATACTGTCGTGGCTGGTGATTTTATCTTTATTTTTTTCAAGGGCGGCAAAAACGGGGTTTTTCTTCATGCTGCCGGAAAGCCACACGGCGAAGGGAACCACGCTTACCTCCTTAAATTCAAGCAGCTCGTGGGAATGTATCCTGCGGCCGTGTTCTCCGAGAAACTGACCGTGGTCGGAGGAGAAAAATATCAAAGCGTTTTTATCTTTAAGCCTTTCCACCACTGCGGCCGTAAATTCGTCGGTGGCGGCAACCGTATTGTCGTATGCGTTTACGACTTCTTCAAGGGTACAGTCGTAAACCCAGCCGGTACACTCAGGGGACCATTTTTTCTGCTCCGGCGAATATCTAGTGTGATAATCCCAATGGCTGCCGTTAAGGTGGAGGACAACGGCTTTTTTAGGATTAGGGCGTGAAAGGAACTTATCAAGCTCCGGCAGAAGGTCAGAATCGTAAATATGCTCGCTTATTTTGTTAACGCCGTCGTTAAAAAAAGTGTAATCCGCGTCGGAAGCCACTACGGACGGCCCGGTATCGGCAGTGGATATAGCGCCCTGAGACGATATCCAGGCGGTGTCGAAGCCGGCGGCTTTAAACATGGAAAGAATGGACGGCTCCGATAAATAGGCCGTCATCGGCTCCTTCCTGGAGGCCCTCGTCATAAGGCATGGCACGGAACGTGTTGTGGAAGTTTCGCAGGCGTACATATCCGCAAAGGAGATAAAGCCCTCCGACACCATATTGGGAGTCGTTTCCCTGCCGTATCCGTTTATCTGCATATGGTCCGGCCTGAGGGCGTCCGTCAGGATAAAAACCACCGTTTCGTCCCCGCCTCCGTAAGCCGCCTCCGGCGCCGGGGCGGCCTTTCTCGCGTCGAACAGTTTTTTAAGCCTGTACTGGTTCAGCCCGTAATGGTAAAAATTTTCCAGTATCTTTTCAGGCATTACGTGGAGACCCCTTTCCGTGGTGCCGCCCTTGCCGTATTTAACTTCCTTGAGCCCGTCCTCCGGCATCCTGCCCAAAACCACCGGCAGGATAAATATCGCAAGCAGAACCGCCTTCATCCGCATGCCGCGGACACCGCCTATATAAAACCTTACGGCGATAAAAACGGCGGATATAACGATACCCAGTATTATATGCCCTATAAGAGCAGGGTTTATCACCCCCGCCGCTTCCTTTACGTTGGTCTGAAAAAGAAGCTCGAAAGCGCCTATGCCAATAGTCAGCTTCAGCGTACGCACAAAATAATCAAGCCCCGCCCCGAAAGCGAACATTACGGGAGCAAAGACAAGAAACACCCACCTGTTCAGACCTGCGATATACCATATGACCGCGTCCCTTGCGAAGGAAATAAGGACCAGCACCATAAAATATTCCGGCGGGTACTGGTTTCTGAAAAGCTGGAGATTATAGAGGCAGCTGTAAGTTACCGTTACTGCCAGGACAAAAGCCACGTATATAAGAGGATTATCGGCCTTTTTAATGCCGGAGAGGATATTTTTCATAGTTTTCCACAACGATATTTTAAAGGAAGTCTAACGGTTCTACATCATAACGCGGCTTTAGTCAAGGCGGGTAAAGAGCGGCGCATATCATAAGATACGGCCCCGTAAGGCCGGAAAGGAGAAAATAAAAGCGGCCGGCACGCTTTTACCGTGCCGGCCGGCGAAACGAAATAAAAAATTGCCGCTTTCTTTAAAATTTCCTGTCCATAAGCATTTTTCTTATGCCTACTATGGCCTTCGTGGGGTTAAGCTCTTTAGGGCAGGCTTCCACGCAGTTGTATATAGTGTGGCATCTCCAGACCCCGTGCTTGTCGTTAAGTATGGGCAGGCGCTCGTCCGCCCCTTCGTCCCGGCTGTCTATAAGATAACGCCAGGCTCTCAGGAAAGCGTTGGGCCCCAGATACTCCTTATCGTACCAATAGCTGGGGCAGGAAGAGGAACAGCACCCGCAGAGGATACACTCATAAAGCCCGTCCAAGAGCTTCCTGTCCTCGGGAGACTGGTAAAGTTCTTTGTCCGGCATAGGCGAATGGCGTATAATATAAGGCTTAACTGTAATAAATTTATTTATGAAGTCCGTTATGTCAACAACAAGGTCCCTCATAACCGGCATACCCGGCAGAGGCTGGATAACGATATGGTCCGTGCCCAGATCCTCGACTTTAGTCATGCAGGCAAGCATATTGACGCCGTTTATGTTCATGCCGTCGGAACCGCATACGCCCTCGCGGCAGGAACGGCGGAAAGACAGGGTCGGGTCCTGCTCCCATTTTATCTGGTTCAGGGCCGCCAGCATAAGCATGCCGGGGCGGCGTATCTCTACCTTGTAACTCTGGTAGTAAGCCTCTTTATCTTTGTCAGGGTCGTACCTGAGTATCTCAATAGTTACGAATTTGCTCATATCAGCCTTCCTTTAATCTTAATAAACCCTTGGCTTGGGCGGGAACGTTTCCACCGTCAGCGGCTTGAGCCTTACGGGCCTGTAAGTTATCTCAATGGATTTTCCGTCCCCGGAGAGAACGGCATTCGTATGCTTGAGATAGTTCACATCGTCCCGCTCAGGATAATCCTCCCTGGAATGGCCGCCTCTGGATTCCTTTCTGAGGAGGGCAGCCTTAGCCGCCACCTTGGATACGGTTACCATGTTATTAAGCTCCAGAGCTTCGATAAGGTCGAGATTGTAAACAGTAGATTTATCCACGACTTTAAAATCGGAGAGCTTGTCCTCGATATCGTCCAGCTCTTTTACCGCCTCCGTCATAAGCTCTTCCGTGCGGAAAACGCCGGCCTTGTTCTGCATAAGGGTGGTAAGCTCTTTATAAAGGGGGCCGAAAGTGTATTTACCGTTGGAATTGGCAAATTTTTCGAGTATTTTCACGCCTTTTTCTCCGGCGTTTTCAGGCAGGTCGGCTATCTCGTTTTCCTTAGCGAATTTGGCCGCCCTTTCCCCGGCCGTCCGGCCAAAAACAACGAGATCAAGCAGTGAATTTGTGCCGAGGCGGTTCGCGCCGTGAACGGAGTTGGCCGCGCATTCCCCCGCCGCGTAGAATCCTGGGTATACTTCCTCCCCGTCTTCCCCGTAGCCCTTTATCACTTCCGCAAGGTAGTTGGTGGGTATGCCGCCGTTCTGATAGTGGGCGGTGGGCATAACGGGTATAGGTTCCCTGGTGCAGTCCACACCGGCAAAAACAAGGGCCAGCTCGTGGATGCCGGGGAGTTTTTCCATAATGGCCTCTTTGCCTATATGGTCGATTTTAAGAAGCACGTGGTCCTTATCTGGGCCAACGCCGTTTCCGGCCAGCACTTCCTTAACCATGGCCCTGGATATTATGTCCCTGGGAGCAAGGTCTTTTATCGTGGGAGCGTATCTTTCCATAAAACGCTCTCCCTTGCCGTTAAGAAGTATGCCGCCTTCTCCGCGGACGCCTTCCGTTATCAGGTTGCCGTGGCCGTAGATACCAGTCGGGTGGAACTGGAAAAATTCCGGATCGGCCCATGAAAAACCCGCTCTGAGAGCCAGCGCAAGGCCGTCTCCTGTGTTTATATGGGCGTTGGAATTGGTTTCGTATATGCGGCAGTTTCCGCCGGTGGCAAAGATTATCGCCTTGGCGTGGAAAAGGTGCAGGGTGCCGTCCTGAATATTCATACAGAGCACGCCGCATACCCTGTTATCGTTGCGTATCAGCTCAAGAGCGTAAAATTCGCTGTAAAACTGAGTCCCCTGAGCAACCGCCTTTTCAAAAAGGGTCTGAAGCATGGCGTGCCCGGTCCTGTCGGCAACGTAGCAGGCCCTTTTTACCGGGCGCTTGCCGTATTCGGCCGTGTGCCCGCCGAAAGGACGCTGGGCGATCTTGCCTTCCGGAGTCCTGTTGAAGGGAAGCCCTATATGCTCAAGCTCTATGATCATCTCAGGCGCTTTGCGGCAGAGAAATTCGGCCGCGTCCTGGTCGCAGAGATAGTCGCTGCCCTTAACGGTATCGAACATATGCCAGTGCCAGTTATCAGGCTCAAGGTTACCCAGAGAAGCGGAAATCCCGCCCTGGGCGGAAATCGTATGGCTCCTTGTGGGATAAACTTCGGAAATAACTGCCGTTTTTACATACTGAGACGCCACCTGAGCCGCGTTAAGGCCGGCGCCGCCTGCTCCGACAACAAGAACGTCGTATTCGTGATATTCTATTTTCATTGACATTTTCTTAACCCCTTTATGGCTTTACGGCAGGATAGAGAGTCCCTGAACGAGGACGACTATTCCCACGACCCAGTAAATAATGAGAAGCGTTACTCTCAGCCAGCGGCTCGAAACGTAATCGTCGGTAATCATTTTCAATCCGTTTACCGCGTGCCATGTGCCGAAAGCCAGTATGCAGCCCAGAACGAAACGCACCATGCCGTCGTAAGCGCCCGTAACCATGCCGAAAAAGTGGTAGAAAATCGCCACGAAGAGCACTACGGCGGAAATCCTCTGCATAAGCCAGGAAAAAGCTCCGGTGTTTCCGGTGCCGTTATATTTATAACGTTTCATTTTTCACCCCTAACCGAAAAGCGGTATCATGCCCGCGGCGGAAATAACTACGGTAAGCCCCGCCACGATATAAAAATCTTTTTTAAAATTCTCCCGTTCGGCAGCCTTGCAGAATTCCATCATTATGATGCGCACGCCGTTCAAAGCGTGGAAAACGAAAGCGACAAGCAGCACCGCCATGACGAACCTGTTCTGAACCAGACCGGGCAGGAACGAGCACACCCCGGAAGAACCCAGCATGTGGAAAACGAAATAAAGTACGATGATCACGCCCGTAACACGGTGCAGCAACCATGCGACCATGCCCGCGTGTTTGCGGTATCCCATCTTTTTAGGATAGGATGTAAGATCGTTTCTCGGCATAAAAACACCCCTTACAGAAAATTATTAACATATTGCACTGATGTATGGAAATCTAAGAACCTTCCGCTCTATTAAGAGCGATAAAAAACCGTTTGTCAATACATTTTAAGGCACGGGCGGTATTTTTTCAGCTCCGCCCGCGTACAGCAAAACGGACGCTTTCGGACACGCCTTTACATCTGATTGTCAGTTAGTAAAAAATCACGTTCACTGAAAATTATTCCGTCAAAACGAAACAGCGTAATATTATCATTGCGCCATGTGCCGGCGGGAACGCCCGCCTTTACGCAGAGGTTATCGAGAAATTCCTCCCTGCCCCAACCCATCTCGGAAGGGACCTGGGGAAGCAGAACGCCGCGCCTGCCCGTATATTCCATATAAAGGCCGTCCCTGCCTGCGACAACGTTTTCCGGCGTTACGGGCTCCATAGGGGAGAGTACGGTTATTTCCATATCGATATCCGCCAGTTCTCCCGCCGTTACGGGCGGGAAACGGCCGTCCTCAAAAGCGGCGGCGCGCGCCATGCGGTAAACGGCCTCACGGAGAGGATCCTTCGCCTCCATAACGCCTACGCAGCCTCTCAGGCGGCCGTTTTTACGAAGGGTCACGAAAACGCCGCGAAGCGCCCCCGTCTCCTCCGGCGGAAGCTGCGCCTCCTCCCCGAGATCGACTCCCAAAAATCCGGAAACGGACCTTCTGGCTTCTCTTAAAAGATATTTCTTTGTGCTGTCAGCAAGTTTAAATTCCACGGCGCCCTCCTGTTGATAACCTGTTGACAAATATAGGCCCGTAACCTTATGAAATAACAGGATTTTTTAAAAGTCTGATATTATCCCCTTATTTATAAAATACTTACAAAATAACAACGAATTTCCGGCCCTTCTGCGTGTCAACATATTTTTTTATACCATATTTGTTGCAAACCTGTGCATAACTTTTATGATATCCGCCGATTTTTCCCGTATAAGGGATTTCCCCATAGGCTGCTTAAAAATTAAGCAGCTAATTTCAGCGCGTCCTCAAAAGGCGAAAAAACCTCCGAGGCCTGAAAAATATTGCTTTATTCCCGGCGATTGTATATATTATTGCCCTATGAAAGTTGTAAGAACATATAAGCTACGAAGCCAGGCGGAAGAAGCGGCAAACTTTCTCATGTCCAAGGGTATAGCCTCCAACGTCCACGGAAGCGACATATTAAGGGGCTTCGGCTCTTTAAGCGGAGGCTCGGACGGGGTTGAGCTTGAAGTGCAGGATTCCACGTTCGAGAAAGCGGACGAGCTTTTAAACCAGAAGGAAAACGGGTTCGCCCCATCTCTGCCTGGGCTGGATTTTTTCAGTATAGGCAAAAAGAAAAAGAAATAGCGGTGAAATTCTTTTTATACCCGCTCTTTTTTATTTTATCGGCGTCCGCGGCGGCGGCTTTCCCTCCGTATTATTTTTCGGCCGATATGCAAAATTACCCGGCGGAAGTATCCGGCCGCACGGTAAAGGAATACGTGCTTTTCGACGGCGCGGACCCGTCCGTTACACGGGCAGGCGACGGCCCTTTTACCGAAGCCATGAGGAAAGCGGCGGACGAAAACAGAAACGCCGGAAAAATCCCGGAAACGATAAAGCCTCTTTTCGGATATACCTTAAAAAACGTCAATATGAAAATGCTGCCCACCGGCAGCAATCTCCACAAGGGCGATAAACGGTTCGATTCCAACCAGTACACTAAAATAAGCCCGTCCACACCGGCAGCCGTACTGCACGTGTCGGCGGACGGAAAATATTATTTCGTCCAGTGCCCTGAAATGAGGGGCTGGATACCCGTTGAATCCTTAAAGATATACGACGCGGAAAGCTTTTTTAAAACTGTCCGCATGCCTTTTATTACCGTAAAGAAAGATTACACCGAAATAGGCGGCGCAGTCTACGGACTGGGAGACAGGCTGCCTGTGGAAAACGGCGCGGACGAAAGCGGTTTCTTCCGCGTTCTGCTGCCTTCCGGCGAAAGGGTTTCTATTAAAAAAAGCGATTCTTTCGCAGCGGGCGCTGAGCCTTTTTCCGAAAAAGAGATGAAGCGGCTGGCGGAAAGCCTGCTGGGCCAGCCTTACGACTGGGGAGGCAAAAACGGCCGCAGGGATTGCTCCGCCTACGTCCGCGATTTGTGGAGGGTCTTCGGCAGAGATCTGCCCAGAAACACGGCCTTACAGGCGGAAGCGGGCAGGGAGCTGCTGGGAGCTCCCGAATCGGAAAAGGAGTTTTACGAAACGCTGGCCGCCTCAAAGCCTTTCAGAACCCTTATATTTTTTAAGGGCCATGTGCTGATGTACGGCGGCAGAGAGGGAGACGATTTTATAGTTTACCACGCGGTAAACAGGCTTACACGGGACGACGGAACTATTGAAAATATCGCCGCCGTAGTAAAAAACCGCCTTTTTGCCGACGGTTTTTCCGGTATCTGGAAACGCACGGTAAAGATAACGGAGCTAGACTGAACCGCCCTCCGCCCTGATTTTCTCCGCATAAGAAGCTATATCCCGGCAGATTTCCATGTCGTACCGGCCTTCAAAAAATTCCGGACTTTTCTGACCCATTATAAGGTCGAACATATCGTTGTCGTACATTTCGGTAAGGAGCCTGTTGAAACGCTCCAGTTTTTCAGGGCCGTAGCCGGTCCTTACCACGTCGCCGGCGAACCTGCGCATTACAAGCTCATTCTCAAGCATGGCCCTTCTGGCGCACTGAAAATACGCTTTTTTGTAAAGAGAGCTTTCTTCCATACACCACGCCCCATTATTTTTACGGCTTTTTACCGGCAGGCTTTTTTAAAGCCCTTTTCCCGGACCGCGCCCGAGAGCCTCGGCCGCAAGCTCAAGCCCTATGCCGTAAGCCTTTCTGTTAAAATCCTCCGTGCCTTTCGGTATCATGGAAAGTACGGATTTTAAAAGAGCCTCCTCGGACACGAAACCGCCTATCGCGTTAGCCGCGGCAATGGTGGCTATATTGGCCCCAAGCTGTTTACCCAGCCTTTCCAGAACCGTGCCTGTAACCGGCATGGAATACAGTCTGAAATCCCCGCCGCCGGTATTTTTAACGAAAGCACCGTCCACAACCACGGTACTGCCGGGCTTAATATCCTTCGAATATTTGTCGTAGGCCTCCTGAGTGAGGGCCACGAGAAAATCGGGAGAAGTAACTTTCGGAAAGTTGATCTCCTCGTCGCTTATTATCACCTCCGCCTTGCTGGCGCCGCCCCTGGCCTCCGGCCCGTAGGACTGGCTTTGAACGGCGTTTTTACCTTCGTATATGGAAGCCGCGTTGGCAAGGATTATGCCCGCTGTAATCATCCCCTGCCCTCCGGAGCCGGAAAGCCTTATTTCGTATCTTGACATATCTCTATCCCCGTTTTGAAAGGCCTACGGCCCTGTCGTAGCTTTCCACGTATTCCGGCCTGGATTCGTCCTTATATATAACGCCTATGGCGAATTTCCCGGCCATTTCCGCTTCCGTCATGTTTTTGGCTTTTTCATAGGGAACGGCGTGTTCCTTCTCCCATATAAGCATATCGGAAGCGGCTTTCTGGCCGTTCCTGCGCCCGTAGCCCGTGGGGCATCCGGCCATTATCTCCACCACAGAAAGCCCTTTATGGTTAAGGGCCTGTAAAATGAGCTTTTCCATCGGCACCGCGTGGTAAGAGGTGGTACGGCCCACAAAGGTGGCTCCTGCCGCCACGGCAAGCCTTGCGATGTCGAAGGAAGGCTCTATCATACCGTAAGGGGCGGTGGTGGCTTTAGCACCCATGGGCGTTGTGGGGGAATACTGGCCCCCCGTCATGCCGTATATATAGTTATTGAAAACGAGAACTGTTATATCTATATTCCTGCGGCAGGCGTGGATAAAGTGGTTTCCTCCGATGGCGCTCATGTCCCCGTCCCCGCCCATGGCTATAACCTTCAGCGCGGGGTTTGCCAGCTTTATCCCTGTGGCGAAGCCAAGGCTCCTGCCGTGGGTAGTGTGTATCGTATTGAAATCCACATATCCCGGCAGGCGGCTGGCGCAGCCTATGCCGGAAGCAAGCACTATCTCGTCCTTGCTCCAGCCGGTAGAATCTATGGCCCTGAGCATGGATTTCATTATTATACCGTAGCCGCACCCGGGGCACCATATATGGGGCAGCCTGCCGGGACGTATAAATTTAGCGTAATCGTAAGCCATAGTTAAAACCTCTCAAGGGTGCCCGATATCTGGGAAGGAAGTATAGCTTCCGAATCCACCCGGAAAAGGCCTTCCACGGGACATTTGCCCCCGGCGGCCCTTTCCGTCTCGCAAACAGCCTGGCCCAGATTAAGCTCCGGCACAAGTATGCCCTTAACGCCGCCGTCAGCGTATTTTTTAATATGCCTCTCGGGAAAAGGCCAGATGGTAAGTGCCTTCAGCAGGCCGGCCTTAACGCCTTTTTCCCTGAGAGCAAGAACGGCGTCTTTGGCGGAACGGGCGGAGCTTCCGAAAGCGAAAACAATCCTGTCCGCGTCGCCGCACATAAATTCCTCGACCTTTACTATATCGTCGTAGTTGGCTTCCACCTTGCGCACGAGGCGGCGCTCCTCGGAATCTATAATAGACGGCTTGGCCGTGGGAAACCCGCTGGCGTCGTGATTGAGTCCCGTGACATGATAGCGGTAGCCTTCGCCGAAATTTGCCATTGGCGGCACGTCCCCTTTGGAGGAGTCGTAAGGAAGATAATCCTCTGGAGCGCAGTCGGGCTTTACCCTGTCTATGACCTCAAGCTCGCCCTCGGCCGGTATTTCAACCGCCTCCCTCATGTGGCCTATGATTTCGTCGGTAAGGATTATTACGGGCGTTCTGTATTTTTCCGACAGGTTAAAGGCCCTTACCGTTTCCGTAAACTGCTCGGCCACAGTGGAAGGAGTAAGGGCTATGCAGGGATGATCCCCGTGGGGGCCCCACTTGGCCTGCATAATATCGGATTGGCCAGGGCCTGTGGGAGTGCCGGTGGAAGGGCCGCCCCTCATTACGTTCAGTATAACGCAGGGCACCTCGGCCATACAGCCGAAGCCCAGATTTTCCATTTTAAGTGACATTCCCGGGCCGCTGGTAGCGGTGAGGGATTTCCTGCCCGCGAGGGACGCTCCGATAACCGCGGCCATGGCGGCTATTTCGTCTTCCATCTGTATGAAACGGCCCCCAGCTTTCGGAAGCATGGCGGCCAGCTTTTCCGCCACTTCAGTGGAGGGGGTTATGGGATACCCGGCAAAAAACCGGCACCCGGCGTAAAGAGCCCCCAGGGCCACAGCGTCGTTGCCCTGTAAAAAACGTTTATCCTTAGACACGTTGCCTCCCGATAGGATTGTGCTTGGCGTTAAAAATCATTTAGCGTTTCTTGTTATTATTATGGCAAAATCGGGGCATCTGAGCTCGCAGCTCATACACCCGGTACAAAGCTCCGCGTCCTTTACGGCGGCTTTGAAATCCTTTATCTCCAGGGCTCCGGTGGGGCAAAGCTCCACGCATATATAACAACCCTTGCAGCATTCAGCGTTTATCTCTATAACGGCCTTCGCCATAAATACCTCTCCCCGCCCCATAACAGCGCGGCAATAAAATATGCGGAATTTATTATTATAATATATTATCTGCAACATTCAAGGGATAAGTTTTATCCACGGCAAGGAAGCGGCATAAAAATATGCGGAAAACCGGTTTTTAAAATATTACGTTACCGCGTTTTATATCGACCACATGGTCCGTATCGGCAAGCCTTTCCATAAGGGCGTCCGCGCCTTCTGTTATTTTATAATCCATTTCCTCCTCATAAAGAGGTATAATCTGATAAAAAGCGACCTCCTCCCCGTCCGGAAGCAGGCAGATTTCGCAGCCCGGAGCGGCGTCCTGAGGCCGGGTAAGGATCACGCCGGAAAGGGCCGTGTTTCCGGCAAAGCTCCCGCCTCTGGGCACTGTGTGCCCCAAGCCAAGCCACGAATCCTCACGCGCCGGCAGGCCCGCCAGAACAAGCAGGCACCTTACTGGCCAGTACCATTCCTCCTCCTTTCCGTCTATTTTCCAGTCCGCCGGCAGGCATATTGCAAGCTCCGCCCTCTGGGGCGCTTCCCCCGCCAGCTCCTCCGGCACGTTCATTTTAAAAGCCCCCATTCCGCAGGTTACAAGAGTATAATAATAGCGCTCCGGCGCCGGCGGTATAAGGCATATTTCAATACGGCCTCCCGTATAAAGGCTTTCCGCCGATATTTTTGAAACGCCGCCGAAATATTTTTCTATATGGGCGCGCACCGTTTCCTTTTCCGGCGTGGAATAGGCGGGCCGATCCGCCTGTTCGTCCGCGTAAACTCCGCCGCGTACGGTAAAATCCCGGCCGAAACGCACATAAAAACCGGGAGCGTCCGGGCCGTAGGCGTAGCGGAACATAAAAGACCTGTCCTGGGAGAAGGATACGCCTTCAAGAGGCGCTTCCTCCCCGCAGGCGGCTTTAACGGCGGCAGCTCCCTTTTCCTCAAGTTCTCCGAAAAGCGCCATAAAATTTTCAAGCCATCCGGGCTCGAATTTGGACGCGCCCGCCTCGTTCAGCTCGAAACGGCAGGAAAGAGGAACCCCGCCCGGTCTCATGGAAAAATAACAATATACGCCCGGTTCCCAATTTTCGGCGCCGAGGATATTCTTAACGCGGCTCAGCCTTTCCGGATCCTCCAGTATGGTGGAAACGGAGACGTTTTTAAGGAACCTGTTGTCGCTGTTTTCATCCAGAGCGGAAAGCGCCCTGTCAGCGTCTTCGTCTATATAATGGTTTTCCATTTCCTCCAGACTGCGCCCAGCCTCTATTTCCCCGCGCCGCCTTAAAAACTCATAATCCCCCGGCACAAGCTCCAGACCCTTTTCTATGGCGGACAGAGCTTCCGGCACACGGCCGGCGTGAGCCCTTAAAGCCGCCAGTTGGAGCCAGATCCACGGATAGGCGGGCTCCTCCTGCGCGCCTTTTTCCGCATAATCAAGGGCTTCGTCCGGGCGGCCCAGATACATAAGGGCCACGGAATATCTATAATACCACACGCCGCAGCCCCGCGCCCGGATTTCCGTTCTTTTGAGCCATTTTTCCGCGTGGACGTAACGGTCGTATTCGGCGATATTCATATCGGCGTAGGCTATCCAGAGAGATATTTCCATGTCGTCTAAAACGTCCTCTTTCGTAAAATACCCTTTCTCCACCCCTTCTCCGGCAAAATTCTCTATCGCTTCCAGAATTCCGTACATAAGGCCTTCGCCGGAAAGCCTTTCAAGTTCGTCCTTTATTTTATCGGTGAGAATCGTCTCCCTCATAGGTTCCTCCAGCCCGTCCGGGCAAAAAGGATAATAACACCAAAGACCGGTGCAGCGGTAGGAATAATTTTCCTTAAAGATAACGGAGAAAAAACCGATAATGTTATCGGAGGACGATATGAGTTTAGTGGCACAGGAATTGCTTGCAACTCCTCAAGAAAGGAGCGAGGCAGAAAAAATGGAAAACACGGAAATCAAAAACGCCGTACAGGCAAGCCCCATATCGGACGACATAAAGGTATCGGGAGCCCTTGTTCAGACGGCCCAGAAAACCCTGTCGGACCTGGACAGGTCCATAATGGAGCTTGCCGTTCTGGTAGAGGGTCTCAGAAACCAGTCTAAAAAACTTACCCTGGAAACGTTATAGCGCCCTGAAGCCGGATGCGGATTGCCTTTTGCGGCGGTTTGGCATAGTATGTTTTCCCGCAGATGTTATATTTACGCGGATTAACGTAAAATTACGGAAAATGTTTATAAGGGAGCGGCTTCGGCGGCAATGATGAACCGAACATGAACTTACCGCGGGGCCGGCTTACAAATGTTTCCCCGTAACTATCCATAATATATACAGCCGCATATTTTTTACGCGGTTATATCTTTAAACGGATTAACGCAGCGTTATGGAAAATATTTATGATACGGCGGCTTGCATGCGGGTAAATAATATTAGCCGAAGCGTTCCGTCAAGGCGCTGTTTTGAGGGCTTAGCCCTGCTGCGCGGAGCCTGTTATGAATACTTGCGGCGCATAATGAACCTGTTGTTATAATTATTTGCCATTTATAGGGATAGCAGCTTTCTTTATACACGCATAAGTAAAAGGGAGAAGTTTTTATGTCTGAAAACGGGGACGGAAGCAAGGAAGAGCTTGCGGCTGAAGTAAAAGCCATAATGAAGGAAAAACCTAAAAAAGCCAAATTCAGGGCTTTGGCGGTTTTTCTTGCCATACTGGCTGTCATAATACTTTTCCCTTTCGGGGCGAAATTCGTCGCGAATAAATATACGGATAAAAAATTTACAGAGCTTCTGGACTCCTTTAAAGGCCCCTGCTACGCCATCTACGAAAAATCGGAATACGACATTATGACCCGCCGCCTTAAGGTTACCGGTATGTCCGTAATATGCGGCGAGGAAGAGGCGGCCCGCTTCGGCCTCGTGGATTTCGGCCGCATAGTGTCCGGCTCTCCCCTTCCGGCCAACCTTTCCGCCGAATTCAGCGACGGAACGATAAACGCCGACGCCAAAATATTCGGCCGCTACGGTCTTTTGGCGGAAAAGCTGGGTTACGGCCCCATACCCGTTTCGGGAAGCGTGATTTTTACCCTGGGGCCCGTATCGAAAACCTTTAAGATGGAAAAATTCTCCCTTAAAGCGGAAACCGTGGGGCTGATTGAGGCGGAATTCCGGGTAGACGGCGTGAACGCGGCCTCTCCCGCAGGCGCCTTAAAGCAGATAATATCGAACGATTACTCCGATATGTGGATATCCTTCACGAACGGAGGCTTTGCGGAAAAAGTCATGGCCCGCTACGCGGCGGCGGTCAATTCCGGCGAAGATACGGCGAAAGCAAGAGCCCTCCACGGAATAGAAAGGCGCATATCCGGCAAATATAAAAACGATGCGCGGACAAGGGATCAGCTCGTACAGATTTACAGATTTATAGAAAGCCCCTCCCGCGTAGTGATAAAATCTGACGGCGGGGAAAAGGCCTCGATACTTTCCACGCTGGAATCTGCGGATTACGGCGGCTGGCGCAGCCTGCTCCGTTCCGTGGAAAAATTTCCTCTTAAACTGTACTCAAATTAAGAAGCCGCAAGGCGAAAAAGAACCGCTCCCCAAAAAATAAAGCGCCGCAGAAACGGACGTAAAACCGGGCGGAAACGGAACCCGCCCGAACGCCGTCGGAATTTTACCGGCACGGGAAAGATCAGGAAAAGCGGCTTGCCCCGATATTTGGGGGAGAGGCGAGACAAGCCGCGGGGATTTTCAGCAGGCAAAGGCCTTTTTCAGGCTCTTGCCACCGTACCGGTTCTTCTGCCCTCGGAAGCCGGAAGTCTGTCTCCTATGCTTCTGCGGAGCTGCTCCAGCATATCCCTTACGGGAGCGGAGCTGAGACGGTAGCTGATGCTCGTCCCGTTTCTGCTGCCTTCTATTATCCCTTTATTTCTGAGAATCGAAAGATGCTGGCTCACCGTAGCCTGAGGAACGTCCAGAGCGGCGCACAAAGCGTTCACCGTAAAATCCTTTTCCGAAAGCTCCACGGCTATCCTGAGCCTTACTGGATGGCCCAGAGCCTTTAATTTCTCTGCGTAATTTTCATAAGCTTTTTTGTCCATATTACCCTCATAGATATTGATAGTGTTCTCTTTACAGACAGTTTCAAACATACGTCGGTACAAACAGATAAAGATGCGGGTTCTCCACTATCTGTGTAGACAAGTATATCTAATCTGTAATCAGGATTATAATTTAATATGTATATTGCACAACTTTTTTATACCTAATATAAATAAATCCTTTGCGTTACAGACCTTTAAGCCACGTCAAAGCCTAAATCCGAAATTGTGGACTTAATTTTATCCAGGTTCTCCCCTCCTTGGTTCAATTCCACTGTAACGGTACCGTTCTTTACATCTATATCACAATTTAACAATCCGTCAATACTTTTCAACCCGTTTTCAATGCTTTTTGCACAATTCTGACATTTCATTCCCGTTACGCTTATTTCATATTTCATTTCCTTACTCCTTGCTTTAAGAATAAATCCTTGTTACTATCCTTTAAAATAGCACAATACGTTATAGGAAGGAATATCTAATTATCCTTTTTCCCAACAAATATCAGAATAAACAGTTAAACAAAAGTTCATCGGGAGCTGTATAAATGTCAAAAATATATGCGATATCCGTAAGCGACAGAAAAGGCGTGCGCAAGACGAATGTGGAAAAAGCCTTTTTTGAAAACGACTTCGGCATAAAAGGAGACGCCCACGCAGGCAAATGGCACAGGCAGGTAAGCCTACTCGCCGTCGAAAGCGTAAAAAAAATGATTGAAAAGGGGCTTAACGTCAAAAGCGGGGATTTCGCCGAAAACGTCACAACCGAGGGTATCGACCTTTTGGCCCTGCCCGTGGGCACGGAGCTGAAAATAGGCGGCATAAGCCTTGTAATATCCCAGAAAGGCAAAATATGCCACCACCGCTGCGCAATATACAAGCTGGCGGGAGACTGCGTAATGCCCAGAGAGGGCATATTCGGCACGGTTAAAGGCAACGGGGAGCTGAAAGTGGGAGACGAAATAGAAAACCTTGGTAAAAAAGGCCATTCGGTAGGTATAATAACCCTTTCAGACAGGGCTTCCTCCGGCGAGCGGGAAGATAAGACTGGCCCGGACATAGAGGAATATTTAAGAAAAAACGCGCAGATATCCTTTATCCGCCGGGAAGTGATACCGGACGAAAAAGACAGGCTCGAAGCCGTTTTAAAAGACTTTGCCGACACCCAGCAGTTCGACGTGATAATAACCAACGGCTCCACCGGGGTATCCCCCAGGGACATAGCGCCGGAAACCACCCTGCCCCTTATCGAGAAAAGACTGCCCGGCTTCGAGGAAGCCATGAGGGCGGAAAGCCTTAAAATTACAAAAACCGCCATGGTTTCAAGAGCCGTGTGCGGTGTAAGGGGAAGCTCCCTTATAATAAATCTGCCGGGAAGCCCCAAGGGGGCTCTCGAAAACCTGTCCGTAATAATGCCCGCCCTTGACCACACGGTCGGGAAAATACACGGCGACAAATCGGACTGCGCCCGGTAAGATGTTCGCCGGTCACGAAAAACAAACGGAAATATTCAGGCGCGCCGTAAAAAGCGGCAGGCTTATGCACGCCTATATATTTTCCGGAATTAAGGGAATAGGCAAGCGGCTTTTCGCCGTAAACACGGCAAAAGCCCTGCTGTGCCGGGAAGGGTCCTTTTTTTCTCCCTGCGGCTGCCCCTCCTGCGTGCAGATAGATATGGGCACCCATCCGGACCTGCACCTCTACGGCGAAAAAGAAACATCCCCCGACGGAAAGGTTCTGAACGAAGATAAGATAATCAACATAGAAAACGTGCGCAAAATAGTGGAAAGCGCCGGAATGACCCCTCTTGAAGGACAATGGAAGGTCTATATAATCGACGGCGCGCACCAGCTTGCGGACACCGCCCAGGGAGGCCCGGCGGCAAACGCCCTGCTGAAAACCCTGGAAGAGCCGGGGGAAAACACGGTGTTTTTCCTTATAACGGACAAATACGAAGCCATCCTGCCCACAATCCGCTCGAGGGCGGTAAACGTAAAATTCTCGCCCCTTACCATAGACCAGATAAGGCAGGCCCTTTCCGGCATCGTGCCGGAAGGGTCCTTTATAGACAGAGCCGCCCTTATGTCAGGAGGGTCGGTTTCCAGAACCCTCGATATTTTAAACGAAAAGTTCACGGACGTTACCCCATATCTTAAAGACGGGGATTTCGTAAAATTCGCCGCGGCCGTGCAGAAGCTCAAAACCCAGGAAGAAATAAGCATGGCGGTAAGCTCGGTTTATCCGGAGGCCCTCGAAGCCTTCAAGAAGACCGGGCGCTACTCCTACTGCCTTTTGGGGTACTATCTTCTGGATATTTTACGCAGATTTAACTATAATGCCAACGTCGACCTCATCAAGGCCGACTTTTCAAGCAAAGTCATAGAGGTATTCAGTGAAGCAGTATGAAGCCGTAGGCGTGATGTTCAAGCGCGCCGGTAAAGTATACGACTTCCTGAGCGGGGGCCTACCCCTTGCTAAGGGAGATTTCGTCGTCGTGGAATCGGACAAGGGCGAGGACCTGGCCGAAGTGGCCGTGGCTCCGCGCGTCATATCCGTTCAGGACGACCAGCAGATGAAAGCCATACTCCGCCAGGCCACGGAAAACGATATAAAGGAAAACGAAAAAAACTCCCGGGATGAAGAAAAGGCCTTTGAAATATGCAAAAAAATGGCGGTGACCGGCGGCCTTGAAATGAAGCTTCTCTCAGCCGAATATTCTCTCGACAGAAGCAAGCTTACTTTCTATTTTACCGCCGACGGCCGGGTGGATTTCAGGCAGCTCGTAAGGGATCTGGCCCGGGTGTTCCGCACCAGGATAGAAATGCGGCAGATAGGCGTGAGAGACGCCACGAAAATGATAGGCGGCTTCGGGCTCTGCGGCAGGGAATTCTGCTGCAGCTGCTTTTTAAGGCGCTTCGACAACATATCGATAAAAATGGCTAAAAACCAGAATCTGATACTGAATCCAAACAAAATATCGGGCGTATGCGGCAGGCTTATGTGCTGCCTTATGTTTGAAAAGGACCAGTACGGCCGCCCCTGCGGATGCGGCGCGGGCAGGGAAGCAGAAGACGGCGAATTTATCGAAATAAAGGACGAAAGCCTTAAAGAGCTGGGCGGAGACGGCAAATGAGCAAAAAATCTTTTTACATTACCACACCCATATACTACGTAAACGACAAACCCCACATAGGCCACGCCTACACTACCGTGGCGGCGGACGTTATGGCCCGCTACAAGCGTATGTGCGGCTTCGACGTGCTTTTTCTTACCGGTACAGACGAACACGGCCAGAAAATGGAGCAGGCGGCCATGAAAAAGGGCGTGAAGCCCATTGAGCTTGCCGACGCCAACATGGCCCGGTTCAGGGATTTATGGAAAACCCTTAATATCTCAAACGACGATTTCATCCGCACTACGGAGGAACGCCACAAAAAAACCGTTCTGGCCATGTTCAAAAAAATGAAGGACGCCGGAGACATATACCTGGGCGAATACGAAGGCTGGTACTGCACGCCCTGTGAAGCTTACTGGACGGAAACCCAGATACTGGACGGAAACGTCTGCCCGGATTGCGGCAGGCCGACCTCCAAAATGAAAGAAGCGTCTTATTTTTTCAGAATGTCCAAATATCAGGACAGGATCCTGGAGCATATAGAAAAACACCCGGAATTTATAAGGCCGGAAAGCAGAAAAAACGAGATCGTATCCTTCGTAAGGGAGGGCCTCAGGGACCTTTCCATAAGCCGCGTCAATTTTTCATGGGGCATACCCGTGGAAGGCGACCCGGACCATGTGATATACGTATGGATGGACGCTCTCGTCAATTATATATCCGCCGTAGGCTATTTTTCCGGAGACCCGAAAGCGGGCGAATTCTGGCCCGCCGATGTTCACCTTGTGGGCAAGGATATACTGCGCTTCCATACGGTATATTGGCCCGCCATGCTGATGAGCGCGGGGATAGAGCTGCCCAAATCCGTATTCGCCCACGGCTGGTGGACGGTGGAAGGCAAAAAGATGTCCAAATCCATGGGCAACGCCATAGACCCGGACTGGCTCGTAAAGAAATTTTCAAGAGACTCTTTCAGGTATTTCCTTTTAAGGGAGGTGCCTTTCGGCCTTGACGGGGATTTTTCCTTCAGGGCGATGATACACCGTATCAACGGAGACCTGGCCAACGATCTGGGCAACCTGCTTTCCAGAACCCTCGGTATGGTTCAGAGATATTTCGGCGGGACCATACCCGATTATAACGCCCCCGAAGCCGCGGACGAAAAAATATACGGAGCCCTGCCGACCCTGGCTGACAGAGTAGAGGGCTTTCTTAACGCTCAAGCCTTCAACAAAGCCCTTACGGCAATATGGGAATTCGTAGGCGCCATGAACAGATATATAGACGAAACGCAGCCCTGGTTCCTGGCTAAAGACCCGGAAAAGAAGGACAGGCTTGGCTCCGTCCTTTACACGGTTATGGACGGTTTAAGAGCCGTATCCCATTTTATATATCCCTTTATGCCGGAAACGGCCGAAGCAATGAGAAAGCAGCTTGCGGAAGAAAGCCCCGTAAACGTCAGCTCCCCGGAGGACCTGAAACGGGTAAAAACGCTTAAAAGCGGCCGCCCCATAGGCGAAACAAAGGCCATATTCCCGCGGATAGACGAAAAGGCCATGCTTGAGGAGCTTTCGCCTGAAAAAGAGGCGGCGGAAGCCCCTTCGGAAAGCGGGATAGAATACGGCGATTTCGATAAGGTCGAGATAAAGGCCGGCAAGGTGCTGGCGGCCGAAAACGTCAAAAAATCCGAAAAGCTGCTCAAGCTCACCATAGACGTGGGAGACGGAGGCAGAACGATAGTTTCCGGCATCGCCAAAACCTATAAGCCGGAAGACCTTGTGGGCCTTACCATAGCAGTGGTAACCAATCTGAAGCCGGTTAAGCTCATGGGTATAGAATCGCGCGGCATGGTGCTTTCCGCCACGGCAGGAGACAGGCACAACGTCCTTAAACTGCCGGACGAAACCCCCGCGGGAACGAGAATTAAATAACGGCGGTCTTTAAGCCATGGCAAAGCTGACGGACACCCACGCCCATATACACATGCCGCCCCTTTCCGACGATATTGAAGGCGTCGTTTCAAGAGCCTTTAATAACGGGGTGGAAAGGATATTAACCGTAGGAGTAAACCCAGAGGACAGCAAAGAGGCCCTGAAAACGGCGCTTATGTTTCCCAACGTTTACGCCGCCGCTGGGATACACCCGGAGGACTGGGAGAGCTTTTCGGAAGAAGCCTGCGGGGAGCTTTTCCGCACGGCGTCCCACAAAAAGGTAATCGCCGTGGGCGAAATAGGCCTGGATTTTTACAGGGACTACGCCCCCGCCCCCGTTCAGGAAAAAGTATTCAGGCGCATGCTTGAAATGTCCAGGGAGCTTAAAAAGCCCGTTATCATACATAACAGGGAAGCATCCTCCAGATGCCTTGCCGTGCTGGAGGAGGAGCTGGGGCGCGGCCGCTCCGCAGGGGGCATATTCCACTGCTTTTCCGGCGGGGACGATATTATAAAATGGGCTCTCGATAATAATTTTTACATATCCTACGCCGGGCAGCTAACGTATAAATCCGCCGGGACTATACGCGAAACCCTGAAACTCGTCCCTGCGGACAGGATGTTCGTGGAAACGGACTCCCCCTATCTCGCCCCGGTGCCGTTAAGAGGAAAAACCAACGAACCGGCCAATGTCGCCTACACTGCCGCTTTCGCGGCTAAAGAGCTGGGCGTTGAAACGGAGGAACTGGCTTTAAGGCTGGAAAAAAATTTCGACGATCTTTTCGGGCGCATGCTATGACGGAAGAAAAATTTATATTATTGATAACAAAAGACATTAATTTTCAAAACGAATTCGTGTCCCTGGCGGCGGAAAACGGCTTCCGGGTAAAATCCGTAAAAAGCCCGTGCTTAGCTATTGAGATGTTAAGGGATAAAAGCTATTATATGATTGTAGCGGATGAGGATTCCGATGAAATGTCGCCATTTGCCCTGCTCCACAGGATGAACGTAATGCAGTACGACACGCCGGTAATAATAACGGCGAAAAAGCCGGGAGCGGACGACATACTGCTGGCCTACGAGCTGGGAGCTTTCGACATATCGGATAAATCCTGCGGAGCGGAAGAGCTCATACCCGTTATAAAAAAAGCGCTAACCCCGCAAGGGTGAGGAGATTATTATGGATGAGGTAAAAAAAATACTGTTTCCTACCGACTTTTCCGAGGCGTCCCATTATGCCCTCAGTTACGCGGTAAAAATGAAAAAACTGCTGAACGCCGAGCTTGAGATAGCCCACGTCCTTTTCGACGAGGCTAATATCGTATCTTTTTATCTGCCTCAGATGACCATGCAGAACATTTCCCACGAATTTGAAGACGGCGCTATGAAGCAGTTTGAGGAATTTACGGCCAACGCGCCGGAGCTGGAAGGCGTAACCTTTACCAAAAAGCTCCTTAAAGGCACGCCCTATAACGAAATAGTAAGGGAAGCGGCCGACGGTAATTTCGATATGATAATAATAGGCACCCACGGGCGCACAGGTTTAGAGCACGTGCTTTTCGGCTCCACGGCGGAAAAAGTGGTGCGCAAAGCTCCGTGCCCCGTTCTTACCGTAAGGCCCAAAGGCCCCGTAAACGAGCTGGCCTGAAAGGCAAAGCGAGCCGGAAAATATCTGGAAACCCGCGCGGGCGCAAAACCCCGCGCGTTTTTTTTGGCGGGGCTGGAAAAATAACGCGGCGGCCCGGCCGGGGCGGCTTTTTTATAAAGGAAACCGTAAGGGGTCAATGTCATGTCTCTTGAAAAAGTAAAGAAATATCTTGCTCTCTACGGAGCGGAAAACAGAGTGACGGAGCTGGAAAAATTAAAGCGCCACCGTGGAGCTTGCAGCAGAGGCGCTGGGCTGCGAACCGGCCCGTATAGCAAAGACCCTGTCCTTTCTGCTTCCCGGAGGGCCGATACTAGTAGTCGCCGCCTGGGATACAAAAATAGAAAACCGTAAATTCAGGGCGGAATTCGGAGCCAAGCCGAAAATGATACCGGCGGACCTGGTGGAGAAATACACGGGCCACGTGCCCGGCGGGGTATGCCCCTTCGCCGTAAAAGAGAACGTAAGAATATATCTGGACAAATCCCTAAAACGCTTTTCAAGCGTATACCCGGCCGCGGGAAGCGACCGCAGCGCCGTTGAAATGACCTGCGCCGAGCTGGAAAAATATACTCCCGCCGAAAAGTGGGTTGACGTATGCTCAAATCAGGAAAAAACAGGCCGCCCTTAAGGCGGCCCGGGGTTATTTTATGAATATTCTCGATAAGTCGTTATAAAAAGCGAAAACCATAAGACACATAAGAAGGGCGAAGCCCACCATCTGAAAATTGCCCAGAACCCTTTCGCTCAGCCTGCGCCTCGTAACCGACTCGATAATTATTATAAGCAGGTGCCCCCCGTCCAAAGCCGGTATGGGCAGCAGGTTAAACACGGCCAGATTAAGGCTTATTACCGCCATAAACGTCAGAAGCGCCACAAGTCCGGACTGGGCCGAATCGGCCGCCATCTGCACTATCATTATGGGGCCACCGAGAGAATCGGCGGGAACGGCCCGCTGCACAAGTTTTACAAAGCCCTTAAACACAAGGGCAGTAAATTCGTAGCTTTTTTCAAAGCCCTTTACCATTGACTCGAAAAACCCGTACCGGACCATTACGTCCCCGGCTTTCGGATTTATGCCTATAAGGCCCACATTTATTTTTTCGCCATTTTCCCCTGTTATTTCCGACATTTCAGGCGTTATTTCAAGGGTAAGCGTCTCCCCTGCTCTGTCTATCTCGAATTTAAGAGGCTCTCCGGGGCGTTTTCTTATATATTCGGCAGAAGCGTTCCAGGAGGGGAGCCTTTGAGAGTTTATGGAAACTATCTTATCTCCCGGCATAAGGCCCGCTTTCCCCGCCGGGGTACCCTCGTGAACCGCCCCTATGACCGCCGGAACATAAAGAAGGGCGCCGATTTCCCCCACGGTCTGCCTGTCTCCGAAAACGTCCTCCGCCTGGCCGTAAGCCACGGCAACGGGCACTATCCTTCCGTCCGCAAGGGTAAGGTTAAGGGTTTTGCCGGGGTTATCCGCCACAATACCCTGAAAATCGCTCCAGGAGCGCACAGGCGCGCCGTCAGAAGAAACTATCCTATCGCCCGGCGCAAGGCCCGCTTCCGCGGCGGGGCTTCCGGCTTTTACATCCCCTATCACGGCCGGATAATCCGGATAGCCGGACATAAAAAGGCCCCAGAAAACAACAACGGCAAGCAGCACGTTTGCAAAAGGCCCGGCCAGGATTATCGAGGCTCTCTGCCACGGCTTTTTATCAGAAAAGGCCCTGCCCTCTCTCGAAGGGTCTGTTTCCTCCTCCGGCTGCTCTCCGTACATCTTTACGTACCCGCCCAGGGGAAAGGCGGACAGGCAGTAATCCGTCTCGCCTATTTTCCTGCCCAGAAGCCTGGGGCCGAAGCCCAGGGAAAACTTTTCCACATAAACGCCGTTGAGCTTGGCCACGAGAAAATGACCCAGCTCGTGGATAAAGATAAGCACTCCCAATATGATTATGGCAATGACTATATTCATAAACGACAACTCTCTCAAAATGTATTTTGCGCCCGTTTACGTCCTTACCGGGCCTCCGCTTACGGCGCAGCCAGATAAGGACGAACCTTAAAGCGCTTTAAAAACAACGCGCAGCCCGCGGCAGATATATAGACAGCCGCGCAGCCCTGACGTTCTTATTTATACCCGTTTGTTTCTGTTTGCAATAACCGAAAGGGCCGTTTCATAAGAGGCGGCGCTGTAACTGCACGCCTCCTCTATTGTGGAGGCGTTTTTAAAGGAAGTTCTGGCAACAGTCTCCTCCACCACGTCCGCTATGCCGGAAAACGATATATCGTTATCGAGAAAGGCGCAGACCGCCGCTTCGTTTGCGGAGTTCATGGCTATCATAAGCGGGGAGGAATCCTCTTTAAGAACCTTCATGGCAATATCGAGGCATCTGAAACGCTTTAAATCCGGCTTTTCAAAGGTGAGCTTGCCCAGCTTCCACAGCTCCGCAGGCTCCACGCCGGAATCTATACGCTCCGGAAACCCCAGGGCGAAGGATATGGGTATCCTCATATCGGGGCGGCCAAGCTGAGCTATGGTCGAGCCGTCCTTAAAGGTAACGAAGGAATGGACTATGCTTTCAGGATGAACGGCGACCTCCAGCTTATCCGGCTCCACGTCGAAAAGATAGCGGGCCTCTATAAGCTCCAGCCCTTTATTCATCATGGTGGCCGAATCCACCGAAATCTTGCGCCCCATGTTCCAGTTAGGGTGGTGCAGGGCTTCCTGCATGGAAACGTAGTCCATAGCGTCTCCCGGGCGCTTCCAGAAAGGGCCTCCGCTGGCCGTAAGGGTCACTGATGAAAGGCTCTTTTTCCTCTGCCCCATAAGGCACTGGAATATGGCGGAATGCTCGCTGTCCACGGGGATTATTCTGGAACCGCTTTCTCTGGCGGCTTCGAGGATTATCTCTCCCGCGGTAACTATGGATTCCTTATTGGCAAGGGCCATATCTATGCCCCTCGAAGCGATTTCATAGGCCGGTTTTACCCCGCCTATACCGCCCGCCGCGTGGAGCACGATGTCGGGCTGTTCCCCGTCCAGTATTTCCGTAATAGCTCCGTCGCCGCTTTCCGAGGTTATTACGCCGTAAGAGGCGTTTAAAAGCTCCGTCTGCCTAAAAAGCAGCGGTTTGTTGGTATGGGCCGTTAGAAAAACCACCTCGAAAAGCTCCCTGTTGGCGAGAACCACCTCCACGGCCTGCCTGCCCACCGAGCCGGTGGAGCCTATTATCCCTATGCGTTTTTTAGGCATTGTAATCTACCAGAAAATAAAGATAGAAAAACAGCACGGGCGCGGCGAAAAGCAGCGAATCGAACCTGTCAAGTATGCCTCCGTGCCCCGGTATAAGGCTGCCGCTGTCCTTAACGGCCGCTCCACGCTTTATCATGGATTCTATAAGATCGCCTATAATGCCGGCTATTATTATATCCACAGCTATCAGCCCCATGAGAAGCGGGTTTATGTCAAAAAGAAAATAATTCCACAGAAAAGCCATTATAAGGGCTCCTATAACCCCTCCGGCAAGGCCTTCTATGGTTTTTCCGGGGCTTACTTTAGGAATGAGCTTCCTTTTGCCTATGGATATGCCCGTAAAATAAGCGCACGTATCGGACATCCAGATAACGAAGAAAAGAAAAACCAGCCAGGAAGGGTCGATATCCCTTATCATCATAAAAAAGGAAAATAAAAAAGGCAGGAAAACCACGGAAAAAAATCCGGATGAAACGTCCTCCACGACCCTTTCCGTAGGTTCGGCAGAAAACATCTTCAGCAGAAAAAGAATAAAGAGCAGCATAAAAGCCACCGAGAGAAACACCTGGAGAGAGCCGAAATAAAGAACTGTGGGGAACGCCACGGCCCCCGCCCACATAAGAGGCGCCCCGGCGAAAGAGCCGCCCTTGGGAACAAGGGCTATCATCTCCCTTGTGCCCAGCAGGATTATCGCTTCCATTATCAAAAAGAAAAGAAACCTGTCCGCGAATACGGTAATATAAACGGCTATGGGAACGAGTATCAGCCCGGCGGCTACCCGGTAGGCCAATTCCTTCTTTTTTTTGCTGTCCACTGAAAAATCCCCCCTGACGGCGTAAAAAACCGCCGCCCTTAATGCGTCAGCCCCGGTTCTCCATCTGCTCGTCGGTTTTGCCGAAACGCCTTACGCGGCCCGCAAAATCCTCTAATGCCGCGTCGAAGTCTTTTTCGGAAAAATCCGGCCATAAAATATCGGTAAAATAAAGCTCGGCGTAAGCTATGCGCCACAGCATAAAATTGCTTATCCTGTGTTCCCCGCTGGTGCGTATAAGCAGATCCACGTCAGGAAGCTCCGGGTTATAAAGGCGGGATCTTATAAGGGCGCCGTCCACGTCACGCCAGTTTAAGCGGCCCTCCGCCGCGTCGCGGGCGATATGGCGAACCGCGTCCGCAAGCTCGTCCTTTGCTCCGTAGCTTATCAGCAGGTTAAGCGTCATTCCCGTGTTGCCGGAAGAAAGGGCCGAAAGCTCCCGCAAAGCCTTTCCCGTGCGCTCCGGCACCATTTCCGTGCGGCCGGACACAAGAAACCTTATATTATTCTCCATCATAAGCCGGGATTCGGAAGCTATATAATCGTCCAGCAGCTTCATAAGAAAGCCGACTTCCTCCGCAGGCCTCAGCCAATTCTCCGCGGAAAAGGCGAACATGCTTAAAACCTTCACGCCGGATTCCGCCGCGTGGGTAACTATTTTCTTTACCGTGGCAACCCCTTCCCTGTGGCCGAACGCCCGGGGCAGGCCGCGTTTTTTGGCCCACCTTCCGTTGCCGTCCATTATCACGGCCACATGGTCGGGTAAGGCGTTTTTCGCCATTATATCTCCATTATTTCCTTTTCTTTCGCTTCCGTTATTTCGTCCAGCTTCCTGACGGACGCGTCCGTAACCTTCTGAACCTCTTCCTGCAGCTTTTTGGACTCGTCTTCGCTTATCTCTTTGTCCTTTTCCTGCTTTTTTATTTTATCGTTGGCGTCACGGCGTTCGTTGCGCACGGCCACCTTGGCCTCCTCGCCCATTTTTTTGACGATTTTGGCAAGCTCTTTCCTGCGTTCCTCCGTAAGCTGCGGAAAAGGCACCCTTATAACCTTGCCGTCGTTGGACGGATTAAAGCCCATCTGGCTGGTCTGCACTGCCTTTTCGATGGCTTTTATCATGGAGGCGTCCCACGGGGTTATGGTAACGAGCCTTGGCTCCGGGGCGGAAAGGGAAGCCACGCCGGAAAGGGGGGTCATCGTGCCGTAATAATCCACCTTGATATTATCGAACATGGATACGGAAGCCCTGCCCGTACGCACGCCTTTAAGCTCCTCTTTGTAATAGGATATGCGTTTTTCGATACTTTCTTTAAGTTCGCTGATAACATCTGCCATTTTTAACCCTCCACAAGAGTCCCGACGGGCTCGCCCCTGACTATACGCATAAGATTACCCTTGCCGAACATATTAAAGACTATCAGAGGTATCTTATTATCCATACACATGCTTATGGCCGTAGAGTCCATGACTTTAAGCCCCTTCGTCAGAACGTCGATGTAATTTATAGTGTCGTATTTAACTGCCGTGCTGTCTTTTACCGGGTCCGCCGTGTATATGCCGTCCACCTTGGTGGCTTTAAGCACTACCTGGGCGTTTATTTCTGAAGCCCTGAGCGTGGCCGTGGTATCCGTGGTAAAATAGGGATTGCCCGTACCTGCGGCAAATATAACCACCCGGCCTTTATCCATATGCCTCATAGCCCGCCTGCGTATATAAGGCTCCGCTATCTGCCTCATGTCCACGGCGGACTGTACCCTGGTCTCTATACCGGCCGCCTCAAGAGCGTTCTGAACGGCCAGGGAGTTGATAACCGTGGCGAGCATGCCCATATGATCGGCCGTTACCCTGTCCATACCTTTAGCGGCGGGAGACACCCCGCGGAAAATGTTGCCGCCGCCTATAACTATGCCTATCCTTACGCCCAAATCGTAAACGGGCTTTATCTCCGACGCAATAAAACGCACCGTCTCCGCGTCTATGCCGTATATCTGACCGCCCATAAGGGCTTCTCCGCTGAGCTTAAGCAAAATCGTATTATACTTTAACTCCATACGCTCCCTCCTTTTCCCGATACCTTATATCTGAAGCCGCCCTTGCCCGGCGGCCATTTAAAGCAGCTTTAAGATCCTCTCAAACCGCACGTTAAACATTCCTCCGCCGCGCCTTGTCAAATCAACTTGCAAAGCTTCCCCATAGGAAACTTTGCAAACACGCCGTGCGAGCAAAATAAATTTGCTCGCGGCTTACTCATGCGGCGGCCATTTAAAGCAGCTTTAAGATCCTCTCAAAGCGCACGTTAAACATTCCTCCGCCGCCCCAGGACCAATAAATAATAAAGGCGCGGCCGACGATGGCGTCCTTTTTAACGAAGCCCCAGAAACGGCCGTCGAAGCTGGCGTCCCTGTTGTCGCCCATTACGAAAAACGCCCCCTCCGGCACCGTGAACTCCTCCACGTTGTCTCTCGGCATTACGGAGCCCGGGATGCTGGAAGCGTATTCGAACCTGGTGTAGTCCGGGTCCAGCTTCTCGCCGTTACGGTAGACGGTTTTATCCTCTATGCGTATCCTGTCACCGGGAACGCCTATCACCCTTTTTATATAATCCTTATCCGGCTCAAGGGGAAATTCGAATACGATTATATCGTCGTGCCGCGGGTCGCTTACAAGGTAAGAGAGTTTATTTACGAGTATATGGTCGCCTATCTGCAAAGTCTCCAGCATGGAGCCGGATGGTATTTTAAAGGCCTGCACAAAAAAGGTGCGTATTATCATGGCTATCACGAAAGCCACGACTATGGAATCTACCGTATCCCTCGCGGCGCTTTTCTTTTTAGGAGCGTCCTGCCCGCTTTGTTCTTTAACAACGTCCGCCATTATATTATTTGTCCTCCCCTATGCGAAGCACCGCCAGAAACGCCTCCTGGGGCAGCTCCACCGAGCCTATCTGCTTCATGCGTTTTTTGCCTTCCTTCTGCTTTTCGAGAAGCTTGCGCTTACGGGATATATCCCCGCCGTAGCATTTGGCGATAACGTCCTTGCGGAAAGCCTTTACAGTGCTCCTGGCTATGACCTTGCTGCCTATGGCCGCCTGTATCGCCACCTCGAACATCTGCCTCGGTATCACTTCCTTCATCTTTTCCACAAGCTCGCGGCCCTTATATTCGGCCTGGTCTTTATGGACTATGATAGACAGCGCGTCCACAGGTTCTTTATTTATAAGCACGTCCAGCTTTACCAGGCTGCTCTCCCTGTACTCGGCGAATTCGTAATCGAAAGACGCGTATCCCCTGGAGCAGGATTTTAGCTTATCGTAAAAATCCATAACCACCTCCATAAGGGGAAGCCGGTATTCCAGTATCACCCTGGAGGGGGAAATATATTTCATATTGGTCTGCCAGCCCCTGCGCTGCTGGAGAAGCTGAATAACCGCGCCAACGTATTCGGAAGGAAGTATAAGCGTGGCCGCAATGTACGGTTCTTCTATCTTTGCGTAATGGTTCTGGTCCGGCAGGGCGGCAGGGTTATCTATTTCCGTAACGGAGCCGTCCTGCATATGTACCCTGAATACAACCGTAGGGGCGGTGGAAATAAGATTAAGGCCAAACTCCCTTTCAAGCCTCTCCTGCACTATTTCCATGTGCAGGAGGCCCAGGAACCCGCAGCGGAAACCGAAGCCGAGAGCGGCGGAGCTTTCCGGGTCGAAAGTAACGGCGCTGTCGTTAAGTATGAGCTTTTCAAGAGCGTCCCTCAGGTCCTGGTACTGGTTCGGGTCCACGGGGTAAAGGCCGCAGAAAACCACCGGCTTAACGTTTTTAAAACCGGGAAAAGGCTCCGACGTAGGCTTTTTATAATGGGTTATGGTGTCGCCTATCTTTACTTCGTGAACGTCCTTTATGCTGGCGGAGATAAAGCCCACCTCTCCTGCGCCCAGGCTGCTTACCCGGACGGCCTGCGGCGTGAATATGCCCGCTTCCACTATCTCGTATTCCCGGCCGGTAGCCATAAAATAAACCTTATCACCCGTTGATATTATCCCGTCCACCACCCGGATAAGGACTATTATCCCGCGGTATGAATCGTACCAGGAGTCGAATATCATGGCTTTAAGGTTTTTATTTTCGTCTCCCTTGGGGGCGGGGACGTTCTTTACTATGGCTTCAAGTATTTCCTTAGTGCCCTTGCCTTCCTTAGCGCTGGCAAGTATGGCTTCGGAAGCATCTATGCCTATGGCATCCTCTATTTCGTGCTTTACCTTGTCCGGGTCAGCGGAAGGCAGGTCTATCTTATTGATAACGGGCACAAGCTCCAGATCCTGATCCACGGCCATAAAAGCGTTGGCTATGGTCTGGGCCTCCACCCCCTGGGACGCGTCCACAACGATAAGGGCCCCTTCGCACGCGGCCAGGCTTCTTGAAACCTCGTAGGTAAAATCCACATGGCCCGGAGTATCTATAAGGTTAATCTGATAGGTATTGCCGTCGTCCGCCTTATAGGACAGGCAAACGGTCTGGGCCTTGATCGTGATGCCGCGTTCGCGCTCGATATCCATGCTGTCCAGCACCTGGGATTTCATCTGGCGTTTATCGAGAGCGCCCGTATATTCGATAAGTCTGTCGGCTATGGTGGATTTGCCGTGGTCTATATGGGCGATTATACTGAAATTTCGTATAAGGTCTCGGCGCATTGTGTCTCCGTACCGGGGCCGCCCGGCAAAAGAGGCGCAGCCCGTATATTCTTGATAGTTTACTATGTTTGCCGGGCCGATTTCAAGCATTCTTTTAAAAAATGTAAAACTCTCCCGGGCGCATGGCGGACGGGCATATATGTGAATATACCGATTGCCAATTACCGATTGTTTATATATATTTATCCAACCGGCAGTAACCGGCGCGCTGATAAGGAGGCCTCCCGTGGGTATAGGAAAAAGGCTCAGATACATATTAAAAATAAAGGCCATAAAGCATAAAGACCTGGCAGATTATCTGGGAATATCCGCCTCCAGGCTTTCAAACTATATGAACGACAAAAGGGAGCCGGATTTTAACACTCTGGTACGCATAGCTTCCTATATAAGGGAGCCTCTCGACACCTTCGCAGATACCGGCTCCGGCTATCCCGAGCCTGCGCCGGAATGGAAAAGCGTATGCGAAAAGCCGGAAAAATACGATAAAAGCGGCGGCCTTACCCTGCCCCTGCAGGAGCTGTACGCCAAAAGAAAAAGCCCTTCCCAGAAAAAGGTCGTTCTAGGAGAATCTTTTTTTGAGGGCATACCGGAGCCGGAGAAAAACGGGGCCGTGTTCGTAAGCCAGGCAAAGTTTCCCGATTACGGCATAGGCGAGGGGGATTTTATAATATGCGCCGGCTGCGCGGCGGCCAAGCCGCAAAGCGGAGACAAAATCCTTAAAAACGGCCGCTACCCGTCACTTTACAGATACCACGAATCGGGCGGCATAAGGGCTCTGCTGGACTCCCACGAAGCGAAAAACATTATCCTTAAAAGCCCGGAGGAGATTAACTCTTATTATAAAATCTTTTTTATAATGAAAAAAGGATAATACCCTTATTTAAGCCTGAATTCCAGCTTCCCCAGTTTTAATACGGAGCCGTCGAAAGTAAAGGACGACGCTTCGCCAAGGAGCTTCAGATACTCCGTTTCGGCCTTCATTTTATCTTCCGGACCCGCCATCATGGTAGTTCCCGTGTGGCCCAGCTTTATGGAGCCGCCGGAAACCGCGTAGGAACCCATATATCTGTTTACGCCCGCAAAGCCGTATATCCGGCCGTTATCGAAGCCTATATCTATTCCGTAACCGTCGAACATATTGACAAGAACAAACTCTTTCTTATCCAGAGGGTCGCTTCCCCGGGAGGGGCTTTCTACCGTGCGTGCGCAGGAGCATACGAAAAAGCCGCACAGCAGGAGAGAGCTGAAAATTATTTTTTTCATTACCGTAAAATCCTTTAAGGGTCTTTATTTTTTCCGGGTAAGATTACCCCGGCAAAAGACGGGTGTCAATCCCCCTTACGGGGCCGGTAAACGAAAAATCTCCGCTAAATATGGACAAGCGGCCTTAAAAATATTATAAATCCTTAACAACGATAAATATGGGGCGGTTAATGAACAGCAACACGGATGTGTTAAAAAGCGCCGGCGTCGATACGGACGACCTTGCGGAGCGTTTCGGCGGCAGCGCGGACCTTATAATGAAATTTATGAAAAAATTTCTCCAGGACGGCTCTTTCTCCATGCTGAAGGACGCTATGGAGCGCGGCTCGCGGGACGAAGCCGTTCTGCACGCCCACACCCTTAAAGGAGTGGCGGGAAACCTGAGCATGAAAGAGCTTTACGAATCCGCCTCCCGCCTTGAAGCAGTATTGAGAGGCAGGGAGGAAGGCAACGAAAAGGAAATCTTTAAAAAACTCTCCTCCCGATACGAAAGGATAACCGAAGCCATATCAGGCTTATAGGCTCCTCTCCGGGCTTAAAGCGCAATAAAAACCCCGGCGTTTTTCGCCGGGGAAAAGAGAGTTTCCAAAAATTCTGCGTAATGCGTTCTTTTAAATAAGGCGGCGGAGCGGCCGCGCCCGGCCTGCCCCGCGTTATCATCAGCCCTGAAGGAGCGTCAGAGCCTGCTGCGGCACCTGGTTGGCCTGGGCCACCATGGCCGTCGCCGCCTGAACGAGCACCTGGTTTTTGGTAAGGTTGGAGGTCTCCTCCGCCATATCCAAATCCCTTATTCTGGATTCTGCGGCAGTCAGGTTTTCCCTGGCCGTCTGGAGGTTCTGGATAGTGTATTCCAACCTGTTTATCTGAGCCCCCACCGTTGCGCGGGAGGCGTTAATCCTTTCTATGGCTTTGTCTATTTTCGTAATGGCTTTCTGAGAAAGTTCCATGTCAACTACGTATACATCGTCGATTTCGAGCCCAGTCGTGTCAAGCTGGCCAACGGAGACATTTATGGTTTGTCCCTGATTCGCACCTATCTGGAGTTCAGTGCGATTATCAACGACGTGCAGATAACCGGAAGCTTTCTCGCCGTTTGCGACGAATTCAAGCTGCTTGCTTAAATCGTTCCACACGGGGTCTATGCCGAAATTCTGCTCAAGGGTAACGTCCATCCCTCTGATAACGTTCCTGAGCACTCCGTCTCCCACCGTGTCGCTGCCGATAAATTTTCCCGTGTGGGCGTCCGTAACGGTAACGTCCATGGAGGAGTTTTTGCTCTCCTGTATGGTGGCAAGCGAAAGGGCGTCTATAAGACCCTGGTCGCCTACGAACACAAGGTTGGAATCGTCCCCCAGCTTGGCGGTCTGTATTATAAAGGTGCCGGGAACGGCCTCGCCCGTGTTGTCCGTGGTGCCCAGGTTAGGCACGTAGTTTATAAGATTGTTGTTCACGGTTTTGCCGGAGGAGGTCATATCGTCTGCGCCCATGTCCAGATCCTCCACAAGGGCCTTATTCATTTTATTGATAAAGTCCTCTACCGTGTCGTCGCTTTCAAGATACACCGTGGTATATTTGCCCCCTGCGTATATTTTAAGCTCCTGAGTGTTTGCGAGAATATTCACGCCGTCGTCGTTAGTGAACACGCCTATGTCGGAGAGCTTCGTGTCCTTCGTGGCGACGCCGTTATCCCGCACGTTTACTACGGTAGTGCCAGCCACGGTAACTCCCGCTCCGGGAGTAGTCGCCGCCGCACCTTCCTGAAATTCCATGGTAAGGCTGCCGTAATCGACGACGCCCGTTTTCGGGTCCATAGTGGCCATGTGCACTTTAACTTCGTTATAGTCTACCTTAAAGTTGTCGTTGTCCGCTTTAGTAAGCTCGCCTTTTTTCTCGTAGGCTATGGTCGGGCCGTTATCCACCTTAATGGTGCCGCCGCCGGAATTAAGCACGTCATTGGCGACGATATTGGCATTGGCAGGCTGGAAATAGCCCATAGCTTTATCGCCGGATTTAACGTCGCTTCCGTAAGGCATATTTATGGTTATATTGGTGGCTGTGCCGCCCGCGCTCTGATTGATATTAAGCGTAAGCTGGGCGCTTGTAGCATCAGCTTTGCTTACGGTTCCCGTTCTCCATTCCGTAAGCTCGCCCGTCTTAGCGTCCATTACGCGATATTTATAAGTGAGTTCATCGGTGGTGGTGTTTGCCGACAGGTTGCCCGTGCTGGTAAATTCGATCTCGAAATAACCGGAATAGTCAGCGTTGGCGGCGTCTGCGTTCTGCAGGTTCCAGTTGGAGCCTTCCTGCTTGAACGTACTCGTAACTGTCGCGGAGGCGGTAATGTTTCCTCCCGCCACGGTTACGGAAAGGCCGGCAGTGCCCGTCGTAGGTATGTTATAAGGGTCGCGCACGGACGTAAGATTTCCGGTTGCGGAGGTAACTTCCGAAACGAGAACCCCCTCGTTTACCTTCATTATGTCCGTTTTATATTTGGCGTTCTGGCCCGGGTCCACAATGGCGTCTATCTTATAGTTGCCTTCGGCCACCTCCGGCCCGCGCACGACCGCGCCGATAAAATCCTTATCGGAAGACCATAAAGCCGTGGCGTCCCCGTTAAGGAGCTTTTTCGTGTTAAATTCCGTAGCGGAGGACACACGGTTTATCTCCTCTTTAAGCTGATCCACCTCAAGTTGGAGCATGGCACGGTCGTTAGTGGTATATGTGCCGTTTCCCGCCTGCACGGCAAGCTCCCTCATACGCTGGAGCATGTTCGTCATAACCTCCATGCCGCCTTCCGCGGTCTGGAGATAGGATATGCCGTCCTGGGCGTTCATGGACGCCTTTTGAAAGCCGCGTATCTGGCTGCGAAGCTTTTCAGAAATCGCCAGACCCGACGCGTCGTCGGCGGCGTGGTTTATCCTCAACCCTGTGGATAATCTTTCCAGAGATTTATTCTGGGCGCCGGAAGCCACCGAAAGGGCCCGCTGCGCCGTAAGCGAAGCTACGTTATTATAAATTGAAAGTGCCATAATTACTTACCTCCGTGTAAGCAGAAGCCCGGAACATCCTTGCTCCGGCATGCAAATCGATTAGTTCCCCCGCCGTAAGCCGCCGCTCCGCTAAAAACGGACGCAGGCATCACCGCCGGGATGAAACAGTAGTAATAAAAAGTCCTTGCATTAAGAAAAAAATATAGAACCTTAAATAAAAAAGGCATCGCCTTTTAAATTAAGGTTATGGAAATCTTCAGCGTCTGCTCATGTTCTCCCCCTCGTCATCTCCATACGGAGAATCTGAGGCCGGCACGCACGCGAAAGAATAATTGACTCATCTGCGCCGCTTACCGACCTGATTGTTTCAGTATCCATGCTTGAAGATAAGGACTTTTCCGTATCCCCTTATAAGCCTGCCGCCGCCCTTGGTGGGTCGGCATCCGGAAGGCCGTTACAGGAGATGGTCCTTTCTCACAGCTTCCTTATCGGAAAAGACGCGGGGTTACTTTAGAACTTTTTTATTCCGGCTTTATTTCTATTTCTCCGGCATGGCGCAGAGCCTCCAGGCGGCTTACGGAATTATCGAGCTTCTTGGCTCTTGTAACGGAAAGCTCCCGGTATTCGGCGGAGAGGCGGTCTATATGGACGCCTATTTTCTCAAGGCTTTCGGAGTACTTGGTCCACTCCTTTCGGAAAACGCCAACGGCCTGCAAAAGCTCCCTGGCCCTTTTTTCTATCACGAAATTATCGGCCGCCTGCCTTATTACGGAAAGCACGGAAATAACCGTCACCGGCGAGCATATAAGCACGTTCTTCGCCGCGGCTTCGTCCATAAGGGCCGGGTCGCACTCGAATATGAACCCGTATATGCGCTCGTTGGGTATGAACATTATCACGCAGTCCACGGTATGCTCCTCCGGGTTTATGTACTCCCTGCCGGAAACGGCCTTTATATGGCCGCGCACGTCCTTTATGAAAGCCTGGCGAAAGGCGTTCCTTTCGCCGTCGGAAGCTTCGAGGAAACGCCTGTAATTTTCAAAGGGAAATTTAACGTCCATATTGAGCTTCATCTTATTGGGGAGCATAAAGGTAAAATCCGGCCTGTTGCCGGAGGCCTCCGTATTCTGCCGCAGATAGTTGACGCCCAGGCGCAGGCCGGAGGAAGCCAGTATGTCTTCGGCCATACGCTCTCCCCACTGGCCCCGGCCCTGCTTTGAAGAAAGAGTGTCTTTAAGGCCGCTCGTAACGGCGTAAAGCTCTTTCGCGCTTGCGTTGCTGGCGTCTATGGCCGTGCGCAGCTCGCCCATCTGGGCGCTGCGCCTGGATTCAAGAGCGTTTACCAAATCCGTAAGGCGTGATATCTCGCCGTTAAGCCCCTCTATGCGGGCTTCAAGCAGGCGCTTATGCCCGGCCATCTCGCGCTCGCCTATCTGCCTTTCCGACGCCAGCTTTTCGGAAGCCAGCTTTATCATATGGTCGGCTGTTTTTGAAAGCGCGTCCAGCGACAAATCCGAAAAACTCATCTTAAGCCTGCCGGAGGCTTCGTCTATAGCTTGGGAAAGCTTTTTCTCCCCGGCCCTTGAAACCGCGAAATAAACGGCGGCCGATACGCCAGCGCCGAAAACGCACCCTGTAAAAAATGCGGCGAATATCATATCCATAAAATTACCTTCCCGCCTGGGCGACCTGCTCCAGCTTTACCGAAAGGATGCTGGAAACGCCGTATTCCTGCATCGTTACGCCGTAAAGGGAGTCGGCTATGGCCATGGTGTTATGGTTGTGGGTTATAAGTATAAACTGGGTTTTATCGGAAAGAGCCTTTACCATGCCGGTGTAACGCTCCACGTTGGCGTCGTCCAGCGGGGCGTCTACCTCGTCTAGAAAGCAGAAAGGGGTAGGCTTTTGCAAAAAGAGCGCAAAAAGCAGCGTCATAGCCGTAAGGGCCTTCTCTCCGCCGGAAAGAAGCCCCATGTGCTGCAGCTTTTTGCCGGGTGGCTGTATGTATATTTCCACGCCGCTTGAAAGCAGGTTGTCCGGCTCGGTGAGCCTGAGCTCCGCTTCCCCGTTGCCGAAAAGAATATGAAAAACCTCTACGAATTTTTCCTTTACGGAGCCGAAGGTGGCTTCAAACATACGCACCGTGGCTTCGTCCGTCTCGTTTATAAAGGACGTTATATCCGCCACGGAGCCCTCCAGGTCCGTCCGCTGGCCGGAAAGGAAGGCGTAGCGCTCCTCCGCCTCGTTATAGTCGTTTAAGGCGTTAAGATTGATAGGCCCCAGCTCCTCCAGCTGAGCTTCTATACGGTTTATTTCCTCTTTTACTTTCTTGGGCTGGAAATTATCCTCCGCATGGCGCTCGTAGTCGAAATTTATATCGGAGCCGAATTTTTCCGAATACTGCCCGCTTATGGCTTCGAGAAAAGAGCCTACGGAAGCTAAGGACACCTCCCGCTGCTTTATCTCCTCCTCCACGGTCTTTATGATATTGTTGCGCTTCTCCGTCTGGAGCTTTATCTCCTCTATGCGGCTTTTGATTTCGTCCTGCTCCCGCAGCGAATCTTTAAGGGCCTCCTCAAGGGAGAGCAAGGCCTTGCCGCTCTCTGTAAGCTCGTCCTCCAGAGAGGCAAGCTCGCTCTTCCAGGCGGCTTCGTCACGGTTTATAAGCTCGTCCAGTCGTTTTTTCAAAGAGGCGATACCGGCCGATAATTCTTCCGACCGGCGGGAAGATGCTGCGATCTCCCGACGTACCGATTCCGCCTCGCTTTCCCGCGCGGAGCGCTCTATTTTAAGCTCACGCATTTCGTCCTTTTTATCCTCAAGCTCGCCGTTTATAAATTCAAGCCTGTCCTCAAGCTCCGACCGCCTTTCTTCCGCCTCCTCCCGCTTTTCGGAGGCAAGGCGCATTTCCTCCTTTAAAGAGGCGGTTTCCCTCTCCGTTTCCTCCAGAGTCTTTTCCGCAAGCTCTATTTCCTTATCTATTGTGGAAGCCCTTTTGCGGCTTCGCTCCGCGTCCGCTTCCAGCCTGCCCAGCTCCGCCTTTGCGGAGGCCAGGGCCTCCCGCTTTTCCGCAAGCTCCTTTTCCGCGGCGGAAAGAACGCGGCTCTTTTCCTCAAGCTCCTTTTCCGCCGCGTCCCTCGAGGCCGCGCAGAGGGTTATTTCCCTTTCAAGAGCTTCCGCCCTGGAGCGCTCGCCGTCAAGACGCTCCTTTATGCGGATTATCTTAAACCCTCTGTCCTCCTCTCCGGCTTTCCTGTATATGCCGCTAGAAAAATATATGCCAGGGCCTATTTCCTCCGGCGCGTCCGTTTCAAGACGCTCCGTTATTAAAGGCGTCATGCTTTCAAAGGTAAATTTCAGGGAGGACTTCATCGAGGAAACGGCTGCAAGTACCTTATCCATGTCGGAATCGGCGAAAAGGAGCACGTCCCCTACTTCCGTCAGCTTGGTTCTGGGAAAGCCGCCGAGACAATCTATAAGCAGCCTGGGGCCAAGCTCCTTTAAAAGCTCCCCGTCGCTGCCGGAAGCGCCGGAGGACGCGGCAAGCTCCTCCTCAAGAAAATCAACGCTTTTTTTAACGCCGTTAAGGGACGCTTCAAGGCCGGAGCTTTTTATCTTAAGCTCCTCGCAGGCGGATTTTGCCAGAGAAGCCCCCTCTTTAGCCTCCGCAAGCTCCGATTCGGACCGCATAAAATCGGTGGATAGCCCGTCAAGAAGCAAGGCCAGGCTTTCCTTTTTTTCCTGTATGCCGGAAGCCGCCTCGCCTACGGAGCTTCTCTCGGCCTTGAGCCTATCAAGGGAGGACCTTTGATGCTCAAGCTCCGCCTCCCTGCGGATAAGTCTGTTGCGCTTGTCCGTAACGGCGGAGGTATATTCCAGATACTCCGCGTCCGCGGAGGCAAACTCCTCCTCCGCATCCTCCCTGCGGCCTTTTATATCGTCTATAACGTCGCCCAGGGAGTCTATTTTATCGTCTGCGGCGGATAAAGCCGCCTCCGCATCCTCAAGAGCTCCAGCCATGCCGCCGGCGGCGAGCTTCGCCTCCGCAAGCTGGGCCTCGGCTTTCTCTATATCCCCCGCAAGCTGGACCTTTACCGCCTCCGAAGAGGAAAGGCGGTCTTTAAGGGAGGCTATGCGGCCCTCCGCCCTTGTGACGTTTTTGGCCGCGTCAAGTCGTTTTTCCTGCAGAGAGGCGCTTTCGGCCTGCTTCTGGGAATAAAGCAGAGCCGCCTCGTTTTCACGGCGCACGTACTGCGAATATTCGGCAATCCGGCCTTCAAGCTCCATTTTGCTTTCAGCAAGCCTGCCGGTAAGCTCCGAACGCTCGGCAATTCTCTGGGCGTAGGAGGAACACAAAAATTTCTTTTCAAGAGAACGCCTGCGCTCCTGGAGAGCCTCGCTTTCCCTTAAAACCTTTACCTGGGCGGCAAGGGCCTCCCGGCGGCCTATTATCTCCGATATGATGTCGTTTACCCGGTCAAGATTATCCCGCGTCTGGCCCAGGCGGCGTTCGGCGTCCTTCTTTTTATCTTTAAATTTCGTAACGCCCGCCGTTTCCTCAAGGAAAAAACGAAGCTCCTCCGGCGTGGCGTTTATTATCTTATCGACCTTGCCCTGCTCTATAATGGATATGCTGCGGGCGCCCAGCCCCGTATCCATGAAAATATCCTTTATATCTTTAAGGCGGCATTTGCGGTTGTTTATATAATACTCGCGCTCGCCGGTCTTATAAAATTTCCTTGTGATGGTAATTTCGGAAAACGTGCCGTATTTGGCCGCCACGGCCTCGTCGATATCGCTTAAAGTCAGCCCCACCTCCGCAAACCCGGCTGGCTTGCGCTTCTGTGAGCCGTTAAAGACGATATCCTCCATTTCTGCGCCGCGCAGCTCCTTGGCGTTCTGCTCGCCGAATACCCAGCGCACCGCGTCCATAATGTTGCTTTTGCCGCTTCCGTTAGGGCCTACGATGGCCGTTATGCCGTCGGGAAAATCGACGGTGGTTTTCTCTACGAAGGATTTGAATCCGTGAAGGTAAAGTTTGTTGAACTTCATCGTTATATTTTCTTTTATTTCCCGTAAAAATTCAAGAAATTATCCTCGGGCTGTAAAAAGGGAAAAGGGCCTCGAAGCTCTCCCTGTCCCCAGGGTCCCCTGCAAGGAGCTTATCCCACAGGGATTCGTGCTCCATACAGAAATATATAAAAACCTTTTTCCAGCGTTTTCTTAAGCTTTCCAGAACAAAACGCAGCATTTCCACCCGGACGGCCTTAAAGTAGCGGGCCTTGCCGTCCAGCCCGCGGATAAAATCCCCCAGCAGAAGGGAGGACGGGGTTTTTCTGCGGCGTATGCAGTCAAGAAGCTCGGCAGGGCAGCGGAAGGTGGACACGCTTATAAATTCCACCGAGCTTTCCTCCACCGAGTCCGTAAGCCTCTCTATAAGGCCGGAGTAAAGCTCCCTGAAGTTTTCCGTCATTATAAGCGGGTCAAAATGAAAGCCCAGCTTGTAGCCGTGGCGGGAGCAGGCGCGGGCGGCTTCCAGACGGCGGGCTAGCGGAGCGGTCAGAGGCTCCTCTTTATCTATTATCTCCTGAGGGTTAAGGCTCCACGACACGACGGCGTTTACGGGCCGCATCGCAAGCAGGTTTTCCACCCGGTCGGACTTGGTTTTGAATTCGAACTGGATATTATCCGTTTCCGCCGCAACAGGCATAAGTATTCTGGAAAGGGGCACGAGACCGTCGAGAGCAAGGCTGTCCGAAAGCTCGCCGGTGCCGACGCGCCTTTTTCCGTTTTTAACGGCCGCAAGTATGGCTTCCCGAACGGCGGCGGTGTCCGCTGAAACCCGGATATGCCTGTGGGGCAGATAGGCCTGGAGTATACAATAGGCGCAGTCGAAAGGGCAGCCCTGCATAATATCGGCCACATGGTAATTACAGCAGCGATATATGCCCGTGCCGGGACAGGGATGCACAAAATTGTCCTTACGGGCAGTAAGCACTATGTTGGATTTTTTATCTTCCACGGGAAAGCCGTCGTCTATTACGGTCATATCGGCCCCTTCCCTTTCGAGAAATGCCGTAAGGGGCAGGCCGAGGGCGCTTTTTTCAACGAATATCATAATTTTTGAGCTTTTCAAAAAACTGCGACGCCAGAGGAGCGTTTTCGGAAAGGCGGCGGCAGGCTTCGGCAAAATCCCCGGCGGAAAAGGCTTTAAAAGAAAATTCCACGCCGCCGGTTTCAAAAAAGTCCTTAACCTGGGCGGAAACGGGAGCAAGGGCGGCGTTAAGCTCCTTGAGGGAAGATTCAAGGGCCGCTCTTGCCGGGCTTATCCTTTCCGGAAAGCTGAAACCGGGAAAATATTCCGATTTTTCCGCCAGCTCTTTAAAATCCGCCGCGTCGTTCACAAATTTTATAAATTCGCCTACGGAAGGCTCCCTGCCGGAAACAAGGCGGCTTTCCGCCAAGCGCAGAGCTCCCGGGCCGAAAGACGCCAGAAGGGACGCGGTTTTAAGCGGAACGTCCTTGCGGGCCATATACGACAGCACGCTTTCGGGCAGTCCGGCGGCTTTTACGAGCATATCGAAATTTTTGCGCCCTTTAATGCCCCGCCGGCGGAACACGCTCAAGCTTTCCGGCTCAACGCCCAGCTTAAAGGCCAGGGCCGCCAGAAAAGCCAGCTCCGGCATGGTAATATCCCCGTAAAAGGAGAGGGAGATCTCAAGCGCCTCGAAAGGGCCGGATACTTCGGTAAAAAGATACTCCCCCGCCTCCGCTCCGAAATTGGACACCCGGTACAGATTCCCACCGAAGGAAACGGCCGCCGGAGGCAAAGGGGAAACAGGCCGCATAAAAGGCCACGCAAAAGTGCTGTTATCCGTATCTTTAAGGCGGACAAGGGAAAAGGCCATATTTTATTTCATTTCCTCGTTTATTTTTTCAAGCAGTTCGGAAGCGGCGCCGCTGCCGCGCTCGGACGCAAGGTTAAGCTGTTCCAGCGCAAGGTCGAAATTATGCTCCACGCCTATGCCCTCGTAGTACATGCGGCCCACCATATAGGCAGCTTCCGCGTCTCCAGCGGCGGAGGCGGCGGCAAAATACTGAACGGCAAGGCCGTAATCCTGACGGGTGCCCTTGCCGTTAAAAGCCATATCCCCCAGAGCATATAACGCGGGAGCGTAACCTGCGGAGGCGGCCCTGCCGTACCAGAAAGCGGCTTTTGCAAAATCGGGATATGCGCTTCCGGTAAAGAAATAGTCGGAAGAATAAATATTGCCCAGAGCGTAAGCGGAAACCGGGTCGCCGTATTTATCGGCGGCCAGCGAAAACCAATCGGCAGCTTCCGCGGCGGACGCCTTCAGAAGGCCGCATCCGGCATAGAAAACGCCCAGGCTCCGGGCGGCAAAGTCGTACCATTTTACGTATCTGCCTATATTTTCACGAAAAACGTCTCTGTGCAGATACACGTTGCCCAAAGCCCTCATGGATGGGACCCAGCCCTGAGAAGCGGCTCTTTTGTGGAGAGACACGCAGTCTATAAAAGCCGCCGTGCCGCTTTGCGAACAGGCTTTCTGAGCGCGGCGGAAAAGCTCCGCCCCCTTTTCCGCCCCGTACGCAGGCGCAAGAAAGCAAAGCAAAATTATCGCGTATAAAACCTGTTTCATTTTTCCGGAGAAGCGAAAAGGGCTTCGGCAAAGGCTTCCGCGTCGAAAGGGCGCATATCCTCCATACCCTCGCCGAACCCTATGTATTTTATCGGTATTTTAAGCTCGTTGACTATACGCACGGCGACGCCGCCTTTCGCGGTGCCGTCCAGCTTGGTAAGGATTATTCCGGTTATTCCTATGGCCTCGTTAAAAGTTTTCGCCTGACTCATGGCGTTCTGGCCGCCGATAGCGTCCAGCACAAGCAGTTTTTCGTGGGGCGCGCCCTCTATCTCGCGGGAAACTACCTTTTCTATCTTCATAAGCTCGCGCATAAGGTTGGTTTTAGTATGCAGGCGGCCCGCCGTATCGGCTATAAGGACGTCAACATTTCTGGACTTGGCGGCAGAAGCCGCGTCATGAACCACCGCGGCCGGGTCGCTACCGTCCGGCTGGCGCACTATGGGCACGTCCAGCCTCTGGGCCCATACGGAAAGCTGCTCCGATGCGGCGGCCCGGAAAGTGTCCCCGGCGGCGAGCATAACATTTTTGCCGTCCTTTTTATAAATGTTCGTCAGCTTGGCAATGCTTGTGGTTTTGCCCACTCCGTTTACGCCTGCCACAAGGATAACGTAGGGCTTTGCCTCCGGCGCTTCCTCCTGGACGGAGGGAGTAAGCATTTCGGTTATTTTTGTTTTTATGGCGAGGCTCAGCTTTTCAGGATCTTTAAGCACGCCGCGGGAGGCCTCGTCCTTTACGGCGTTTATTATCTCATCCGCGGCGGAGGGGCCTATATCGGCTGTTATAAGCAGCTCCTCCAGCTCTTCCAGAAGCCCGGCGTCTATGGTCTTGCGGCCCAGAAACAAAGCCGATAACCCGCCCGCAAGCCTGCCGGAAGTTTTGGACATGCCTTTTTTAAAGCCGTCTTCGGAGGATTTATTTTTTTGAAGAAAACCGAACAACCCCATCAAACGCTCCGATATATATTTTAAATAATTCTAACAGAAATAAAGATTGAAACAAGCAAATAGTTTAAAAGAAAGGATAGGACTGACATTTCTACAAAGCGCGGCGTCATAAGCCATGCCACAATGCCGCCGCTATAAATTTGACAGTAATTCCGGATTTACATACCTTAATAAGGTTATCCGTATAATTTTGACACAGGAGCGTTATCTTCCTTCGACAGTGCCGTAAATTCAGGCTTTCTCATTACAGCGCGATAAAGCTTCGGCAAAATATCTTTCGTAATATCGGGGGAAATATCTAAACGGAGCTTCTCAGCGATTTCCCGCCGCAGCTCGTCATACGACGGCATTTCGTCGCCGTATACGTCTTCAAACTCTTCCCTGCCCTTGACTTCTGCAGATTTTACCAGCTCCTCCGGAAAAGGGGACATTCCAAAAAATTCCTCCAGCAGATAATTATGCCACGAATACGCGCAGTTTAATTCAAGCTCGAATAAATCCTTCAATGTTTCGGCGACACGCCCGCACTCATTTTCAGCAAAATTGACATATCCGATACTTCCGTCGTCCAATAAAATATAATATCCTCCCGCGCCGTCCTCCGCAAAAGCCATGCCGTCCATGCTGTATATATATTCGTAGTCATGGCAGTCGGATAAAGGCGTAAATTTCTCCATAATATCCATACAGCACAAGGCCCCAAATCTTTCGTATAACTTTTCGTCATTTAAAATAAGCGCCAGATAATCTTCCTGCCGTTTTTCTTCCATAAGGCACTCCACATTGAATTATTCAACTATAACACATCCGCGCATTTTAGTATAGCCTTTGAAAAACATCCGTCAGCTGCGCAGGTATCGGGTTTGCGGTAAAGCACTCAGTAAAAAACAATAAAGCCGCAAAATAGAGGAGCAATATTTGTACCAATAACAAATTAGTAATACGCTGGTATCTGATATTTATCTTATACGCAGGAAAATGCCTGCAAAATCAGCGTTATTTCCAGATATAACGGCAGATATACGGAATTTTTAAATATGGAAAGTTTATTACTTAATCCGGCAGGCAATAAAAAAACCTTGATTTCTCAAGACTTTTTAAGGACGGGGACGACGAGACTTGAACTCGTTGTATTTACAGATATTCCCGTGTTCTAAGCATCCGACATCCCTTAATTTATATAATTGGTATATATTCGTACACAAGTGTTGCCAAATCTATTACCAAGTTTATTTACTTGACTCCACAATATTTTTTTATAGCTTCTAAGCGTTTTGTTCGTTGACCTACTGAGCGAGTTCTACTTGAAACACTAGCCTTATAGTCCTTCAATGGTCCCTTATACTCATTCTTTGTATTAAAATATTCGCCATATAAATCATGCAGAGGCTGTTTAACTTTTTGAGTTGATATTTTATTCTTTATACAAAACCACGCAAAAGCGAATAGGCCATAAAAATGAGTTGACCAATATAATCTTTTATACTGGTCGAGTCCTAAATTTAAATTTAGTATAAATTCTAAAACCTTATATAAGGTTTCTTCGGCACTTTTCAAATTTTTTGAACTATAATGTTCTTCATATAGTTCATCTAATATTTCAGGTGATGAATCTAATATCCTGTCTTCTATTATTAAAAATAGAAGTTCTGAAATAAATTCTTCTATTTCCATTCGTTCTTTTTTTAAACGCTGAAGAGTGTTGTCGAAGAATTTGTGCTTACTTACTCTTTGTACAGTCTTAATTAGTAATGAAGTTGAATATTTTGCATTTCTAAGTTCCTGCCGATTCAAAGGTTCCCCGTTTCGATTGAGCCTATCAAAAACTGTTGCTATTAATGTTTCACTCTCTTCATAAAGATATTCAATACTTAAAGCATATTTCCAAAATTGATTAAGGTATGGCTCATATTCTTTTTCACGTGATATCTCTTTGAAAAACAAGCCTGATATTTCTTCTGCAATTTCATTTGATATATCAAACAAATCATCTTCTGCAAAATAATCAGTTAATGGAATTTTGTTCTCTATGAAGCTTATTATTGATTCCAATCGTTGCTTTCCATCTATGATTTCATAAATGGTCTTACCGGACTTACTATTAACTTTAGGTCTCATAAAAATAGCAGGAATAGGGTAATTTTTTAGAATAGAATCAATCAAAAAAGATTTTTTATCTGGCGACCAAACATCACTTTTTCTTTGATAACTGACATTATATTGATACTTGCCTGATAAGTGATTATCATAAAATTCAGATATTGTTAGCTTTGTGGAATTTCTATCAAAAAGCTTAAGCATATATTATATCCCCTATTCTTTCAGACGTGGTTTGTAAAACATATTTTTCGAAAAAACTACATAGTATAGCATTCATTTCAGAAGAAGGATTTGGATTTATAAGTGTTATATTTACTTTCGGATCAATATTAATCAGGATCTCGTCAATTTCTTTGCGATCCACATACCAATATGAAATACCACAAATTACAACTTCGTCATTTGCGGAAATATCGCTAGCAGAAGATCTTGCTTTGTTTCTTAGAACATCAGACCATGACTGACTTGGGTGTACTCTTGTTGAATCACCAGCGGGAGGGATTAAAGTACTGCGGCAAAATTCAGGAAACTTCCGTGGATATCGTTTTATTTTCTTTATTGGAGTGCTGTTGTCAACATAATGCCCTATATTATAATCAATCCCTGTCGATGTAGATCTTATATTCATTGGGATGAAATCAATTGAACCATGAGGTTTGACAATATTAATGTTTGCTCCCCTATCTTTAAATCCGCAAACATTATAATTTAGTTTATATGCATCTAACAGACGCTCCAGCCAAATATCATAGTTATATGTGATAAATGTGATTTTATCGTTGGGATCAATATTATTAAAAAAACTACACCAACCCCAGTCTGTCTTTTTTACAAATGCATTTAATTGTGCCTTAGAAATTAAATCATTATAATGAGTAAATAAAGATTTAAGATAAACAATTAATTCACAATATGCCCCACTATGGACACTATGTTCTTTTGCATATGATATCAGTTTATCTTTGTTATCAACCTTTGTAGTAAAATCAAAAAGCATATTTACACATGTTAAAATTTCTTCAATAATATGTAAATTTTTTTTCAGAAGAATTAGTTGGACGAACCCCCAATCTCCATAAAGATGGACAGTTTTTGTGTGAAAGAAAACCGTACCTATTGTCCATGGGATTTTTTATTTTCTCACCATAAGTAAATAAATTAACACAATCAATTTTAACTGGTGTTAATTTATTATAATAAGATAAGAAATCAATTGAAAAACCGTTACCCAATACAATTAAAATATTCCTCACATAGCCCCCTTTGTTTTAGGCTAAATCAGGAAATTTCTTTTTTAGCCATTCAAGTACTTTCAATTGATCTGCACCAGTAGCTCGCCTGACTTGAATGAGAAGCTTTTCATAGGAAGGCCTGTCAAGAGTAAGGTTTGACGCTCCCTCATTACAAACACTACATATTGCTCTTAAGTTAGAAGCATCATCAGTCCCTCCCATACTTTTATCAATGATATGACCAATATGCAAACGTGTTTTCCGGGTTGGATCATATGGATGAGGTTCTCCAGCAACAGCACCACACATTTGACATGTAAAACCATTGCGATCTAATACATAAGCTCTTGTTTCCTTACTGATTTCACGAGAAAATGCGGGTTGAGGTTTGGGATTTTCTAAAATATACTCTCCAGGTTTAAGATCAGATCTATCATTGTGGGTAAGGATTTGGTATCCTTCTTCATTACGTAATTCCCGTATACGTCTAGCCCATTCACTGATACCTGTGATATTACGTAGCTCATCTGACTTCAGTACTTTTCCAATATTTCTTAGAAAGTATTCTCTTAATTTATCGCGTGCGCCTTGCTTTTTTCTTGTCATATCCTAAATCCTCTAGGGTATTTTGTCCTTCAATAATAGCTTTTCTTATTGCAATCCCAATAGCTTTAGCAACTGGTGGAGGAAATGCGTTACCAACTTGTCTATAAGCAGGAGTTTTCTTTCCAACAAAAATCCATTCAGGAGGAAAACCTTGAATAAGACTTGCCATTTTTACGGTCAATTTGGGATCTCCCATGAAATCTTTATCGGGGGGGATCTCAGCCAAAACGTGCCCATTAACACCTAATTTGGCCCATGCCTGTTTTGCACGGGTTGGTCCTAAATCGGCACCACCATGCTTCTTACTGCCACCAACCAATGTTGGAGCAATATCATTAGCATGTTTTGCCCATTTTTTTGCTCCTTTCCAACCATTACTAGCCATCTCTTCATATAAAACATCTCCGACAGTCGGTGGAGGGGCAACTTTACCAAATGGCATAGTAAAGTAACTTGCATATTCCGCTTTTAGTGCAATAAGTACGGTTCTAGGCCGTAATTGAGCTACGCCATAGTGGCTAGCTTGTACCTGTTTCCAAGTACACCTATAACCCATATCTTCTAATTCAGCTTTTATATTTTCTCTATATTGCTCAAATTTAGCATCGAATAGACCTTTCACATTTTCAAGCATAACAGCTTTAGGAAAGCACTCCCTAACAAGTCTTAATGCTTCAGGAAACAGATCTCTCTCATCATTTTGCCCAAGCTGTTTACCTGCTATTGAAAATGGTGGGCATGGTACCCCACCAGCAAGCAAATCTATATCAGCATAATCTTTTGCTGAAAAATGCTTTACATCATCCTCTATAACATTCCAGTTAGGGCGGTTGTAACGCAATGTGTTACAGGCGTCTTTGTCAATCTCAATAAGAGCAATATGCTCAAAACCTGCCTGCTCCAAACCAAGAGCTTGCCCACCAGCACCAGCACATATTTCAATAGAACGCATTTTCATAGTCTTATCTTATTATACTTATGAATATTTACTTAATCAACCTCATTTAAAAACTTTATAACAAAATCCGTAATACTTTGGATATAGTGGTAACGCTCATATTTATGACAATGCAAAGGTAGATTACAGATTAATTATTTAACATAAATCAAGAATATTTTTTAGACCAACATAGGGCACAATGTATTATCAAAAACTAATGCTACAAGATTTTCTATTTTTAATATTCATCGAATTCCAGAAGTAAAGTTTTTGGTAAATTAAAAAATATATTATAAAATAAGAAAATATATAATTTACTTCTCTCTGAGAATTTGAACTACCTCAGTGGAAAACTATTTAATTTTTAATTTAATATACTTTTTATGTCCTTATGGTTTGCTTTATGTTATCATGAAATAAAATTATATCAAATACTGTATTGATGTTCTTTACAAAAATGAAGAAATCCTAAAAGTACTTGATGTGTAGTTTAAAGACTATTATGCCAAATGGGACTTATCTGTAAGAGCCACACATCGGCAAAAACACATTCCACTCTTACAAAGACCATATTACCAGTTGTCAGTGACAGAGTAAGCTGACAAAAAAGCGATAAAGATGATGTACGACAAAGGATACGCTCCTAAAACCATCAAAGAACACCTTGTGCTTATGTCATCTATAAGCGGACGTGCTGTTAAAGACAGAATCATTGCCGTAAACCCGTTGGCAGATGTGGAACGACCGAAAAATGTCAGAAAGAAGCCTAATCCTTTTACTTCTGCTGAAATTAATACAATTCTTACTGAGATAACAAGGCGTACTCCCCAGATGGCGTTGTTTTTTGCCATTGGATTCTTTGCCGGTGCCCGAACAGGTGAAATACAGGTGCTCATGGTGTCTGATATTAAACTGTCAGAGAAGAAGATATCAATAACCAAGACATTCAGCGATAATGAACTAAAAATGTCCACAAAAACCAATAAAGACAGGAATGTAGATATACTGGGACAGCTTGAGCCTTATATTGAGTTTCACCAGCAGTTTATAAAACCTGAAAGCGAATTTCTGTTTACAAACCGGAATGGCACTCCCATAAGATCCAAGAATACCGTACTGGATTACTGGAAGCCTGTTATTGATGATTTTGCTATAAGATACAGACAGCCATATCAAACCAGACACACCTTTGCCGTGCATATGCTCAAGGCAAGAGAAGATCCCAACTGGATAAAAGATATGCTGGGGCATGAAACGCTGGCTATGTTGTTCAATACTTATGGCAATTGTTACTTACCTGATGATGATCGTAGGGCTGGTTCACGCTTCAAATTGGATGTAGTGTTGCCAAACGGCTACCAAGAGGAATAACGAAATAAAAAATCCCTGAATTATCAGGGATTTAAGAGCGGGGACGACGAGACTTGAACTCGCGACCTCTGACGTGACAGGCCAGCGTTCTAACCAACTGAACTACGCCCCCGTAAAAAGGAAATGGACGCTGCAGGGATCGAACCTGCGACCCACGGCTTGTAAGGCCGTTGCTCTCCCAGCTGAGCTAAGCGTCCGGTTGTGATTTTATCCCGTTGTCCGAAGCGAAACCTTAAATATTAAGCTTCAGCCCTCCAACAAAACCCGACCGGTTTTAAAAACCAGTCGAAAAGCGACCCGTAGGGGATTTGAACCCCTGTTGTCGGCGTGAAAGGCCGATGTCCTAGGCCAAGCTAGACGAACGGGTCATAAAAATGGTGAGCCGTACTGGGATCGAACCAGTGACCCATTGCTTAAAAGGCAATTGCTCTACCGGCTGAGCTAACGGCTCACTATTTTTCCGCCGAATTATCGGGCGGAGTATTTGTATACCAAATACAGCAGGCTGTGTCAATGTTTTTTCAAAAGTTTTTAATATTTTTTTTTCTATTGCCCTTTTACCTTAAAGCGTTCCACCAGGTCCTGAAGGTTCTGCGCCTGGCGGGCCAGCTCCTCCGCCGAAGCTGCGCTTTCCGTAGCCGCCGACGCGTTGCTCTGGGTAACGCCCGCGATCTGCTCCACGCCTATGGAAATCTGTTTGAGGGCCATGCTTTCTTTAGAGGCGGCTTCGCTTATATTTTTTACCAGAGCGGATATTTTTTCCACGCCTTCCACTATTTTTCTTAATGACGCCGCCATTTCGTCGGCAACTATGCCGCCTTTTTTAGTATGCTCCACAGATACGGTTATAAGCTCGCTTATCTGTTGGGTGGCTTTGGAGCTTTTTTCCGCCAGCTTTCTCACTTCGTCGGCCACCACGGCAAAGCCTCTGCCCGCCTCTCCGGCCCTGGCGGCTTCTATGGCGGCGTTCAGGGCAAGCAGGTTCGTCTGGGAGGAAATTTCCTCTATAACGCCTATTATGCTGCTTATTTCTCCGGACGAGGTTTCTATATCCCTCATAGAGGCAAGCATATTTTCCATGCCGGTAGTCCCCGTTTCCGCTTCCCTGCGGGTCTCCTCCGCCAGTTGGTCCGCCTGGGAGGAATCACCGGCATTTTGAGCTACCTGTTCGGAAATTTCAGACACGGAGGCCGAGAGCTCCTCCACTGCCGCCGCCTGGTCGCTGGTGCCCTTGGACACTATGTTGAAAACTCCCACAAAATCGGAGGATATGCGGTTCAGAGCGGAGGAGTTTTCACCTATTTCAGAAATCATGGAGTTAAGCTCCGCCACCGTGCCGTTAACCGCCTGCTTTATACCTGCGAAATTTCCGCCGAAAGTGCCTTCTATGCTGTCGCGCAGGTCTCCGGAGGACACTTTGTCAAGCACCTGCCCCGTCTCTCTGATGTAGGACTGGATAACGTCCTCCCTTATGCGTATGGTATCGGTAAGCATTTTGATTTCGTCCCGGTTTTCCAGTTCCGGAAAATCTCTGGCCGCTTCGCTGCGCACAAGCGCCTTAAACTTTGAAGTAACCGCGCCTATCTGCCTGGACACCCGCCTTGCGAAGAACAGGCTGACGACGACGGCGGCGATAAGGAGAACGACCATGGCTCCCATATAGCTTTTAAAGTTTTTATCGGCCACGGCGGTAAAATCCTCCGTATTTACGGAAAGCGCCAGGGACCAGTTGGTTCCCTCAACGGGAGAATACGCCACAAAAATATCCTTGCCGCCTTCGGAATATATGCCGCTGCCGGGAGCGCCGGACGTCATACCCGCTACAACCGCCTCGTAAGCGGCATTGCCCTTGGCTATATCTTTCAGATAAGTAATGTTTTCCGTAAAGGCCGGGTCTTTGTGCACAAGCAGCATGGAATCTTTATCCGTGACGAACACGGAGCCGGAAGCCGCAAATGATATATCGTTTACCATGGCGCTTATGGCGCTGTAAAGGCAGCCTATATACACAACTCCGGAAAACTTGCCTCCGTAAAACATAGGCGCGCTTACGATGACTATCTTATCGCCGGTGGTGTTGCTTATTATAAGGTCGGAAACAACGGTTTTGCCGGTTTCCTTAGCTTTTTTAAAATAATCCCTGTCGCTTATGGGCGTTTTGCCGCCGGAGGTGTTGCGCACGTTGCCTTCCGCGTCCGTAATGCCGATAAGCAGGAACCCGCCCAGTTTGTTGGCGGCTTCAAGGGCCTCCACCCTTTCTTCAAGAGGCACCGTAACGTCCATGATCTCCTTATCGGCCGCAAGGGTTTCGGCTATCATGCGGTACTCCCCCAAAAGCACCTCGGTTTTTGAGGCAAGCTCCTTGGCCAGCACGGGCAGGGTCGACTCCATGGAATAAACCGCGGAAGTATAGCTGGACTTCATAAAAAGGTAGGAAGACACCGCTACGCTGGCGATAACGATGGCAAGCATAAGAAAAATAATTTTAGAACCAAGTGATTTCAACATTACAACATCACCTTTTCGCTATATTTTGCTTATCATATCACTCAAGCGGTAGAATTAACAATATTTTAATTATAAAAATATGACATTATCATAAAAATAAGGGCAAAACCGGAGCAAAAACAAAAGACGGGCATTGAGCCCGCCTTTTGAATTTTTACAGAAAGATTTGAAATATCAGAAAATCTCGTTAAGCACTATGGTATCTTCCCTGTCTATGCCGACGGAAACAACGCAGTAAGGCACTTTAAGATAATCTTTTATGAAATCCACATAATTTTTAGCGTTTTCCGGCAGGTCGTCTATTGACCTGGCCCCGCTTATATCGGTCTTCCAGCCGGGAAATTCCTTATAAACGGGCTTAATACGCTCCAGCCTGTCTATCTCCGCCGGAAACGTATCCACCACCCGGCCGTCTATCTCGTATCCTGTGCATACTTTTATCCTTTCCATGCAGGAAAGCACGTCCAGCTTAGTAAGAGCTATAAAATTAAGGCCGTTTATCATAACGGCGTACTTTGCCGCCACAAGGTCTAGCCAGCCGCATCTGCGGGGCCTTCCGGTGCTGGCTCCGAATTCGTCCCCGGTTTTGCGCAGAAGCTCCCCGTCCCCGTCGAAAAGCTCCGTTGGGAAAGGCCCGCTGCCGACCCTTGTAGTATAGGCCTTCATAACGCCCGCTATATTGCCTATGCTTCTGGGGGAAACGCCGGAGCCTGTGCACGCGCCGCCCGCCGTTCCGTTCGACGAGGTAACGAAAGGATAGGTGCCGAAATCCACGTCCAGCATAGTGCCCTGAGCGCCTTCCAGCATTATTTTCCGGCCTTCACCGATATATTTGTTTATAAGAACCGCAGTATCCGTAACGTAGGGCTTTATTTCCGCCGCAAAGCGTTTGCAGTCGGCTATAATGTCGTCAGCAGAAACGGGAGGCAGGCCGAATATCTTTTCCGCGTAAACGTTTACCTCCTCCACGTTGCCGCGGACTTTGCTTTCAAGCACCGCGTCGTCGAAAAGGTCGCATATCCTTATGCCTATACGGCCCGTTTTATCCATATAGGTAGGCCCTATGCCGCGGCCAGTGGTGCCTATCTTTTTGGCGCCCTTAAGCTCTTCCTTATGCTTATCGAAAAGGGTGTGATAGGGCATTATCACATGGGCCCTGTCGCTTAAGAAAAAGCGGCCGCCGAATTTTATCCCCCTTTCCGTAAGCTCCCTTATTTCTTTTATGAGAGCCTCAAGCTCCACAACGACGCCGTTGCCTATAACGTTTACCGTATCCTTATGGATTATTCCCGAAGGTATAAGGTGAAGCACGTATTTTTCTTTATTTACCCACACCGTGTGGCCCGCGTTATGGCCTCCCTGGTAGCGCACCACCACATCGGCCTGGCGGGAATACATATCCACTATCTTCCCTTTGCCCTCATCGCCCCACTGAGCGCCTAATATTATCGAACAACTCATCTGTAAACCCCCAAGAATGCTCACGGACGACGCCGCGTTATATTTCGTTACGCTCCGGCATTTATCAGCCGATAACGTTTTTAAACCTGTAAACCTTCATAAAAGCGTCCTTCTCCGCTCCGTCGGCGGCAAAAAACACGCTCTGGCCCGCGCCGCGCAGCTCCTCGGCTTTTTCAAGGTTCTCCCAGCCGGTTACGAGCCAGTCGAAATGCTGGCCGTCGTCGGCGCATACGCCGAACTGCATAAGCTCCTCTATATGTAGAGCCATGCCGCAGGCGGAAAGAGACCTGCCGAATTTATCCATAAGGTTGTCGTACCGGCCTCCGCCGCCTAAGCTGAACCCGGCGTTTTTATGAACTATATCGAAATTGACGCCGGTATAATAGCCCAAGCCCTTGGTTTCCGACGCGTCGAAAACAAGGGAGTCCTTATCCTCCCCTAAAGATTCCAGCCTGGCGAAAAGCTCCGACACGTAATTGAGGCGGCCGGAAAGTATATCGTCGAAAGAAGCGTGCTTTTTAAGGCCGTCTATAACCTCTCTCCCGCCGAAGGACATGGGCAGGGCGGCAATCAGCCTTTTAAGCTCGGGGCGCATTTCCGCGCTTTCAAGGATTTTTTCCGTATCGTGGCGTTTTTTGCCGGCCACGGCGTTTTTAAGGGCGTGCCCGGCGTCTCCCGAAAGGCTGAGCACACGCTGCAGGAACATGGCGTCCCCCGCGACGAAAGTATACCCCTCAAGCCCCACGGCTTTAAGCGCCCTTGACGCCGAAAGGAACATTTCCAGATCACCGCAGAATTCCCCGCCGCCGAAAAGCTCCCAGCCTATCTGATATTTTTCCGTTTTATGGCCCCTGTCGCCATCCACCGTGCGGAAAACCTCCCCGCTGTAATAAAGGCGCAGTGGAAGCGGATAATCTTTCATGTAGCCCGTAACGGCGCGGCATACCTGGGGAGTAAAATCAGGACGCAGAACGAGGGTTTTGCCCGTGTTCCTGTCCACGAAGCGGATTATATTCTCGTCGGAAAAATCGTAAGCCGTTTCTCTTAAAAGCTCGTAATGCTCGTAAACGGGCAGATCCAGCTCCATATAGCCGTATGCCGAAACGGCCTCGCGTATATTTTGGGTAAGCCTGGCCCTGCGGCGGGTCCTGTCCTGAGCCGGCTCCGCCCTCCGGTCTCCCGAAGCTCCCATCAGCGCTCGGCCATGGCCCGCATAAGTATTTCCTGAGCGGCGGAAACGCCAGAACCCAGCTTAACGTCCGCTCCGAATTTGCGCAGACCCATTTCTATGGCGCTTATGGCGGTAATAGTATCGAACGCGTCATGATAACCCAGATGGGATATTCTCAGTATTTTTCCCTCGAGCTTATCCTGGCCGCCCGCAAGAGCCACGCCGCATTTATCCCGCAGATATTTTACGAACGCCTTGCCGTCCACGCCTTCGGGCAGGAAGCAGCCCGTGGCCGCGTCGGATGGATAATCCTCCGCCAAAAGTCTCATGCCCAGAGCCTTAGCCGCGGCTCTTGTGGCTTCCGCGTTTAAGGCGTGCCTTTTGAACACGTTTTCGAGGCCCTCCGCCTCCATCATGCCAAGAACGGTTTTAAGGCCGATAACAAGGCTTACGCCCGCCGTCCACGCGGTAGTATTTTTAGCCTGATTTTTGCGCTCCGTTTTTAAATCGAGATAAAATTTGCTTTGGGAAGACTTTTCCGCCGCGGTCCAAGCCTTTTTGCTTAAAGCGATAAAAGCGAGGCCGGGGGGCAGCATAAACGCCTTTTGCGACCCGGTAAGCAGTATGTCCACGCCCCATTCGTCCATACGGGTGTCGTGCACGCCCACGGAAGTGATGCCGTCCACAACGAGCAGCGTTTCCGGCATATCCGCGGTAACGGCCGCCAGCTCCTTCACGGGATGATACACGGTGGTGGAAGTTTCGCTGCCCTGAACAAAAACGGCTTTTGTATCGGGGTTTTTGCCGAGAAAATCTTTTACGTCCGCCGGATTTACGGAACGGCCCCAGGGAACGTCCACGGTATGGACGTCCGCCCCGTAGGCTTTGCATATTTTAACCCAGCGTTCGCCGAATTTGCCGCCGTTTATTACGAGAACTTTATCCCCGGGATTTACGGTGTTGGACACGGCCGCGTCCATGGCGGCGGTACCGCTGCCCAGCAGGATAAGGACGTCCTCCTCCGTTTTAAATACTTTTTTGAGCCCCTCCCGGCAGGAAGCGAAAATCTCCGCGAAGGCGGGAGTCCTGTGATGTATCATGGGAACCGCCATATCAAGGAGCACCTGCTCGGGAACGGCGGTAGGCCCGGGAGTCAAAAGATATTTTTTAAGCATATATGTTTTACCTCGAAGTCTATTGCGCGGTCAAGAGAGCCGACGGCAGTTATGTTACACTATTTTGTATTGTTTTACTATGGTTTTATTAATGAATTCCCCTGCGCGGCTTTGCAGGATTTCCTCTCCCAATATGCCGCCGGTCATGCTAAAATAATATAAATGCCAGGCTGCCCTTTCTTAACGTAAATAATTATTGCCGCAGCTTTACGCCGGTTTTCGGCAGGGAGCGGCCGCAAAATAACGCCTTATAAGGAGATACCGATATGCCGTTCATAAATGTCAAACTGGCGGGCACGCCGCCCACGAAAGAACAGAAAGCGCACATAATAAAGGAATTTACCAGAATACTGGCGGATACCCTGGGCAAAAACCCCGAAACTACCATAGTAATAATAGAGGAAATCCCCACGGACAACTGGGGGATAGGCGGCCTATCCGTTACGGAGCGCGGACAAGGCCAGAAAAAACGGCAGAAATAAACCAGGCCCGGCCTTAAGCCGGGCGCCTGTTTTTACCATATTGCGCGGCTTAGCGCCGCCAGCGGGAAAGCGGAGCCTTTTTTCAGCTCTCTTTTTTTTCGCTTTCCAGGATTTCCACTTTTTTGGAAAGGGCTTCCGTTTTGCGCCCGATGTTTATAAAATAATAGCCTATCAAAAGCCAGATAGCGGAATAAGCCGCTATAAGAAATTCAAAATTTTTCATATTTTTTTATCCTCTCTTTTTTAACCTTCAAGGGACCTGACCCGGCGTTCGAGCCGGATAAGCCGGAGTTTTTTTATCATCATACAGATATAAAGCACCGTAAATACGCCGAGGCAGACGAACATAGCGGTTCTCATACCGGGGTGCAGGCCGCCGCCTCCGGGCTGAACCACGTTGGGGTGTATAGTCCTCCACCAGCGTATGGAAAGAAACACGATAGGCACGTCTATAAAACCCACGATGCCCAGAGCCGCGGAGAATTTAGCACGCCTGTCCGGGTCGTCTATAAATTTTCTGAGCATAATATAGCTTATATATACAAACCACAGAATAAGCGTGGACGTCAGGCGCGGGTCCCAGGTCCAGTAAACTCCCCAGGTAGGCCTTGCCCACAAGGGCCCGGTAACTATTACTATCGTGCAGAATATAACGCCCACGCCTGCGGAGGCCTCTGCGATATCGTCGTAAAGGTAATTCTTCGTAAAAAGCAGCATTATGCTCATCAGGAAAGTTACGAAAAAGGCAAAAAAACCTATCCACGCGGAAGCCACGTGAAAATAAAATATCTTCTGCACGGCGCCCATCCTTACCTCCATAGGCGCGTACATAAAAGCGAACCACAGGCCCGCGGGAACGGCTATCAACGCCAGCACGTCGAAAACCTTTTCTGCTTTTCTTAAAGTCATTCCTCTTTTACTCCTCTATTATCAAACCGAATATGGCAAATATTACCGCCGTGAAGACCACGTCGAAAGAAGCGATAAGGGTTATCCAGTTGCCGGCGTTTTCCGCCGGAAAGCCGCCGATAAAAACGTTGGTGGAAAGTATCGCCCCCAGTATTACCGGCACCATAACGGGCAAAAGCATAAGGGGCAGCATTATCTCTCTTGTTTTGGTCCTTACCGATATAAGGGAAAAAAGCGTTCCCAGCAGACAGAAGCCGTAAGTGGCGAGAAATATCACGAGGATCACTTTTGGGCGGGCTACGATATTAACGTCGTAAAACACCGTAAAAAGGGGCACGAGAACGGCTTCCATAAAAAGCATGAACAGCAGGTTTGATAAAAACTTGCCGAAAAACACGGCGCTTCTGTCCACCGGCGAAAGCAGCAGCGCCTCAAGATTGCCCCCCTGTACCTCGCTCACCATTGATTTCCCCAATCCCAGCAGGCCGGAGAATATTACGGCTATCCAGAATATGCCGCCTACCACCTCGTTTTTAGTTTCGCTGCCAGGCTCGAATATAAAGCTGAAAACCACAGTTACGAGAAGGGCGAACACAAGCATGGAATTGACGGCCTCCTTAGAGCGCCATTCCATAAGCACGTCCTTTTTCACGATGGAAAATACGGCCATTAAATAATTCATCCCGCAGCCTCCGGGCCGCCCGCCTGCTCCAGATAAACGCTTTCGAAGGCGGAGGCGTCCACTTCTCCCCTTTCACGGAAATATATTATGCGGCCTTTTTTCATTATCACCACTCTGGAGGCCAGCTCCAGGCCGGTTTTAAGGTCGTGGGTAACCATAAGTATGGTTTTTCTGCCCTCAAGCTGTTCACGCAGAATATTTGTAAGGGAAGCGGAAGCGACGCTGTCCAGGCCGGTGTAAGGCTCGTCCAAAAATATTATCGCCGGGTCGTGCAGGAGCGCCCTGGCTATCGACACCCTTTGCAGCATACCCCGGGAAAAGGTCCTTACCGGGTCGTCCCGGCGCGTGTAAAGGTCTACCTTTTTGAGAAGCTCGCAGGCGCGCGCTCCCGCGTTTTTAACACCGTAGAGCGAAGCGTAAAACTCAAGATTCTCTTTTGCCGAAAGGTTATCGTAAACGAATGGCTGATGGGATATGACCCCGAATTTGGAGCGGAAGGAATCCTCCAGCTTTGCTGCGGGAACGCCGGAATATAATATCTCTCCCGAGGTAGGGCGCGTCTGGTTAGATAATATTTTAAGCAGGGTGGATTTTCCGGCACCGTTAGGGCCGAATATGGCGGTAAAGCTGCCCTCCGGTATATCCAGGGACAAATCCTTTACGGCGGCGACGTGGCCGTACCGCTTGACTACGCCCCTCAGGGCGACCAACGGCGCTTTTTCCATCAGTTGTTCCAGCCTCTGCGTATGGCCCGGAAAGCTCCGAAAATAAGGAGCAGGAAACCGGGCGCGGTCATAAGTACGAAAGGGTAATCCATTACCAGCAGCCTCACCTCGCCGGACGAAAAATCATAGCTTAAAAAAGCCACGGAAACAACGCCGAGGCCGGAAAAAACGCTTTTCGTCTCCGCCTTAAGTTTATTGGAGTTATTATATCCCCTTATCTCGGGGTAGATATTACCTATCATCTTTTCGCCGGAAGATAAAGAAATATCGACAAACGTGGACACATAATTATCCCTCTGCATGGATTTCACGCCGTTTACCGTTACTTCGTAGCCTCTGAACGAGGCGCTTCCCCCCGGGTACAGTATCATCTCCCCGTCTCCGTGGGAAACGGACGAAAGGGCGGCTCCCGCAAGAACAAGTATAAGCCCGGCGTGGGAAGCCGCGCTCCCCGCGGACATTACGCGGCCTCCCGGCCTGAACCCGCGTCTGAAGCCCGCTTTAAAAACCGGATAAAGCTGAACGGCTCCCATAAAAGAAACGGTAAGGACGCACGACGGCACCATTACAAGCAGATAATACCTGCCCGGCATAGAGCTGTCTCCCGCGGCGGTCTGAAAAAGCACTCCGGCGAAAACGAAGAAAATAACGGCTGAAAAACCGATATTAAGTATTCTCAAAGCCGCGTATCTCGCGTTAGGAGCGGCGCGGCAGGCGGGCCTCAGCCCTTTTCTGTTGACAGCAGCCGCGGCGGTGAAAAAAAACGCCGCGAGAAACATCGCCACAAGCATATAAGCGCCGCACAAAGCGTATTTAAAAGGAGTTATAACGTCTTTCGCCCCGCTGTGGGTAAGATACAGGGAGAAAAGCGCCGTTTCAAAAAAAACAAGGGCGTAAAAAAAGCTGGGCGTTTTCATCTGCCCTTTCGCCTCATAGGCCATTGACGTGTGGATAAGGGCGGTTACGGAAAGAAGGGCGAGAACCGCCGTCATTTCCTGCACGCTCCAGTTCCAGAAGTCTCCGTGGACGGCGTAAGACCACAGACTCCTGGCAAAAAGGGAGGCCGACGCGAAAATCCACGACGCGTATATCCAGGGGCGGCTCCGGTTTATCCAGTAGGGAGAAAGGTCTCCCGTAATAAGGGCCGCGAAAGCGTGGGAAAAAATTATGGACGCCCCTCCTATCCACAAACAGGTAAAAAGGGGATACAGAAACACATACACGTTCTGCAGCACGGGAGGAAGGCCGGAGCCGTTTACCGGGATAAAATCAAGCTCGGCGAAAGGGTTTGCGATAAAAACCGTTAGGGCTAAGAGCACGCAGCAGAAAATTACGCTCACCATATTTACGGCGCACGCGTATTTTTCCTCCGCCTTTTCAAGGCGCCATATTTCAAACAAGCCAAGAAAAGACATAACGAGGCAGGCCGTAAGCAGAGCGCCGGACTGACCGGCCCACAAAACGCTTATTTTATATATTAACGGCAGGGTCCTGTCTGAATAAAGAGAAACGTAGCGGAAGCTGAAATCGTCCGCGAAAACGGCGCGGCACAAAACGGCGAAAGCCAGAACCACGGACACGAGCATAAGAAAACGCTGGGCGTTTCCGTAGGAGCGGAAAACGGGGCGGCCCGTGCGCGCCCCAAGGGCGTAAAAAACCGCCGACGCGGCTCCCGCGAGCAAACCCAGTATCTGAAAACCGCCGCCTATACCAGCCATATACCGCCGAACCGCAAAAAACTAGCGCATTGCAGCCGTATGTTCCGCCGGGTCTTCACCTTCGTATTTGGAAGGGCATTTCGCCATAAGGGTGCTGGCGTGGAAAACCTTTTTCATAGGGTCGTAGTTTCCTTCCAGGATAACGGTAACGCCCTCTTCAAAGGCGTCGGGCACCACTCCTTTATACTCCACCGCCATGGAAGCGCCTTTCTGGTCCGCAATGCTGAACTGGAGCAGCTTTTTATCCATAACGTCCTTAACTACGGAATTCTCCACCACGTCCCCGCTGAGCCGGGTACCTTTGGCGTCGAATTTAGAGGGATTTTCAAGAAGCTCGGAGACCTCCACATAATAAATGCTGTGCTGGGAAAGGCCCACCGTCATAAGATAGACGACAACGCCTACGGCTACCGCCCCGGCTACGGCAAATTTGACCCACTTTTTCATATTAAAAACCTCAAAAACTTGACATCGGATATAAACTATAACATAACCTAAACAATCAGACATGAAAATACAAAAATAGTTTTCAAACTGCGCGGAAAACCGTCGCCGGATTTTTCCGCCTTTAAGGGAGGATCTTACGCCACCATGGACAACCCCACTTTTTTAAGCGCATTCATAGCGGGCGTTCTTACTTTTCTCTCTCCCTGCATACTGCCTCTCCTGCCCGGCTATATATCCTTTATTTCCGGGGAAACTCTGGAGGAGCTGCAAAAGACGGAAAAGGTATCCCCCAGGGTAAAGGCCGTTCTTGGCGCCGTATTTTTCGGCCTGGGCTTTACCCTTATATTTGTGCTTCTGGGCGCCACCGCCACGAAACTGGGGCAGGCGCTTTCAGAATACAAATACGTCCTTGCCAGGGCGGCGGGGGTCATTATACTGATATTCGGCCTCCACATGGCCGGAGTATTCAAAATAAAATTCCTGCTTAAGCAGGCCAGGGTGGATTACAAAAAGCACGCCTTTCCTTTCTTTGTGGAAGCATTCCTTCTGGGCGCCGCCTTCGTGCTGGGCTGGACGCCCTGCGTAGGGCCGATACTATCCGGAATACTGGCTCTGGCGGCTTTCGAGGATTCGGTCTATAAAGGCATGGGCCTTCTGCTCGTATATTCTTTCGGCCTGTGGATACCTTTTTTAATAGCGGCTCTCGCCGTCGGCGAAACCATGAACGCAGTCCGCAGAGCGGGCAGATATATAGTGTGGGTGGAAAGGGCCGCAGGAGCGCTGCTTATTATAATAGGCCTCGTCCTTATAACCGGCAACATGACCAAAATAACAGTGCTGATGCTTAAGCTCTTCCCGGATATGCCTGTTTTTTAAGCCAGAATGTCGTAAACCGTGCCCACGTCCTGCTTATAGTGGGGTATGTTTGATCTGTAAGGCCGTTCGTAATGGTGCACGTTGGGCGCCGGGGCGTTCATGCCCTGCCGGTTTATCTTATTGATGTCGGATATCCGGAAGGATTCGGCCTTTAAACGCTGGTTTTCGTTTTCCTGAGACCATTTGACGTGCATATAGGCGTCCTCGCGGACGGCGTTGCTGCGCTGAATCATTTTGTGCGTTTCATCTTTGGGGCGCACGCGGGGAATATGAACCGCGTTGAGCCCGATTTTCTCGATACCCATAAAAATCTCCCAAAACATGTTTTAAGGAGCCTACGGGCAAAAGAACGTCCGCAAGACCCCCGTGTCAGGTAATTTTGCGTCCGTGCAAAATTTGGAAAAAGCGACCGCTTCCGACCTATTGAATGTAACATCATAAAGGCCCCGTGTCAACCGGGACCCTTAAAAAGCCGCCGGGTACACACAAAACCACGGCCCGACGCAAAGCTATTCTTTAACTCCGTCAAATTTGCAGAAATAGCGTTTTTTTACAGCTTTTTTAAATACGTCTATGGCCTCGTCTGCGAATTCGCGCGTTATCTGGCTGTTTTCATTAATGAGGCCGTACTTTTCATAATCCTCAGATGAATATGCAGCAATATAAAAATCCGATTCTACCAGGCCGGGTTCCAGTTCGGTAGACACCTGCAGAACGAGATTCAGATCCCGCGTTTCACCGGCATCAAAAGTTATGGGTTCTCTGATGATCACACCGTTTTTATCCGCCGCATGAACGTATACGGTTTGAGAATAACAACCTATCAAAACATACGCCTCTTTGCCGCCGTCATTACTAAACGTAATGGGGTGTTTTCCCTGAAAGACGCTCTCATCCTCATTATCCGGTATAGTTACTTTCCCGAAGTCCACTTCGTCTGCTGCGGCCATTTTTTTAACTGTTCTTTTTATCTCCTCCGCTATTCTTTTGATTTCCATGCTATCAAAAATATCCTGTTGAATAAGGTCTTCAACTTTTTCAGATTTAATTTCTTCAGTGGTTTTGCTTCCCAGCCCTTTGAGACCGGACATAATCTCCGCCATAACGGCAGGCACATAATCTGCCGTAAGACCTCCGTCCATACCTCTGTTTATATAAGAAAGAGCCTCCTTCTGTTTATGCAGCAAGGCCGATAGTTTGTCTCTATTGGCATCTTCACCCTCCATAAGGTTCAGGTCGGCCGTCACACGCTTTTCGGCTTCCCCGAATTTTACGGCAGGATCCGCGTCCATAGCGTATTTTATAAAAGTCGTAAATATGGATATTTTTTCTGTAGATTCAGCGGGAGACGACAGAACATTGTCGTAAATAGGCTCGACTGCCCTTTCAGCGGTAATGGCGCTTTCGGCATAAATACCTGCGGCAAGCGGAAACCCGCCTGCGGAGCCTGCAATGCTGTATTCCGCGTCTATATTGGTAATAGTCTGGCAGTTTTCATCGTCCGCGTAGCCGTTCAGATTTTCATCGATACAAACATTGGCGTCAAAGCTGCCAGGGTATTCAAGCATACCCTTATAAAGAACAGTTTTGCCTTCCCCTTCCCCGCCTGAACATGAAACGGATAAAGCCGATATTGTCAATACAACAAAGATATGAAATGCTTTTACCATTAATCCCTCCTTTTATGCCCAATGCCTATTTTACAGTCGGGGGGGGGATGTCAAGCGTTTTCAAAAGTCTGCGTTAAAATCAATTCAGAGAAAGAACGATCTGGCTGTATACGGGAAATAAGCTGCCGCCTGCGGACATATTCTATCCGGAGAAACAAAACGATTGGAGCAGGTTGTTAGCCATACATACAAGCGGCGGTCATAAAAGATTTCCGCAGTTATGCTGCAAACATATAATAAATAAACGTGGCTTATGATTTCTGAAAACTCCGGAGATTAAAGCCGCCGGGCAGGAAAGACAGGCTATTTTTCTATACCGGTTCTGGCTTCCACGCCTTTTTGATAGTAGTGCTTTATTTCACGCATTTCAGTTACCAGATCGGCTTTTTCCATCATTTCCGGAGCCGCGCCGCGCCCAGTCATAACAAGCTCCACATTCTCCGGCTTCTCGTCCATAAGGGCCAGCACGTCTTTCAGAGGAACGAGGCCGATAGATTGGGCAACGTTTATCTCGTCCATTATAATAATATCGTATTTGCCGGAAAGCATATTCTTCCTGCAAAGTTCGAAGCCTTCCGCGGCCAGCCTGAAATCCTCCGCCGACGGTTTGCCGAAAACGAAACACTCCCCTCCGAGCTGCTTTATCTCCACATAGGGAGAGAGCATTTCCACTGATTTAAGCTCCGAATAACCGGCGCCTTTCATAAACTGGCCTATAAAAACCCTGTAACCGGCCCCGGCGGCCCTTAACGCAAGGCCCATGCATGCGGTGGTTTTCCCTTTGCCGTTTCCGGTGTATATCTGTATATATCCTTTATCTTTCATCCTTTTCCTTAACCTTCGCCGCAAGCAGCGTCGCCCGGCAGTGAACGTCGGTAGGCGTGGTGATTATTTTTTTTGATACTCTCACGCAGTCGTCCCACTCGGGGCAGAATTTTTCTATGTCGTTATAATAAAGGCGCTTCACGCTGACCGGCTCGCCTTCGATGCTTACGGATATCATTTCCCTCCCCATAACGAGCCTGTCCACCGTCTGGACGCGTATGCCGGCCGTCGTGGAGTAGCGGAATATTATTTTCGCTATCTCCTTCTCCCTTTCCTTGGGAAGCATAACGGTGAGCATATAAAGGGGCCTGTTTTTCTTGCCGTAGGCGGGAGAGTAGCTTACGTCGAGAGCGCCTATATCCATAAGAGTATTGAGGAGAAAGCCGAAATTTTCACCGCTCATATCGTCGATATTGGTTTTCATAAGCAGGACTTCGTCTTTATTTTCGGCCTTATCGTCCTCGAAAAGAACGGCTCGCGTAAAATTAGGCGTCCCCTCAAACTCCATTAAACCGGCGGCGTAACAATCCCGCCCTACCTGACCGTGAAAGGAGTTGGAAAATTCTGACACATAGGTTTTAAGTATGGCGGCTCCCGTAGGGGTGGTAAGCTCCCCTTCCGCATCTATCCGCTTTACAGGCACTCCGCCAAGGATTTTAAGGGTAGCAGGAGCTGGCGAAGGCATGGGGCCGTCCTCAGTATTTACGCAGCCGCATCCAAAAACGGGGCGGCTGGCCCTTACTTTGCCGATGCCAAGTTCGTTTACGCACCAGGCGAAGCCCGCGCAGCATATCAGCTTATCCGCCGCTCCCGCTTTATTGAAACGTATATCCTCCACCGGAACGCCGTGAACCAGGCTCTTAGCCTCGGCAAGAATGGAAATCGTCTTTATGGCGTTGGATTTAACCGTTTCCGGCACGGAGGAGCTTACTATCATCTTCCTCATATCCCTGAAGCTTTCAAGATCCCCGGCCGTATCGCCGGCCTCTATCTTAAGGCGGCCGCAGGAAACGCCTCCGCGCATGACCTTTTCAAGCGACACCTTTACCGGAGCGCCAAGAATACCGGAAGCCGCATCCGAAAAAGCCTCCGCGTCCGCTCCAAGCTGGAAAAGACATGCCAGGGCCATATCGCCCGAAATACCGGAGGGCATATCGAAATAAAGAGTTTTCATTTTTTTACCGCCGAAGGACATATTTCAGATACCCCGCATCCGGCGCAGTCCGGCTTTCTCGCGTCGCACACGCTTCTGCCGAAAAGTACCAGCTGATGGGAAAAATCCGTCCAGCTTTCGCTGGGTATCAGCTTCATCAAATCCTGCTCTATTTTTGCCGGGTCCTGATTTTTAGTAAGGCCGAAGCGGTTGGCTATGCGTTTCACATGGGTGTCCACCACCATGCCGGGCACGCCGAAAGCGTTGCCCAGCACCACGTTGGCGGTTTTCCTGCCTACGCCGGGGAGAGAGGTCAGCTCCTCCATGGTGCGGGGCACCTCGCCGCCGAAATTTTCCATAATGGCTTTGGCCGCGTTATGGATGTTTCTGGCTTTGTTCTTATATATGCCTATGGACCTTATCGTCTCCTCTATATCGGAAAGCTCCGCCCCGGCCATGGACTTTGCGTCGGGATACTTGGCGAAAAGGCCGGGAGTAGTCTTATTGACCTGTTTATCCGTGCACTGGGCAGACATTATGGTCGCGACGAGCAGCTGAAACGGAGTGGCGAATTTCAGGGCGCATTCCGGCGCGGGAAAAAGGGATTCCAGATACTGTCTGAACGCCTTGAGGCCTTTATCGTCCTTAGTCATCAATGCCGTACTCCTTCCAGCGTTTTGTAACCAGGTCTTTTATATCGCCGCTCATCACTATGTCGTCGGGCCATTCTCTCATATGGCCTTCCCCGGGCAGCTTCTTCGTGGCGTCTATGCCTATTTTATTGCCCCAGTAGGGATAGGGGGAGGAGTGGTCCAACGTGTCCACCGGGCCCTTCACTACCGTAACGTCCCTTGCCCAGTCCACGTTGTTGCCCAGCCTCCACATGACTTCGCTCATATTGCGCACGTCCACGTCCTTATCCACTACGACTATCATCTTGGTAAACATCATCTGGCCGGTGCCCCATACGTAATTCATAACCTTGTGGGCCTGCATGGGATATTTTTTATCGATGGAAAGAAACATTATATTGTGAAACACGCCTTCAAGCGGCATGGACATATCCACGATTTCGGGAACCTGTTTTTTTAGCAGGGGCAGGAATATGCGGCCCGTGGCGACTCCCATGTAGCAATCCTCCATAGGCGGCTTGCCCACTATGGTGGCGGGATATACGGCGTCCTTCCTGTGGGTTATGCAGGTAATATGGAAAACGGGGTAATCGTCCGCAAGAGAATAATAGCCCGTATGGTCTCCGAAGGGCCCTTCCCTGCGCAGCTCGCCTACGGGCACATAGCCCTCCAGGACGATCTCGCTGTTTGCGGGCACCTCTATATCCACCGTTTCACACTTTATAAGCTCCACCGGCTTTTTCCTTATGAAGCCGGCAAGGAGCATTTCGTCTATTCCGTCGGGCACGGGAGCCGTGGCGGAAAAGGTAACGGCCGGGTCTGGCCCCAGAGCCACCGCTGCCTCCAGCCTGTCAAGCCCCATACGGGCGGCTTTCCTGAAATGCTCCGCCCCCGTGTGGTGGGTATGCCAGTGCATCCCCGTGGAGGCGCCGTCGTATACCTGCATACGGTACATTCCGCAGTTGCGGGAGCCGTTTTCCGGGTCCTTAGTAAACACGCAGGGCATGGTTATAAACCTGCCGGCGTCTCCCGGCCAGCATTTCAATACGGGGAATTTAAGAATGTCTATATCGTCCCCTTTAAGGACGACTTCCTTGCAGGGGCCCTTTTTCACTGTTTTGGGAAGTATGCTGCTCAGCTCCATAAGGGCGGGCAGGGTTTTGAGCTTATCCATAAGGTTCTGGGGCACGTTTTTATCCACAAGGTTGATTATCCTCGCGCCCAGGTCGTCGAGAGAGTCCACCTCCAGAGCCATGCACATACGCTTTTCCGAGCCGAAGATATTTATAGCCAGGCTGTGGGCCGAACCCTTAGCGTTCTCAAAAAGCAGGGCCGGGCCGAAATTTTTCGACACCCTGTCGGTTATTTCCGTTATTTCAAGCTCCGGGTCCGCCTCCGCCTTCACGCGGCGCAGCTCCCCGGCTTTTTCCAAAGCGGAAAGAAAATCCCGCAGATCGTTATAAGCCATCAAATCCGTCCGTATTTTTTATTATTTAACCGCCGGGCCAAAAAGCCCCGTGAGCGGAAAAACGCCCTTTGCCCGGCAGACTCCGGTTTTTCCTTATTTTATGCGTATTATAAGTTTAGCGCCGCTCTCCGTCAATAAAATAAAAACGCCGGAGGGAAGCAAACCGTTAACCGATTTACAATTTTTCGAAAATGCGTGAACCGGGGAAAGATCAAACCCGTCTTACATACAAGTTTCTTGCATTTAATATATGTTACATGCTATCCTATATAGCCGATTTATTTCCAATTGTATATATTGACAAATAGACATAACTAGGATAATTTTTGTTGGCTGATACAGCATGGAGTTGAGTATGAAGATTTCTCGTTTAAAAAAATGTTTTCCGTTATTGGGACTGACCCTCGCTATGGCGGCGGCCGGATGTTCTTCCGACAAGGGAGGAGCCCAGCAGGCGGCGGGGCAGATGCCTCCGGCTCTCGTCCAGGTAATGACGGTGGAGCAGAAGGACACCCCCTACACGGACCGTTATATCGCCCAGACCGAAGGCTCTAAAGCCGTGGACGTAAGAGCGCAGGTATCCGGCATATTAAAAGAAAAAAAATATACGGAAGGCCAGTTCGTAAAAGCGGGCTCCGTTATGTTCGTGATAGAGCCGGACACTTACCGCGCGGCCCTTACACAGGCTCAGGGTTCTCTCGCCCAGGCGGAGGCTAACGTAAAGCAAAGCCGTCTTAATTACGAAAGGGCGCAGAACCTTTATAAGCAAAACGCCATGAGCAAAAAGGACTACGACGCGGCCCAGGCTTCCTACGACACGGCCCTGGGGCAGCTCGAAACGGCCAGAGCCGCCGTGGACAACGCTAAAATACAGTTGGGATATACCTCCGTCGTGGCTCCAGTTTCAGGATATTCCAGCAAGTCCAGCTATTCCGAGGGGAACCTTATATCCGCCGCGGCAACCCAGCCCCTTACGGTAATAAATCAGGTGGACCCCATATACGTCAATTTTTCCGTTCCAGCTTCCACCATGAGTATGCTCAGGACGCTGGCCGCCCAGAAAAAGCTCAAGACGGAAGAGCTTACCGTAAAGCTCCTCCTTGAAGACGGCACGGCCTATACAGACATCGGTAAGGTAACCTTTTTCGACAAGCAGGTAAGCGCCACTACGGGCGATATTAAGGTAAGGGCGGAATTTCCCAACACGAACCTGATACTCCTGCCGGGCCAGTTCGCCACGGCGGAGCTTATGGGCTTCACCCTGACAGACGCCATAATAATACCCCAGAAAGCCATACTCAAGATGGGCAACAAAACCATGGTGATAGTCGTTGACGAAAGCAACACGGCCCATTACAGGCCTGTAACCATGGCCATGAACATCGGCAACGATTTCCTCGTGGCCGACGGCCTTAAAGCCGGCGAAAGGATAATCGTGGAAGGCCAGAACAAAGTAGCGGAAGGCGCCCAGGTGCAGATAGCTCCCAGCGCCCCCGCCGGCCAGGCTAAATGAGGCGCTAAATGGAAGTAAAAGAAGGATTTTTTCTTAAACGGCCGATCTTCGCGACGGTCATTTCGATATTGATAACCCTTGTGGGCTTTATCTGTATAAGGATACTGCCTATCGAACAGTATCCCGACCTTACCCCGCCTCAGGTTTATGTGGTCGCCACATATAACGGAGCCAGCGCGGATACAATATCCCAGAACGTGGCCTCTATTCTGGAAAGCCAGATAAACGGCGTGGAGGACATGATTTATATGAACTCCGTAAGCGGCTCCGGTTCTATGATGCTCAGCATAGCCTTCGCTATCGGCACCGACCCGGACATGGCCACAATCAACGTAAACAACAGGGTACAGCAGGCCCTTTCACGCCTTCCGGCGGAAGTAAGGCAGATAGGCGTTACGGTTGTAAAGCGTAACCCCTCCATGCTTATGATGGTAGCCCTTACGTCGCCCGACGGCAGATACGACAGCATATTCCTTTCAAACTACGCCCAGCTTAACGTTATAGACGACCTTAAACAGGTAAACGGCGTGGGAGACGTGAGAAACTTCGCTTCGCAGGACTATTCCATAAGGCTCTGGCTCGACCCTAACAAGCTGGCGGGCTTCGGCCTGACTCCCGCGGACGTGGGAGCCGCCATAACGGCCCAGAACGCCCAGTTTGCCGCCGGAGCCGTGGGGGACGCCCCCATGATAGAAGGCTCGGACGTATACTGGCAGGTTATCGCCCCCAGCAGGCTTTCCGATCCGAAGGAATTTGAAAACGTAATACTGCGCACCAATACGGACGGAAGCATTTTAAGGGTAAAAGACGTGGCCCGCGTGGAACTGGGCGCAGAGGATTACAGCTTTATAGGCCGTCTTAACGGTCAGGACACCACGCCGATAGGCATATTCCTTTCCCCCGGAGCAAACGCTCTCGCCACGGCGGAAAGGGTAAAAGCCAAGGTGGCGGAGCTGGCGGAAAACTTTCCGGAAGGCGTGTCCTACGATATTCCCTTCGATACCACCACCTTCATACAGATATCGATAGAGGAAGTTGTAAAGACCCTTATCGAAGCTATGGTACTGGTGTTTATCATCGTGTTCCTATTTCTGCAGAACTGGCGGGCGACGCTGATACCGTGCCTGGCGGTTCCCGTATCCATTATAGGCACGTTTGCGGGAATGTACGCTCTGGGATTTTCCATAAATACCCTTACCATGTTCGCCATGGTTCTCTCTATCGGCCTTGTGGTGGACGACGCGATCATCGTCCTTGAAAACGTGGAGCGTATAATGACGACCACATCCCTGTCCGTGCGCAAAGCCACGGCCCAGGCTATGAACGAGGTTACAAGGCCGGTTATCGCGGTCGTGTTCGTGCTTTGCTCCGTGTTTATACCAGTGGCCTTTATGGGCGGAATGGCCGGGCGCATGTATCAGCAGTTCGCCATAACCATCGTAATATCCGTCGTAATTTCCGGTATAGTGGCCCTGACCTTTACCCCGGCAGTATGTATGCTCATACTGAAAAAAGGTAAAACGGAAAAATCCAGAGCCTTCAACTGGTTTAACAAATTTTTCGATAAAACCACCAGCGGATATCTGGGAATCGTAAAAAGACTCCTCAGGTGGAACACGGTAACCGTGGTTCTATACGCTGCGGTAATAGCCGGCGCGGCTCTGCTGCTCTCTAAAATCCCCAGCGGCCTCGTACCCGACGAAGACCAGGGCGTTATCATGGGCGTGCTTATGCTGCCCGAAGGCGCGTCCATAAACCGTACCGACGAAGCGGTGGAAAAGCTCAATAAAATGGTAATGGCAAACCCCGCCGTTGATAAGGTAACGAGCTTTACGGGTATGGATATGTTCTCTTTCTCCCTGAAACCGAACTACGCGGCCTATTTCGTCAAGCTGAAGGACTGGAGCCTGAGGGAACAGCCTGGCATGTCCTCTTTCGATATGACCAAGCAGTTTTACGGCATGGGCATGGGCCTTTCCGAAGGTATGGCGATAGCATTCAACCCGCCTCCCATATCCGGCATGAGCACCACCGGCGGCTTTGAAATGTGGGTACAGAACAGGGCCGGAGATCCTGTGGATAAGCTCTACGGCTACGTGCAGGCCATAATAGCGGAAGCCAGGAAAAACCCCGCTCTTACGGGCGTTACTTCCATGATGTCCGTAAGCTCGCCCCAGCTTGTGCTCACCATAGACAGGGAAAAAACCATGTCCATGGGCGTAAGCGTAAGCGACGTGTTCGCCGTGATGCAGTCCACCTTCGGCAAATACTATATAAACGACTTTAACATGTTCGGAAAAGCCTATCGGGTATACGCCCAGGCGGACGCCAAATTCAGGGCCACTCCCGACGAGCTTAAAAAGCTCCATGTGCGCAGCAGTTCGGGAGCCATGATACCCGTATCCGAATTCATTAAAATTGAAGAAGTGGGCGGAGCCAACACCATAGAAAGGTTTAACGGATTCCCGGCGGGTAAAATAATGGGAAGCCCTGCCGCCGGTTACAGCTCGGGCGAAGCTATGGACGCCATAGAAACAATAGCCGAAAGCATACTTCCCGGCGATTATACTATAGCATGGTCCGGCTCGGCCTATCAGGAGAAGATAACCTCCAGCGGAACTTCCGCCGTGCTTATACTGGCAATGGTAATGGTATTCCTTATTCTCGCGGCCCAGTATGAAAGCTGGTCTCTGCCTCTGGCGGTTATCATATCCGTGCCTTTCGCCATACTGGGCGCGGGGCTTGCCACTTATTTTTCGGGCTACAGCAACGATATTTATTTCCAGGTGGCCCTAGTCACGCTTATAGGCCTGTCGGCTAAAAACGCCATATTGATAGTGGAATTCGCGGTGGAAAAATTCCGCGGAGGCCATATGTCTATTATGGAAGCGGCCCAGGAAGGCGCAAGGCTGCGTTTCAGGCCTATCATAATGACATCGCTGGCATTTATATTCGGCTGTCTGCCTCTTGCCATAAGCACGGGCGCGGGAGCCGCCAGCCGTAACGTTCTGGGCACGGCGGTAGTGGGCGGTATGATATTCGCCACGGTTCTGGCGCCGATGTTCATACCGTATTTCTTTAAAGCGGTAATGACCATATCCGTAAAACTCTTTCCGGATAAAAAGGACGAGGAAGAGGAAACCGCTTAAAAATATAAACGGTCAAAACAATAAAGCGGCGGGTAAATACCCGCCGCTTTTTTTGCCGGCCGAGTTAATATAAACGGGCGGCCTCACCGGAAAGCAAATCCGCCAGCCGACAGAGAAGCAGAAAGCGGCCTGGTCAGAATATCCGCCATAAAAACAGCATATTAAGGCAAGCCGCAGCTTTATCTAAGAAGAGCGCATACATCAAAATCCCGATAAACTCCCCCGCAAGCGGGCGCAAGCCGCCTTTATCAAAGAGAGAACCGCTCAATCAAGCCGGTTCCTTTTCCATAGGTCAATATTTACGATAATTTTATCCCAATCTGTGTTAGAATATAATCGAGGAATAAATTTAATCGCGGCCATTATATGGATTTTAGCGACTATCCATAAGGCTGATTAAGTAAAATCATGGAAAATATTTATAATACGGCTGCCTGCTCACGCCTGTGAATGACCTCACCCTAAGCGTTCCTGCAGGGCAGCGTCTTTAGGGCCGATTCCCTAAATTTATTTTGCCTGCGTAAGACCTTATTATTCAGGATTGCGCCCCCTGACGAGCCGGTATTATAATTATCGGCAAATATCATCTAACGTAGATAGTTATGGTAAATAATTATAATAATGCTCCGTACTGTCAAAAACATTCATAATAAGACCTGCTC
>CANTXF010000016.1 GCA_947853665.1 uncultured Deferribacterales bacterium | reverse complement strand
ATAGTTATGGCAAATAATTATAATAATGCACATTTGCCGTCAAAAGCGTTTTTAATAAGACCTGCTCAGGCAAGGCAGACTCTGAGCCTTGCCCTTTGGATGTGTTATCAGATGTTTTTAGCCTTATTATTGGTTGCCGCCGCAAGCCGCCGTATTATAAATACTTTCCATAACTTTACATTGATCTTTGTAAGGGTATAGCTGCGTTATTTTATATATTCTTTTAGAGCCTCTATCCTTGCTTTAGAGTATTCTTCCGTTTTTTTATCGGGATTTAGGGCCAGGGCGCTTTTATATGCGTCCGCCGCTTCCGCGTATTTGCCGTCGGCGTCCAGAGCCCTTGCGTATGAATAAGCGTATACCGCTTCGGAAGGATTCAGGCCCCTCGCCCTGTTAAAAGCTATCATGGCTTTTTGATAGCTTCTGTTATTATGATGATAATAGCCTTCCGCATAGGCCAGCTCTCCGTTGTCATTAAGCACGCGGGAGTATTTTATCAGTTCGTTGGCTTCGTATATGAAATTTTTATTTACCATTTCAATAATAAGCCTGCTTACTGTGGTTATATTCCTCAGGCCCGTTTCTTTTACGGTTTTTACAGCTTTGCCGGGTTCTCCCGCGGCAAGGTAAAGCGTGGCGATATTTCCCGCGACTGGCTGTTCGCCCCTCATTTCGTAGGCTTTGGTATAATAATCAAGAGCGGATTTATAATCTTTTTTATCCCAGGCGGATTTGCCCTGGGAAAGAAGGCTTAAATAATCGGAGTTCGTGCCCATGTCTATCGGGGATTGATTGGCCTGGAGAGGCACGGCGGCAGCCGCAGGCGATTTGGACGGCGCCGACGCTGTTGTTTTCGGCGTTTTTTCCGGTTCGGGGGCTTTTACCGGTTTTTTCTGAGTTTTTTGCGTCGTTTCTTTTTTTACTGGAGCTTTCCCCCCGGAAAGGGCGTTGAGCGGGTCTATATATTCGCCCTTTACGCCGCCTGTTTCCGTATTTTTCACAGGCGCGGCTGTTTTTGCCGCGTTCATGGGGAATATCCCTTCGGAGCCTGTCCGCGGGTTGGCGGCGCCTATTTTTGCCGTCGGTTTTTCGGCGGGTGTTCGCGCTCCGGCAGCCGGTGCGGCTGGCTCCGCCTTTTTCACGGCCGGAGTCTGGTTAAGCTTTAACGTGCCGCTTTGAGGCTTTGCTTCCTTTTGGGCCACTATGGTGGCTTTGCCGGTCATGGAAACGGTGTCTTTAGTACGCCTTGCGACGCCCACTATTGCGGCGGCCGCTATAATCACGCACAGCACGACGGCCGCCGCGATAAATCCTTTGCCGACTTCGCTTTTACCGTTTTTTTCTCCGTCATTGTCTATATATTCGGTTTTCATTGAAGGCGGCGCCTGTATATCTGCCGCCTGCTTATTTTCATGTTTCAGTTTCTTTAACGCGTCTACGACAAGGCTCATAAATGAATACTCTCCAAAAAAGTTGCGAATACGTCGGCAAAACTGTCCGGGTATGTATGGGCAAATAATACTATGACGGGAAATATAATTCCAGAAAAAAATCCGCGGAAAAGGCTTTGCGTTTTATTTTGCGCATAAAACCCACAGCTCTTGTTTGCCGCGCGGGAGAAAGCGCTTTTTCCGCTTTGCAGGCTTAAACGGGTTTATTAAGGCAAAATATTCCTCCGGTTTATGGCATATTTTTTGCTTTTAACTGTCATTATTGATGTGGAAGGTGGTTTATGGAAAAAAGCGTGAGAGCGGAAGAATTAGACATACTGGAATCCAAAGAGTTTAACTCCCTCCTTGAAGCGGTGGAGATGATGGCCAAGGCTCAGGGAGACCTTTCCCACCTGACAAGGGCTGTCGGCGAGCTTAAGCAGATGGTGGACAGCGGAGCTGACACTCTGCCCATGATGGATGAAGCCGTAATATCCGACATCGTGGAAACTATGCAGAACCTTGTGGACGATCTTGCGGAACCGGTGGAATGATAGAGCCCGGTCAGACGCGGTCGCCGCTGCTTTGTACGTCCTTTCCGGGGGCTTCCGGCAGTTCTATGCAGAATATGGACGCGTTATCCGAGTTTTTTATAAAGAATTTTCCTCCGAACTGTTTTTCTATCAGTGTTCTTGAAAAATAGAGTCCGAGCCCTACGCCCTCTCCCTGTTCCTTTGTAGTGTAGTAGGGCTCGAAAACCCGCTGTATTTTATCTTCCGGTATTCCGGGGCCGTTATCCGTGACGGTTATATAAACGGTGTTTAAGTCCTTCCATAGCTTTATCCTGATTATACCCTTAAATTCCATTCCCTTTTCGCGGCTTTCTCTGGATTTTTTTAATACGGCATCCGCAGAATTGTGAAGTATATCCGCAAAGGCTTGTTTCAAAATCCATTCTTTCCCTCGTATGTAGTATTTTACCGTAGTGTCTTTAAGGTATGCTTCCCAGGGGAGGCTGTTTACCGTTACGAAGATATTTTCCGCGTCAAGCCTGCTTTTCATAAGGGTTATAACTTCAGCCATAGCGCAGGAAGCGCAGAATATATGGTCGCTTTTATCGTCCTTTACCGTCTGGAAGAAGCTGTCTATTGTTTCTGACATGAAAGTTATATTTTTCATGGCGGAATCTACGCTTTTACTAAGGTATTCTTCCGTAAGCTCTCCGTGGAGGAAAGCGTCGTGAATATCCTGTATAGTGAGGCCGAGGGCGTTCAGAGGCTGGCGCCAGTGATGGCCTATGGCTATGACCATATCCCCCATGGATATCAGGTTCGCCTTCGACAGCAGATATTCCTCCTGCTGCTTGTGCTTTTCCACCTCTTTGCGCACAAGCTCCTCAAGCCCGGAGTTTTTATTTTCCATATAATCCATGCGCATAAATACGTTTACTTTAGCCAGCAGCTCGCCGCCTACAAAAGGTTTTATCATATAGTCGTCCGTTCCAAGCTCGTAGCCTTTGAGCCTTTCCTGCACGTCCGATTTGGAGCTTAAAAGGATTATTTTAATAAATTTGAACTTATCGTTTGCCCGTATGCGCTTTAACACCTCAAGACCGTCTATGCCGGACATCATTATATCGAGCAATACCAGATTCGGCATTATTTCAGGGATTATTTCCAGGGCCATTTCCCCGCTGTCGGCTTCCGTTATGGAATATCGTTCGTCTTTAAAAATAGAGTGGAGCATGGCCCTGATTATTTTATCGTCGTCGACTATGAGAATCTTATAAGTATTTTTTATATTGAACGACATTGTCTCCACCCTCCGTTATGAAACCGTATTTTATCATATAAATATTTATTTGTGAACGATTATCGTTTATAATATCTGATCCGAATAAAAATAAGCGGATGTGTTTTACAGGCGTGTATGCCCAAGCATGTAATAGATCTGAAAAAAACCTCCGCAAACGCAGGAAGGCGAATATAATGCCGGTGCGCGGCAGTATGGGAGGCTTCCGGCAGGGGCGCAATTAGACTTATTTTTACAAAACTTTTGCACCGGTTACGGTTTTTTAGGCGTATATTTATTATATGGATAAAAATATTAAAAGGCTTGGTGAATTATGAAATATTATTATTTTCACGGTTTCGGAAGCAGCCCTCAGGCTAAAAAGGCGCTTATAATGAAAAAAATACTCGGTGAAGAAAACGTTGAGGCTCCCGATTTCAACCTTGCTTCAGGCAAAGAGGTTAAGTCGCTTCTTGACGGTCTTGTTAAGAACGTCAGAGGGGCGGGGGATGAGACCTTTATCGTGGGAAGCTCGTTAGGAGGCCTTTACGCGCTTTACGTTTCCGCTCTTGCCCGCTGCGGCTGCCTGCTGCTTAATCCATGCCTTTTTCCCCAGCTTATCATAAGCGGTCTTACCTCCGCCGTGCCAGTAAAGGATATCGTTATGGCTCAGCAGCTTAGCCTTACGGCCTATTCAGGATACTGCCCGGAAAAGGTAAGGGTATGGGTTACGAAAAGCGATAAGCTTATCGACCACGATAAACTTACACGGCCCTTTTTTTATAACCCTCCTGCGGAATACCGCAAGTTTTCTAAGGATAAGGCGGAGGGCCACGAATTTAAGGGCTTTAAATCGGTTTTTTCAAAATACTTCTGACCTTCTCTATAGGCGTGATGTTTTGCGTTGAAAGGGAAAATATTGCGCCTGCGAAGGTTTTACCGTCCGTTTAAAAAGGCGTATCCCTTTATCTTATGTTTACTTTGCGGTTTATGCCTGCTATAGCCATGTCGTATTTTTGTCGGCGGGTGTTTCCGGCCGCGGCGCTTATGTGCGCAAGACCGCACTTTATTATGGAGCGTCAAATTATGCAGGGCGTATACCAGTAAGGCGTCTTTTTGCTCAAAAATAAATGCGTCATGTTGGAATTTATTGTAAAATTATAATCCCCGACGCTTTATCCTGTCGAGGTTTATCGTTTTATATCGGTTTAAGCGGAAATGACCCGGAAGAAAAAATCGGCATTAATGCTTGTTAATAATGGTTTTGTGTATCAATAGGGAACAGTGCGGAATAATGAAAATGCCCAAGGGGGGACTCGAACCCCCACACAGTCGCCTGCGGCAGATTTTGAGTCTGCTGCGTCTACCATTCCGCCACTTGGGCATGCTATTAATAATTGCGGTTAATGAAAAATAACCGCCTGCTGTCGGGATTTTGCCTGTTTAAATAAAACGTAAAATTCCGACGCTGTCAAGAAATTTCATTTGGCTGATACCTAAATACGCTCCGTTGCCGTTATGCCGGTATGTTCCGATATATTTTTAAATAAGCGGAGAATGATTTTCTTAGGTCATGAAAACGCAGGCCACCTGTTTCTGCTTTGATTTTGGCGTATTTAAAGCATTCCCGAATACTGCGGCTTTTAAAAATATGTCCGCTTGCTGCTGCGGTGCTTTCAATATGGTTTTTTAATACTTTTACGGCGGATTCGTTAAGGGGAACGATTCTGGGTAATCCTGATTTGGTTTGTTTGCCGGAAAGGGATATAAATTTTTCCATTATATTATCAACTGCCAGATTTAATATTTCGCCGGCCCTCATTCCCGTATTCAACGCCAATACGACTATTGTATAAAGCTCCGCATTCTTACTTTTCCTGCATTCGCTCAATAAGGCGAAAATTTCTTCTTCGGATAAATACCTTCCTCTCGGATATTCCTTGTATTTTTTTATGAATCTTACCGGATTGAATTCGACATGCCTGTTCATAAGCGCGTGGTTGAATACTGCGTTTAACCTTGAGCGGTATCGGTTTACCGTTGATTTAGCGATGTGTCTGTCTTTTTCCAGTGTTGACAGCAGAAGTGTGATATCGGTCGGCGATATTCGTTTAAGCTCTGTATCGGAAATGTTATAAGAAGACATAATATCAAGCATTTTTAAATCATTTTTTAAGCTTTTTGCATTTTTTGTTTTGCCTGAATGGTATGGAATATAGTGGTTGTCGACATATTCTTTGAACAACATAAAACCCCTCGCTTCATAACTTATTTACTGCATGTTTTAATGGGTTTTAAGCAAAGAGCTTGCCAGAAATATGAATATTAAGATAGTGCTGTTTTAGTTGCTATTTATCGGATGATTAATTATATTGGCCTTGCAGGCGGAAGCGTCTGGGCGGTTGGCTCACTTCTTTTAGGAGGTGCGGCCATGCTTATTGAGAGCTGCGCTACTTACTCCATTATAATTATAATTTTGGCAGTAGCTGTAAATAGCTGGAAATAAGTAAACCCGCCTACTGACGAGGAAAGGCGGGTTACTTATGTAATTCTCTTGACTAACAGGAGTTACCGTGCTCGGCGCTCCGTCTGTGTTAAATATAATAATTCATCTGGATTTTGTCAATAACGGACGGCTATTTTTCTATTTCCTTCGCATGAGCAAGCTCTTTATCCTGGGCGTATATCTGTTCTTTCACAGTTTCTTTTCCCCTGGATTGCGCTAAATCATTAAAATCCGTAAGTTTCTGCGCTTTTTCTTTTTCGTCGAACTTAGGAATAACGACGGTTCCCCTTACGGCTGCGGCAGCTTTTTCCGCATAAGTAACGCCGGGATTCCCAGAGGTTGTGTGGTCATTATCGGCGGCTATGGTTATCTTCATATTGTCCCCGTATTTATTTCTCATATCCGTGGCCACTCGTTCAAGGTTGCCCGCGTCCATTGCCGCAAGCGTTGGAATACGCGTAGCTTCGTAAAGGCTGGCTCCAGTAGCAAAACCCTCGCATATAAGCATTTTATCTTTTGGTGAACCGAAACTATTAATATGTCCCCGCCTTTTCTCCGCCTTTGATATAGCCCTTTGTTCCGTTAGCCTCGATACGCTGGAAAGTTCTTATTTTTCCTTCAGAGTTAGTTAAAGGAATAATAAGTGTCCCTTCTTTATCTACCAGGGCGTTGTGGGGCTTAATCCCCTTTGTTTCCAAATAAGGATGATTTTTGGCCTTGGTAAAAACTTTTGATACCAGATAATTTGCCTTTTTCGCCACAGCATCGTATCCGGCTTTTCTTTCGGCTTCTCTTGCGGTAAATTCTTCAGCCGACAAGCGTTTGATTTCGACCGTTCGTTTTTTACCCTCGCCGTATGAAGCCTTAAAGCCGGTCTTAAAATTTTTTATCCAACCGGCTTTTCCGGCAGCGTCGTCAAAATAAATGTAAGAACCGTCCTTAGCGCTTAGTTTGCCGTCCTCCACCGGTACACGATGAAACTTGCCGTCCGCTATCGGGTCGCCGTCGATAAGCAGACCATGTTCTTTGGCGAACTCGGCAAAAGACGGTTTATCGCTAATCTGTGGCTGTTTTTCATGTTCTTTAAAAAACTTTTCCGGGACGGCCTTAATATCGCTTCCCGCAGGGATATACCATTCTTTTTTGTCACTGTTCCAAATACCCCCTAACACCTTTATCCGGTCTTTTTCCTCATAGCTTCCGTAAATCTTAGTATCCCGGAGATTTACAACTTTCTCCCCCATAAATGCGGTAAATTTATTAAGATTTTCTCCTTTCGGCGCATACCATGTTTTCAGGTCTTTATCCCAACGCGCCCCCTTTTCCTTAGCCTCCCGACGCTGTTTGTAGTCAACCATAAGCCGTATATCGGTTTTAGCGAATATCGGCGGTTCCTGTTTAAGGGTGTAGGCTTCTTTATCAGTATGGACGACAGTATTTTCATGGGTAACAGCCTTTTCCTTTTCGAAATTCATAACATAATCGGTTATTTTCTCAGCATCGGCCGCCGCCCTGAAAATTTTGTTTTTATCCTCTTTTAATACTTTTATCCATCTGTCAATATATTCGGAATGCCTATTTCGGTAGCCATAAAATAACTGGCCAGCTCCGCCCGGAGTTCTTCTTTAGCATAATCTTCAGTACCGAAACCATTTAATATACTCCGGTTTAATCTGCTCTCCGCTCCAGTCCAATGACCTAATTCGTGTAACGCCGTGGCATAATATGATTCGGCATTTTTATACTGGGTTTTTTCAGGCAAAAATATCTTATCGTCTAAAACATTATAATGGGGCGTAATATTGGCTCTATGCTCTATAGATGCGCCGGAGTTCTCCAATATTTTTTCCGCACGGCTTTTAGCTTCCCATAAATTGGGGGTATTTTTTTCTAGGGGAGGAACCCCCGTCATCTGTTCCACATCAAAAACTACCGACCGGATTATCATAGGACGCGCTAAGGAAACTTCCTCCATAACCTTACTACCGTCTTTATCGATAATTTCCCGTTTTTCGGTGAATTTCCAAAACTCTACTATCTTTCCATGTTCGCCAGCCTTTATGCGCCACCCTTTATCGTTAGCCTGTTTAAAGGTACACCAGCGATGCTCGGTATAACCTTTTTTATGTGAAACTATTGACAAATAAAGGGAGTTCATCCCACGGTAAGCTTTTTCACTGTTAGGGTTATACGGTCGGTCAAATACTCTGCTATCGTTAAACTGCCAACCGCTTTGCCAGGGAGCGGTGCCTTTTTCCAGCAGTTCTATAATCTCATTCGTCAGCTCTTGGCGATAGTCTGAAGCCTTACTCATTTGAAGCCTCCGATTTCTCCTTTCCTTCCAAGGCGGATAAAGCTTCGTTTTCAGTCAGAGCATCGTCAGGAATCGCCCCCATGTCGGCAACTTCGTTTTTTGAAAAAGTTTCGATTTCCTGGTTATCTTTTTGACGTGTCATTGCACACCTCCTGTTGAGGAGATATACAAAAAATGACTTACACCAAAAAATTAAAATTACAAATTATATTGAGAAACATAAAAACAGATAGTATAATATGCGAATTGTCGTGGGAGGAGAAAAGAATATGGAAATGATGGGGCTACGTTTATATATAAAGCTTACGATAGAAGATATTTGCTTAGGAATCCTTGACGCACGAGACTCTCTTAAAGAGCAGTTAAACAACTGCCCTGTTGCACCCGCTAACCTTAATGGAAATAATGTCGCTGGAGTCGAGAAAATTACATTCGATATTGCTGTTACAACAGAACAAACATCGGGGAATAATACTAATGTAGGTTTTGCAATAAAAGTATTGAACGCTACAAAAGAAAAAGGTACTGTTAATGTTACCAATAACATAAATAGAGTCCAATTTAGCGTTCCTTTTTACCCTCAAGCATTGAGCTCAAACAAAGATTAGCCTAGATAATATCTCCTACTCCAATAATACTATGTAAACGCTTTGCCTCATCTATAGAAAACATTGCAACGGGAAATACGGGGATTTCATTATAAATAAGCCATAATGTTCTCGTTATACCGTCACAAAAATGGAGCCTGTCCCTAATTTTGTGTAAGCGTCCGAGTAAATAGATTATACTATTTTAAGGAGCTTACCATGAGTAGAAAGGACGAGATTCGCAAGTTAGCGTCAGAGATGGCAGATCGTTTGCCGCCGGTGCGGACAGAAGTAGAGTTACGCGAATTAACAGAAGAGCTGCGCAAGTTCACCATTGAACGGGCGCTTAATGCCGAGTTGGACTATCATTTAGAGACCGAAGACTCCCCTAACAGCCGCAATGGCTATTCCTCCAAGACCATCCGCACGGAAGACGGCGATATCGAGCTTGTTACGCCCCGTGACCGCAATTCCACCTTTGAGCCAGCGTTAATCAAGAAGGGTCAGCGGCGCTTTACCAGCATGGATGATAAGATCCTCGCCCTGTACGCCCGCGGGATGACGACCCGAGATATCGTGGACGCGTTTCAGGAGATGTATAACGCAGAAATCTCTCCTGCCTTGATATCCAAGGTTACCGAGGCTGTGATTGACGAAGTGAACGCCTGGCAGAACCGTCCGCTTGATGATATCTATCCCATCCTCTATCTGGACTGCATCGTGGTGAAGGTGCATCAGGATAAGCGCGTCATTAATAAGTCTGTGTATCTTGCGTTGGGCGTAAACCTTGATGGCCGCAAAGAGCTGCTTGGCATTTGGATGAGCGAGAACGAGGGCAGTAAATTCTGGCTGTCTATTTTAACAGAGCTACAGACGCGGGGCGTGAAGGAGATATTTATAGCCAGCGTTGACGGCCTGAGCGGCTTTCCTGAAGCAATCAACACAGTTTATCCATCCACCAAGGTTCAGCTATGCATCGTGCACATGATACGTAATTCGCTTAAATATGTGTCTTACAAGGACTACAAGGCTGTAACGGCGGATTTAAAGCGGATTTATACGTCCATCACGGCAGACGAGGCAGAGCGGGAGCTGGATGCGTTTGAAGCTAAATGGGGTGGTAAATACGGAGCTATCGGTGCAAGCTGGCGCAGGCACTGGGAGAACGTGATTCCCTTGTTTGACTATCCAGACGAAATCAGGCGGGTCATCTACACGACAAACGCCATCGAAAGCCTGAACAGCGTGATCCGCAAGGCTATCAACAACCGAAAAATCTTTCCGGATGACAAATCCGTGATGAAGGTGGTATATTTAGCCGTACAAAATGCTTCAAAAAAATGGACAATGCCTATTAGAGACTGGAAACCCGCTCTCAACAGATTTATGAGGGAACGGGCCTAATTATTCTATTATTCGGAAATTACACAAAATTCAAAACAGGCTCGAAAAAGGATTAACAGTATCTTTAAAAAATGTCGCAAAATAAAATCCTGCCCGGAGGCAGGATTTTGCTTAATGTGTTTCTGTCATTCCACAGTATTTTCCGTCGGTTTTTGATACCGGGTATACGTTTATGCGTTTTGCAACAAACGCAGCCTTTCTTTTGACCTGCCTAAATCAAATCGTAAACGCTTTTTGCAGCTACGCTGCCAGGCGTGTATCTTTCGCCGGTAAGTTTGATTTTTGACAGCCTGTCGTTTATTTCTTTCATTTCGTCTTCAGTCCAGGTTATATGGACGGCTTCGATATTTTCTTTTAAATGGGCCGATTGGGTGGTTTCCGGAATCGGCACGATCCAGGGTTTCTGCGCCAATATCCAGGCAAGGGCCGTCTGGGCTGGGGTTGCGTTTTTCGCGCTGCCTATTTCCCGCAGAAAATCTATAATAACGAGGTTTTTCTCCATAGCCTCCGGACTCATTCTGGGAAACGACGCCCGCATATCGTTTTTCGGGTCGAATATTGTTTTTCCGTCCATTTTTCCCGCCAGATAGCCTCTGTCAAGGGGGCTGTACGCCACCAGCCCTATGCCCAGCTCCTCTATTACCTTAAAGGTTTGCTCTTCATGCCGTCTGAAGCTCATTGCGTATTGATTTTCAACGGCCGTTACGGGGAATTCCCTGTGCGCCCGCTTTATAGTTTCGATATTAGGCTCGCTCATGCCCCAGTGTAGAATTTTGCCTTCTTTTACCAGCTCTTTCATTGTGCCTGCAACGTCTTCTATGGGCACTTTATTGTCTATTCTGTGCTGATAGTAAATGTCGATGTAATCCGTTTTCAGCCTTTTTAACGAGCCTTCCACCGCCTGTTTTATCCTTTCAGGTCTTGCGTCCTCCACCTGCCTGCCGTCCGGGTAATAAAGGCCGAATTTCGTTCCTATGGCGACTTTATGCCTGTACCTGGATAAGGCCGGTCCCACCAGCTCCTCGTTTGTATGGGGGCCGTATATTTCAGCCGTGTCAAAAAACGTTATTCCCAGGTCGACCGCTTCGGCAATCAGGTTAGCCATTTCCTTTTTGTTTCTCGCCGGGCCGTGGTTGGCGCTCATGCCCATGCAGCCCAGTCCTAAGGCGGATACTGTAAAGTCTTTTCCGAGAGTGCGTTTCGGCATACCGGCGGGCTTATTTTCCGATTCGCCGCGTACCGGCATACCGTATAAAGATATGGCCGTGCCTGCCAGCAGCAGGGACGACGTTTTCAAAAATTCTCTTCTGCTTGTATCCATAAGTGTTTTTCTCTCCCGTTGCGTCCGGATTGCTCCGGTTTTCGATGTTTTCTTCCGCGTGTTTTTCCGTCGGAAAAGGCCGCGCCTGAAATTATCTGCCAGAACCGGCTGGTTTCCGCACGGCTATTCCGCTCAATACCTTCGCGGCTTTATCTCCCCGTTCTTTTCCCGCTTTTTCGGATATTATTTTTGTTATTTCTTCCGCCTGCTTTATCGTTATGCCTGTATTCATCCCTATGTTAAAATGGGCGGCAAGCTGGGGCTCAAGTCCCTCCACATTCGCAAGGGCGCCTATGGTTACGATTTCCCTGTCCTTGTGGCTTAACACTCCACGGGCAAAAATATCCGCGAAAAGATGCTCTTTAAGAAACTGGTCCAAAGCTGGGGCGAAATCGTAAACAGGGCCTTTTACGGGGCCTCCGACAAGGCCTGTCTGCACTTTGGTTCCGTATTCGTTTTTATCTGTTTCAGGGCTTAGAGGCTTTCCGGCCGTTCCTTCCGTATCTTTTATTCCTTTTGCTTTTCTTTCTTCCAAAACCTCCATAAAAGCGGACATCGCGTTAAGGGATCTTGGAAAGCCAGCGTATGCGTAAAGCTGTACTATGGCTTCTTTTATCTCGTTTACCGTAAGCCCCGCGTCCAGACCTTCATTGACGGCCGCCCGGAGCTTATCCGTATCGCCGGACGCAGTGAAAGCCGATATGGGAACCAGCGCCCTTTGTTTTGCCGTAAGTTGCTTGTCGTCTGCGCCGTTTGCGGCGGCTTCCGCTGAAATTCCAAATATACCGATGGACGCCATCGCTATCGTTAAACCTATTTTTTTAAACATGTCATTCTCCCTTTATCATACGGCCTGCAGCCTTATATTGCTCGTCGGTAACGGGTTCCATCCACGTTACGTTTTTACCTCCGATGTTTTCCACAATGGATACGTGGGTCATAGGGCCTTCCGGCGACGCTCCGTGGAAATGCTTTACATTAGGCGGGCAGTATATTACTTCTCCCGGTTTGGCTTCGTATGCTTTTCCGTTCCATTCCCGCGTCCAGGCCTTTCCCGCCGTTACGACAAGGGTTTGTCCGCCGTCGTGGTCGTGCCAGTTGGAGCGCGCTCCGGCCTCGAAGGTAACGTATGCGATTACGTTGCGCGACGGGGATATTTCGGGCGCTATGGGCTGAACCTTTACTTTTCCGGTAAAATATTTGTCCGGCCCGTCGTAAGCTTCTCCTTTTCCGGCTGAGGCTACAATCTGTTCTTTAGGCTCGCTTTGCGCCGCGGAACCGTTTGCCGCTCCCAGCGTTACCGCTGCGGTCAGAATGGAAAAAATTGCCGTTGTTTTTTTCATTGCGTACTCTCCTTTTTTCGATTTAACAGTTTTTTTTATTTTTAATATGTAATACGTGGTAAACGACAGCATAACCATTATCGTAAAATAGCTTGCCATATAGGAAAGAGCGTGCTCCCCCGTATGCCAGAAATCGAAGCTGTAATAAAGTATCAGCTTTGAGCCGAGATTTCTTTCAAGGCACGCTTTTACGCCCCATAAGGCGGTAACTGCGGCAGCGGCGCGCAGAGCGTACGCCATGACGGCGCTGCGCCTGGGCCAGAATTTGCCCGCTATCGTATTCCAGTATATGCCCAGATGTACGGATATGAGAACGAACGTCCAGTATGCTGCCAGAGCGTGTATCTGCCAGCTTCCGGCAAAGGAATCGTTTTCTTCCGAAGCAAGGCCGAAAAGGTCTTTTGAATGAAGTATGCCGGAAACCGCCAGAACCAGCGCGCTTAGCACCAGAAGCGCATTTACGGCCGTAACCGCGTAGCGCCTGCCGGTATATCTTTTTTCCGCCAGATTACGGTACCAGCGGTAGTTTAAGATATTGTGGCATATAAAAAGGGCGATTGCCGCTATCCCGGTTATTTCGTGGGCTATGCCTCCGATAATACGGTAAGCCATTGCTGTAAGTATCAGAACCGTCATAGCCGAATCCAGAGCTATTCTTATATTCATGGCCGCCGCCTTTATTTGGATACTCTTCCGAGCCACGCTTTCATTTCCCTTTCCGGCAGATTGGAGTACATTATGGAAAATGCTTCCTTTACGGTGGTTTTAGGGACGCATTTTGCGATGGCGGAAACGGTCTGCCCCAGGCGTCCTTCACCGTGGCTCGCAAAGGGAATTACGGTTTTATTGGCGAGCGCTCCGGCGTTCTGCTCAAGAAATGTACACATCTGCATAGGCATGGCGGCCCACCATGTGGGATATCCCAGGAATATTCTGTCGTATCCGTCCAGATTTACGGGTTTAACCGCCGGTCTTGCGTTTTGCTGCTGGTCCCTTCTGGATTGGGTAAGGCAGGTGCTGTAATTGCGGGAATACGGGTTTTCCATTTTAAGCTCCGCAATATCGCCTCCGGTTATTTTCTGTATTTCTTTTGCCAGCCTTCCCGTATTGCCGGACCAGGTATAATATAGAATAAGAGTTTTGCCGCCTGCTGCGGGCGTAAGAGGCAGCGGGGACGATATTATGCTTCCTTCCTCCGGCGCCGCGCTGCGCACTACGCGGAACCCGATGTTATACATGCGGTTTACGGGGGTAAAAGCCGCTCTGTAAGCAAGGCGCAGATGTCTGCCGAAATCGTTCCATCCTCCGCCTCTGTGCACTTTATATACTCCCTCCTCCGGGCCGGACGGGTTGATCTGAGCCTGCGCGTCATACTGCCCGTACCAGTCCCAGCACCATTCCCACACGTTGCCGCTCATATCGTACAATCCCCAGGGGTTGGGAGCGAAGCTCCCCGCGTCTAAGGTTCTCTGGCGGGCTTCGCCGCTTTCGCCGTCTTTATATGGATACGTGCCGTACCAGTTGGCTTGCTTTACCGTGATATTTTCCCCCGTGTAGAATGGGGTAACGGTGCCCGCCCTTGCTGCGTATTCCCATTCCGCTTCCGTAGGCAGGCGGTATCCGTTTGCGCTTTTATTCCATGTAACGGCGCGGCCGTTTAAAGCGTAGGCTGGGGTAAATCCTTCTTTTACGCTCAGGGCGTTGCAGTATTCCACCGCGTCGTACCACGTGACGTTTTCCACCGGAGCGTTTTCTCTTTTGAATTCGGAAGGGTTGCGGCCCATAAGCTCCGCGTATTCTTTTTGGGTAACGTGATATTTTCCCATATAAAAGCCGCTTACCGTTACTTTATGCTGCGATTCGTCTTTTTCTCTCAAAAACTCAGAATCGGGGCTTCCCATAGTAAAGCCGCCTCCGTTTATTAAAACGTATCTGCCGCTTTTATCGGCCTGAGCCGCCGAAATTCCCGGAAAACCTCCCAGCGATAGGGACAGCGAGCCTAACGCGGCATATTTTAAAATGTTTCTTCTCGTTGTTTCCATGCCCTTCTCCTTGATTTTTGATGTTTTAATATATTATTAAAACCGTTCCTGTTTATAGATACGATATATCCGTTTTCTTGCCCGATCTGCTCATTCAGCAAAACTTTAACGGCGTTTTTTACGGGCGCCTTTACCTCTCAGGTTTTATTTATAGGTTTTTTTCCGGCTGTTTTTCCCGATATTCCGCCGCGGAATCTTCCTTTTTTAGCAGCCGCACGATATAATCCAGGCAATCCAGCTCTTTCTGGGCTTTATGCGCATTGTCTAAAAGCCTGTGCCTGTGGCGGGTAAGCATACGCAGCTGCTCTTTCGTTTTCTTATCCTTTTCCAGGCATACGAAACGCTCTATTATATCCGCCCCGCATCCCGCGTCCTCAAGGTCCCTCAGAGTGAAAGAATCCTTAAACCGGTTTTCCATAAAATCAACCTCACAGGCAGAAAATAAATCGTAAATTTTGATATGTAAAATACTTATATTAGATAGTTAGATATAATTTGAAGTTATATTAAAAAATGGTAATATACCGTAGGAGGAGCCTATGGACGTGAGAATATTAAGATATTTTCTGGCCGTAGCCAGAGAGGAAAGCATTTCCGGAGCGGCCGTTCAGCTACACGTAAGCCAGCCCGCTCTGTCAAAGCAGCTTATGGATCTGGAGGAAGAGCTTGGTGTAAAGCTCTTTATACGCGGAAGGCGAAAGATAACCCTTACCGACGAAGGCATGTTTCTGCGCAAAAGAGCTGGGGAAATAGTGGAATTGCTGCAAAGGACTGAAGCAGAGCTTCAGGCTCCGGAAGAGCTTATAACCGGCGACGTTTACATCGGAGCGGGAGAATCCCGGGGTATGAGCGTGATTGCCGAAGCGGCCGGGGATATCCGGGCGGAATATCCGGGAGTATCATTCCATATATTCAGCGGGGACGCCGAAACCGTAATGGAAAGGATAGATAAAGGGCTCCTTGATTTCGGCCTTCTTTTAGGCCCCGTCGACGCTGAAAAATACGGCTATCTGCGTTTGCCGCTGACAGACAGATGGGGCGTGCTTATGCGCAGAGATAACCCCCTTGCGGTTAAAAAGGCCCTGTCGCCGGAGGACGTTTCTGGTTTGCCTCTTATATATCCCAGGCTTGCGAGGGTGAGAAGCAACATTACGAGCTGGCTTGGTAAAAATTACGAACAGCTTAATATTGTGGCTACTTATAATCTTATTTTCAATGCGTCCGTAATGGTGCGCGGGGGCTTGGGCTGCGTTTTGGGCTTCGACGGCCTTATTAACGTGAAAGGCGACGGGGAGCTTTGTTTTAAGCCTTTCGAACCTGAGCTTAAAGCGGACATAAGCGTCGTGTGGAAAAAATATCCTGTATTTTCAAAAGCCGCCGGTTTATTTCTGGAGAGGCTGAAGTCCTGTTGAAAAAACAAAAGGCGACTCTCAAAGAACCGCCTTTTATTTTTATGCCGAAGGGGGGACTTGAACCCCCACAAGTGTTACCTCACAGGTACCTGAAACCTGCGTGTCTACCAGTTCCACCACTTCGGCGTTATTTAACGAGAGAACCTTATAGCGTTATTTACGTCATTAAGTCAAGCAAAAAATTAACGGGGAAAGGTTCTTCATAAGGCTTTGCCCGCTGGAGGCGGGCTTTTTATCCTACGCCCGGCAAAACGTATTTTATGTAAAATTATTGTAATTTATGTTTAAATATTATCCCGCGCGTTGTATTATAGCCGGATCGGTTTTTTTAAGGAAACCGGTTTTTATAAATTACACGTATTCCTGCCGGGATATGAAATTTTTAAGGCGGACAGATTTATGGTTAAACGCGATATAGTCGATATATTTGAGGCACTGGAAATCGTTTCCGGATACAGCAGGCGTTCTTTCAGCGAGCTTGTGGCCCTGAAGGACGCGGTGGGCAGATATGCCAGCGGTGATATTTACTCTCCGTCCGATTATCCGCTCTGGAGGCGTTCCCGTATGGACGGTTTCGCGTGCAATTCCGGCGTTTCCGATTTCGACAGACCCTTTACCGTATGCGGCGATATTTCCGCGGCCGACGTTTACGAGGAGGAGCTGGGGCCTAACGAATGTATACGCATAGCCACCGGCGCCAGGGTTCCTGAAAGCGCCGACGCAGTGATAAGGCTCGAAGATTCCAATATGAACGCGGGAATCCTTTATCTTAATAAATTTGCCGGAGGCAGCGATTATATAGAAAAGGCCGGTTCCGCCGTAAAGTCCAATCAGCTCCTTATTAAGGAAGGCTCAAAAATAGACCACCGCCATATTGAGACCCTGGCCACCCTCCGCATAAATAACGTGTATGTTAAAGGCGCGCCCAGAATAGGTATTCTCTCAACCGGTTCGGAGATAACGGACCAGTTTTATTCCAAGGATTATATTTTAAACAGCAACTATTACGCGCTTTCCTCCCTTCTTAATATTTACGGCGTGCCTCATTCGAGCCTCGGCGTCTGCGCTGACGACAGGGATATGCTTGAAAGTACCATCGCTTCCGGCATAGATAATTTCGACGCTATGATATCTTTCGGCGGTACCGCTTTCAGCCGCTACGACCTGATGGAAACGGTTATAAAAAATCTAGGCGGAGACATTATCATCGACGGTTTGAACTCAAGCCCCGGAAAGACTTTCCGTTTCGGTATGGTAAGCGGAAAGCCGTTTTTTGTGCTGCCCGGCACTCCGCAGGCAGCCATGGTGTGCTCGGAGCTTTTCCTTACGGCGTGGCTTTCCGCCGGGCTAGGCAGGAAAATGGAGCCCGTAGAGAGCGAAGCGGCTTTTCCCGTAAGAAAGCGGGCCGGGTTTTACAAACTTTCCACCTGTTTTACCAAAGTGGAAAACGGGCGGCTGATAAGCTACGAAAGAGAAAGCACGCCGGACACGGCGGGAGCCTTCAGAAGCGTGCTTGCTATTCCCTGCGGGCTTACGGAGGCGGAGAGGGGAGGCGTGTATAAAACATTTATAAATTATTATTTATAATTGCGGCTTTCCGAAAATATTGATATATAACTAAAACCGCCGGAGCTTTACGGGTATTTCTCAAAATGGCGTCCGGAGTGAAAGATATTGCCGGTTTCGTTGCAAAACCTGCTTGAATATCTTTGAATACTTTGATAGCATTACCCCCTGCGGAGGTATTTTTAATGGCGTTAAACCAGATTTATAATATATTTTCAAACGATCTGGCGGTGGATTTGGGCACTGCCAATACTCTTATATACGTAAGGGGAAAGGGCGTCGTCACAAGCGAGCCGTCCGTCGTTGCCATAAATAGGGATACGAAAGAGATCCTGGCCGTCGGCCAGGAAGCCAAAAATATGCTTGGCAGAACGCCTGCCAACATCGTCGCCGTAAGGCCCATGAAGGACGGAGTCATCGCCGATTACGACACCACTGAAAAAATGCTGCGCCACTTTATATTAAAAGTTCACAACCGGCGCACCCTCGTAAGGCCGCGTATAGTTATATGCATACCGTCCGGGGTGACTCAGGTGGAGAAAAGGGCTGTTAAGGATTCCGCCATACAGGCCGGAGCAAGGGAAGTTTATCTTATAGAGGAGCCTATGGCCGCCGCTATCGGCGCGGGGCTTCCTATTCAGGAGCCTTCCGGCAATATGGTTGTGGATATAGGCGGCGGTACCACCGAGGTGGCGGTTATTTCCCTTTCCGGGATAGTTTACGCCAATTCCGTACGGGTTGGCGGCGATGAAATGGACGACTGCATAGTAAACTATATAAAACGCCAATATAACCTCCTTGTGGGAACCGCTACGGCGGAGGATCTTAAAATTAAGCTCGGGTCCGCTTTTCCTCTGGAGCAGGAAATAAGAACGGAGATAAAGGGCCGGGATATAGTAACAGGTATTCCCAAAACCATAGAGATATCTGATTCTGAAGTACGGGACGCTCTTAAGGACGCGGTTTACAAAATAGTGGAAGCCGTGCGCATAGCTCTGGAAAAAACTCCGCCGGAGCTTTCGGCGGATATTGTGGACAGGGGCATAGTCTTAACCGGCGGCGGAGCTCTCCTTAAAAATCTGGATAAACGCCTTTCCCACGAGACAGGTCTGCCTATAATAGTGTCCGACGACCCGCTTAAGGCGGTTGCTTTAGGCAGCGGCAAAGTTCTTGACGAGCTGGATTTGCTGAAGAAGGTAACAGTAGAATAGAATGTTTAGGTGGAAACGACTTTTAGCAATAGTATGTTTCCTGCTATGCATCATTATTATTCAGTCGAGAAACGAGGAAATATCGGGGCCGTTTAAAGGGCTCTTAGGCAATCTTCTAAACCCGGTAGTCTATCTGGCGAACGGTTTTTTCGGCGGCATAAGCGGTTTGTGGCATTCTTATGTGGCTCTCGTAGGGGTGCAGGCTCAAAACGACGAGTATAAACGCCTTATTGACAACCTTACGCTGGAAAACGTCCTGCTCAGGGAAAAGGTAAGCCAGAGCGAGCGTCTGCACGACCTTCTCCGTTTTAACGAGGCTTACGATTTTTCCACCGTGGCCAGCAACGTTATAGGGGCCAGCGACGGTTACGTAAAGCATATCGTCATAGACAGAGGCAGCCTTGACGGTGTTGAGAAGGACGATCCCGTAATAGGTTTCCAGGGGCTTGTCGGCAGGGTTTCGAGAACCTTCGCCACAACGTCGGAAGTCGGCGTTATCCTTAATATTTCCTCCAACGTAAGCGTAATGAACAGCCGCACGAGGGCGGTGGGGATACTGCGCGGCGACGGCCGCGGGCATTTGTTTATAGATTATTACGATCGTCTGGACGAAGTGCTGCCTGGGGACGTTATAATAACCTCCGGTCTGGGGAGGCTTTTTCCCAAGGGTATACCCGTAGGGCGCGTAAGCAGGGTCGTTAAAGCCAAAACCGGGCTTTTCCAAAATGTTTACGTGGAGCAGGACGAGGATTTTTACAAGCTTGAAAACGTCTTTGTTGTTAAGAATTTTAAAAAATAATTATTTTATTCTCTCTATTTTGCTCCTTATCTGCTATGTGCTGTCCAATACCGTTTTCAGCGGTTTCGGAAGGGTCGATTATATAATTGTCATATTTCTTTTTTTCATACCTTTCATTCGCGAAGACACCATGCTGCCTTATTCCCTTATATTCGGGCTTTTTTACGACTATCTGATAGACGCCCATATAGGCACCGGGGTGCTGCTGTTTATTTTCTTTTCCGTGGTGAAGATCGGTTCGGATATTTTTTTCGACCTTACGAAGCTTTCCACCAGGCTTTTTCTTTCCATGTTTATTATACTTGCTTTCACGGTTTTCAATCTTTTTTATTTTAACTACGAAATGCCCCGTTCCGTATGGTACGGGCTGTTCGGCTTCACGGCGGATTTTGCCGTGTACGTGGCTATTTTTTTAATATTGGAGCTAGGCAGTGCTTTTTCCGTCGCTAAAAGATAATCTGCTCGCTTTTTATAAAAACAGGATATATCTCGCCTCGGCGTTTCTCATATTGTTCAGCGTTGTGCTGTTCGCCCGCCTTTTTTATCTGCAGGTAATAAAATATGAGGATTTTGCCAGACTGTCCGACTCAAACAGGATACGGATAATGAGAGTTCCTGCGGAAAGGGGCTTTATTCTTGACAGGAAAGGCAACATTCTCGTAAAAAACGCTCCGGCTTACGAGCTTAGGGTTGTTAAAGAGGACGCGGAGGATTTGGACGCCCTTCTTGAAAGAGTAAAGGCGGTTTCGGACTTTGACGTGGAAAAGGCCAGGCGCAATATAAAGCGTTCCTATTTTTATCAGCCGACTGTAATTCTGCGCGGCCTCGATTTTCCCCATGTCGCCTATTTTCTTGAGCATTCTTCCGATTTTTCAGGTCTTGAGATAGATTTGCAGTCCGTAAGAAGCTATCCGGACGGAAAGTCCGTAAGCCATCTCATTGGATATATGGGCGAAGTTACGGACGACGACTTGAGCGAAGGTTCTTCCTACCTGCCGGGAGATCTTATAGGCAAAAGCGGTGTGGAAAAGTTTTATGAAAATTATCTGCGCGGCGTGGACGGGGCCAGGCAGGTGGAGGTGGACAGCTTTGGCCGCGTGTATGAAATATTAAACGAAAGGGAAGCCGTTTCCGGTAATAACGTGGTCCTTACCGTGGACTATGACCTTCAGAAATATATCGCCGATAAATATCACGACAGGCGCATAGCCGTTACCGTGCTCGATATAAAGGATAATTCTATCCTCGCCATGTATTCCGCCCCTTCTTACGACCTTAATATGTTCACTCCCTTTATTACCGAGCAGGATTGGGCGGCGCTCGTCAAAAATCCCATAAAACCTCTGCTTAACAGAAATATCGAAGGGATGTATCCTCCCGGTTCGGTTTATAAGGTGCTTATGGCTCTTGCCGGGTTGAAAGAAGGAGCGGTTACTCCCGACACTGTTTTCAGATGCACCGGCTCTTATCGCCTTAACAGTAATTTTTCCTATAACTGCTGGAAAAAGTGGGGCCACGGCGATATGAATCTGCGCAAAGCCCTTTCCGCTTCCTGCGACGTTTATTTTTATAATCTGGGCAGGCTTCTCGAAATAGATAAAATACAGGAATATTCCGATTTCTTTTCTTTCGGACGCCAGACTGGGATAGACCTTCCCAATGAAAAGGCCGGTTTTTTTCCGTCCCGGGAGTGGAAGCTTAAAATGAGGGGCGAAGCCTGGTTTCCGGGAGAGACTATCATAACCTCCATAGGCCAGGGATTTATGACGGCCACCCCTTTGCAGATAGGGGTGATGATGTCCGGTATATTTAACGGCGGCAAAATATATAAACCCAGAATCGCCGACAGGATAGAAAACAACGAAGGCGAAAAAGTCGTAGGCCTTGACTCCGGTCTCGTTCATTCGATGGACATTCCGGAAGAAATAAGCAAGCTTATAATGGACGGCCTTGTGGATTCCGTTTACGAAAAAGGGGGTACTTCTTCGAGGGCGCGCGTGTCCGAAGTGACGGTGGGAGGAAAAACCGGCACCGCCCAGGTAGTCAGCCTGAAAAGAACTGAAGATATGAAGGACGATGAAATCCCCGAGCATTGGCGGGATCACTCCTGGTTTACCGGCGTATTTCCCGCCCAGAAGCCCGAGTACGTCGTGGTGGTTATGGTAGAGCACGGAGGAGGGGGCGGCAAAAGCGCGGCTCCCGTAGGCGGAGACGTTATTAAAAAAATGCTGGAATTGGGCTATGTTTCAAAAAATTAAAAAATATTTCGCCGCAACCGATTACTGGATGCTTTGTCTGGCCGCATCCCTTTCCGCCGTCGGCATAATAGCCATTTACAGCGCCGGGTACGACCCTTCCACCGGAGCCGTTCAGAATTATTATTCCCGCCAGATGCTGTGGTTTGCTATGGGGATATGTATTTTTTTTGTAGTATCGTTTATCAGCTATAAAAAAATAATAAGATTTGCTCCGTTTATATACGGTTTGGGAGTGCTTTTTCTTATAATGGTGCTGATAAGCGGCCACATCGGCATGGGCGCTCAGCGCTGGCTTGGTATAGGGCCTTTAAAGCTCCAGCCCTCCGAGATATTTAAAACCATATGGGTGATCACCCTTGCGTGGCTTTTTATGGATTTTGACGACAAAAAATTCAATATAATAAAGATTTTTAAAAAGTCCCTGCTTTTGGTGCCTCCCTTTCTTCTCGTGTTTTTGCAGCCGGATCTTGGCACGTCCGCCACGTATCTCGTGATATGGGGATGTATAATACTAATTCTCGGCATAAGCCGCGCGACTTTTATAATAGCTCTCGTGCTTATGGCCGTCGTAGGCCCCGTAATGTGGACCCACATGCACGATTATCAGAAAAAAAGGGTGATAACCTTTATTAACCCGGAGCACGACCCTTTCGGCGCCGGGTATCATATAATACAGTCCAAAATCGGAGTGGGTTCCGGAGGGGTGGACGGCAAAGGCTATCTTAAAGGCACCCAGTCGCATCTGCGGTTTATACCGGAAAGACACACGGATTTCATATATTCCGTTATAAACGAGGAATTTGGCCTTATAGGCGGTTCGGCTATCCTCGTGCTTTTTGTGATACTTCTTTTGCGGATATTCCAGACTGGCACGCGCTCGAAAGAACCCGCCGCCAAAATACTGTGCGCTGCTGTGGCGTGTTATATATTTTTTCAGTTCATAATAAACAGCTATATGACGGTAGGCATGATGCCCGTTGTGGGGATACCCATGCCCTTCGTAAGCTACGGCGGCTCTTCCCTTATGTCGTTTTATACAATGCTGGGCCTTGTGAATTCCGTCTATATCCGCCGTTTCGCGGGGGCGGAAGAATAAAAATTTCCGGTGAGAATCATGTCGGATACTCGTTTGCTCAATATTTCAAAACCTGCCCGTTATATAGGCGGGGAGTTAAATTCCTTTCCCGTGAAAAACGGCTGTCTCGATTTCTGCCTTATTTTTCCGGATATTTATGAAATAGGGGCCAGCCATGTGGGATACCGCCTTCTTTACGATTTGGTAAACAGGTCGGAAAACGTGTGCTGTCAGCGGTTTTTCGCTCCCTGGCCCGACGCCGTTGAGCTTATGGGAAAGGATATTTTCCGCAGCCTTGAAGAGAAAAAGCCTCTTGAAGATTTCGACGTGCTCGGGTTTTCCCTGCAGTATGAAATGTGTTATACAACGGTGCTTGCCATTCTCAAACATTCCGGTATTCCCATGCGTTCTGCGGACAGGGATAAAGGGCCTATCGTAATGGCGGGGGGTTCCTGCGCGTATAATCCCGCGCCCATGTCTCCCTTCATAGACGCTTTCTATATAGGAGAGGGCGACGTTAATCTGCGCAGGATACTGGAAGGCGTAAAATCCTTAAAAGATGAAAACGCCTCCCGCCTGCGTATTCTGGAATATATAAACGGTTTCGATTTTATGTACGTTCCTTCCGTAGAGCCGGATAAGGCAGTGAAAAGGGATATCTATTCCGGCTTTTCCGAGTCGGAAGGATGTAAAAGGCCTTTTGTTCCCATAATGCCTGCCGTGCAGGACAGGGTGGCCGTGGAAATAGCCAGGGGATGCACAGCCGGGTGCCGCTTTTGCCAGGCGGGGATAATATACAGGCCGGTCAGGGAACGGCCTGTGGATAGAATTGTAGGCGACGCCTGCCGTCAGGTAATGGATACGGGCCATCAGGAAGTGTCCCTGCTCTCGCTTTCAACCGGGGATTTTTCGCAGCTTGAACCCCTTGTCGTTTCCCTTAACGGCAGGCTTAATCCCATGCATGTGTCGCTTTCCACCCCGTCTCTGCGGGCGGACAGCGTTTCGGAAAGCCTTTTCAGGGAAATATCCCGCGTGCGCAAATCAGGCTTTACCATAGCTCCCGAAGCCGGCACGGAGCGTATGCGCAGGGTAATAAATAAAAATCTTACGGAAGACGATATATTGAAGGCCGTCGTTTCCGCCGCCGAAAACGGATATAACGGCGTAAAGCTTTATTTTATGATCGGCCTTCCCTGGGAGACGGACGAAGACATATTAGGCATAGCGGAGCTTGCGTCCAAAATAAAAAGCGCCGTCAGGCGCGGGTTTGAAATATCCGTTTCCGTATCTCACTTCGTCCCTAAGCCCCATACTCCCTTCCAATGTTTCGGTCAGGTTCCTAAACCGGAGCTGGAGCGCCGTATGTATATGCTTAAGGACGAGTTGAAACGGCGCAGATTTAAGTTTAAATTTCATGATACCCGCATGAGCGTAATGGAAGCCGTTATGTCCCGCGGGGACTCCAGCTTGGGAGACGTCCTTGAATACGCGGCCGATAATGGTTTTTATCTGGATTCATGGGACGATTTTTTTGATTTTGAGAAATGGGTTTCCGCTTTCGGCGTGTTCGGCATCGATCCTGAAGAATACGCGTCCAGAGGATACGGAGGCGCGGGGAAAACTCCCTGGGGCAATATCCGCACCGGAGTGTCCGACGAATTTTATGAATCCGAACTGAAAAAGGCCTTTCAGGAGGCTTCGACGCCCGATTGCAGGCGCGGAAGATGCAGCATGTGCGGGGTATGCGATTTTAAGGCCGTAAAACCGGTAAAGGCTCCCGAAGCCGGCGCCGAAATACCGGAGGCCGGAAAGAATACGGATACGTATGAAAAATACGAGCTTGTGTACGGGAAGAAGGGCGGCGCAGTGTTTCTTTCGGCTCTTGAGCTGAACCGCATATTTTGTCTGGTTTTGCGGGCCGCAGGAGCGTATCTTAAATATTCCGAAGGTTTTAACCCGATGCCAAGAGTCGTTATGTGCCTACCGCTCCCCGTTGGGATGGAGGGTGAGAATGAAAAGCTGCTGTTCGAGGCCGTTCTGCCGGACGCCGGCGCTTTTGCGGACGAGCTTTCCCGCCGCCTGCCGGAAGGGATTACCGTCAAAGGCATTAAAACCGTTTCCACTATAAAAACCGGTTCCGATTTTATTTCGTCTTACAGGCTTGGGGAAAAGGCCTTTGAGGAGTTTAAAAAAGCCCGCGCGTGCGGCGGCTGTCATTATATGCGCAAATCGAAAAACGGTTCTTTAAAAAGGGTCTCGCTTTCGGATTTCATAGTTTCTGAAGAAGGCAACGTTATAACCTTAAAAGCCGGTTCTTCCGGAGGTTTCAATCTGCTTGAGTTTTTTAAAACGAGAGGTATGCGGCCTGAGGAGCTGGATATTTCCAGAATATCCGTCGAAAAGGCTGGGGAGGGGATATGCTGAACGAAAAATACGCCGCCGCGAGAGATTTTTTTGAAGTTCTTTACGGTATGTATAACAAAAAGGATTATATAAAAACGGACCCTATAAGGTTTCCTCACGAATTGGACGGAAACACGGAGTTTATCGCCTTTACAGCATCGTGCTTCGCTTACGGCAACATGAAAGCCATACAGTCGTTCCTGTTCCGTTATTTCGACTATGCGGGGACCGACCCTTTTTCTTTAAATACCGAGCCGGACGGCAATCTTTACTATCGTTTTCAGACTTCCGCAGACGTGGCCGCTTATTCCCTTTTCATGAAAAGGGTTTATGAAAAGTACGGCTCCATTGGCAAGCTGTTCGAAACTGCCGGAGCCTGTACCGTAGACACTGTGGACAGAGGTATAAAGCTTCTTCGCTCCTATATGGGGGAGATGACCCACGGTATGAATTTCCTTGCGCCCGTTCCCGGAAAATCCGCTTCCAAAAGGCTGTATATGTTCCTCAGGTGGATGATACGCTCTGATGAGGTAGATTTCGGCCTCTGGAGCCATTTTGACAAAACTACGCTTTATATGCCCTCCGATACGCACATACTGCGTATGGCCTCTAATCTGGGCGTTATAGGCCGCGGCGAGTCGGGCAGAAAAGCGGTGGATAAAGTGACCGCTTTTTTCAGAGAGCTGAACCCTTTTGACCCGGCGAAATATGACTTTTCCATAACGCGCCTTGGAATCGTAACAGGTTGTCAATATTCGGAAAATGAAAAATGTTCTTCCTGCGTTCATAAAACCGGATGTCTTTTCAATTGACTTTAACCTTAAAAGGGGATAGTTATCTTTTATAAATGGAGGAAAGCTAATGGCTATTACTTTTAACGGGGAAAATTTTCAGGCTGAGGTACTCTCCTCTGACAAGCCTGTATTGGTTGATTTCTGGGCCGTATGGTGCGGTCCATGCAAGATGCTGACCCCAACTATCGATGAACTTGCTGGAGAATACGAAGGCAAGGCGAAAATCGGAAAAGTCAATGTCGACGAGAATCAGGACGTTGCCGCTAAATACGGCGTTATGAGCATACCTACCGTCATTATTTTTAAAGACGGCAAAATCGTCGAACAGTTTGTAGGCGTACAGCCTAAAAACGTTTATACAGACGCTCTGAATAAATATCTCTAAAAACTTATCTTAGCCGGGCTTGCGCCCGGCTTTTCCCCCACCTATGACACCATTTTGCGGCGCGGATATCGTTTTTCAAACTGACAGGCTTTTTGTAAGACGTATTTCAGAAAATGATTTTGCGGATATGTGCAAAATTCTTCAGTGTCCCGTAACTATGCGTTTTTATGAGCACGCTTTTTCGGACGATGAAGTCGCGGCGTGGCTTACCGGGCAGCTTGAGCGCTACGGGCGTTTCGGCTTCGGGCTTTGGGCCGTAATCAGAAAGGCGGACGGCCTTTTTATAGGGCAGGCCGGGCTTACCTGGCAGAATGTGGAAGGAGCGGAGGAGCTTGAAATAGGTTATCTGTTCAATAAGGATTTCTGGCACAGGGGGTATGCCACAGAAGCGGCTAAAGGGTGCATGGAATATGCGTTTCGTATTTTGGAGAGACCGAGGGTCGTTTCCACAATACGGGATATCAATCTGCCGTCGAGGGCCGTTGCCGTCCGAGTCGGCATGAAATATGAGAAAACCTTTATAAAGCGTTATTACGGCATGGATATGCCTCACGACGTTTATGCCGCGGAGCGTTGATCAGACTCCGGGAAATATTTTTTTCAGCATAAGGGTGGCGTTCATATTTTTTGTAACGCCTTCTTTCAGCTTATAGTCGAAGATCATTTCGCCGTCTTTTATTTCAAATTCGAAACGGAAATTTTTAAACCGTTCCGGCATTTCTTTTTCAAGAGCGCCCAATTCCAGATCGTGGGTAGCGGCTATACCGGCCAAAGGAAGCGATACCAATGTTTTCAGAACCAGGGCGGAGCCTTCTAGCTTGTCTTTCGAGTTTGTGCCCTTAAGTATTTCGTCGAGCAGCGCCAAGGTAACGGCGCTTTTTTCCGCCGTTTTTTTCAGCTTTTCCAGCCGAGCAAGCTCCGCGTGAAAATAAGACGAGCCTTCGCGCAGCCTGTCGCTGGTTCTCATCCCGGTAAAGAGCGTTACCGGACGGAAGGCGAACTCCGACGCGCACACTGGAGCGCCGCAGGAGGCCAGCACCGTATTTATGCCTACTGAGCGTATAAAGGTGCTTTTTCCGGCCATATTGGCGCCTGTAACGATATAGAATATATGCGGCCGTTTTATCGTTATATTATTTCCGGAGCGTCTTTCCGGGGGTATGGACGGGTGGCACATATTTTCCGCTTTTATTATTACCTTTTCGTCTATAATCGGATAGGCGAAATCAGGGTTATTGAAAGCGAAATTCGCGAAACTGCTTATAACGTCGAATTTTGAAGCCAGCTCGCGCCAAAGGCCGGTTCCTGCCCCGTTTTTTAAAAACCATGCGTCTATTTTGTGGGAAAGAATTATATCTCTCAGCATAAAACCGTTAACTATAATATATACGAGGCCGCTGTTTCTCTGGTCGAATTCGTTTATTATCCTGTCAAGAGCCTTTATCTCGTTTTTCATATTTTTAAGGCCGTTTTCGATTTCCGAAAGCTCCGCCGATTTGAAACCGCCGTTTTCGCCTATTAAGGATAATATCCTGCCGTACCCTTTTACGGATCTGCGGGCTTTGGTTACTTTTGAATATTGTTTTCCGGTTCTTGCCGTGAAAAGGGCGGATATTGCAAGCTGCAGCAGAAACATAATTATTGCAGGCCAGGGAGGCAGTATTTTAAAGACTGCCGCAGCCGTAAGCGTTACAGTAACGGCGGACGAAATTACAGCCGAAATATATACGCAGCGCGGAATCGCCCTTTTGTGAGAGGAGGCTATCGATATAAAATCCCCGAAAGATACCGGCTCAGGTCTTCCGCAGGCGTATATTTGCTGGCGTAGCTCAGTCATTTGCGACAGCTCGCGTACAGCCTGCTGACGGCGGTAAATCTCCTCGGGGGGCCTCTTATCCGTAGAGGAAAGCTCCATGGCGAGGGCTTCTTCCCCCTCCCTTGTGGCGCATCTGTTTACGGCGTAAAATAAAGAATCCTCTCCGAATACGTCAAGATCGAAGCTGTACGCGTGGCCCGCGTCTATAAACCTTGAGCCGTCCCCGAACCGGGCTTTACCGCCGGAGGCAGCGTCTGCTTCGTCTTTATTTATGTTCAGCAATTCCTTTAATAATAAATAACCCTCCTCGTGCTTATTGTCTCTGACGGAGAGGATTATAAAGGCGGACAAAGAGGCTATTGAAAAATAAACGTATGCGTATGAAAATTTTATCCATAAAAATATAAAGCATAAAAACAGGAGGAATAGAATAAGCTTGGATACGGCGAGGATATTTCTGCGTTTTTGCGCGTGTGAAAGAGCCTTTTCGATATCCTCCGCGCGTTGTTTGTAAAAATTTTTTCTGAGGAAAATTTTGACCGCCCTGTGGCACGAAATCCGCCGGTAGAGCTTAAAACGGATTGTGCCGCCGATATAAAGCCGCGTTCTTTTAGGAGTTGATAAGAATCTCTTTAATCTCTTTTCCGGGCTTAAAATAGGGAACTTTCTTTTCCGGCACCAGAACTTTATGGCCGGTTTTAGGGTTGCGTCCGGTTTTGGAATTTTTCTCCCTGACCTTAAAGCTTCCGAAACCGCGTATCTCGACTTTATCCCCGTCTTTAAGGGCTTCTTTGATAGAAATAAAAACGGTATTGATGATAAATTCGATTTGTTTTTTTGTCATATCGGGATAAGACGCCGAAATTTGTTCGATTAATTCGGACTTTGTCATTTCTATGCCCCCCAATTGTGCTCTTTACATTTAAAAACTTATTAATTATAACGAACTGGTTTATAAATGTAAAGCTATTTAGGCCGGTAGCGGATGACAAATTTTCTATTCAGCATAGTACGTTCTGGAGCCGGCATCCTTATAAGCAGGGTGTTCGGCCTGATAAGGGATATGGCCATAGCGGCCGTTTACGGCGCCACCGGCGTTACCGATATTTTTTTCGTGGCTTTTGCCATACCTAATCTTTTCCGCCAGTTTTTTGTGGAAGGGGCTATGTCGTCCGCTTTTATGCCTTTTCTGGCTGATAAATTCAAAAGCGGCGGCAAGGCCGCTCAGAACGCCTATCTTACGCAGCTTATCTGCCTTCAGGCCGCTGTAATAACCGTCCTTTGCGCTCTTATAATGCTGGCTGCTCCATTAGTAATAAAGATATTTATCCCCGGCTACTCGGACGACCCGGAAATTATAAGAAAAGGCGCCGAAATACTGCGGGTGGTTATGCCGTTTCTGCTTATAATAAGCCTGTGCGGTATGTTCGCGGGCTTTCTCAACATACACGGAAGCTATTTTATATCTTACGCTTCGAGCGCTTTATTTAATATCCTTATGATTGCCGGAGCATGGTTAGGCTATAAACATTCCGGAGACATAATGTATCTTGCCTGGGGAACCATCGCCGGCGGTGCGGTCCAGCTTGCCGTCGTCTACTTTTTCTCCGTTATTTACGGTTTTAAGCCGGTAATTTTAAAACGACTGGACGAAGCCGTAAAAAAAACCTACCTGCTTATGGTCCCGTCTATGGCGGGCGTGGGCATAAGCCAGCTTAATTTCCTTATAGGAAGGGTTATAGCGTCTTTTCTTCCTTTCGGCAGTATTTCGTGGCTTTTTTACGCCAACAGGCTTTTTCAGTTCCCTTTGGGGGTTTTTTCCGTAGCTGTCGGCGTTGTGTCCCTGACGGAGCTTTCCAAAGCCAGAGCTGCGGGTGATACGGAAAGGCGCAACGAAATGATAAATAAGGCCATGGTGTCGCTTTTAACTATAATTTTGCCCGCGACGGCAGGCCTTATCGGCCTTTCCTATGAAATAACGGCGCTTATCTATGAAAGAAAAGCTTTCAGCGCGGCGGACGTGGCGGGTACTTCTTCCGCACTGCGCATGTACGCCTGCGGGCTTATGTTTTTTTCTTTGGTTAATGTGCTTACCAGAGTGTTCCACGCGGATAAAGACACTAAAACTCCGGTAAAATGCGCCTTTGTTTCATTCCTGGTAAATATAGCCTTTAATCTGCTGCTTATGAAGCCGATGGGTCATTCCGGCGTCGCTCTCGCGTCGTCTCTTGCGGCTCTTGTCAACGCTTTTATGCTTTACAGGCTTGTTCCTGATTACAGGTTTTCTTTTGCGGCCAATAAGGTTTTGCTTGCGAAAACCTTATCCGCTAACGTTATAATGATTTCCGTTATGCTTGTATGCAGGTTCTTCGGAGTGCACGTGCTTATAAATATCGGACTTTGCTGCGCCGCCTATTTTGCCGCTCTTTATTTTATGAAAGTTAATTTTTTGAGGCTTTTAAGATGATATGCTGTATACAAAGGGTTTCGGAAGCGTCCGTAAAGGCGGACGGGATAACCGCCGGGAAAATCGGGCGTGGTCTCCTCGTTCTTATAGGCGTCGAAAAGGGCGACGGCCCGGCATGCGCCGATTGGGCCGCGGGCAAAATAGCCAATTTGCGCGTATTCGAGGATGAAAAGGGCAAAATGAGCCGTTCCGTGCTGGATATAGGCGGCTCCGTGCTTATCGTAAGCCAGTTTACTCTCGCCGGGGACGCTTCGAAAGGCCGCAGGCCGGACTTCGGCCGGGCGGAGGCTCCGGCAAAGGCAAAAGCTATTTATGAAAAATTTATAAATGCCGTAAAGGAAATAATAGGCGAAGACAAGACGGCCTTCGGCGTATTCGGAGCTCATATGGAGGTGGCTCTTATAAACGACGGCCCCGTTACAATATTGCTGGAGAAAAGAGTATGAGTGAAATTTTAGGCATAAAAAAAATAACCGTAACTCCCATGTGCGAAAACTGCTACGTTTTGCACGGCGGAAAGGAAGCGGTCGTGTTCGATCCGGGAGGCGATTATCCGGTTATAAAAAAGTTTCTTGATGAAAACGCGCTTTCGGTAAAATATATTTTAGCCACTCACGGCCATTTCGACCATACTGGAGCCGCCGCCGAGATGAAAGCCGGCTGCGGGGCCCGGTTTATGATACACGGAGCGGACGAGAGACTTTTGGATGAAGGCGCGGCCCATTCCGCCATGTACGGTATGGGGCCATATATCCGTCCAGGCGCCGATAGGCTTTTATCGGACGGAGACGTTATAGAGTTTTTGGGCCTCGGGATAAAGGTTATACATACTCCGGGACATACGGCGGGCGGGGTATCCTTTTATATTGAGCCTCTGGGCGCGCTTATAAGCGGCGACACTCTCTTTTTCGAATCCGTGGGCAGGACGGACTTTGAAACCGGCGACCCCGAAGCTCTGATAGCGTCCATAAAAGAAAAACTCTATATACTGCCGGACGATACGAGGGTATTTCCCGGGCACGGCGTTTCCACGTCCATAGGGCACGAGAAAACCTCCAATCCTTTCGTAAGGGGCTGATTTTAATTTGAGCCGTTGACTTATACGGTTGAAATGGTTTATATTGAAAATCATGTTCAAGTTATTTATCGACACTTCGAGCGATTATCTTTCGCTGGTTCTGACCTCCCGTGAGGAGGTTTTGTCGTCTTTAAGGCTTTTGGCCGGGCGCAGGATAAGCGAAGAGCTGCTTGGGCAGATCGAGGGCCTTGCCGCCGCCTGCGGCGCGGATATAAGCCGTATAGACGAGTTTTACGCGATTACTGGCCCCGGTTCGTTTACCGGCGTAAGGATAGGCGTGGCTATGGCGATGGGCCTTGCAGCCGGAGCTTCCAGGCCATGCTACGGGATAACGTCCCTTGACGCCGCCGCTCTTGCCTCCGGGCTTGACGTCTGTAAAACAGCCTCCAGGCTCAAAGGCGATATTTTCGCCGTAAGGGAGTATGATTTCGGCCGCAGCGAATTTTCCGGTTATTTGTGCAGAGAGATAAAAGAGCCTGAGTCGGAGGGCTATATAAACGTGAACGGCGGGAACGGTTCGTCTGTCCAGCTTGAAAGGGCCGTGTCCGGCGGAAGGTATATGGAATTCCGCGGGGAGTGTGCGCCCCTTTATTTAAGGAAGTCGGAAGCGGAGCTTAATCTTGATAAGAGACGCTTTGATAACAGATCTTGACGAGATAGAGAGCATCGAGAGGGCTTCCTTTGAGGAGCCGTGGAGCAGAGCCTCCGTCGAAGCCGAGTTTTATAAGGATTATTCGCATTTTTTCGTTTACGAGGAAAATGGAATTCTGGCCGGATATATTATAATCTGGGATCTCGGCCCGGAATGGGAGGTGGTTACGGTGGCCGTTGCCGAAAGGTTCAGGCGAAAGGGAATAGGCAGGAAGCTCTTGGATTATGCCCTGATCCTCTCCGGAGCCGGAGCGGAATGGCGGCTGGAAGTGGCCTGCGACAACGAGGCCGCTATACGCCTTTACGAATCCTACGGTTTCGTGGAGGCCGGCGTGATTAAAAATTATTACGGACAGGGGCGAAACGCTTTCAGAATGCTGCGTGAAGCTGTGTCTTTAAGAGGTAATGAAGCATGATACCAGAAAACGACGATTTAATCAGCGAACTTTGCGGCAAAAACGACGAATTTCACAGGCTTTTCAAGGAACATATACGTTTGGAGCAGGATCTTGAGGCTCTTTACAGTCTGAAATATTTCCCTCCCGAAGTGGAAAAGAATATCAAAGATATTAAAGTTCAAAAACTGCGGGGAAAAGATAAGATGAACCGCATCATTGAAGAATATAAAAGCAGAAACGCATAATCAGAGGCAATCATGAGCAACCGAAATTATCTTTTTACATCGGAATCGGTTACGGAAGGCCATCCCGATAAGATGGCCGATCAGATATCGGATTCCATACTTGACGCCATGCTCGAAAAAGACCCTTTCAGCCGCGTGGCCTGCGAGACTCTTCTTACGACCGGTCTTGTTGTGGTGTCGGGAGAAATAACCACGTCCACTTACGTGGATATACCGGGAGTCGTAAGGAAAACCGTGGAGGACATTGGATACACAAGGGCCAAATACGGTTTCGACCACATGACCTGCGGCGTCCTTTCCGCCATAAACCGTCAGTCGCCGGATATAGCCATGGGCGTTGATACCGGCGGGGCCGGAGACCAGGGCCTTATGTTCGGCTTTGCCTGCGACGAAACCCAAGAGCTTATGCCCCTTCCCATAATGCTTGCCCATAAGGCGGCAATGAAGCTTGCGGAGGTGCGCAAAAGCGGAGCGCTGCCTTATCTCAGGCCGGACGGCAAGTCCCAGGTTACTATCGAATACGACGGTTTCAGGCCGGTTAAGGTAGATACCGTCGTCATATCTTCCCAGCACGCCGAAGACGCAGATATGGAACGGCTCAGGGAAGATATTATAGAGAAAGTGATAAAGCCGGTTATGCCGGACGATATTTTTGACGAAAAAGAGGCGACTTTTCACATCAATCCTACCGGGCGTTTCGTTATAGGCGGCCCCATGGGAGACTGCGGCCTTACCGGGCGCAAAATAATAGTTGATACATACGGCGGAATGGGGCGTCACGGAGGCGGGGCTTTTTCCGGCAAGGACGCCACCAAAGTGGATCGTTCCGCGGCTTACGGAGCCAGATGGGTGGCTAAAAACGTTGTCGCAGCAGGCCTTGCGGGGCGGTGCGAAATACAGCTTGCTTACGCGATAGGCGTGGCGGAGCCCGTATCTGTATGCGTCAATACCTTCGGTACCGGAGTCATACCTGACGGGGAAATAGAAAAAATTATAGAAAAGGTTTTCGACCTTACTCCCAAGGGGCTTATATCCGCTCTCGATTTGAGAAAGCCGGTATTCAGGCGTACCGCCGCATACGGCCACTTCGGGAGGAAGGAATTTACCTGGGAAGACACGAACAAAGCGGCCGAGCTGAAAGATCTGGCCGGAAAACTAGGGAGCTGATTTATGGCAAATTACGATATTAAAAATATAGACCTGGCGCCGGAGGGTAAAAAGCGCATATTGTGGGCAGATAAGGATATGCCGGTTCTTGCGGAAATAAGGGCGCGCTTTGAAAAAGAACTTCCTTTTAAAGGGCTTAAAATGTCCTGCTGCCTCCACGTTACGGCGGAAACGGCGAACCTTATGCGCACGGTTACGGCCGGAGGGGCCGACGTGGTGCTATGCGCTTCCAACCCTCTTTCCACCCAGGACGATGTGGCTGCTTCCCTCGTTAAGGATTTCGGCGTTTCCGTTCACGCGGTAAGGGGAGAGGATAACGAAACCTATTACAAGCACCTAAACGCCGCCATAGACCATAAGCCCAATATCACTATGGACGACGGGGCGGATCTCGTAAGCGAAATACTTAAGAAACATCCCGAGCTTTACGACCATATAATGGGCTCCATGGAGGAGACCACCACAGGAGTGATACGTCTCAGAGCCATGGAGAAGGACGGCGTTCTCAAGTTTCCAGTTATAGCAGTTAACGACGTGCAGACGAAATTTATGTTCGATAACCGTTACGGCACGGGTCAATCCACCATAGATGGCATAATAAGGGCTTCCGACGTTCTGCTTGCCGGGAAGAATTTTGTTGTCGCCGGTTACGGCTGGTGCGGCAAGGGCCTTGCCGACAGGGCAAGGGGCATGGGAGCCCATGTAATCGTTACAGAGGTCGATAACGTTAAGGCTTTAGGGGCGGTTATGGACGGCTTCCGCGTTATGCCTATGGCCGAGGCTGCAAAAATAGCCGACGTTATATGCACCGTTACGGGAGATATACACGTGGTAAGGGGCGAGCATTTTGAAGTGATGAAAAACGGCTGTCTGGTAGCCAATTCCGGGCATTTCGACGTTGAGCTTGACCTTGTGGCTTTAAGCAAAATGGCCGTAAAAACCGAGAAGGACATCCGCAAAAACGTAGACGCTTACCACATGAAGGACGGCAGGGTAATATATGTTCTAGGAGAAGGCCGCCTAGTTAACCTCGCGTGCGCGGAGGGACACCCGGCATCAGTTATGGATATGAGCTTCGCTACCCAGGCCCTTTCTTCCGAATATGTGGTAAAGAACAGCGGCAGGCTCGATAAAAAAGTTTACGTGCTGCCTCACGAGGTAGAGCAGATGATAGCTTCCACCAAGCTGGGCACTATGGGGGTATCCATAGATACCCTTACGGAAGAACAGCGCAGCTATCTTACTTCCTGGGAAGCCGGAACATAAAAAGTAATGCCTGAAAAAGTAGATTATTTCGTAATCGGCGCCGGCCCCGCAGGGGTCTGCGCCGCAAATATTTTGGCCGGAAGCGGAGGTAAGACCGTTATAGCCGGTAAAGCTCTTGGAGGCTCCTTCTGCGGCGATGGCCGGGTGGTTCTTAATTCCCTTCTTTATGTGTCGTCCCTTTATGACAGATACAAGCAGGCTATGCAGTTTTTTGCCGAAACTCCGGCGGCGCCCGCCAAAATAGATTTTAAACGCGTAAAAAAGTATGTGGACGGCGTTATAGCAAGGGTCCGCAAGGCTTTTTCCGACGAGCTTGAGGAAAATGGGGCGGAATTCATAGAAGGCTCCGTGGAGTTTATCGGTAAAAATAAGGTCCTCGTAAAAAAAGCGGACGGTTCGGAGGAGATTTATTCCTTTAAAAAATGCCTTATAGCCTCCGGCTCTTCCGGCCAGAAGCTGGACATACTGAGCGGAGCCAAATCGCTGAACATATCCACCATACTTAATTTCGAAACGGTGCCCTCCAGCGTTGTTATAATCGGCGGAGGCCTTGTCGGCACGGAAGCCGCCACGCTTTTTTCCCGCATAGGCTCTAAGGTTACCGTCGTTGAAAAGACTGACAGAATACTTGGCGGCGTCGACCATACTATAGTCAAAAAATATGAAGACGCCCTTAAAAAGAAAGACATAGATATAGTTACCGGCCGTACCGTTCAGAAGATAGAGAGGATAGGGCAGAAATACGTCATCCTTTTTGAGGACGGGAAACTTGAAAGCGAAGAGGTTTTCGTATGTATAGGAAGAACGCCTCTTATAGAAGGGCTCAATCTTGAAAACGCCGGGATTTTCGCTGAAGAAGGCGCGCTGCGCTACTATCCTGATCTTAAAACGGATAATCCGGACATATATCTGGCCGGAGACGTTACTGGAATCCGCATGCACTCCGGCTGGGCTTTTCACTCGGCTGCGATAGCCGCTAAAAATATGCTCGGAAGCGACGTAAAGTATAATTCCGAAGCCGCCCCGACCATATTGTCGGCAGATCCGGAAATAGCCTGCGTGGGACTTACGGAGGAAGATGCCAAAAAAGCAGGGTATGAATGCGGGGTAGTCAAATATACTTTCGGGGATATGTACAGGGCGGCAATGCCTTCGGTGCCGCCTCTTTTTGCCAAAGTCGTATATAATAAAACTGACAGGACTTTTTTAGGGCTTCATGCCATAGGCCGTATGGCTATGGACCTAGTGTCGGCTTTTTCAGTCGTTATACAGGCGGGCGTAACCGTTGACAAAGCCGCGGATTTTATATACACAAGTCCAGTGTTTCGCGAATTGATTTCTGAACTGGCGGAAAAAATAAAATGAAAAAATTTATCGGAAATATAAGATTCGTTTATGTGGTTATAGCTATTTTGTGGTTTTGCATAAAAGGGCACGCGGCCGGTTTTTTTACCGATAAGGAGAAGTTTTACAGGAAACGTATCGGGCCTTCCGGCTTTAAGATTCTTAACCGCCTTAAATCGACGATAGATATAGAAGGGCTCGAAAATCTCGACCCGGAAAAAACCTATGTCCTTATGGGCAATCACCGCAGTTATACGGATATATTGATAGTGTTTCTTTCTATGGCCGTTGCTAAAAGGGATGTGATATTCATGTCTAAAAAAGAGATATTTAAAGTGCCTCTTCTGGGCAGCGCCATGAAATCTCTAGGTATGATAGGCGTTGACAGAAAAGAGTCCGCCGAGGCTTTTAAAAGCCTTGTAAAGGCAATAGAAACCGTAAAACACGGTAAAAATCTCGTTATGTTTCCGGAAGGCACCCGCTCGGCCGACGGCAGGCTCCTGCCTTTTAAACGCGGCGGTTTCATACTCGCTTCAAGGGCCGGTATGGATATAGCGCCTTTCGTCATACACGGCTCGGAAAAATTTATGCCTAAATCGGGTTTTGCCATTTATCCGGCTCACGTTTCGATAAAATATCTTCCCACGGTTCAGGCTTCCGGCTTAAAGGATAAGGAAGCTATGGCTCTGGTGGAAGCGGCCGTCAGAAATTCCCTTTAAAGTTATGGCGCATCTTATTCTGGGGCTTGGCTCCAATCTGGGAGACAGGGCGGGAAACCTTGAAAGGGCTCTGAATATTATTTCTGGAGCTTTTGCCGCCGGCCGGGTTTCTCCCGTTTATTCGTCCCGTTCACTGCTTAATGACGGCCAGGAGGATTATTATAATATCGTGTGCTCCTGCCGTGCTGAGGGGAGGCCGGAAGAAGTTTTAGATTTTTTTCAGGACGCCGAAAAAAAGATCGGCCGGGTTAAAAATACCGGCCGGTGGGGGGCCAGAGCGATAGATATAGATATCCTCGACTGGGACGGTTCGATTATGGAAACCGAAAGGCTCAGGATTCCGCATCCCGGTATTCCTCACAGAAGCTTCGTTCTTTATCCTTTAAGGGATATTTTTCCGGATTACAGGCATCCGGAAACGGGCCTTTCCCCTGACGATATGATTCGTTCGCTTGAAGATGATCTCCGTATATCGCGGGTGTCGGGGATTTCTTGCCGGTTTTTTTAAAAATATATTGATTGAAAAAGTATAGCGCTTGCTCTATTATTGAAAGATTATACGACGGACGGAAGGGAGACTGCATTGTTTCGCACTGTAAAAGGCTTTCACGACATATACGGCGAGGATATAGAATACTGGGAAAAGCTTGAGGGCGCGTTAAAGAAGCTCTATAAAACCTACGGTTTTAAAGAGTTCAGGCTGCCTGTCCTTGAAAAAACTGCCGTTTTTAACCGAGGTATCGGGGAAACCACAGACATTGTGGAAAAAGAAATGTTTACCTTTACTGACGGAGACGGCGAGAGCGTCAGCCTCCGCCCGGAAGGCACGGCTTCCCTTATAAGGGCGTATATCGAGAACGGTCTTGGCAATCCTCCCGGAGTCAAAAAGTATTGCTACATGGGAAATATGTTCCGCAGAGAGCGTCCTCAGAAAGGGCGCTTCAGGCAGTTTACCCAAAGCGGGGCGGAGGTCCTGGAATGTGAATCCCCCCTTCTTGACGCGGAAATGATAACCCTTCTCCTGGACGCGGCCAAAGCCGCCGGTATAGAAGATTTCGTCAGGATGGAGATTAATTCCATCGGATGCCCGGAATGCCGCCCGGCTTACAGAAAAAAGCTGACGGAATATTTCTCCGCCCGCAGGGAAGTTCTTTGCTCCGATTGTTTGAGACGTCTGGACAAAAACCCTTTGCGCATACTCGATTGTAAAAACGAAGGCTGCAAAAGGGTCTCCGAGGACGCTCCCGTAATACTGGATTATCTTTGCGGCGAATGCGGAAGTCATTTTGACAGCGTAAAAAAATATCTCGAAAAGCTTGGCACTCCTTACACTGTTAACAGCCGCATGGTAAGAGGGCTTGATTACTACGTCCGTACCGCTTACGAAATGGTTACGGATAAATTGGGCGCGGCTTCCGCCGTAGGGGCCGGAGGCAGATACGACGGGCTGGTCAGACTTATGGGCGGCGGGGAAATTCCAGGAATCGGCTTTGCCATAGGTATGGACAGGGTTGTTTCCCTGATGAAGGAAAAAGAACGTATAGCGGAGCGTAAAGCCGACGTTTTTATCGTGTTTTTCAGCGGAAAGGCTGAGAAAATAGGCCTTTCCTTAGTCAAGGAACTCCGGGGAGCCGGGATTACAGCCGAATACGATTACGACGTCGCTTCCATGAAAAGCCAGATGAAAAAGGCCAACAGATCCGGCGCCAGATTTACAGTCATATTGGGCGAAAATGAAATAGAGTCTGGAAAAGCCGCTTTAAAAGATATGGAAAGCGGCAGTCAGAAAGAATGTAATCTGGCGGATTTGGCTGAAACAATAAAAAAATCGTTAGTCTGAAATTTTATAATATATATCATATTCTGGAGAAAACGACTATGCTTAGCAACTTGGGCGACTGGAGAAGAACTCACGACTGCGGCAGCCTTACCGAAAAGAACGTGGGAGAAGAAGTCTTACTTATGGGCTGGGTGCAGCGCCGCAGAGATCACGGAGGGGTGATATTCGTGGACCTGCGAGACAGGGAGGGCATAACCCAGATCGTTATGAACGAGTCCAGCCCGGAAGCCAGAGAAACGGGAGACGCTGTCAGAAGCGAGTATGTGGTCGCCGTTAAGGGAAAAGTTGTTCCGCGCCCGGAAGGTATGGCAAACCCTAACCTTAAAACGGGAGCCATAGACGTGGTCGTAAGCGAGATAAAAATACTTAATCAGTCCCTTACTCCTCCGTTTATGATAGACGAACATACCGACGCCGCCGAAGACGTGCGTCTTAAATACAGATATCTCGATCTGCGCCGTCCTCAGCTTCAGCATAATATAATAATGAGGCATAACCTTACGAGAAATATCAGGGAATATATGTGGGATAACGGCTTTATCGACATAGAAACGCCTTTTCTCACTAAAAGCACGCCGGAAGGCGCCAGGGATTACCTTGTGCCAAGCCGGGTGAACCCGGGCAGGTTTTACGCGCTGCCTCAGTCGCCTCAGATGTTTAAGCAGCTTCTTATGGTGGGGGGCTACGATAAATATTTTCAGATAGTCCGCTGTTTCCGCGACGAGGATCTCAGGGCTGACAGACAGCCGGAATTTACCCAGCTCGATATAGAAATGTCGTTTATAGACAGGCCGGACGTTATGAACCTTATAGAGGGCCTTATGGAGCGTCTTTTCGACAGGCTTCTCGGTATAAAAGTCACAAGGCCCTTTCCTACAATACTCTATAAAGACGCTATGGAGCTTTACGGCCATGACGCGCCCGATACCCGTTTCGGCCTGCATCTGAAAACGATAAACGATATTGTTGCCGATTCCGGATTTAAAGTTTTTACCGACACTGTAAAAAACGGAGGCGTGGTAAAAGCCGTCAACGCTGAAGGCGCTGGCAAATCCTTTTCACGCAAGGACATAGACGAGCTTGCCGCTTTTGTGGAGAGCCTTGGGGCAAAAGGACTGGCTTATATAAAAATAAACGAAGACGGTTATCAGTCTCCCCTTATAAAATTTCTCGGAGAGGAGACGACGGCTTCCATCGTAAAATCCATGAACGGCAGGCCGGGCGACATTATTTTCTTCGGCGCGGGAGATAAGGCCCTTGTCAATCTCACAATGTCTAAACTGAGGCTTAAGCTCGGGCGTATGCTTGGGCTTATAGACGACGGCAGGTTCGACCTTGTATGGGTTCTTGAATTTCCTCTGCTCGAATGGTCGCAGGAGGATAAGCGCTATGTTGCCGTCCACCATCCTTTTACATCTCCTATGGACGAAGATATTCCTCTGCTTAAAACTGATCCGGCATCCGTAAGGGCCAAGGCGTACGATCTTGTTCTTAACGGCTCGGAAATCGGCGGAGGAAGCATCAGGATACACCGCAGCGATATTCAGAAAGAAATGTTTTCTCTTATGGGATTTTCCGATGAAGAGCTTAAAAACCGTTTCGGTTTTTTTGTTGACGCTCTTAAATACGGCACGCCTCCCCACGGGGGTATAGCTTTCGGTATAGACCGTATCGCTTCCATTTTTGCCGGGGCCGATTCCATAAGGGACGTTATTGCTTTTCCAAAGACGCAGAAAGCGACCGACCTGATGTGCGAAGCGCCCAATATTGTGGACGATAAGCAGCTTAAGGAGCTTTCCATAAAGCTTGACAAAATGAATATCTGACAGAAAATAATAAAAGCAAGCTTAGTTGTTGACAATCTTTCATTTATGCAAGATAATACGTCAACCGCCGGAGAAAGGTTCTTTTTTGCGGGGCTCAGCCTTGCGGGCCGTGCGCGGCGGGTTTGCGGCACGGTTTTAAATATACGCGGTAATATGCCGCTTGATTTTTAGTGAAACTGAGCCGATAATAATTTTTGTTTAAGGAGCAGACTCCTTAAATAAAGAAATAAATCAGGAGGTTCTTAATATGTTAAAATACATCGGTTTGCTGTGCGGCGTGCTGATGGTCGTTTCCGCCTGCGGCGCAAAGTCCGAGACAGCGCCCCAGGAAGATCCGACGGATGCCCTTAAACGGTCGCTGGCCAATTACAACAACGCTTGTGCCGATGTCGCCTTTCCTCAGACAATTGCGAAGCTGGGAGAGGCCGATAAGTACAAAGAGGAGGGCAACGCCGCCGAAAGCAGGAAAGCTGGAGACGAAGCCGTCGAGCTTTTCAAAGCGGAGGAGCCCAAATATATCGAGCTTAATAACGCTAATGAAGCGCAGAACTCCAGACTTGGCGAGATAACTACCCGCCGCGATTCGATAGACGCCGATATGGCGGCTGCTGCAGGCGATCCTAAATCCGCCGAAGCGGTGCAGAAATGGCAGGAAGCTCTTCCCGTCGTTAACCAGCACATAGAGAACGCCAAAGCCGCTTACGCTGCGTGCGACCCTGCGAAAGCCCAGGCCGAACTTGACGCCGCAAGCGCTATTCTTGACGAATTCGCCGGTCAGACTATCGTGGTTGAGGAAGACGTTGCTGTTGCCGTGGAAGGCAAAGTATATACCGTTAAAAAAGGCGACTGCCTGTGGAATATTGCCGGCGCGGAATACTCCAACCCTTTTATGTGGCCGATAATCTACTGGGCAAATAAATCTCAGATAAACGACCCGGATCTTATCTTCCCCGGACAGAATTTTGATATTATTTTTGATTTCGCGGAAGCCGATCAGATAAAAGCCACGGAGTTTGCCAAAACCCGCGGTCCCTGGTCTCTCTACGACAACAAATAATTAAGAGCGACTTATTTTCAGGGCGGCCTTATTTGGCCGCCTTTTTTATTAGGGTGAATAATTATGAAAGATTCCGTATTTTCCTCGTCCGTATATAAAATCAACGGGGAGGCCGAAGACAGCGACGCGCTGGAATTTATAATACGGGAATTAACGGAAGGTTTTAAAATATTTGATAGAGGCGGCAGGTTTTTATCCGTATTCGGCTCGGCCAGGATTAAGGAGAACGAACCGGAGTATATCCTCGGGTGCGATATCGGGGCTGCGGCGGCGGAGGCGGGATATTCCGTGGTTACGGGAGGAGGCCCCGGAATAATGGAAGCCGCCGCTAAAGGAGCCTTTCTCCGCGGCGGAGTTACTTACGGCATAAATGTAAAGCTGCCTCGCGAGCAGGGGATGAACCCTTATATAAGCGTTCCCTATTTCTGCAGATATTTATTTACCAGGAAAATACTCCTTACGAGAAATTCCTGCGGTTTTGTGGTAATGCCAGGCGGTTTCGGAACTCTTGACGAACTGTTTGAAATAGTTACCCTTGCGGCTACCGGTGTAGCAAAGCCGGTTCCTGTGGTTCTTGCCGGATCTTCATATTGGGAAGGCCTTTGGTCCTGGATGAGCGGAGAAATGGTTTCCAGAGAATTTATTACGGAAAGGGAGCTTAAAATAATGACCGTTTTGGACGACCCCAAAGAGATAATAAAGTTTCTTTCCGATTTTTAGTATTACGCTGTTTTTTCTTTTCTGATTTTTTTATTAGCTTCAAAACGTATTATGCTGTCGGCGGTATATATTATAAGCCCGGCCCATATAAATGCGAAAGATATAAGGTGATCTTTCGTAAATACTTCGTGGTAAATAAATACTCCTATTAAAAAAGATGTCGTCGGGGAAATGTACTGCATAACTCCCACCGTGCTGAGATTAAGGTGCTTTGCTCCGTAAGCGAAGCCGGCAAGGGGCAGCGTGGTGACGACGCCTCCAAGCATCAGGAGAGATATTGTAAATGCGTCGGAAGTAAGCAGAGCTCCAGTGCCGTTAAGCGTTTTATATAATATAAATATAACTGCGGGCAGCGCTATAATGGCGGTTTCCACGAAAAGACCGGCTATCGCGTCTATAGGCGCTACTTTTCTTATTATTCCGTAAAGGCAGAAAGATACTGCCAGGCTTATGGCCACATAAGGGACGGAGCCGTACCCTATTATGATATTCGCCACTCCTATAACGGCGAGCAGTATGGCGGCTATCTGAAATTTATTCATAGGCACTTTGAATATCAGGGCGGAAGCGGCCACGTTTAAAAGGGGATTTATATAGTAACCCATGCTTGTTTCGACAATATGCCCGCTTGTGACCGCCCATATATATATTCCCCAATTTAATGCTATCATAAAGCTGGAGCACATGAGCGCAAATAGAAGCTTTGGCGTTTTGAAGGCTTTTGCCGCCTGAAGGCCCTGGCCCAGGGCTACTACCAGTATTCCTGAGAAAATAAGCGACCAGACCGCTCTGTGGGCAACTATTTCCACGGGATGGATTCTTTTAAGCTGTGACCAGTATATCGCCAGCATTCCCCATGTAAGAAAAGAACCCACGCATATCAAAAGAGCAGTTTTATTGTTTTTTTCCATCGTCAAGCCTCTGCCGAGCTAGACTTATACCACCAAACAGGCTCCGTTTCAAGTTATCAATTATATATGGAATTCGGCGGATTTTTATATTACTATAATTACTGAAAACATTACGGTTCCTCGGTACTTTTCCTTTAAACGAGGGTTTACTTTGAGCGTTAACGTTTTTATTGTGAACAGGGACAGCGTCTCAAGAAACGCGGATATGAACGTTTGCCTCATGATACGCGATATCTGCGTGTTTGGGTGCGAGTGCGGAGCGGACGCCGCAGCTCTGGCGGAGTCAGTTGTTCCGGAATTGGTTTTTTTCCGCGTTTTCCCGGAGGATACGGATGTTTTCGCCGTGATAAAAAGGCTTGCGGAAATCTATCCGCCGTCCCTTATCGCGGTGGCTGCGTTTCACTCGGAAGCCGGCGGAGAGCTTGAAAAAAAGTGCAGAGAGGCTGGAGCCTTTTCTTTTTTTCCGGAAGATATTTCAAATGATAATTTTTTATACGTTATTAAAAACTATACGGATATTATACGTTCCAGAAGGGAAAGAAAGATCCATGACGAAGCGGTCTCCGCGCAAAGCGGAAAGTTTTGCTCTTTTATTACGGAAGTGTCCGGGTATAACGATATACTTTCCATGAACAGACGTTTTGGGAGCCTTAACGTAAGGCCCGGTCTGTCCGGGAATCTTATTTACATTCGGGTATTTTCTTTTTTATACGATTTTCTTGTAAAATGCTTTCTGAAAGATTTGAAAATAACGGTCGGCGCGGCGGCGGACGCGCGCCGCATAATTATATTATTTATGAACGGAGAAAATATTTGCGGTATAATGAAAGAAGCCGCTTTTTATTCCGCCGCCGAAAAATATATAACGGCAGACCGGGATTTCTGTAAAATATATCTGGCGATAGACGGGGAGGAATTCGGAAAGGCGGCTGATATATCGGACGTCCCGGGAAAACGGCGTTTACCGTTTAATTTCGATTCCCCAGCGCTTTTTGAAACCGCTCTGGAAGATAGTTCTCCCGGCATAGGCAGCTTCAGCCGCATGAGAGAAACGGCCGGATTTTACTCCGGTTCTATGGATATTTTTTGTTCGCTTGAAAATTTCCTGTCGTCCTATTCTCCTTCGGAGGAGCTTGAATTTCATCGCTGCTCCTTAACGAAAGCGCTTAAGGATACGGACGCGGCCCTTGCGGAATCAGCCGCTTTTTCAAACGGAGAATATATCGGCGGCAGCCTTTTTGATATAGAGAACGATTTGTACGAAGCTGTTTTGAAGCTCCAGATAATATTACACACATACCGGCGGATATGAATATTTATAACAACGAAAACGGCGATTTAACCGACAGAGACTTTCTTCTGTTTAAAAAATATATTTACGATAAAGTCGGCATAGACATCGAGGACCATAAAAAAGGGCTGCTGCGCAACAGGCTGAAAAAACGCCTTAAGGCTCTCGGCATAGGCAGCTACGGGGAGTATTACGAATTTCTGCGCCGCAGCAGGGACGACGAACTGGGGTATTTTATAAGCGCGGTTACTACCAACGTAACCTCTTTTTTCAGAGAACCGAGACAATGGGAGTTTCTTAAGGCCAATCTTAAAGAATATATGGCGTCCAAGAAAGACGGGCGTCTGAATATATGGTCTGCGGGGTGCGCTTCAGGGGAGGAGCCTTACACTATCGCCATATTTCTGAGAGAGCTTTTGGGAAACGGATACGATTACGGCAAAATTTCCATACTCGCTACTGATATTTCTGAAAAAGCTCTGGGAAAAGCCAAGGCGGGCAAATACGGCGCAAATGCCATTACCGGGCTTTCCGCAGGCCAGCTCAACGCTTATTTTATAAAAGAAACGGAAGGAGGGGAAACCTTATACAGCGTAAGGGAGTCTGTCAGGAAAAGCGTGGAGTTTAAAATATTCAATCTTGTTTACGGCAATTTCGCTTACGTTTCTCCGGTTAAGGATTTTGATATTATATTTTGCCGCAACGTAATGATATATTTCGACTCGGCCGTTAAAAAGGCCCTTGTGGAGAGATTTATCTCCAGGCTGGCGAAAGGCGGCTATTTGCTGGTGGGCCACTCCGAAAGCCTTATAGAGTTCGGAGGGGGGCTCGATTCCAGGCAATACGGAGTTTACAGTAAAAAATAGCGTGTGCGACGGTTTATTCGCAGTTTAACCGTATCGTTCATTCCGAGCATAAGATACGCTTTATTTTTAAAAGCTCGCCGCCTGTCTGTTATCTGCTCAGAAATCTTTTCTCTATAAAATCCGTTATGCCTTTTATGTCGTTTATATCGAAAACGGGGCTTACTTCCGGAAAATCCTCGGGACAGTCCGTGGCTGCGGCTATTACGTTTCCGTCGTCTGGGCAGGCTCTGTCCTTGCGGTTGTCTTTCCTGTGCACTATTATTTTAGGTACGTCGTTATCTTTAAAGCCCTCTCCGATAATAATGTCCAATCCTTCCGGCATGAGCGCCATAAGCTCGTGAAAGGATAATCTGTGGCCGCTGTCGCTTATCATGGCGTATTTTTCCGCCGAGGAAATCGCTATCGCTTTCGCTCCGGCTTCTTTAAGGCGGTAAGTGTCTTTGCCTTCCTTATCCATTTGAAACTTATGCCCGTCGTGTTTAAGTGCGGCGATTTTATAGCCTTTATCCGATAAGAGTCTGATTACTTCTATTGCGAGGGTTGTTTTGCCGCTTCCCGAAAAACCTGCGAAGGTAAAGTACGGAGTCATGGTTTTAAGCTCCTTGATTGTGATTTTCCATATTAAACAGAATATTTTATTTGCGGTCAAGGATTATCGGAACAGCGTATTTATAAGAGCCGGAGCGTATTATTTTCCTGTTGCAAAAGATATATGCGGCAAGTAGAATCTAACCGTTATGCTCATAGATAAATTCTTTACGGAAGAGGGTTATCTTCCGTCTTTTCTGCCGGGTTACCGCCCCAGGCCAGTCCAGGAGGAAGCGGCGCGGATAATAGCGTCTTCCATGGATAATTTTAGAAACGCTGTAATAGAGGCCCCCACCGGTTCCGGAAAGACCATGGCTTATCTGATACCGGCCTTCGCAGGCGGCAAAAAAATCATTATTTCGACTAAAACGAAGCAGCTTATGCGGCAGCTTATGCTTAAAGACGTTCCCGTCGTGCAAAAATTCGTCGGCTCAAAATACTCGGTAAAACTTCTTAAAGGGCGTAAAAATTATTTCTGTCCCCAGCGTTTTTACCGTCTTGTTCTCCCTAACGCAGGCTTTTATGCAGACGCCGTGAACTGGTATGAAGACCAGGTAAAAAACGGTATAACAGAAGCTCCGTGGGGCAAACTGGATTCCGACGTGTGCAACCTTATGACGGCGGATCGTTTTCAGTGCCGGGTGTCCAGGTGCCCCTATTATTCCGTATGTCCTTTTTATCTCCAGCGGCAGGAAGCCAACGACGCAGACGTTATAATAACCAATCACCATTTGTTTCTGTCGGATATGGGGCTTAAGGCGTCGGGTTCTCAGGGCAGTATTTTTGATTTCCGCGATCACGCCGTTTTCGACGAAGCCCATTCACTGCCGGATATTTACGCCCAGTATGCCGGAGCGGAGCTTTCGCTTTTCGGCCTTACGATGTTTTTCAGGGAAAATAAGGACGTTTTCGGTCCGGCTGAAACAGAAGGGATACAGTCCCTTTATTTTTCGGCAGTGGGAAGCATGAACGAGGGAAGGGCGCTTTACGACGCGGTTAAGGACGGCGTCAGAAAGCTTGTGGAAGCCGGGTCTGCTGCAGTGGAGAAAACCGGCGACAAGGAACTGGCGGAGGAATACGGGCGTTACGTTTCCGGCCTTGAAGAAATAGAACGGGACAGGGAAGGGGTTCGCATAGCGGAAAAAAACGAACACCGCCTGTCCGTAAAATTTATACCGACGGACGCGGGGGAAAGCTTTGCGGAAGGTCTCAGGGAAACGGTCATATCGTCGGTTTTTATAAGCGCCACCATAAGCGCGGGCGGCCGCTTCGATTATTTTTTAGCGGAAACCGGCCTTAAAGAGGACGAAACCGACACGGCGGTTCTTCCTGCCGCTTTTAATTTCAAAAAACAGGCAAGGCTTTTCGTGCCCTCGGAAAAAGACTGTCTGAAAAAGGACGACATATATCTGAAACTGGCCGCGGAGATCAAAGGCTCCGTACTTATAATATGCAACAGCATAGAGCGTATGTGGAAAGTGGGCGAAATCATGCAGAGCCGCGCCGGAAATAAAAAGATAATTTTACAGAACGGAGCTGATCTGACTAATCTCAGCGCGTCTCAGGACGTGATACTGATTGGCTGCGCATCCCTTAGGGAAGGAATAGACCTTTCCGGAGGGGGATTCCGGTGCGTTATACTGGATAAGCTCCCTTTCGAGTATTTTGAGGACTTTTTTCTCAAAAGCAAGGCGGAAAAGGTCGAACGCGAGACGGGGGGCGCTTTCGTAAACTTTTATCTGCCCAGGGCGGTGCTTTATTTCAAACAGGCGGCGGGAAGGCTTATACGGCATGAGGAGGACTCGGGCGTATGGGCCGTTCTCGATCACCGTATATTGAGTAAAAGTTATGGAAAGTATTTTCTTGATGTGTTAGATAATGTCAAAGTGGTAAGAAACGTTGAAGACGCGTTGAAATTTATTGACGGAGGGGCTTATGAATAAACTGCTGTTCGACTATAATTTTGCCTCGGAAGAACGCCTTCCGGGCGGTATTTCGCGGAAAGCTCTCAAAATCTGCGGCGATAAGGCCGGGGAAGGTCTTAAAAAACTCCGCGATATGGCGGAAAAAGGTTTGGTAGGTTTTCCCGATCTTGTAAATCAGGACCTTTCTTCAATAAAAAAGCTGGCTTCGGAGGTAAGAGGCCGTTTCGACGACCTTATCGTGGCGGGCATAGGCGGTTCGGCCCTCGGTATAGAGGCCGTTGTAAACGCTTTGCTGCCATACGGCTATAACGCTTTGGGCAAAGATCTGCGGGGCGGTTTTCCCAGGATATGGGTCGCCGATAACACCGATCCTTCAAAAATAAGCGGGATATTGGAGCATTGCTCCCCCGAAAGCACTTTTACTGTGGTAATTTCCAAATCGGGCAGCACTGTGGAAACGGCGGCTAATTTTTCCGTTATATTCGAATGGCTTAAAAATGGCGTAAAGGATATTTCTGGCCATATAGCCGTGATAACCGACCCTGAAAAAGGCAATTTAAGGGCCTTTGCCAACGATAACGGGCTTCCTGTTTTCGATATAGCCCCGTCCGTAGGCGGACGGTTTTCCGTTCTTTCCCCCGTAGGCCTGCTGCCCGCCGCCCTTATGGGCGTGGATATCGATAAGCTTCTTAAAGGTGCGGCCGACGTTACGGCAGGCGGGTATGACAAAATTTTGACGGCGTGCGCGGTATATATTTATTTTATGGAAAAGGGCAGAAGCATAAACGTTCTTATGCCTTACAGTTCCCGTCTTGAAAAATTTGCCGAATGGTTCTGCCAGTTGTGGGGAGAAAGTCTGGGTAAGAAAAACACATATTCCGGAAAAACAGTGCGTTTCGGCACTACGCCCCTGCGTACGGTGGGAGCGATAGACCAGCATTCTCAGATACAGCTTTTCAGGGAAGGTCCTTTGGATAAAACCGTTACCTTTATCGGCGTAAAATCCCACTCCGCTGAAAAAACGATAAAGGGAGCTTTTCATAAGGGGTTTTCTTATCTTGAAGGTGTGGGCCTGGGAGAGCTTCTCAATTCGGAGCTTAAGGCTACGGAAGCCGCCCTGCTTACTTCGGGAGTGCCTTCCGTGCGTATGGATGTGGATGTAATAGACGAATATTCTCTCGGTCAGCTTTTTATGTTTTTTCAGTATATCGTTCCCGTTATAGGGCTTTCCGCCGATATAAACCCTTTCGATCAGCCCGGGGTCGAAGAAGCTAAGGAATACGCTTACGGCATGATGGACAGAAAGGGATTCGAAGCCAAAAAAAGCCAGTTCGAGGAGATATACAAAAAGAGCGATGACTTTGTCCTTTGAGGATATTCTCTCTGCTGAGCTTTATAAAATCAAAGGTAAAAAAGTCCTTGTCGCTTTTTCCGGCGGCAAGGACTCTCTTGCTCTGCTGGATTTTCTGAACGAGAGCAAGGATAACTTTTCTTTCGCTCTCCACGCCTGTCATATAAACCACGGATTAAGGCGGGAAGCTTCGCGCGACGAGGAATTCTGCCGCGGCTTCTGCAAGGCCCGAGACATACCTTTCGTATCCGTGTCGATAGGGGAAAAGCTCAAAAGGGATTTATCCTCCGGTACGGAGGACGCCGCCAGACGCCACCGCTACGCCGCTCTGAAAGAAACGGCGCTTAGTCTGGGGTGCGATTATATTCTTACGGCTCACACTTCGGACGACCAGATAGAATCGTTTTTTACGGACATCTACACGGGAGCTTCGGTTTTTACCCTTGGGGGGATAAGGGAAAAAAACGGCATGGTACTGCGCATAATGCTGGGGGCAGGCACTTTTCATGTGGAGGATTATCTTGCCAGAAGGGGGCTTGTACCAGTTTTCGACCGTTCAAATAACGATACCAAATTCGTGCGGAACAAAATACGCCGCAAGGTGCTCCCGGCCCTTTATGAAGCCGGGGGCGATTTCGTGCCGTCGGTAAAGCGCATACAGAGGGATTCCGCCAGGCTTAATGATTATTTCTATAAAACTACTTTTTCCGCCGTGCTTTCGGACGAACAGGACATCGTCGAAATAGACGCGGCGAAATTTAACGGATTTGACGGTATCGAAAAGGAATACCTGCTGGGCAGGATTTTTTCCGGACGGTTTCGCTTTACTAAAGCGGCTTTGGAAGAGGCGCTAAAACTCCTTGACAGGGGAGGTTCCCGCCGGGCCGACGTGGGAGGAGGCTATTGCTTCGAGGTTTCCTTCTCCAGAATAAGATTATTTAAAAAGTTTTTTTTAGACGCTTTTTTGGTTGAAAAAGAGGCAGGAATTGATACTATTAATGTTTCTGATTTTAGGATAAAATTCAGAGGCGGGTTCGTTCCGTCTTTTTTAACGGTTAGGAACCGTCGGCCCGGAGACAGGCTGCCCGGCGGAAAAAAGTTAAAAGACGCTTTTATCGACAGAAAGATAGATTTGTTCGACAGGGACAGGGCGATTGTGGCGGCTTCCGGCTCCGATATACTGTGGGCGGAGTATTTGGATATAAATAACGAATACGTCGAGTTTGAGAGGTTTTCCGGTGACAGAAAACGTCGTGCTTGAAGAAATGATAGGCGAACTTGCCATTGCCGAAAGAGTCAAAGAGCTTGGCAGGATAATAACCGCCGATTACGCCGGAAAGGATCTTGTTACCGTTTCGGTGCTGAAAGGCAGCGTGATTTTTACGGCCGATATCGTCAGAAACATAGATTTGCCTGTGGAAATGGCTTTTATGGCCGTTTCCAGTTACGGTGACGCCACGTCGTCCTCCGGCAGGATAAATATACGCATGGACGTGGACAGGCCAGTAGCCGGCAGGGACGTGCTGATAATAGAAGACATCGTAGATACAGGCGTTACGCTGAGCAGCCTTAGGGAATATTTTTTAAAGGAAAAGGGCGTAAGGTCTTTTAAGATATGTTCTCTTCTTGATAAGCCGTCCAGAAGGATAAAAAATATAAATCCGGATTATCTGGGCTTTTCCGTCGAAGACCATTTCGTAGTAGGATACGGTCTCGACGCCGGCAATAAATACCGCAATCTGAAAAATATTTGTAAAATTGTGTCTTGAGATCTTTTGGAGGATAGATGAACAGCAATCTGTATAAGAATTTTGCGCTGTGGCTTGTAATCGCCCTTTTGATGGTGCTTATTTTTAATATATTCAGCACCGGAGAAACGGTCAGAAAGAATATTTCATATACCGAATTTATCGATAACGTTACCAATAACGATGTAAAAACAGTTGTCATAAAGCAAAACCATATTACCGGCGAATTCGTGTCCTCCGGCACCCAGTTTGAAACATATGCGCCGGAAGACTCGGACCTTGTTTCTATTTTGAGGGAACACAAGGTCGATATCTTCGCCAAGCCGCCCGACACCACGCCGTTTTATATGCAGATTCTCATGTCCTGGCTTCCCATCATTATCCTTGTGGCAATTTGGATATTTTTTATGCGCCAGATGCAGGGAGGGGGAGGCAAAGCGTTTTCCTTCGGTAAAAGCCGCGCTAAAATGCTTAATCAGGATAACGTTAAAGTAACCTTTAAAGATGTGGCGGGCATTGAGGAAGCTAAGGAAGAGCTTACGGAAATAGTTGATTTTCTTAAAGACCCTACCAAATTTCAGAAGCTGGGCGGCAAAATCCCAAAAGGCGTGCTGCTTGTTGGCCCTCCGGGAACCGGAAAAACGCTGCTTGCCAAAGCCGTGGCGGGAGAAGCGGGCGTTCCGTTTTTCAGCATAAGCGGCTCTGATTTTGTGGAAATGTTCGTAGGGGTCGGCGCCGCGCGCATAAGGGACCTTTTCGAACAGGGCAAAAAGAACGCTCCGTGCATAATATTTATGGATGAAATAGACGCTGTGGGCCGTCACAGGGGAGCGGGTCTGGGAGGAGGCCACGATGAAAGGGAGCAGACCCTTAACGCCCTTCTCGTTGAAATGGACGGTTTTGATTCCAATGAAGGCGTAATCCTTATCGCGGCTACAAACCGTCCCGACGTGCTCGACCCGGCTCTTTTAAGGCCCGGCCGTTTCGACAGGCAGGTTGTGGTTCCAAGGCCGGATCTGAACGGCAGGCTCCAGATATTGAAGGTTCATGCGGAGAAGGTTCAGATGGGCGGCGACGTGGATTTAGAGGTGATAGCCAAAGGCACTCCTGGCTTTGCCGGCGCGGAGCTTGCCAATCTTATAAACGAGTCCGCTCTTCTTGCTGCCAGGGAGAATAAGGATAAAGTCACGATGGCGGATATCGAAGCGGCCAAAGACAAAGTAATGATGGGGGCGGAGCGCCGCAGCATGGCCATCCCGGAAAATGAAAAGCGCGTTACCGCTTTCCATGAAGCGGGGCACGCTATCGTTGCCATAATGACGGAGGGCGCCGACCCTGTGCATAAGGTTACCATCATACCCAGAGGGATGGCTCTTGGGCTTACGATGCAGCTACCTGACGACGACAGATACATGCACACTAAGGAATATCTCATAGGTCAGATAAAAGTCCTTCTGGGTGGCCGTATAGCCGAGGAGATAAAATTCGGCTCCATGTCGACAGGGGCTGGCAACGATATTGAAAGGCTTACAAGCCTGGCCAGAAAAATGGTTATGAGCTGGGGTATGAGCAAAAAGCTGGGCACCCTTTCTTTCGGCAAGCGGGAGGAGGCCATATTCCTGGGCAAGGAAATTTCCAGCCAGAAGGATTACAGCGAAAAGACTGCGGAATTAATAGACGAGGAAGTAAGCGCTATCGTTCTGCAGTGCTATAACGAGGCCAGGTCCGCTCTGGAAACGAATATCGACCTTCTGAATAAAATGGCCGAGTTTCTCCTGGAAAAAGAAACTATCGATACGAAAGAAATTTACGAGCTTGTGAAACTGTACGCTAAAACGGAGCCGAAATCCCTTCCCAAGGAAAGCAGGAAAGAGAAGAAAGAGGAAGAGCGCGCCGTTGAATCTTCCGGAGCGGAAGAAAGCGGAGACGCCGCCGAAAATACGGTCCGTAAAAATCCGGACGGCGAAAAAGAGTAACATAAATGAGGCTTTATAAACTTTCTGCGGATAGGAGCAGGCTTTTTGAGGCCCTGTCTGACATAGGGGTGGACAGGCACGCTCTGCGGATGGTTGAAAAAGGCCTCCCTCTCAATATCCTCGTTAAGGATATAAAATCTCCCGCCGCCAATATACTTAAACAGGAAGCCCTGGCTTCCGGAATGGACGCCGCCGTTAAACGCGGCGTCGTTTCTTGCTCGGTGGAATATTCTGACGCCCTTATAATGGGCAGCCGCAATTCTTTTCTAAGGCTGGTGAAAAGGCTGAAAATCCAGCCTTTCGGCCTTAAAGAGCTCGCTTCCGATATTGAAAAAATAACGGCTTCGGGAAAAAGGGACTATTTTGTCGCCTGCGGCAGGAAGATAAGCGTGGCGGAGCCCATTGTAATGGGTATCTTAAACGTTACTCCCGATTCGTTCAGCGACGGCGGCATGTATACTGACTGCCTTGAAGCGGAAAAACGCGTGAGGCGCATGGCGGACGAAGGAGCTGGTATTATAGACATAGGAGGCATGTCCAGCAGGCCGGGAGCCTGCCACGTGCCGGCGGAAGAAGAAATCAAAAGGATTGCGGGTATTCTGCGCCATACCGTGTCGGAATACGATATACCGGTGTCCGTCGATACCTGCAACCATGAAACGGCTTTAGCTGCCGCCAGAGGCGGCGCGCTTATAATAAACGATATCTCGGGGCTCTCTTCTGACGATATGGTGCGGGTATGCGCCGGTTCTGGAGCCGCCGTATGCATAATGCATATGAGGGGAATGCCCGAAACGATGCAGAAAGATACCGGTTATGAGGATATTATTTCGGAAATAAAAGATTTTTTTTCGGAACGTATTGAAAAAGCCGTCAAAGCGGGTATTATGGAAGAGTCTATAATACTTGACGTCGGTTTCGGGTTTGGAAAATCGGCGGAGCAGAATTATACCCTGCTTAAGTATTTAAGCGAGTTCGACGTTTTCGGTATGCCACTGCTTACCGGCATATCGAGAAAATCGATGATAGGCGCCGTTACGGGCAGGGATACTTCGGAACGGCTTGCAGGCACCGTAGCCGCAGGAGCCGCGGCCCTTCTCGCGGGAACCGACATTTTAAGGGTGCACGACGTGGCCCAGGGCGTTGATACCGTTAAAGTTATAAATGCTGTTATGAAGGCGGAAGCGCGATGATAGAGACTATGAGAACGATAATATCGACGTTTTCAATAATAGACGTTATAGATATCGCCCTTATCAGTTATGTGGTTTACAGGATACTGCTGCTTATCAGAGGTACCAGAGCCATATATATGCTTATCTCAATCTTTCTTCTGCTTCTTCTTCTCGGCTTTTCGCAGATAGTGGGCTTGAGGGTTACAAGCTGGGCGCTTAACAATCTTTCCGGATATCTTTTTTTAACCCTTATAATAATCTTTCAGCCGGAAGTCCGTAGGGCTCTGGCCTTTATAGGGGAATCCAACTTTTTTGAAACGGCCACTAGTCTTAACTCCAGAGTTGTGGACGAGCTTGTTCGTTCCGCTACCATTCTTGCCAATAAACAGCTGGGCGCTTTGATTATTATCCAGAGAAATACGGACCTTACCCATTATGTGCAGCTTGGGCAGCATATAGATTCGATAGTGAGCAGGGATTTGCTTTTAAGTATATTTATCCCTTATTCGCCGCTGCACGACGGCGCCGTTCTTCTGGAAGGCTCGCGCCTTACCTATGCCGGATGCATACTACCCCTGACTAAACGCGAGGACATTTCCCAGATGTACGGCACGCGCCACAGAGCGGCCATAGGGATTACCGAGGAGACGGACGCGGTGGCTATCGTCGTAAGCGAGGAAAGGGGGGCCATCGCCGTCGCCATGAACGGCACTATTACTTCCGAGCTTGACGCTAATATGCTGAGAGACACTTTGTCCCATATTTTCAATCTTAAAAAAACGGAAGCATGACCATGATAAATAACAATTATCTTAAAATTTTAAGCGTGGTTATAGCGCTGTTTTTATGGGTGATGGTGGTTATGGGCCAGATTGAGACGGAAAGCATGTCCGTTCCGGTAAGGCTTATAAACGCTCCCAAAGGCTATGTGGCAGTATCGTCCGTTACAAGCGTTTCGGTAACGGTAAAGGGCGCCGCTAAGGTCCTTAAGAATATGAATTATTCCAGCATTATCCTTAATATGGACGTTAATTCGCTTCCGTCCGGGGATTCCGCCAGGCGCATACTTCCCGAGGATTTTAAGACTCCCCTTGGAGTGGAGGTCGTCGAAGTAACTCCGAAAGAGCTTACAGTTACGATAGACCAGATAGCGGTTAAAAGCGCCAGGATAGTTCCCACTTTTATCGGGGATGTGGGGCAGGGATTTAAAGTGGAGTCTGTTTCCACAAAACCTAATTCCGTGGAGATAGAAGGCGCCAGGTCCAAGCTTAAGAGCATCAGCTCCGTCGTAACGCTGCCGGTAAATATTTCCGGAATGAAGGACAGCACCGTTTTCAATATAGGCTTCAGGACGGAGGAAGGCGTTAAAAGCATAAAACCGGAATCCGTTGAAGTACGCGTAAAAATGAGGCCGGATATTATTAAAAAGGACCTTAAAGACGTTTCCGTAAGCTGTATGGATCTTCAGAAAGGCCTTTCCATGAAAACTGAGCCCAGGCTGACCTCCGTTACCGTGTCGGGAAGGTCCGATCTGGTGGAATCCTTTGCCGCGTCGTCTTCGTTTGTGGTAAACTGCGCGAAGATAACCAAACCGGGAAAATATCTGGGTACGGTGGCGTATAAATCCGGTGTGGACGGGGTAGAGGTGCTTTCTATCACGCCGCGTAAAATAAATTTTGAGATAAGGTAATGAGAAAATATTTCGGTACGGACGGAGTAAGGGGACGGGCTAACGTGGAGCCTATGACGGCGGATTTCGCGATAAAGCTGGGCCGGGCGGCGGCCGGGCTTTTCAGAAATAATTCCGATACCCACAGAAAGATAGTTATAGGCAAGGATACGCGCCTTTCATGCTATATGTTTGAAAACGCCCTTGTGGCGGGTATATGTTCCGCCGGTATAGACGCCGTTATGGTAGGCGTGCTTCCGACTCCGGCCGTGGCCTTTCTTACGAAGTCCTTAAGGGCGGACGCGGGAGTGGTTATATCCGCGTCGCACAACCCTTATTACGATAACGGCATTAAATTTTTCAACGCCAACGGATATAAGCTGGCGGACGTTACGGAGCTTGAAATCGAGCGCATGATAGATGAAAACGAACCCGGGCTTTCTTTCGAGCGCGTTGGCAAGGCTTCAAGGATTGAAACTGCCATAGGCCGGTACGTTGAATTCGTTAAAAATACTTTTTGTAAAAGCATGGACCTTAAGGGCCTAAAGATAGTTCTTGACTGCGCCAACGGTGCTTCATACCGAGTGGGGCCCCTTGCTTTAAGCGAGCTTGGCGCGGATCTTTTCCTTATTAACGTAAAGCCTGACGGAACCAATATAAACGAAAACTGCGGAGCGGTGCATCCGGAAGCTATGGCGGCGGAAGTCGTAAAGCGCGGAGCGGATATAGGCATTTCTTTTGACGGCGATGCGGACCGCGTTATATTTGCCGACGAAAAGGGAAATATTGTAGACGGGGATAAAATAATGGGCGTGTGCGCTCTTGAGATGATGAACGAAGGGCGCCTTAATAACGATACCATTGTGGCAACCGTTATGAGCAATATCGGTTTCGAGCGTTCTATGAACAGAATGGGGGTAAGCCTTATTCGTTCTCAAGTGGGCGACAGATACGTTATGGAGGATATGGCCAGACACGGATGCAATCTGGGAGGAGAACAGTCGGGCCATTTGATTTTTTCCGACTACAATACCACTGGCGACGGCCTTATAAGTTCCATGCAGCTTTTAAGCGCCGTTGTAAAAAGCGGCAAACCATTGTCCGAGCTTTGTTCGTTTATAGAAACCTATCCTCAGGTTCTTAAAAACGTTTCCGTCAAAACGAAGATACCCCTTGAGAATCTTGAAAAAACTGGCGCTCTGATAAAGAAAGCCGGCGATAAGCTGGCTTCTTCCGGCCGTATTCTCGTCAGATATTCCGGCACGGAGAATAAACTGCGCGTAATGATAGAGGGCAGGGATTACGATATGATAGACGCTTTTGCCGAGGATATAGCGGCGGCGGCGGTTAAGGAAATTAACGGGTTTTCCTGATGTTTTCCTCCGGAAAGCGGCTTATGGCGCTTTCTGGCGGTTTTAAGGAGTTAAGATGGTATTATTAGGCGTAAATATAGACCATGTCGCCACTCTTCGGCAGGCCAGAGGCGGTTTTGAGCCGGACCCGGTGCGGGCCGCCCTTATTGCTCAGGAAAGCGGGGCAGACGGCATAACGGTTCATCTGCGCGAGGATCGCCGCCATATACAGGATAAGGATATTTATTCCTTAAAAAACGCCGTAAGCGTTCCGCTGAATATGGAGATGGCGTGCAATGACGAAATAGTGGGCATAGCGCTGGACGTAAAACCTCGCATGTGTACCCTGGTGCCTGAAAAGCGCCGTGAAATAACGACCGAAGGCGGCCTTGACGCCGCCGGGCTGTACGGGCGGGTGTCGGCCGCGGTTAAAGCGCTTCTGGAAGGCGGCATAGAGGTAAGCCTTTTTATCGAGCCGGAAGAAAGGCAGATAGACGCGGCCGCTGATATGGGAGCCGGGTATATCGAAATACATACCGGCAGGTATTCTAACGAAACCGGCGAGCTTCTCGCCACGGAATTGGAGCGTATTAAAAAAGCCGCCGCTTATGCTGAGGGAAAGGGCCTGAAAGTAAACGCCGGTCACGGCCTTAATTACGGCAACACCGCGCCTATTGCGGCTATAAAAGGCATTAACGAGCTTAATATAGGCCACTCCATAATAGCTCGTGCTGTTTTTTCCGGGCTTGCCGCCGCCGTGGCCGATATGAAAGCCGTTATTTCAAATGCGGTCAAATAATGATAGGCTGCGATATCGTCGAAATAGAGCGTGTTGAAAAGGCCGCGGATAAATACGGGGATAAATTTATCGGTCGGATTCTCACTTCCGCAGAGGCGGCCGTTTATACGGAAAGAGGGCGTAAGGCCGAATTTCTGGCCGGGCGCTTTTCCGCTAAAGAGGCCGTCTCTAAAGCTATGGGCTGCGGCATAGGCACGGGTCTCGCTTTTACCGATATAGAAATACTGCCGGATATGACTGGCCGGCCGGAAGTCGCCCTGAAAGGCGTGAAAAGAGACGATATTTCCGTTTCGATTTCCCATTCCAGATATAACGCCATAGCCGTTTGCCATATAAAGGAGGCCCCATGAGCAGCGCAGTTATAATACCCGCCAGATACGGCTCCACAAGGTTTCCCGGCAAAGTGCTTGCCGACGTGGGCGGAGAGCCAATGGTAGCACTTGTCGCCAGACGGTGTCTGGAAACCGCCGCAGACAACGTGGTTGTTGTTACCGATAATGAAAAGGTTTGCGACGCATGCGCAAAAATATCGGGTCTTAAAGTTATAATGAGTCCTTCTGACCTTGCCACCGGTACTGACAGAGTGGCTTTTGCCGCCAGAACGATAACTGACGGCATTATAATAAACGTTCAGGCGGACGAGCCTTTCATACCTGCCGGGCTTATAAATTCCCTTATCGACGGCTTTGCTTCCGACGCGGGGCTGGAGATGATAACGGCCTGTACTCATTTTAAGGATTCGCTTTCTTCCGAAAACCCTTCCGATGTGAAGGTAACCATGGATAAAAACGGTTTCGCCCTTTATTTTTCCCGCTGTCCGATACCTTATAACAGGGACGGCATAGACGGCGTGATAAGATACAGGCATATAGGGATTTACGGTTTCAGGAGGGACTTTCTTTTTAAATTTGCTTCCCTGGAAAGAACGCCTCTTGAGAAGGCGGAAAACCTTGAGCAGCTAAGGGCCCTTGAAAACGGGACCCGCATTAAAGTGATAAAAACGGATTACGATCCGGTATCCGTAGATACTCCCGCAGATCTCGAAGCGGCGAGGCGCCATCTTAAGGAGGAGTCTTTTTAACAATGGGCACCAAGTATATTTTTGTTACCGGCGGAGTTCTTTCGTCATTGGGAAAAGGCATTACTGCGGCTTCTCTGGGAGCTCTTCTCGAAGCCAGAGGATATAAAGTCGCCATAAAGAAATTCGACCCTTATCTCAATTACGGTCCGGGCACTATGAGCCCTCTCCAGCACGGAGAAGTGTTCGTTACGGAAGACGGCGCAGAAGGCGATCTGGATCTTGGCCATTACGAGCGTTTTATAAATTCGGATATGAATAAAAATTCCGACCTTACCTCCGGTAAAATATATTATACGGTTATCGAGAGGGAAAGAAGGGGGGAATACCTGGGAAGCACCGTTCAGGTTATACCGCATATTACCGATGAAATAAAGGCGTGCATATCCGCCGGAGCCGAAAATTACGATATCGTTATAATAGAGATAGGCGGTACTACGGGCGATATAGAGGGTCTGCCTTTTCTTGAGGCTATAAGGCAGATGAAATTCGACTTTGACGAGGACGACATACTTTATATTCACGTTACCCTCGTTCCTTATATAAAAATGGCTGGCGAGCTTAAAACAAAGCCTACCCAGCATTCCGTAAGACAGCTCCAGGAAATAGGCATAAGCCCGGATGTTCTCGTATGCAGGAGCGAGTACCCTCTGGACGAAGGAATACGCAGGAAGCTTGCGCTTTTCTGCAATGTGGAAAAGGAAGCCGTTATAAACTGTATAGACGCCAGCACTATTTACCAGGTGCCCCTTGCTCTTAACGAAGAGGGAATGGACAGGGTTGTGCTTAAAAAACTTAAGCTGAGCGAGCGCCCGTTCGATCTTTCCAAGTGGCACGAGATAGTGCGCCGGATAAAGCAGCCCAGAGACAGCGTTACTGTGGCCGTAGTAGGCAAATACCTGAATATGAAGGACGCTTATATAAGCCTTACGGAGGCTCTGCGCCACGGGGGAGTTGCCAACAGCCTTAAGGTCAATATAAAATGGGTCGACGCCGAAACGCTGGAAAACCGCATGCCAAGCGAATATCTCAGCGAAGCTGACGGTATCCTTATTCCGGGAGGCTTCGGCGAGAGAGGGGTTGAAGGAAAGATAGTTGCCGTTAATTTTGCACGCAGCAAGGATATACCCTTTTTCGGCATATCCCTCGGCATGCACGCCGCCGTCATAGAATACGCCAGAAACGTTTTGAAGCTGACGGACGCCACAAGCGCGGAAATGACCATGTGCAAACGTTCGTCCAACCTGGTGATCGATTACCGCCATGACGAGCACTATAATGACGAAATGGGCGCAACTATGAGGCTTGGCGCTTACAGATGCGATTTGGCGGATGGCAGTCTGGCGCTTTCCGTATACGGCGGAACGCCGATATACGAACGCCACAGGCACAGGCTTGAGCTTAACAACGGATACGCCGACGATCTGCGCGGCGCAGGCCTTTCCATAACCGGGATAAACCCCGACACCGGCTTTGCCGATATTATCGAGCTTAAATCTCACAGGTGGTTTATAGGCTGCCAGTTTCATCCCGAGTTTAAATCCAAGCCTTTCGACCCGCATCCTCTTTTTACGAGTTTTGTGGAGGCGGCTTATAAATATAAAACGGAGAGGCTTTCCGCCCCTTCGGATAACGACGACAAAAAAGTTTAGCAGGTTATTTATTATGGACAAAAACGAATTGGTGAAGATAGGCGTAAATACTCTCAGAACCGAAATAGAGGCTATGGAAAGGACTATGTCCCGCATTGGCGGCGACTTTGCCGATTCTGTGGAGATGATAATGGCCTGCAAAGGCAGGGTAGTCGTTACGGGCATGGGTAAATCCGGCCTTATAGGCAAAAAAATCGCCGCCACTCTCGCCAGCACAGGTACGCCGGCCTTTTTTCTGCATCCGGCGGAAGGCGTTCACGGGGATTTGGGGATGCTCGTTAAAGGCGACGTTGTTATCGCCATTTCCAACAGCGGCGAGACCGATGAAATAAAAATCCTGCTGCCGCTTATAAAGCGTCTGGGAGTCGGTCTTATATCGATAGTGGGCAGCGTGGATTCGACCCTTGCCAGAAAGAGCGACCATGTTTTGGATGCTTCCGTTGTCAAAGAGGCTTGCCCCTTAAACCTTGCTCCTACTTCCAGCACTACCGTTTCTCTGGCTTTGGGAGACGCGCTGGCCGTGGCGCTGATAGAGCGCCGCGGTTTTAAAGAGGAAGATTTTGCCATGCTGCATCCTTCCGGCGCCTTGGGCAAAAGGCTTCTGCTTACCGTTGCGGATCTTATGCATACGGGAAACGAACTTCCCGCCGTAAATCAGGACTCTGGCGTGAGGGAAGCCGTATCCGTAATAAATTCCAAACGTTTCGGCTCCACGGCTGTCATAGACGGTGAAGGCAGCGTAGTGGGCATAATAACCGACGGAGATCTGCGCAGGGCCATGTCAAAATACGGGGACCCTTACAATATGAAGGCTTCGGATATTATGACGGTTAATCCTAAGGTTATAGCGGATCACGATCTTGCGGCAAGCGCCTTGAGAATAATGGAAACGTTCAGTATTTCCGCTCTTTTCGTTCTGGACGAAAATAAAAAGCTGGAAGGCATAATCCATTTGCAGGACCTGCTTAAAGCCGGCCTGGTATAAAGGTTGATATATTGTTCGGACCGGACCTGAAGAAAAAATTAAAAAAAGCCTTCGTTATTTTTCTCGGAGGCTTTTTTATAATACTTATAGGTATAGTTGTTATGAAGGATGCCGGGGTGGAAAGACCTTACTCGGCGCTTATAGAGGAAAACCGGCTTAAAATGACCGGTATAGAAATGGTGTACGTTTTCGATAACTCCAGTTATATGAATCTGCGTTCGGAGTCCGCTTTCGCAGACAGAGTATCGAGCGCCGTGTCCCTTGAGAAAGTTTCCATAAAATACGGCGGCAGAAACATAAATCTTGACGCCGACGCAGACAGAGGCACGTACGAGCTTCAGAGAGTGCTGCGGGCCAGCGGAAATATTACCGGCAGTATGAACGACATGGAGTTTAAAGCCGGGGAGGACGGAACGCTTACCTACGATTATAAAGACGGTAAAGGCGCCGTGGAAAACGGAATAACCCTTAATCAGGGAGAAAATAATATAAAAGCCGGAAGGGCCGATTTTAACGTTAACGATAATTATGTGCTTTTCAGCGATAACGTGAGCGTCGAATATTTTGCTCAGGCGCCCGAAAAGCAGGCGAGGTAACTTAATATGAAAAAACGGACGGCAGATTTGCTGAAAATTCTGACCGGGTCTTTGGCCGCGGTTTTCCTTACGGCCGCTTCCCCGGATAACGCTTCTAAAATAGCGGCTTCTTCGCCTGTTAAAATACAGTCGGACACTATGAAGTATTTCGGAAACGAAAAAAAGTCCGTATTTTCCGGCAATGTGGTGGCCGTGAATGATAATTTTACCCTGACGGCCGATAATGTTACGGTAGTTCTTAATAACAGCATGGATGTGGATAAGATAATATGCAACGGAAACGTCAACTTTAAAACGAAGGATATCGTGTCCGTATCCAAAAACGCCGAAGTGGACCAGACCTCGCAGACGGCCGTTCTTTCCGGCGGCGTAAAAGTGTGGCAGGGAGAAAACTTCCTTGAAGGCGACAGGGTTATAATGTATTATGTAGATAACAGAATCGTTGTGGATAAAGGCAAGGAAACGAGGGTTACCATAATATTCAAGCCCGACGATAAGGAGAAGCCTTTTGAGTCTGGAAGTAAAAGGCCTTAGAAAATCTTTTCGTAAACGCACAGTCGTAAACGGCGTTTCTCTGAACGTTGAAAAGGGCGAGATCGTGGGCCTGCTTGGGCCTAACGGCGCTGGCAAAAGCACTACTTTTTATATGATAGTCGGCCTTCTGCGTCCTGACGGCGGAAATATTTTTCTGAGGGACGAAGATATTACCCGCAAGCCCATGCACGAGCGCTGTAAGGCCGGGATAGGCTATCTTCCACAGGAAGCCTCCGTATTCCGCAAAATGACAGTTTACGATAATATTATGGCCGCTTTGGAGTTTACGGACAAAGACCGCTCGGCTATGAACGACAGGGCTGAGACGTTAATAGAAGAATTTCATCTTAAGCATGTTGCCGGAAACTACGGGTACGCGTTATCCGGAGGGGAACGCAGACGGGTGGAAATAGCCAGATGCCTTGCCACCGAGCCTGATTTCATACTGCTTGACGAACCTTTCGCCGGTATAGACCCGATATCCGTGGCTGATATTCAGGGGATGGTGTACGAGCTTAAAAACAGAGGCATAGGCGTTCTTATTACGGACCATAACGTACGCGATACCTTAAAGATTACGGACAGAGGCTATATAATAACGGACGGGACGGTGCTTACCCAGGGCAGCCCCAGCGAAATACTTTCCAATAAAGACGTTATAGACAGATATCTCGGCAAGGGATTTACAATCTGATGAACAACCTGCGTCAGAATATAGATATTAAAAATACTCTCCAGACCACCGTTTATATTACCCCGCAGATGAAACAGTCTCTTGCCATGCTTCAAATGCCTCTCCAGGAGCTTTCTCAGGAAATATCTTCTATTTTGGAAGAAAATCCGGTTCTCGAAGTTGCGGACGACGGCGGAGACGATTTCGCCGATGAATTTCCGTCCGACGGGCGGGAGGATGGCGAGCCTGCGCAGCCGGATGAGGAAACTAAAACCGAGCCGGATATGGCTGAAACCGTCAGCGGAGACGACTGGGAAGAATATATAGGCTACGAAGCCGGGGACGATATAAGCTACAGGCCTATGAACGACGACGAAGGCGTAGATTTCGAGCAGTTTGTGGGAGCCTCCGTATCTCTTTACGATTATCTGATGAATCAGCTGAAAATACAGCCTTTTGATAAAAAACGGCTCAGAATAGGCGAATATATTATAGGAAATCTGAGCGACGACGGTTATTTCAGAACCGATACCGCGTCGGCCTGCGAGGAATTGGGCGTTTCCGAAGATGAGTTTGAAAGCGTTCTTTCCGTCGTAAAAACTTTCGACCCTTCCGGTATAGCGTCCGGTTCCCTGCGCGAATGTATAATAACCCAGATGCTTGACGGCGGCTGCGAGGAAGTATACGCTCAATTCGCCGGGCAAATTCTCGAAGAATACCCGTCGGAGCTTGCGTCTTTCAAGTACGATGAGATAATGAAGGGCATGAGCATAGAACGGGATACTTTCGATTATATACTGTCTCTCATAAAAAAGACGGACCCGAGGCCCGGCCTTAATTTTTCGGGAAGCGAAACGCGGTTTATCACTCCAGACGTATTTATAGTGCGTAACGGAGAAAAGTTTGATATAATTCTTAACGAATCGGGGCTTCCTCCGGTAAGGCTTAACAACTATTACGCCAGAATGATGAGGGACGCCTCCCTCGACGCAGAATCGAGGCAGTATATAAAAGAGAAGGTAAAAAACGCCGTATGGGTGATAGAGAGCCTTCAGAAACGCCAGAAAGCCATATATAAGGTCGTTAAGGCCATCACGGATTTTCAGGAGGATTTTCTGAAACACGGGGCGGCAAGGCTTAAGGCTTTAAAACTTAAGGACGTAGCCGACGTTACCGAGCTTCACGAATCTACCGTAAGCCGCGTTACGTCCGGAAAATACGCCATGACTGACCACGGTTTGATAGAGCTGAAAGCGTTTTTTGCGAAAAGCGCCGTTTCGGACGAAGGAGATATGTCCACAAACGTCGTTAAGTCTAAAATTAAAGAGCTTATTGACAGCGAGAGCCCTGACGACCTTCTTTCCGATCAGCGCATAGTGGAGCTGATGGGAGACAAGGGAATAAAAATAGCCAGGCGCACCGTTGCAAAATACAGGGACGAAATGAATATTCCCACCATGTCCCAGAGAAAAAGGTTAAGGAGGTAATTTATGAAAGTAAACGTTACCGCAAAGAACATGGCGCTGACCGGCGCTATCCGCGAGTATGCCGAGAAAAAGGTAACTAAAATTTCCAGGTATTTTGACGATATTATGGATATTCAGGTTAATCTGGAAGTTCAGAGGAACATGCATATAGCGGAGGTGCTTGCAGACGTTAAGGGGGTTTTTCTCAAAGGGTACGAAAAGTCGGAGGATATGTACGCGTCCATCGATATCGCCGTAGACAAGATAGAAAAACAGCTCGTCAAATATAAGGAGCGTCTGAAAAACAGGAAAAATTCCGAAAGGAAACCGGATGAAACTCTTAAACTGAACGTTTACGATACGGATACCATGATGGACGCGGAGCCCAAAATAATAGTAACCAAATCCATACCGTCCAAGCCTATGGATATAGACGAAGCCGTTATGCAGATGGACCTTCTTAACAAGAATTTCTTTGTTTTCCGCAATTCCCAGACTGCAGATATAAACGTGGTCTATAAAAGGGACGACGGGCAGATTGGCCTTATAGAGTCCTGACGCGCCGCGCGTACGGCATTTTATGATATTTTAAGGCGCCTTTAAAGGCGCCTTTTTACATTATGCGCCATTTTAACGCAGACATAAATATTATCCTGTGGTAAGATAATAAAACTCGGTCTTGTGAATATTTTTCCGCAGGCCGGAAATTTTATCGCGTTACGGCTGTCCTTAAGGATTATGGATATGAATAATCTTTCAATCGTAATTATTTCGGGTCTTTCCGGGGCCGGCAAGTCAAACGCCGCCAAAGTGCTTGAGGATTTGGGCTATAATACTATAGACAATATTCCTCCGCAGGTTGTGGAAAAGATCGTGGAGCTTTTTTATTCCCTCGATACCGCCGGTTCCAAGGTGGCTTTTGTAATAGATTCCAGATCGAAGGACAGCGCTCTTGCTTATAATACTATAAAAATGCTTAAAGAAAAATATTCCGCCGCCCTGCTTTTTATGGACGCTTCCTCAGATACCCTTGTGAAGCGGTATAAAGAGACCCGCAGAAAGCATCCCCAGGGAGGAGATCTGGTTGAAGCCATAAAGCGCGAAACTGCTCTTATGGCCGATATTAAAGATATAGCCGATATAGTATTCGATTCCGACGGTAAAAACGTTCACGAGCTGGCGGATGAGATTCAAAGCTATTTTAAGGATTATGTTTCCGGCGGTTTAAGCGTTCTTGTGGAATCTTTCGGGTTTAAGCACGGAGTGCCTGCCGAAGCGGATCTTATGTTCGACGTAAGGTTTTTGCGCAATCCTCATTTCGCAGACGGTCTGAGACATAAGACCGGCCTTGACGGAGACGTAAGGGATTATGTGGAGGCCGACGCTTCTTACGGTATTTTCATGGAAAAGCTTGAAGATATGCTTTCCATGCTTATACCTCTATACGCCAGAGAAGGTAAAAAGTATCTTACGGTGGCGATCGGGTGCACGGGAGGCCGCCACCGTTCGGTAGCTGCGGCGGAGCGTCTCGCCGGTTTTTTAAAGTGTCCCGTAAAGCACAGGGATATCGAAAAATAACTTAAGGTGTTTTAATTATGGTAGGCATAGTTATTCTTACTCACGGGCTTTTCGGCGAAGAGCTTTACAGGTCCGCCGAAATGATAGTGGGCAGACAGGATAAAGTGGAGATAATATCCATGCAGGCGGGGTTTTCTCTGGATGACGTCGCAGGCAGGCTTGAAGGCGTAATAAACCTTTACGGCTCTGAATGCTGTCTGGTTTTTACGGATATGTTCGGAGGCAGCCCTTCGAACATATCCATGGCTTATCTCGGAGCCGATACGGTGGAAGTGGTTTCCGGCGTTAATCTGCCCATGCTTTTGAAGGCGTTTACGATGCGTATGGACGGCAAGCGCACTCTTTCGGAAATAGCGTCGGAGTCGGCCAGGGCGGGGCAGGAGAGTATAAAAGTGGCGGGAGAATTGCTTAATAAGGTAAAATGAAGCGGATAATATACAGGGTCGACGACAGGTTTATTCACGGGCAGGTAATCGAGGGATGGATTAATTATTACAATATCCCTAACATTATCCTTGTGAACGACCGTATAGCGGGCGATTCCTGCCAGCGCCTCATTTACGAAAGCATAATGCCAATGGGCAGCAGGCTGCTTGTAACTACGGTTTCCGATTTCGAGAAAAAAAAGCCGTATAAAAAATTTAAAAAAGGCGGCGTTCTGATAATAGTAGGCTCGGTACGTGATATGTATTCCATAAGGGATCTGCCGGACGAAGACTCCTATATAAATATCGGGTGTATCGCGACGGGCGGGAGAGCGATAGAGGTTACAGACACCGTTTATCTCGACTGCGAACAGCTCGATATGCTTAAGGAAATGTCTTTAAGCCACGATGTGTTCGTGCATAAGCTGCCCTGGGATATGCCTCTTGATATAAGGGGTTTTGAAAACCACCCGGCGGAGGATAAAAAATGACAGCCGTCCAGGCCGCGGGAATGATCCTTCTTTCCGGCCTCGCGTCTCTCGACAGGCTGGCCGGTATGAACGTTATGCTGTCCCGCCCTTTTGTAGTTGCAGGAATAGTGGGCTACACTTTCGATAACCTCGGCATCTGTCTTTTTATAGGTATACTTTTTGAATTTATGGGTATGCTTGAAGTGCCGGTCGGCACAACAGTTGCGAACGACGACACTTTCGGCGGCTACGCGGCTTCCCTTCTGGTGGCTACAGGGGCGGCTTCCCATAATGCGGTAAGTCTGCTTTTCTGCGTTTGCGCCACAGTCATAATGATGTATCCGGTTACCTTGAGCGATAAATACTGCCGCAGCTTCAACCGGTGGCTTATAGACCAAAGTATAAAAAACAACAGGTCCGATTTTGAAAGCCGGCTTATATCTTACGGGCTTATAGTATCTTTTCTGCGGGGCGTCGTGGTCTACAATGCGGCGGCTGCCGTTATATGGTGCTTTCTCTATCTTGTCGATAAAATGCACAATACGTCGTACCCTCCCTATATGTCTCTCATTCTTCTGGCCATATTTATGGGCGGTTATCTGGTAAGATTCTTTTCCGTTAACACTCTTTTTAAAGTGGGGCTTCTGGCAGGCGGTATGGTTTTCGGGTGGTTAGCGCTATGAAAAGGCCCGTATTTATTCCGACTCTTTTCAGAAGCATGTTTTACCAGGCCAACTGGAATGTGGACAATATGCAGGGAACCGGTTTTTCATGGCTCGTTAAAGACCTGTTCAAGCGCAACGGAATAAAATTTCCCGCCAATTTCGGCGAAAATACGAAAGTTCCCTCCTATTTTAATACTAATCCTTATCTGATAACGTTTATACTGGGTATGCTGATGAAGGAGTGCGAGGAAAACGGCAGACCCCTTGAATACAGCAAAACCTACGCTTCGGCTCTGGCGGCTTTGGGAGATAGTTTTTTCTGGCATTCGCTGAGGCCTTTTACGTTTTTCCTCTCCATTTGGGTAGCTATGATAGACCCTAATATGGCGGTACTTTTTTATCTGATTTTATATAATTTCTTTCATATTGGTTTCAGGTTCCTGGGGTTTTATTACGGATACGGCCTGGGCAGGAACGTTATAATGATATTCAGAAAAATAGCCTTCAGCAGGTGGACTCAGATTTTTGATTCTTTCTCCACATTTATGGCGGGTGCCGCTCTTGCCGCCGCCGTAAGGTACTCGTCGGGCGGTCATGCCATGCCTATTTTTAAAGCGGCGGTGCTTTTTTCGGCAGGCGCGATAGTGGCCAGAACGGTCAAAGCGCCCGTAGGCTTTATGTGCGCAGCGGGTATTTTAGGATTAATGCTGATGATGGGAGTGTAAACATAATGCAGGAAATCAAAGAAACCGTTACTCTTACAAACGAGCTCGGCCTGCATGCCAGAGCCGCGGCTTTATTCGTAAAGACCGCATCCAGGTTCAATTCCACTATAATAGTAAAAAAGGACGGCCACGACGCCAACGGAAAAAGTATTACCAGCCTTATTATGCTTACTGCTCCCAGAGGCGCGATGCTTGAAATAAGCGCGACCGGAGACGACGCCGCCGACTGCGTGGGAGAGCTTAAAAAACTTGTGGCCGCAAGGTTCGGGGAAGAAAGGTGATAATTAAGAAAGGCGTGGCCGTATCAAGCGGCATAGCCATAGGAAAATGCTGTCTTGTAGACAGGAATAAGGTTTTTATAACAGGTTATACCGTAACGGACGTGGACGGAGAAGTGAAAAAGCTTAAGGCCGCCGTCAGCTACACGTCCGGGGTTCTGGACAGACTGCAGTATTCCAATATTGCCGGAAAAATAAACACCGAACTTTACGACGCTTATAAGCTGCTTCTTGAGGACGAGTTATTTATCGGAGAGGCCGAATCCATAATAAAAAATGAAAAAGTAAACGCCGAATACGCCCTTAAAAAGGTAAGGGATAATTTTATAAGCACCATGATGTCTTCGGACAACGAATACATGAGAGACAGGCTGCACGACATAGAGCATATTTACCAGCGTATGCAGAGGCATATGTATAATATTAAATACGATGAATTTGACGAAGCGGGAAGCGGTTCCGTTATAATTTCCCACGATCTTACCACTTCCGATATAGATACGATAATCAAGAAGGGTATAAAGGGTTTCGCTATCGACATAGGCAGCAAAACCTCCCATAACGCAATAATGGCGAAATCTGCCGGAATAGTATGCGTAATAGGGCTGGGCGATATATACGACTGCGTTTCGGACGGCGATACCGTTATTATAGACGGCTTTCTGGGGCAGGTCGTGGTGGAGCCGGATGAGAACACCCTTAAGTGCTATGAAAAAAAGATGGAGGAATATAACAGGTTCCTGTCGTCTTTCAAAGCGGTTAAAGATACGCGATGCTTCTCAAAGGACGGCGCCGCCGTGCGCCTTTTTGCCAATATAGAGAATAACGGAGAGATAACCCTGCTGGACGTTCACGGCCTCGAAGGCGTGGGGCTTTACCGTACTGAGTTTCTTTATATGAACGGCGGCAATATTTGCGAAGAGGAGCAGTACAGGATATATTCGGAGGCCGTGTCCATGCTCCACGGCAAGCATCTTGTACTCAGGAGCTTCGATTTGGGCGGGGATAAAATGAGCCGGTATATGCCCCATCCGGAGGAGCAGAATCCCGCCATGGGGCTCAGAGCCATACGGTATTGCCTTAAATACGATAATTTTTTCAGAACCCAGCTGAGGGCCATTCTAAGAGCCGCTTCTCTTGGAGACGTAAGACTGCTTCTTCCTATGGTTTCTTCTGCCGACGAGCTTATAGAGGTAAGAAAAATAATCGCTTCCGAATGCGAAAAGCTTAAGGCCGGCGGCGTGCCTCATAATAAGGACGTTAAAATAGGCATTATGGTGGAGCTTCCGTCGGCCGCAATGTGTATAAACAAATTTTTCCCCTACGCCGATTTTTTCAGCGTGGGAACAAACGATCTTATACAGTATCTTCTGGGAATAGACCGCAATAATGAAAATGTAAGCCATATTTATTCTCCGGCTCACCATTCCGTAATAACTCTCCTGTCCAAAGTGTCCAATGATACTAAAGCGGCCGGAAAAGAGGTTTCCGTGTGCGGGGAAATAGCCGGAGACTGCCGTTATATATCGATGCTTATCGGTATGGGCTACCGCTCGTTTAGTATGAATCCGAGAGCGTCTTATATGGTACGCAAGGTCGTGTCGAGGCTTGATACTTCCGAATGCGCCCGCCTTATCGACGATATGCTTGCCGCGCCTACCGTAAAAGCAGCCGAAAAAATCCTTGCGGGCTTTAATAACGAAAAAGTCAACGGCATCTATATGTAGCCGATTTTTATTGACATTATTTCCGCCAGGTATATAGTGTGCATATGCACACAATGACCGGTCAAGGCTATGGCCAGAAATAAAAAATGCAGGAAAGTATGTTTTCGTCCCGACAGCGTGCTTTTTGAAGCCGGCGCAGGTTATCCCTGCGTTACCGTTTTTCTGGACGAACTTGAGGCTCTCAGACTTGTAGATTATGAAAACATGGAACAGGAGCAGGCCGCTGAAAAAATAGGCGTTTCGCGCGGAACTTTGCAGCGTATGCTTTATTCCGCCAGGCGCAAAGTAGCGGAAGCTTTGGTTCAGAGTAAAAATATTTCCATATCGGACGGTTCGGGAGAGGTTGAAGAAACCGGCTGCTGCCTTGGGGAGCGGTTCTGCTTTTACTGCGGTTATCGCGACGCCGAGCCGGATGAAAAGATTAAATACAGAGGTGAAAATATGTTAGTTGCAGTTACTTATGAAGACGGAAAGGTTTATCAGCACTTCGGCCACACTCCGGCTTTCGCCGTGTACGAGGTAGAAGGCGGCGAGGTAAAAAATAAAAAAATTCTTGATACCAACGGCACCGGACACGGGGCTTTGGCAGGTTTTCTCGAAGATAACGAAATATCCGTGCTAATATGCGGCGGCATCGGCGGAGGAGCTAAACAGGCGCTGGAATCCAGGGGCATAAAGCTTCTTTGCGGAGTTTCCGGCAGCGCGGACGATGTTATCGCCGCTTTTGCTAAAGGGGAGCTTAACGCCGGTTCGGAGGCTAACTGCAGCCATCACAGCCATGCGGACGGTTCGTCCTGCGGAGACCACCATCATCATTCCTCCGGTTCTTCCTGCCAGTGCAGCGGCGGTAAATAAGCAGTTTTTAATGACCGCTTCCTCCATGGAAGCGGTTTTTTATTAATTTCAGCAGCCGTTTTCTGATACGTATAATTATTTGCCGTAACCGTCTTCATTAGGGGATAGTCGGCTTAATTTTTATATATTTTCCGCGGCCCTAATATATATTTTTGCCTGTAAATTGCCTGTAAGCGTCCGTTTGTCTTGTATTCGCCGCAAAAATTTTATAGAATTGCAGCATGAAAAAGCTGATTATCTTAATAATTGTGGCAGGAGCCGTAAGCGCCGCCGGTTTTTCTTTTTACAGATATTTTAAAACGGAAACCGTCAATGTGCTGAAATTTTCCGGCGAGCTGGAAATGACCAAGGTAGACGTGTCTTTCCGCGTTTCCGGGCAGATTGAAGAACGTTTTTTTTCCGAAGGCCAGCCCGTTAAAAAGGGAGATCTTGTGGCGGAGTTAGATTCCGTAGAATATGAATATCAGCTTAAGCTGGCCAAGGCGGACGAGCTTTCCTCCAAGTGGGCTCTGTCCGAGCTTAACGCCGGAAATACCGCGGAGGAAATCGCCCAGGCAAAAAAGCAGCTTGATTCGGCGAGAACGGAAGAACAGAACGCCAAAAAAGATTACGACAGGGCAAAGCGTCTTTACGATGCTAATTCTATGGCCGCGTCGGATTTCGATAAAACGTCCACGTCTTATAAAGTAACGCAGCTTAAAGTCGCAGAGCTGTCCGAAAGGCTTAAGCAGCTTCAAATAGGGCCAAGATATGAGAAAATAGAACAAGCCAAAGCGCAGCTTGAGGCGGCCGAGGCCAATACCAAGCTGGCAGAGCAGAAGGTTGCCTTTACCAAAACTTACTCGCCCATATCGGGTGTGGTTATGGACGAGTATAAGGAAGCGGGCGAATTTGTCCAGGCCGGTTCTCCCGTCGTGTCGGTAGGGGATCCTAACAGGTTGTGGCTGCGGGCGTATCTTCCTGAAAATAAAGCCCATATGCTCAAACTGGGCCAGAAAATGGCCGTTACCGTTGATAGCCTGCCTAACGTGATTTTTGACGGCGTCGTAACCTTTATATCCGATCAGGCCGAATTTACTCCCAAGCAGATACAGACAACCACAGAGCGGGTAAAGCTGGTTTACAGAATAAAAATAGAAATCGCCGATACGATGGGCCTTTTGAAGCCGGGTATTCCTGCGGACGCGGTTATTAAAGAATAATATTCATGGCAAGCCTTATAGACGCCGTGCGTCTTTCCAAAAGCTTCGGGGATGTGAAAGCTCTGTCCGGTTTTTCCATTTCTGTGGAAAGGGGAAAAATTGCGGGTGTAGTGGGGCCGGACGGAGCGGGCAAAACTACCGCCATGAGGATACTTTCCACCGTAAGCGCGCCTGATTCCGGCGAGCTTTATATAGACGGCAGAAACGCCGTTTCCGATTACAGGCTGGCAAGGCAGAGTCTTGGCTATATGAGCCAGAAATTCGGCCTTTATATAGATATGACGGTGGAAGAAAACATAGCTTTTTTTGCCGACCTTCACGGAGTTCCATCTAAAGAGATTAAAAAACGCAGCGACGTTCTTCTTAAAGCCAGCGGTATGTTTAATTTTGCCGGCAGAGCGGCTGGTAAGCTTTCCGGCGGTATGAAGCAGAAGCTCGCTCTTTGCTGCGCTCTTGTGCACGAGCCGAAAGTTCTTATTCTGGACGAGCCGACCAACGGAGTTGACCCGGTTTCCCGCAGGGAGTTCTGGCAGATACTTAACAGATTCGCTTCCGGCGGCACCGCCGTCGTATACGCCACTTCGTACCTTGACGAAGCCGAAAGGTGCAATACCGTAAATCTTATGAATAAAGGTACAATAATAGCTTCCGGCACCATTGAGCATCTTAAGGGAATTCCGGATATAGACGTGATTGAAATAAAAGGCGAAAGGGTAAGGGACCTTATGAAGTCCTTTCCGGGAAATCTGGGCAGGCTGTGGTCTTTCGGTTCCGCTTTGCATATTCATGCGTCTAAAAATTCCGGAGCCCTGGAATTTTTAAAAAGCAATCTCGCTTCAGGATATGAAGCTTCCGTTATCGAACCGACGCTGGAAGATATTTTTACATATCTGACTTCAGGCGAGGGCGGCGATGAGTGAAACGGCAGTATGCGTTGAAAATCTTACGAAGAAATTCGGCGGTTTTACGGCTGTTTCAGACGTATCTTTCCTAGTGGAAAAGGGCGAGATTTTCGGATTTCTCGGCGCTAACGGGGCGGGTAAATCTACTACCATACGCATGCTCTGCGGGATACTGCCGCCTACGTCTGGCAAAGCCGTAGTAGCCGGATACAGCGTTGCGGACTATCCGGGTATGGTAAGGCAGAACATCGGCTATATGAGCCAGAAATTTTCTCTTTACGACGAGCTTACCGTTGATGAAAATATGCGTTTTTTCGCAAGGCTTTACAGCGTGCCATACGGAATATTTGAAGAAAGGATTACGGAAACCGTAAAAATGGTATCGCTGGACGGATATGAAAAAATAAGAGCCGGGAGCCTGTCCGCAGGTATTAAACAGCGTCTTTCATTAGCCTGCGCCATAATACACAGTCCAAAAATAATATTTCTTGACGAACCTACTTCCGGAGTGGACCCGGTTACGAGACGGAGCTTCTGGGATTTGATTTATTCATTTTCGGCGGCGGGGGTTACCATATTCGTAACCACGCACTATATGGACGAGGCCGAATACTGCGACAGGATAGCGATGATAAGCTCGGGAAAATTAAGGGAGATAGGAACTCCTACCCAGCTTAAAACCGACCGGATGATATGGGACGTTTTCTGCATTACCGGAAAAAATCTTGCCGGCATAGCGAAGATAATGACGGGCAGGGAATGCGTGTTCGATGTAGGGCTTCTTTCCGATTCCGTGAGGCTTCTCTGTTCCGGTCTTTCGGGATGCGATATAGAGCGTATTCTTAAAAGCGCCGGAGAAACGGATGTCTGCGTTTCAAAAACTGAAGCGTCTCTCGAGGATGTTTTCGTAAGCCTCTCCGGAGGCCGGTCATGAACGTCAGACGTATAAAAGCCGTAAGTTATAAAGAGTTTATACATCTATTCAGGGACCCGAGAAGCCTTCTTATAATAATATTCGTTCCTCTGCTGCTTCTCGTTCTTTTCGGTTACGCTCTGAAGCTTGACGTCGAAAACGTGTCCATGGCCGTTATAGATTATGATAAAACTGTGGAAAGCCGCGATTATATCGCCATGTTCCGCTCCAATTATACTTTTGACGTAAATTATTTTCCGGAAACCTATAAAGAGGCCGAGCGCCTTATGGATACGGATAAAATCAAAGTCTTTCTGGTCGTGAAAAGTGGGTTCGGCAAAGCGGTTACCGGCGGTTCTCCTGCTTACGTACAGGCTGTGGTCGACGGGGGAGACGTATCTACGGCTTCTTCCATAACGAATTATATTTCCGGCATCACTTCTCTTTATAACGAAATAAACGTCGAAAAAATTCTTCGCCATTCCGGCGGATATGTGTCTCAGGGGATAGCGGTTCCGGAAATGCGGTTTTGGTTCAATGAGGAAATGCGATCCGTAAACTATCTTTTTCCTGGCCTTGTGGCCATAATAATGTCGGTGGTGGCGGGGCTTTTAACATCCCTTACCATATCGAGGGAATGGGAAAACGGAACTATGGAGCAGCTTATTCCCACTCCTCTGACGGAAGGGGAGCTTATTCTGGGAAAGCTGGCGACGTATTTTGTAATCGGTTTCATAGATATAATATTATATCTTATAATGGGCGAGTTCGTTTTCGGAGTGCCTTTGAGAGGCAGCGTGGGACTCACTTTATTTTTTGGAATGCTTTTTCTTTTAAGTATGCTGTCTTTCGGAATATTTATAAGCACCGCCATGAAAAGCCAGCTTGCCGCAAGCCAGATAACGACGCTTGCGACTATGCTTCCCGCGTTTCTGCTGTCCGGATTTATTTTTGACATAGCAAATATGCCTTTTATAATCCAGATAGTGACGTACGCTTTTCCCGCTAAATATTTCGTTTCCATATTGCGCGGAATATATCTTAAAGGCGTTGGGATAGAATATCTTTACATAAACGGGGCGTTTCTGGCTGCTTATTCCGCATTAATGCTTTTTTTATGCCGCATGAAACTGCGTTTGAGGTCTTAGCCGCATGAATATTATAAACCGGCTTTTTGCAATGATTTATAAGGAATTTATATATATTGTCCGCGATAAGAAAATGAGGATAATAATCGTTGCGGTGCCTATAATTCAGTCGCTTATCCTTGGTTATGCAGTAAATATGGACCTTAAATATGTAAAAACTGCAATTGTGGATATGGACGATTCTGAGGAAAGCAAAGCCCTTGCCGCCAAATTTTTTTCCGGGGGCACTTTTAAAAAAGCGGCGGAAACGGATATGGAAAACGCGGAGCGTATGATTCTGGCCGGAGACGCCGCCATGATAGTAAATATACCCAAGGGCTTTGAAAAACGCCTGAAAAAAGGAGAAAACAGCGACGTCCAGATAATTCTTGACGCTACAAACTCCGTCAGCGCAGGCATGGCCTCAGGCTATGTAAGCGGAGTCATCGGGCTTTTTAATAAGGAATTTATGGCGCGTGAATCCTCGTCGGTTCTCTCTCCCGGCGTTTCTGTGGATTTTCGCACATGGTTCAACGATAATTTTGAAAGCCGTAATTTCTTTGTACCGTCAATTCTTGCCATGTTGCTTATTATCATTTCTGTTCTTCTTTCTGGCATGGCTATCGTTCATGAGAAAGAGACGGGCACCATGGAGCAGCTTATCGTAAGCCCGATAACGGCGGGGGAATTTATTGCCGGCAAATGCGTTCCTTTCGCCGTTGTAAGCTTTCTTGATGTGCTTCTTATCGTTGCCATTGCGGTGTTCTGGTTCGGTATTCCGGTAAAGGGCAGTCTTACTTTGCTTTTGTGTTCGTCTATGCTTTATATTCTTTCCACTTTAGGTATAGGCCTTTTGATTTCAGCCATAAGCTCTACCCAGCAGCAGGCGATGATGTCGACCTTTATGGTGATTTTTCCTTTGATATTGCTGTCAGGATTTGCTTTTCCGATAGAGAATATGCCTAAAATAATACAATACGTTACTTATATAAATCCAGTGCGTTATTTTCTGGTAATAATAAGGGGAGTGTTCCTTAAAGGGCTGTATCTTGACAGTTTAAAAGCGGAGACGGCCGCCCTGGCCGGACTTGGCGTCGTATATATAACTGCCGCCGTACTGTTTCTGCGCAGACGGCTTAATTAATCGTCTCTTCTGCTGCGGCGTCTTTCATACGGAAAATTAGTGCAGACTTTACGGCTTAAAGAAAGATCCGCCAGAGATTTATTTTCTTTCGTAAGGCCGTATATAAAGGAATCTATATTAAAATGCAGGAATCGCTCGGCTTCCTTTATCGGCAGCCTTAATGCCAGAAATACGAAATACAGTATGGAATGCATAAGCGTAAGCATGTGCCTTAATAAACTTACCGTATTTATATCAGCGGGTATTTCGCCGTTTTCCTGATAACGCTTCAGCCTGTCCGCATCCGGAAATTTCAGCAGATTTTCTTTTGATATATCATCGGAAAGAGCCTCGTCTATCGGAATAAGCAAAAAAAGCGTGATAATGTTGTTAACATTTTTTTTATATACCTGAGTCAGTGCGGTGCCTATGGCGTGGAATTCTTCAGCGAAAGTTTCTCTTGGCTCCGTGGCTTTGATAGCCTTAAAACATTCGTTTTTAACGTAATTTACGGTTGCGACCGCAAGCCCCATTTTACTGCCGAAATATCTTGTTATAAGCGATTCGTTGAGGCCGGAGATTTCGGATATTGCTTTATAAGTGGCTTTGTCGTAGCCGTTTTTAGCAAATACGGCTACTGCCGCCTGTATTATGGCCGCCTTGCTTGCTTCTTTATTGCGTTTTCTATGTACAGGTTTCGATGGCATCCGAAATACTCCGTTCGGTGGAAATCATTAGTATATTTAACTTAAAGTGTATATGATATATTCGTATTTTACAAGTTTATTTTATATTTTTATTTATTTTCGAGATAGTTTGAAATCATTATTTACTAAACGTATACTGGCGTGATATTCTGCTTTTTAGAATAAAAACTGCATGGGAGGATACGGTGGCGGAAATAAAATATGAAATCACAAATCGCTTCGGAGTATTGGGAGAATCTGCCAAAGGCTGGCGCAAAGAGCTTAATTTTATCAGATGGAACGACAGAGACGCTAAATACGATATAAGGGAGTGGTCTCCCGACGGCGAGAAAATGGGCAAGGGGGTTACTCTTTCCCGGGAGGAAGCTTCAAAGCTTAAAGAAATATTAAACGGGCTTGATATATAACGGATCGCGCGTCTGTAATTTTAACGCCGGGCCTTTACGCCCGGCTTTTTTATATACGGCTATCCCAATACACCGCTAACAGGCTTGCCATGCATGTGAACTGCGGGCATAATCGCTAAAACGGCGCCATACCGCTCGGCTTCGGATAATATTCTTGGTGCCTATCCCCTAACGTAGATAGTTATCGCAAATAATTGTAATAATGCTTTTAAGGCATCAAAAATATTCATAATAATACCTACGCAGCAAGGCAAATTCGGAGCTTAACCCCTCAAACAGTGCCTTGCCAAGCGCTTTTGGTCTTATTATTCATTGCCGCCACAAGTCGCTGTATTATAAATATTTCCCATAACTTTATTAATTCACGCAAGGGTATCGTTGCGATATCCTTTGCCGCCGGGCGTAAGGGCCGCTTCTCTATAAACATTTCCATAACTTTATTCGGCCACATATAAGGGATCGCTGTGCTAAAAAATATGAAACATCTATCTCATGATAGTATTTTTAATCTATATTTTAATTTAAAAATATACCGTTGTTTATTATTGATGTTTATTTTTATTCTATATTAGGAGGAATTTATGAAAAAGATTCTGGCGCTTGCCGCCGCTTCGTGTTTTTTCTGCCTTATGGCCGTTCAGAGTTTTGCCGAGGATAAGGTCTATAACGTTGATGTTTGCGTTATAGGAGCCGGAGCCGGCGGAACTACGGCAGCCCTTTCCGCTTTGGAGCAGGGATTTTCCGTAGTACTTCTGGAAAAAATGCCAGGTCTCGGCGGGGGCGGCAACTTTATGGAAGGTACCTATGCCGCAGGCAGCCGTATGCAGATAAAGGAAAACTATCCATATAACCCTGAATACGGGTTTAAACAGATAATGGATTTCCATCACTGGAGGATAGAACCCAAACTTGTAAGAACATTTATTAACGCTACTGCCGATAATATCGATTTTCTCCTTGACCACGGCGTTGAATTTGAAGGAATAAAAACAATGTTTGTGGGCTACAACCTTACTTGGCATGTATTTAAGGACAATACCGGCGCCACTATGATAAAAGCCTTCGTGCCTCTTATAAAGGAAAAAGGCGGGATAATATTGACAGAAACTCCAGGTAAACAACTTATACAGGATAAATCGGGCCGTATTACCGGAGTGATAGCTGAAAATGCCGATGGCGAGCGGATAACGGTAAACGCTAAACGCGGCGTAATCGTGGCAACGGGCGGTTTTGCCATGAACCGTGAAATGGTTAAAAAATATCTTACCAGATTTCCTCTTGAGGGTCAGGGGGCCAAAGGACGTGAGGGCGACGGCATAAACATGATGATTGCCGTTGGAGCTGATACGGCCAATATGGATCTGGGAATGCAGTCCGGCCCATGCTTCGATGTAGATTCTTCCCTTACCTTTGGCAATAACGTAAAATATGCCGCTTTCGGGGCTGTTGTTCTTCAGCCTTTCCTCCATGTGGATATGCAGGGGGAACGTTTCTTTGACGAAACTCTTTCTTTTGAATATATGTCCAATGCTATCGAAAAGCGGGGCGGCAGAACGTGGAATATTATGGACCAGGCTATTATTGATGATCTCCAGCACGGCAACGGCGTAGTAAGAAACCACGGTAATATCCTGGTTGCGGGGGACAGGCTTAAAGACCTGGACAAACTTATAGTTGAAGCCATGAAAGAACCTGGCAACGTTGTCGTTAAGGCTAAAACGCTTGATGAACTGGCCAAAAAGACGGGCATGGATCCCGTAAAGCTGAAGCAGAGCGTAGCCAATATCAATAAATATGCCGCTCAGGGTTATGACGAAGAGTTTTATAAAGAAAGAAAAGCTTTAAGAAAAATAGAAAAAGGCCCTTTCTACGCATTTAAAACAGTTCTTAAAATGTATGCGACTCTCGGAGGAGCTAAGATCAACGAAAATTTTCAAGTTCTTGATAAACAAGGCAAGGTAATACCCGGTCTTTACGCCATAGGTCAGGATGCCGGCGGCCTTTACAGCGATTCTTACGATATGCATATAGCGGAAGGTACGGGCAGCGCCTTTGCAATCGCGGGCGGCAGGCTTTCTGTAAAGCATATGAAAGAAAACTCTAAATAAGCCTCCTTTCTTAAAGGCTCGTGTTAATTCAGAATTCAGGCGGTTTCATTCCGCCTGAATTCTGATTATTAATTTCTGTAAATTGTCTTTTCCTTTATGGGATGAGATGAGACGTATTTTTATCTGTTTTATATTATTAAAAAGTAAAGGGAGAGGGCAGATGAAAAAACTTGCCGTTATTTTTATATTTGTGCTTATGACTGGAGTTTTATGCGCCTACGCTGCGGCGGATAAGCAGATTGTTTCCATGAAAGCTCATGCGGAAAACGGCCTTGTATGTGCGGACTGCCATAAAACGGAGAACCCTGAGAAAAGAGCCCCGGCATCGTCCTGCATTGAATGTCACGAAAACAAGGACGGCACTTATAAAGGCGTATTGGGTGATGACGGCCAACCGCTGAAAAAAACTTACAGCGAAGCTGCCGGAACAAAAAGCGTAAATATTCATGACAGCCACCAGGGAGAAATCCGCTGTACCGTATGTCATACGTCTCATAAAGAACCCGTTCTTTACTGCAACGAATGTCACAGCTTCAAGGTTAAGGTTAAGTAATTTGATATATCTGAAAGATAGCACCCTGTACGGTTCTTCTTGAGGTAAATAAGACGCAGCGGTATTTAAAAGCGCACGTTATAAATATTTGTAAAACACGCGCTTTAGCAGGGCCATATAACGGGTCCCGCGCCGCGTCTGTATATAAACTTGCTTCTAGTCGATGAAGAATCTCATACGATGAGTCGGTCAGGTCATTATCCGGGGGATAAGGCCAAGAATTTGCTCTCCAGTACAGATATGGTGACTAATGCTTTGCTTAAAGCGTACAGACGGATAGTTACCAATAATTTTATATTTGCGCTTAGTTGTGGGACATGTGTATATTTGATGCGGCGGGAGGCGTATTATGAAGAATATGCATGATAAACCGGTTCCATGGATAGTTCCGAAACTGTCTAAACCTCTTGTTGATATTTTTATAAAATACGGAAAAAAGGTAACCTATAAAAAAGATTCCATCATAATCCATGAAAAGGAGATCATGGATTTTCTTTTTTATATCAAGTCTGGTATTATTTCACAGGCTGTTGTAAATTTCAGCCTTAATAAGCCTTTGGCTATGAATATATTTATTCCCGGAAGGATGATGGGCTATCTTAACTTCTTTACGGGAACCAATTCGCCCCGCCGTATAACTGCCCTTGATAGAAGTGAAATTATTATACTGGATTTTGATATGATGGAATGTATAATAGATAGTGATATGGAGCTTTATAAGCGGCTTGTGAATTACTGTGAACTTTGCGACCGTTCGGAGCTTAACGGTATGATAGGGCTTTTTTCCATGTCAACGGAGGACAGGTTACGGTTTCTTTTTACCAATATCTTATGCGCTTACGGTTATTCTTTCGACGAGTCTATGGATAACGAATGGGTTAAGGTGCCTATTTCAATCCGCAGGGACGATATCATAAAAATAATTTATACCAGCAAAATAACTCTCGACAGGTTATTTGCCAACTGGGTTAAAAGTTCTTTTCTTATGAGGGACGGCAGGCATTATTATATTAAACCCGCAAATCTGCGGGAAATTTATAAATGGGTTACGGCGATATAGGTAATAACCGCGTACCGTATCGCCGCCGCTTTATTAAATTTTTAAAAGCCTATATACAGGAGTATGAAAGCTCCCGCAGTACGGGAAAAAGCTTATATCCAGGATATTTTCACGTTGTTTCGCGAAGGCACGGCTTTCGGCCTGTATATCGGATTGCCCAGCATCAAGGCTCCGCCTACGTATTCGTCTTCTCCTATTCCCATAGCTTCTCTTAAGGGCAGGTATTTCCTTGCCGCCGCCGTATAATAGCCGGACCAGCACGTGCCAAGCCCATGTGCAAAGGCCGAAATTTCAAAATAAGTAAGGGCTATCGCCGCGTCTTCCTTCCATACGTAATCTTTAGGAAGAACTGCGACCGCCAGCTGCGGAGCCCCTCTGAGAAAAACGTCCCGGCCTTGGTTATAAGCCCTTATCATGCTTTTCATAAATACGGATTCCGGCGCCGGGGTTACTTTGGACGTTTCTTCAAAATACCTGAGCATAAGCTCTCTTATTTTATCGGTTTCTTCCATATTTTTAGTTATGGCCCACCGGATATTCTGTGAGTTTTTTGCCGTTGGAGCGTATCTTACGGCATCCATTACTTTATAGAGGGTTTCGCTGTCCACCGGAGTTTTTCTGAAATTACGCACGCTTCTCCTTGATTTGAGCAACGTGTCAATCTGCGAACCGTCCGGCGTTTTTATTTCTTCAATAACCGAAAACTGCTCTTTATCCAGCTTTTCCACATAACAGGCTTCATGCGGGCAGAACGCCACGCATAGACCGCATGCCATGCACGACTTCTCCTTTGATTCGTCAATATAAGGCAAATGGTTTTCATCGTTTTTTATTATCCCTACGATACATACCTTTGAGCAAATGCCATCCTTTGCGCACCTTTCCGTATCCAAATGAAAAAAAGACATAAAAACTCTCCGCATCTTTTAATTCTGTATGTTAATAAAAATACGAAAATATAATATTTTAATTGCATTTTTTGTCCATAAATTTTTTAATATTCTTACAAAACCAATCAGGAGGGAGCATGGTTTCCGAAGCAAAAAATATAATCGTTACCGGTGGCGCTGGGTTCATAGGTTCGGCTCTCGTGCGCTATCTTATAAACGATACTGAAAATAACGTGGCGGTAATAGATAAGCTCACTTATGCCGGAAATATGGATTCTCTCGAAAGCGTTTCCGGAAGCGGACGTTTCAGATTTTATAAATGCGATATATGCGACAGAGCAGGGCTTGATAAAATATTCCATGATTTTAGACCTGACACCGTTATGAACCTTGCCGCCGAGTCTCATGTGGACAGGTCTATAGATTCCCCCGACGACTTTATGCAAACCAATATTTTCGGAACCTATACGCTGCTGGAAGCTTCGCGAGCGTATCTTGCCTCCGCCGGAGGCTGTAAGGAAAATTTTATTTTCCATCATATTTCCACGGATGAAGTTTATGGTGACCTTGAAAACGATAAAGACTTTTTCAGGGAAGATACTCCTTATTCTCCCAGCTCACCTTATTCCGCTTCCAAGGCGTCTTCAGACCATCTTGTAAGGGCGTGGTACAGAACTTACGGCCTGCCCGCGGTGGTAACCAACTGTTCCAATAATTACGGGCCGTATCATTTTCCAGAAAAGCTGATACCTTTGGCTATTTTGAGAGCCGTGGAAGGAAAACCAATCCCAGTGTACGGAACCGGAGCTCAGATAAGGGACTGGCTTTATGTGGAAGATCACGTCCGGGCTCTTTATGCCGTAGCATCTTCCGGCAAGGCGGGCGAAACTTACAATATCGGCGGCAGCAACGAACGGCGAAACATAGACGTCGTAAATAAAATATGCGAGATCTTGGACGAGCTTTATCCCAGAGACGATAAAAAATCATATAAGGAACAGATTACCTTCGTTTCGGACAGGCCTGGCCATGATATGCGCTACGCCATAGACGCGTCTAAAATATGCAAAGATTTGGGCTGGGAACCTCTTGAGACGTTCGATTCCGGGATACGCAAAACCGTAATGTGGTATCTTGAAAACAGGGACGGCTGGTGCAGAAGGGTTTTGGACGGAAGCTACAGAATGGAAAGATTGGGGCTCGGAGGCGGAAAATGAAAGGCATCGTTCTGGCCGGAGGAGCCGGTTCAAGACTGCACCCCGTTACGCTGGGGGTTTCAAAGCAGCTTTTGCCGGTTTATGATAAGCCTATGATATATTATCCTCTGTCCATTCTTATGCTGGCAAAGATCAGGGATATCCTTATTATCACCACCCCTGAGGATCAAAGCGGGTTTATGCGCGTCCTCGGAGACGGTTCGGATTTCGGTATAAATCTTGAATATCTTGTTCAGCCTAAGCCGGAAGGGCTTGCCCAGGCATTTATTATTGGGGAGAATTTTATAGGGTCCGATAACTGCGCTCTTGTTCTTGGCGATAATATATTTTATGGCTTCAGTTTAAGCTCCATACTGGAGAGAGCCGTTTCAAGAGATTCCGGGGCAACTGTGTTCGGATACTGGGTGGCAGATCCGGAAAGATTCGGCGTAGTCGAGTTTGACGAAAGAGGCAAAGCCGTTTCCATAGAGGAAAAACCGCTGAAGCCGTCCTCGAATTATGCCGTTACGGGGCTTTATTTCTATGATAACAGGGTTGTCGATATAGCAAAGAGCATTAAGCCTTCCGCCAGAGGGGAGCTTGAAATCACTTCCGTTAATATGGAATACCTTAATATGGGAGAACTTAATGTGGAACTTTTGGGACGTGGCCACGCGTGGCTTGATACCGGCACACATGAAAGCCTTATGGAGGCCGGGCAGTTTATAAGAACCATAGAGCAGCGTCAAGGGCTTAAAATAGCCTGTCTTGAAGAAATCGCCTATGACAACGGCTGGATAGACGGAGACGTGGTGCTGAAAAAGGCTGAGCTGCTTCAAAAAACCGAATACGGCATGTATTTATACAATATAATGAGGGATGTTTAAACGTGAATGTCATAAAAACTGATATTGAAGGCTTGTTGATAATAGAGCCCAAAGTTTTTGGAGATGAGCGCGGATATTTTATGGAGTCATATAACGGGAAAAGATATATTGAAGCCGGTATAGATGTAAATTTTATTCAGGATAACGAGTCTTTATCGTCTTACGGAGTAATACGCGGCCTGCATTATCAGATCCCTCCTTATAGTCAGGCGAAACTGGTGCGGGTTATAAGCGGCCGCGTTATCGATGTGGCTTTAGATATCAGGGCCGGGTCTCCCACTTTCGGAAAACACTTCAGCGTTGAGCTTACGGGGGAGAACAAACGCCAGTTTTTTATTCCGGCGGGATTTGCCCACGGTTTTGCCGTTTTGAGCGAAACGGCTGTTTTTTCTTATAAATGCGATAATTATTATGCTCCAGATTATGAAAGAGGCATCCGGTTTGACGATCCGGCTCTTAATATAGACTGGCGCGTACCTAAAGATAAAACGAATTTATCATCCAGAGATAAGATGCACCCATTTTTGCGGGATGCGGAGCCGGTATTATGAAAATAGTCATAACCGGCGGAAAGGGTATGCTTGGCCGTACTCTGGTAAAAAAATTATCCGGTCATGAAATTATAATCGCAGATAAGGATACGCTTGACATAACGGATTCTTCTGGAACCGATGCTTTTATAAAGAAAAACATGCCCGGAGCGGTAATACATTGCGCGGCAATGACTGACGTGGACGGGTGCGAAGCTGATAAAGACGGGGCTTTCCGGATAAACGCCATCGGTTCTGCTAACGTGGCTTCAAGCTGCCGCAGGTATGGAGCCCGCCTTATAGCTATATCTACGGACTACGTTTTTGACGGAGGCAGTACGAATCCTTATAACGAATACGATGTTCCCGCGCCAAAAACCGTATATGGAAAAAGCAAATATGCGGGTGAGGAAATGGTGAGAAATCATTGTCCAAACCATATAATAGCCCGTGTATCATGGCTTTACGGGCAGGGAGGGCCAAGTTTTATCCATACTATGATGAAGCTGGCCGACGGTTCCAGGCCGGAACTTAAAATTGTCAGGGATCAGATTGGAAATCCTACGAGTACCGACGCCGTGGCTTCGGCTCTCCTAAACTTTCTTGAGGAAAATAGTCTTTGCGGTACATTTCACGTTACCTGCGAAGGGGAGGCTTCCTGGTATGATTTGGCGGAGGAGCTTTTCGCTTTAAAGAACATAAACCAGAAAATTGTCGGTTGTACTACGGAGGAGTTTCCGAGGCCGGCTCCCAGGCCGCTTAATTCACGGCTTGATAAAATGAATATGCGTCTTTGCGGGTTGCCCGCTATGCCGCATTGGAAAGACGCCTTGAGGGATTTTTTAAAAAACGAAGTTTTTTAGGAGCGTGCAGCAATGGCCATACTTGTTACGGGAGGAGCCGGATATATAGGCGGAACCGTTGCCAGAAGCTTTTTAAGCAGGGGAGAGGAGGTAGTTGTTCTTGACGATTTTTCAAAGTCTCTCCCGGCTTCCGTGCCTGAGGGGTGCGCTTTTTATGAAGGGCGCTCTGATAACGGGGAGCTTATCGCAAAAATCGCGAAAGAACACGAGATATCGGCTTGTCTCCATTTTGCCGCGTTTATCGAAGCCGGAGAATCCGTAAAAGACCCGTATAAATATTTTTACAACAATACCGCGTCGTCTCTCGGATTATTCCATGCTTTAATGGACGCCGGAGTTAAAAAAATCGTATTTTCCTCCACTGCGGCCGTATACGGCGAGCCGAAATATACTCCGATAGATGAGGAGCATCCTAAAAATCCGACGAATCCTTACGGGCTTTCCAAGCTGTTTACCGAAAAAATACTGGAAACTTTTTCTGCTTCTTACGGAATAAGATATGCCGCGTTGAGATATTTTAACGCCTGCGGTTCGGACGGCACTGGCAACGGAGAAGATCACCATCCCGAGACGCATCTTATTCCGCTTGTTCTTCAGACTGCCCAAGGCATACGAAAGCAGATTTTTATCTTCGGGGACGATTATCCCACGCCTGACGGAACCTGCGTCAGGGATTACATCCACGTGTCGGATCTTGCTTCGGCTCACCTTGCCGCTTACGATTACCTTATGTCGGGGTCCCCCAGCGTTTCACTTAACCTCGGAAACGGGAGCGGGTTTTCGGTTAAAGAAGTAATAGAGACGGCGCGGAAAATTACCGGGCACCCTATTCCTGCGGAAACCGTGCAAAGGCGTCCGGGAGACCCGTCCGTACTTGTCGCTTCATCGGAAAAGGCCGGAAAGATACTCGGATGGAAACCGGAACGCCGCTCTCTTGATGAAATGGTAGCTTCCGCATGGGAATGGCATAAAAATAATCCGAACGGCTACGGAGCATAAACCGTATAGGATATCGTATAACTATACCTTTACATATATTAGCGTAAGGTTATGAAAAAATTATAATAAAGCGGCTTGCACCAATGCGATAGAGCATAAGATGTAAGCGCCGGGCTATAGACTTTCTGATGTATGGCCGAAAAAAGAGAGTTCGCATTGCCGCGCAGCTTTTATTATGAATGTTTTTGCCGCCTCGGAGATCATACTATAAATATTTTCTGTAACTACCTGTATTATTAGACAGTCGCGTAATTATTTACCGTAACTATCAGCATTATGGTATGGCCGCCTGAAATATTTGATTTTTTCATATAAATCTGTACTTTTCTCCTTTATCCTGTGGTTTTTTTATACGTTTTATATTACAATAACTATCTGGCCTATATGTATATTTTTCTCGGAGGTGCATAAAGTTGGGAATTATCGGAAATAATTATGAAAGCATGTATGAATTTTTACTCGGTTTTTGCCGCGTGAAAAGCATCGTAGGCTCTCCCAACGGCGAAAATGAAGCCGCCGAATTTATGTATAGCAGGCTTTCCTGCCTGGATTATTTTAAAAGAAACCCTAAAAATATATGGTTCGACGCCCTGGAAAGCGACCCTATGGGGCGCAAAAATTTCTGCGCTTTTGTAGAAGCCGGTAAAAAAACACTTAAAACCGTGGTTTTTATCGGCCATATAGACGTTGTCAGCACTGACGTTTGCGGAGAGTTCTCGGAGCTTGCTTTTGAGCCTGAAAAATATACCGAAAAAATGAAAGATACAGACATCCCGCAGGATGCCAGGGCGGATCTTAATGCCGGAGGCTGGCTTTTCGGCAGAGGCGTGTCCGATATGAAGTCCGGCCTGACGGTTTTAACCGGCATATTTGCCGAAATGTCCGAAAATGCCGGCAGCCTTGAATGCAATTACCTTCTTTTGGGGCTTGCGGACGAGGAGAATAACGGCTTCGGAGTTCATCAGGCCGTAAAAATGATGGCGGGGATGAAAAAGGAACACGGCCTTGATTTTATATGCTGCATAGATGCGGAGCCTACTATAACCAGCGAGGAAAAAGATATAGCCAGGGTATACCTGGGCACGATAGGCTGCGCTACGCCGTTTGCTTTATGTATAGGCAAAGAGAGCCATGTCGGGGAATATTTCGAAGGAGTAAACGGCGCCTTGATAGCCAGCCATCTCAATATGCTTGCGGAAGGGGACCCCGATACCTCCGACGAATGGAAAGGCGTGTGGTATTCTCCCCAGACCTGTCTTAAACTTCAGGAGCTGCGCCAGGGTTATTCCGTTACGCTGCCGGAGAGGGTGATTCTGTGCTATAACGTCCTTATGGTGGCCCGCACTCCGGAGGAAATATTAGCCTATTTCGCAGAAAAAGCGGAAATCGCCCTTAATCGCGCTATCGCTCAGGTAAAAGACCGCAGGGACAGGCTTTTTGAAAAAGGAGCCGTAATGCTGCCGGAAATATCTTACGATTACAAGGTAATGTATTATTCGGAGCTTATAGATATAGTGGAAAAAGTTACCGGCCGTAAACATGAGGATATAGCGGCGGAGGTTTTTTCGTCCCTGGACCCGGCTTCGGATTCTCAGGACAGGGGAATAGCCCTTATAAACAAATATATAGACCTTGCCGGTATAGACGGTCTCAAAGTGATAATAGGGTTTCTTTCGCCTTACTGTCAATCCCGCGTGAACGACCGTCAGACGCCTTATGAACTGGCCATGATTAAATCTGTGGAGCAGGTTAAAGAGTGGTTTGAAAAAAGCTATGGTAAACCGCTCGCAATATCGGAGGTGTACGAGGGCATATCGGATATGAGCGAGCTGGGATTTCAGGAAAGCCGCGAAGAGCTGGATTTTCTTACTTCAAATCTCGTCGGTTATAAAACGGATATCAATACGCCTTTTGAAAGCATGATGGAGCTGGACGTCCCCGTTATCAATATGGGCCCCATAGGAAAAGACGCTCATAAAATGACGGAAAGGGTATATCTTCCTTACGTATTTAAGGTTCTTCCGGAGCAGATAAAAACTTTTCTGAATTTTTATCTGCGCAATATAGAGAAGTAACAATGGCGTCGAATAAAGCATATATTTCTGAAATATTTTCTTCCGTTCAGGGAGAAGGGCGTTATATAGGGTGCAGGCAGGTATTTATACGCCTTTCCGGGTGCGTTTTCGACTGTCCTTACTGCGATACGGATTTTTCCGCAGAAGAAACCGTATCGGTCGGGGAAATAACGCTGAGCAATCCGGCCGCTCCGGATTCCGTTGCCGAGGCGGTGCTTCACGAGTATGATCCGCGTTTTATTCACAGCTATTCTTTTACCGGCGGCGAGCCGCTTTTGGCGGCGGATTTCCTGGAAGAATGCGCAAATATCCTGAAATACCGTTCCGGCAGGAAAACGTTTCTTGAAACTTCCGGGCTTATAGCTGAGCAGCTTCCTAGGTTCGACGGCCTTTTCGATATAATGAGTATAGATATAAAGACCCATTCTGATAAGGTTCTTGAGAATATACCTGTTTTATTTCGAACCGTAACGGGGCTTAAAATGTCCGAATATTATCTTAAGCTGCTGCTGCCTGAAAATTTCAGACGGGAGCTTCTGGATATAGTAGTCGGGCAAATGGTTTCTTTCGGTATAAAGGATATTATCGTTCAGCCGGTGGATAATAAAATAAACGGCTACGATGTGGACTGTCTTTTCCGCGCGTTTTATGAAAACGGCATTGCGGCCAGGGTCATTCCGCAGGCCCATAAGCTGCTAGGCATCAGATAATTTTGTAGATACTTCGCATTGACAATGTGTTGTCATGCGTGGTAAAAATGATTATGGAATTATACGATAAAATAAATTTATTGGAAAATAAAATAGACAAACTGCTTGCCGACGCGGCGGAAGCAAGGGACGCAAAAGCCGGTCTGCAGCAGGAATACGACGAGCTGCTTGAAAAATATATCGCGGCGGAAGACGAGCTCAAGCGTATAAAAGAAGACCGGGACGCCGCAAGGCATAAAATTGAAAGCATAATCGCAAGATTCGACTGACGGCGTTTTTTCCGGTAGAGCCATGGATTACGTGGAAATAAAGATATTCGGGCAGACGTTCCGTATAAATCCGCCGGACGGCGAAAAGGAATATTATCTTAAGGTCGCGTCCTTTCTTGACAAAATGATGGAAGAAGAGGGGCGCAAAGAAGATATACGCTCGGATATAAGAGTCGCCGTAAGGGTAGCCTTTCGCCTTGCGGCGGAAAATATGGGATTAAAGTCCGAAATGGATAAAGGGCTTAAAATCCTTGAAAGGATAGACGGCAATATTGATTCTTTCGGTGCTTGAAAGATCACCCCTGCGGTGCGCGTGTTGTTTTTAACGGACTGGAGCCAACACTTTTGAAATACCTGCCGCGATGACGCTGCGGTGTGCATGCCTTACATGAATAAGGAAGCCTGAAACAGCGCTGAGCGGCACCTGATTTATATCAGGCTGCACTGTTAATTTCATACGGCACATGCGGGGGCGTTTTTTATAGATTTTCGGAAAAATATAGATTAATGAATTTAGCAGATGCAATGCGTCCGCAGACGTTTAAGGATATAGTGGGGCAGCCGCATCTTACGGGCGACGACGCTCTTTTGATGAAGCTCCTTGGCAGCGGGAATTTTGATTCCATTATGTTTGTAGGCCCTCCGGGAACGGGCAAGACAAGCATGGCGAGGCTTACTGGCGTAGCCCTGGATATGGATTTTTATTCTCTGCATGCCGCGACTGCCGGCGCGTCCGAGCTGAAAAAAATATCGGATTCCGCTAAAAACGGGTTTAAGTCCCTGGTTTTTATCGATGAAATCCACCGGTATAATAAATCTCAGCAGGATCTTCTGCTCAAACTCATTGACGACAGGCTCGTTAAGCTTGTTGGCGCATCCGCCGAAAATCCGTATTACAATCTTGTTCCGGCTTTACGTTCGCGCAGTTTTATTTTCAGCTTCAAACCGGTATCCGCGGCCGATATGGAAGCTCTTGCGCGTAAAGCCGAGGGGTATTTTAAGGAAAATTTCGACGCGGATGCGGTAGACACTTCGGAATGCCTTGAATATATTATTGAAAACGCCGCCGGAGACGTAAGGCGTTTTCTTAATCTTTTGGAGCTTTCGGCTCTTATAGGTATAAAGGAAGGGCGGGTTCTTAAGTGTTCTTCCGAGGGTTTGCTTGATATCGCTTCAAAGCGGATGTTTGCAGAGGACGAATATTACGACGTACTTTCTGCTATGATAAAAAGCGTTCGCGGCAGCGACCCGGACGCGGCGCTTCTGTGGGGGATGAAGCTTATAAAAAACGGCGTAAGCCCGGACGCAGTTTTCAGGCGCCTTATGATTTCCGCGTCGGAGGATATCGGAAACGCTTATCCTGATGCGGCTGTATTTGTAAACGCGGCTTATAGCTCCTTTACTAACGTGGGGGTGCCGGAGGGGCTGATAATACTGGCTCACGCGATAACCTTCCTTGCTTCCTGCCCAAAAAGCAACAGAAGCTATGAAGCTTTTCACGGAGCCTCTGAATATTTGGAGGGCGCTGACCCGGCTGTCCCTTTAAATATAACCCATTCGCCGGAAGGATATAAATATCCTTTCGACTACGGTTTTTTTGTAAAACAGAAGTATCTTCCAGACGGAGTTCAGTTTTACCGTCCGTCGGACGCAGGTTTTGAGATAAAGCTTAAGGACAGGCTTAAAAAACTTTGGGCAGGCGTCAAAAAGTATGACTAAAGACGCCGTCAGACGTTATTTGCTTGATATGCGTCAGACGGCCGACAGGGCTTTGCTGCAAGAAAAGTCGGACGCTGTCTGCGGGAAATTTTATGCAATGTTTTCCCGGCGGAGCAGTTTTCTTATGTATTCGCCTGTAAAGTGCGAAGTGAACGTTTTACCGCTTGCTGAAAAGCTGCGCCTTGAAGGTAAGCGGGTTTATTTGCCGGTTGTTGAAGACGGGGGCATTTGTTTCAGAATATTTGAAGGGCCGTCTGAAATGAAGCCCGGCCGTTTCGGCATACCCGAGCCTAAAGGCGAGCGTCTTGATGGCGGGTTTGACGTTATGGCCGTTCCCGCCGTTGCTTATGACGAATTATGCAACAGGCTGGGCTACGGCGGCGGATTTTACGACAGGTTCATGGCTTCCTGCGGTTCGTGCGTGAAGGTTGGGTTAGCGTACGATTTTCAGGTAGTTTCCACGGTATATCCGGAGAGCCATGACGAACCTGTAGATATTATAATTACTGAAAATCGACTGATAAGGAGGATAGGATGAGTTTGTTATATATCATCATCGGACCGGTGGTTGGGGTTCTGGTCGGCGGACTGGTCGGCTTTTATTTCTCAAAACGCCTTGTGGATGCTGAAAATAAGAGATTGAACAATACTAAAGAAGAAATAATGGCTAAAGCCCGCAGAGAAGGCGAGGAAATAGTTAAGGAAGCCAAGCTCGAGTCCAAGGAAATAATTTTTAAAGGCCGTCAGGAGCTTGACAGGGAAATCAAGGAAAAGAAAAAAGACCTTAACCATATCGAACGCAGGCTTGAAGCTAGAGAAGAGTCTCTGGACAAAAAAATCGAAGCCGTCGATAAGAAGGAAGACGCTCTTAATAAAAAAGACCATGAATGTGAGCGCAGGCTGAAAGAGCTCGACAACCTTAAAGCCAAAAACGAGGAAATAAAGGCTGGTCTTATACACGAGGTGGAGCGAGTTGCCGGCATGACAGGAGAAGAAGCTAGGAAAATGCTGGTGGAACAAATGGTGGAGGAGGCGAAAATCGATTCCGCCAGAGCCATAAGGGAAATAGAGGAAGAGGTGCGCAACGAGTCTGAAAAGCGCGCCAGAAGCATAATTTCCACGGCCATACAGCGCTGCGCTCCGGAGTTTATAAACGATATAACCGTTACTCTCGTAAATCTTCCCAACGACGAGATGAAGGGACGCATAATAGGCCGTGAGGGCCGCAATATCCGTACATTTGAAAGTATAACCGGGGTGGACATAATCGTGGACGATACTCCCGAAGCCGTTATACTTTCCTCTTACGACCCTTTCAGAAGGGAAACGGCGAAGCTCACGCTTGAAAAGCTTATCAGCGACGGCAGAATACATCCGGCGCGCATAGAAGAGCTCCATAACAAAAGTAAAATAGAGATGGATAAGCATATACTTGAGCTTGGAGAGGAAACGGTTTTTAATCTCGGCATACATAATATCAACGCAGAGATACTTAAGCTGATAGGCAGGCTCAAATACCGCACAAGCTACGGACAAAACGTTTTGGGCCATTCCATAGAAGTCGCCACCATTGCGGGCATTATGGCGGCGGAGCTGGGCATGGACCCGAAAATAGCAAAACGCGCCGGTTTACTTCATGATATAGGCAAGGCAATAGACTATGAAGCGGAAGGCTCCCATACGACTATCGGCGTAGAAGTGGCAAAAAAATATAAAGAGGACTGGCGCGTTATAAACGCCATCGCAAGCCACCACGGCGAAGAGGAATTCAAATGTATCGAGGCAGTGCTGGTGCAGGCGTCCGACGCCATATCGGCTTCACGCCCCGGAGCCAGGAGAGAAGTTCTTGAAACGTATATAAAACGTCTGGAAAAACTTGAGGAAGTTGCCTCGTCCTTCGACGGAGTATCCAAATCCTTTGCAATACAGGCGGGCAGAGAAGTCAGGATAATCGTGGAGCCTGAAAAAGTAAACGACGACAGGCTGGTTACCCTTTCCAAAGACATATCCAAAAAGGTGGAAGAAGAGCTTACGTACCCCGGTCAGATAAAAGTAATGGTGATACGGGAGTCAAGAGCCATAGAATACGCCAGATAGACCGATTTTGATTTTTTAAGGCCCTCCTTTACGGAGGGCCTGTCCATTTTGTATTCGGAGGTAAGCTATGGGCGAAGCGAGTAAAAAAACGCCCTTTTCCCAGAAAATCAGGCAGATATTCATTACCGGTATATTTGCCTGCCTTCCATTGGTCGTTACCGTATATCTCATATCGTTTATTTACCGTCTTTTAACCGGTGATATTCTCCCCATAGTGGCCAAAATCGCCGATAAATCCCATTATGTTTTTCCGCCTTATATTCTGCAGCTTTCCGCTTTTATTATAGTTATTGCAATTATTTTTTCTGTCGGGCTTATAGCGAGAGCTTATATCGGAGGAAAAATATTCAGACTTATCGAGAAGATAATGTCTACGATACCTATCGCAAGAACGATATACTACGGCACCAAGCAGGTGATAGATTCTTTTAAGTCGACAAGCGGCTCGACCTTTTCAAAAGTTGTGCTTGTTGAATTTCCCCGCCGCGATATGTGGATGGTAGGGTTCGTGGTAAAGGACGCCCAGGCTTTTATGGCTCTGCCTTCAGTCGGCACGGAGGACGCTTATAACGTGTTTGTCCCCACCGCTCCTAATCCCACGTCCGGCTTCGTTTCGATAGTCGCTAAAAGCGACGTGAGGGAGCTTGATATTTCTGTTGAGGACGGTATCAAATTTGTTTTTTCCGTAGGACTGGTAAACCTCAGCCCCGATTCTGCCGACATCGAAATAAAAAAGGCGGTTGAAAAAAATGTACGTTAATATGGGCCTTATCGGGTATCCCCTCGGGCATACTTTTTCTCCCGTTCTGCATACCCATTTTCTGGATATTACGGGGATAAACGGAGGGTATACCTGCTATGAGGCCGAAAGCCCATCTTCAATACCTTATCTTCTGGATATGTTCAGAAGATATTCTTTTGCCGGAGTCAACGTTACCGTGCCCTATAAGATTGAGATAATGAAATACTGCGACGCTTTAGACGCCTCGGCGGAAAAAACGGGAGCCGTCAACACCCTGCGTTTTGTAAACGGTAAAATAACCGGGTATAATACTGACGTTTACGGCTTTGGCAGGATGCTTGAAACCGCCGGAATTTCGACTGCCGGTAAAAATATCCTCCTTTTGGGAGCCGGCGGAGCCGCCAGGGCCGTAATTGCCTATCTTGCGGAATTTCAGCCGGATAAGCTTACAATTGCCAACAGGACGGTAGCAAAAGCAGGTTTTCTCGCTTCTTTATGTTCTTTTAAAGCGGTATCTTCTGATATGGATTCGGTGCGCGGCGGGATATACGATATAATAATAAATTCAACGTCGATCGGCCTTAAAGGAGAGGGATTTCCGGCTGTGGGCGCAGCTTCGGAAGCCCTGGTGGATCTGCAGTACAAACCTGCCGTAACTCCGTTTCTTGCCGGATACGGGAGCGGCCCTGAAAGGATAAACGGATTTTCCATGCTCGTCTGGCAGGCCTGCCGTTCTTTTGCCATATGGACGGGAACGGAACCTGAGCCGGATATTAAAAAACTGTCCGATATAGCTTACCGCTCTTGAGCGGATTTATAATCGGAGGCCGGAACATCCTGTTTTGCAGGCTTTCGGGAGGAGGAAAAGTTCCGCGCGCGGCCCGTATGGCAAAAGAACCGACGGTATAAATATACTTGCCTTTTCACCGTAAAAAAATTATAAAATCCTTTTTGGAAGGTACTTGCTGTGATATTATACGATCTGCACACCCATAGCACTCATTCGGACGGCGCGCTTATTCCGTCCGAATCGGCAAGGCGCGCTTATGTGGCCGGATATGCCGGTATAGCCGTTACGGATCATGCCGATTCGTCTAATATATTAAGCCTTTTAGAAGCTTACGCTGGCTTTAAGGAAACGTTCAACGCTTCTTCCTCCGGTTTTAAGGTTATAACCGGCGTAGAGCTGACCCATGTTTCTCCGGCAGATATCGGAAGGCTGACGGAGCTTGCCAGAAATAACGGAGCGGATATAGTCGTGGTTCACGGCGAAACGATAGCCGAGCCCGTGGAAGAGGGTACTAACAGAGCGGCGGCGGAGGCAGGCGTAGATATTTTAGCCCATCCGGGGCTTATTTCTTTTAAAGATGCCGAGCTTGCGGCAAAAAACGGAGTGGCTCTCGAAATAACCACGAGAAAGGGGCACGCCTATACTAACGCCCATGTGGCCAATATGGCCAGGCTTACGGGGGCCCTTATGGTAGTGGATAACGACGCTCATGCGCCTTCCGATTATGTGGGGCCCGAAACGGCAGTGAAAATACTGCGCGGCAGCGGGCTGGACGGCGCGGAAATTGAAAAAATTTTTATGAATAATAAGAATATATTTGAAAAAGCCTTCGGAGGATTTTAATATGGCTCGTAAAAATAATCCGGTTACTGAAAACGCAGGTATAGACAAACTTGAATCGTTTCTCCAGTCTTATTTTAAGCAGCTGATTTTCGGTATAGCGGCGGTAGTCGTAATTTTTATAGCTGGTTACGCTTTTTACAGCATACACGGCTCCTCCAAGGCGAAAAAAGCCGATCTTGTAGGCCGGGCTGAGCTTGCCCTGGACACTCCCGCTGGGATAGAGAGTTTTGAATCGCTGTCTTCCCAGGTGCCGTTTCTGAAAGGATATATATCGGTAAGAGCGTCTGAAGCGTGGGCGCTTGCAGGCGATAATGACGCCGCTCTAAAGGAGCTTGCCGGATTAAGCGGTAATTTTAAGGAAATAGGCGACGGTCTTGCTTTTGACCTGGGAGCGAACGTTAACGTCGAACAGTTTATAAAATCCGGTTATATGAAACCCGTATGGTATTACAGGCTTGTGCTTTCGTCCAAACCCGAGGACAGAGAGAAAAACCTTAACCTTTTTAAGGCCGCCTATCCCGAAAGCAGGCTTCTCCGGCTGCTGGAAAACTGGAGCATGTAAATATGAATAAAATCATGAGCGGCAACGAGGCCTTTGCCAGAGGGGCATTTGAAGCCGGCGTAGGTTTCGTCAGTTCATATCCCGGGACCCCAAGCACCGAGATAACGGAGTTTATTTCCAAATACGGCGATATAGTTTCAGAATGGGCCTCAAATGAAAAGGTCGCTGCCGAAGCCGCTCTGGGAGCGTCTCTTGCAGGCCGCCGCGCTATGACGTGCATGAAACACGTAGGATTGAACCTTGCTTCCGAGCCGCTTATGACCGGAAGCTATACAGGAGTAAACGCCGGGCTTGTTTTTATTGTGGCGGACGACCCTAATATGCATTCTTCCCAGAACGAACAGGACAGCCGCAATTACGCACGTTTTGCAAAAGTGCCCATGCTTGAGCCTTCCGACAGCCAGGAAGCTAAGGATTTTACCAAGCTCGCTTTTGAAATATCGGAAAAATTCTCCGTTCCTGTTATAGTGCGTTCCGAAACGAGGGTTTCCCATAGTATGTCGGTTGTGTCTCTCGGGGAACAGGCTGAAATTTTTAAAAAAGATTTTGAAAAAGACACTGATAAGTGGGTAATGGTGCCCGCAAACGCAAGAAGAAGGCATCGGGCGGTTGAAGAAAGGCTTAAATGCCTTCAGGCTTATTCCGGGCTTCTCGCAAAGGTTGAAAAGGGCGAGGGCGGGTACGGCGTCGTGTGTTCCGGTGTTGCCTATCAGTATGTTAAAGAGGCTTTACCCGATGCGTGCATATTCAAACCCGCTATGGTATGGCCCCTTCCGATGAAAGAAATTGCGGAATTTGCCCGTACCGTAGGTAAGCTATATGTTGTGGAAGAACTGGACCCCATATTCGAAACTGAAATAAAAGCCGCCGGAATAGACGTGGAGCCGCTGCCCAGGGACTTATGCGGCGAGCTTTCCCAGGATGCCGTAAGGGCTCTTTTTAATAAAGAGCTGCCTGAAACGGAAGAGGTCTGTTCCGAGCTGCCGGTAAGGCCGCCTAATTTATGTCCAGGCTGTTCGCATAGGGGAATTTTTTACGCCATGTCCAGGCTGAAACTTTTCTCCTTCGGCGATATAGGCTGTTATACTCTCGGCCTGCTTCCCCCTTTAAACGCGGTAAATACCACCGTATGCATGGGAGCTGGCGTTTCTATGGCCCACGGCGCCGACAGAGCTACTAATGGCGACGCCGCCGGGAAATCAGTTGCTGTGATAGGAGATTCCACTTTCCTGCATACCGGTCTGGCAGGGCTTATTAATTCCGTTTATAATAAAGGCGTTTCCACCGTGGTTATTCTGGATAACAGAATCACAGGAATGACCGGGCATCAGCCTAATCCCGCGTCCGGCTTTACAATCAAGAAGGAGCCCGCTTACGCTGTAAAATTTCCGGAATTATGCGCTGCAGTGGGCGTGAAACGTATAAGAGTAGTAGACCCTTTTGATGTTGAAGAATGTATGAGGGTTCTGAAAGAGGAAACCGAGGCGAAGGAAGTCAGCGTTATAATTACCAACAGACCGTGTATTTTTGCGGACAGGTCGGTTATAAAGCCTTCTCTTGCGGTAAACGCATCTAAATGTACTGGATGCAAAATATGTACGAGGCTCGGATGCCCGGCCATAACGTGGGATAATTCCGCCCGCAAGGCGTCGATAGACCCGGCTATGTGTACCGGATGCGACCTTTGTATGAAAGTATGCCGTTTTTCCGCCATAGAAAAAGGGGAGGGCCGCCATGGTTAAAAATATCATAATGGCCGGAGTGGGAGGTCAGGGTATAATCCTTGCAAGCAATATCGCCTGCGGAGCTTTTTTGCAGGCCGGTTTCGACGTGAAGAAAAGCGAGATACACGGAATGGCCCAAAGAGGGGGCAGCGTAGTTTCCCATATACGGTTCGGAGATAAGGTTTATTCTCCCGTAATACCCTCTGGCGGAGCTCATATTATCGTATCTTTCGAAAATATGGAGTTTCTCAGGTACTCGGGTTTCATAAATGCCGGTACTGTGCTTATTCTCAATACGAGAAAGATCATGCCTCCCGCGGTTGCCATGGGAAACGCGGAATATCCGTCCGATACCATAGACGAATGGAAAAAGAAATTTGCGTGCGTTTATGAAATAGACGCCGATAAAGCCGCCGAGGAGGCAGGTAATATAAAGGCCGCCGGGATGCCTTTGCTTGGAGAGTTGTGCAAAGTTCTGAATATGGATAAAAATATATGGGAAGACGTAATAAGCGCCAGCGTTCCTCCCAAAACTACTGACGTAAATATCAGAGCCTTCAGAAGCGGTTTTTAGTTTTTATTGTTTATTCTTTTATGCAGCTATACTCTCGCATAACTTATTTTAATGCCACGGGAGATTGTTATAGTATAGAACTTGCGTCTGTAACGAATGATCGCGCGTGAGCATTATGCCGGGGGCTGTTTAATAACTTGGCCAAATCTCGCTTTGCCGCGCAGGCTTTATGATAAATAACTTGAAGCCTAGAAATGATATTATAATTATATGCGTCAATATATAGCCGTATTCTTTTATTGGAAAAAATTTATACATACCGCCGGGCCGGCGGTTTTAATTATGGCAGGAAACGGCCGGAAGGATTCTATCCGGTCGTTTATAAAATCAACCGCCGGATATTTCGTCGAATTTTGACAGTATATCGTCAAGCTTCGCTATTTCTACCGTTCCCCATGATTCTTCCAGCTTGTTTTTCCCTATGCCCTTGCAGTATTTGAGAGAAACGGCGGATGAACCTGGAGATACCGTTATATCCATAAAATGGTCGCTTTTATTGAACATCAAATCTATCGAGCCGTCCTCTTTTGGAGCTCCGCTTACGCTGAGTCCATAGGCTTTAAAGTATCTTTTTGCCAGCTGCACAGCCAGTTCTATAAGCTCGTCCGAAAAAGTTTCTCCTTTACCGTAGTTCCAGCCCTGTTTCAGTTTTCCAAATTCTCTTATTCTTAATTCGAAATTTTCCCGCATCGTTTCTCCGGTAAGAGGCTTTAAAGCATCCGTTTAAAAGCCATACGCCTTAAAATATTGATTTTTATGCGCGGCGGTATTAAATTTATACCGTTATGTCTTATAATAAAAGATTAACCGAATTAGTTTTAAAAGGCAACCCAATTATAGGTCTTGCTTCGGCCATTCTCGGCCTTTTCATGGGATTTGCTTCGGTTGCCTTTTTCGGTGCTACGGCTCCGGTTATTAAGGAAGGCATGGGGCTTTCTCCTTATCAGGTGGGGCTTCTTGTGGCCATTCCGACGCTTACCGGCGGGCTTTTGCGCGTGCCGTGCGGAGCTTGGGCCGATTCAAACGGCGGTAAAAAGCCGATAGTTCTTCTATTGCTGCTTACTCTTTGCGGGCTGGCGTCTTTCTCCGTGCTGGCTTTATTTTATCCGGAAGGCGAAATTCCAGGAAACCTTTATCCCGTTTTACTTTTGTGCGGCGCTTTAACAGGCTGCGGCATAGGCGTTTTTACAGCGGGGATAGCCCATGTTTCATACTGGTATTCTATGGCCAGACAGGGAACGGCGCTGGGTCTTTATTCCGGCATAGGGGGCATATCTTCCGGGGTTGCCACGGCTCTTATACCCATAGGGCTTTATTTTATAGGTTTCAGCGGCGTTTATACGCTATGGTTCCTTATCGTGCTGGCCGGTACCGTAGTTTTTGTAATTACGGATAGGGACGCATGGTATTTTCAGCTTTTAAGAGCCGGTGTAAATCCGGCCAAGGCGGCGGAAAAAGCGAAAAGCGCCGGTCAGGAGGAATTTCCGAAAGGCAGGATGAAGGAATCCATTTTAACCGCGGCAAAAAACGGCAGATGCTGGGCCCTTACCGCCGTATATTTTTCTACTTTCGGAGGCAGTTTGGCTCTTACGGCCTGGCTTCCTTCGTTCTGGACTGCCCATCACGGTTTTTCTCTCCAGGCTGCTGGCATTATTACCGGGCTATCTTCCGCTTTTTCTCCATTTATGAGGATATTCGGTGGTAAACTGTCTGATATTTTCCAGGCCGAGCATATTACGATAGCTGCTCTTTCATGCTGTCTGGCAGGAGGGATGATTCTTTCTTTCGGCGGTACGGCGTTTATGAGCGGTCTTGGCATTTTTATTATGGTCGGGGGCATAGGGATTTCCAACGCTTCCGTATTCAGGCTCGTTCCCGTTTATATAGACGGAGCCGTCGGAGGGGCGGCCGGCATAATCGGAGGAGTGGGAGCCATGGGAGGCTTTATAATTCCCCCGCTGCTGGGCATGGCGGTAAGCGCTTTGGGGGAGGGCGGCTATACTAAAGGTTTTCTTATATATTCCTTCCTTTTTGCCGTTTGCATATTGATAATGACCATCCTTGACAGAAAGCGCGTAAAAAATATGACGGCTGCCTCCTGACGTGAGACAGATGCGGAAGGTTATTATATATCAGCTCCGTCACGCCAAAAACGGGAACCGCCTTAATTAATGCGGCTCGTTTTAAAGCCGGTTCGGATTGGAAACATCCCTGCTGAATAAGGCGGATGTTTTACGGCTGGCCCGGAATATAAACATTTGAATTGATAAGGCAAATATTTTCCGGATACTCAAAGAAAGCGTTTATTATCATGCCTGCGCGGGCAAGGCAAACTTTTCAGATTAGCTTTTATACGGCGCTTTTCAGGACGCTCCGGCCTTATTTTTTTACGGTTTTAGAGCAAGCCGCTTTATTATAAATATTTCCTATAATTTATGAGCTGATTTGCATAGTTGTGCAGCCGTGAAAAATATTATTTCACTACGGTAATGCTCCCTTTGGGGCAGTTTTCCGTACCTATGCTTATTTTGTAGCTTTCCGGGTCGAAACATATTACGACGCCTTTTATGGGGCTTTTTATAAGAGGCTTGTTATTGGCGTTTTCGTATCCTTTTGCTTCCCGCCTGTAAGCCCAGGGTTCTTTCGGGTTTTTCTGCTTCCACAACCCCAGCGCATTTTTCTTTGCGTATTCCTGAGCTTTTTCCATTTTTTCGGATTTATAATACCTTTTGTAATGCCATGCGTATCCGTCTTTAACCATCTGAAAATTTATATTTTTTCCGTTTACGAAAACCGTGGCAAGTTTTCTGCCGTAAGTGTCGCCGCCTTCGCTGCGGACGGTCATCTTTTTTCCGGCCAGCAGCAGGGTAAGATGGTTTTTGGATGCATGGCCATAGGGCTGGCTCAACTCCGGAGCGTCTATTCCGTACAGACGTATCCTGTATTTTTTGCCGGATTTGTATAGGACCGTTATAGTATCTCCGTCGTGCACTTCAAGCAGCCTTGCCTCCGTATCGGCAAAAACAGACGGCGCATAGAAAATAAAAGATATTATCGTTAATATTCGTGCGAGGGTTGTCATTTTCCGAGGTTTTTTTCTATTGTTTCGTTTATTTCTTTTCCGCATGCCCTTACGGAAAATTCCACCATATTCCGGCAGTATGTTCTTCTTTCGGGGCAGACGAATTCGTAGCCCTTCGTTAACTCTCCGCACATAGCGGTTCCGAAATGCGCTTCAAAGGCTTTGTAGAATCTGCCGCAGGTTTCGGCGCAGAGCGCCATATCCCGCATGGCGCTTCCGCCGCGCCCCAGCATATATCCCGCGGCCGCCACCCCTCCCGATAATGCGCCGCACATATTTTTAGTGCCTCCTACGCCTCCGTTGAAGCCGGACATGGACGTAACATATTCGTCGGCATTACGGAAACCGGCTCCTGTTAAAAGACCGTAAAGGACCGATTCGGCGCAGTGCCATTTTTCATCTGTAAATTTCATAAGGGCTGTTTCGGCTGCTTTTTCTATATTTATTAAATACATATATGTTTTTCCTCCTTATTTCTCAAAACTATATTTTCATACATTATAAAATTGTTGTAAATCGTTTTTCTTATGAACTATTAAAAAAAAACTTCGTCATAAGTACAATTATATATATACCTGTTTGGTAATATGTGATATAAGTGTAACTTGGCTCTGGGGGTATTCGTACTAATGAATAATGAATTGACAATATTTGATGAAATTAGTAACTTGAATTTTCTCGGCGTACAGTGCTTAAGGAGTGATTTATGTTGAGGTTTTTGATTTGTTTGATGGTTCTTGTCGTCCCCTTTTCGGGGTACGCCCTTACGGTTGACGAAGCCGTTAAGCTGGCGCTTGACAGCAATAACGTTATTAAAAATAAGATGTCTCTGGTGGAAGCCAGGGATTTTGAGGCGAAAAACGCCATATTGCTTTATTTCCCTTCTATCGGAGTAAGTTATAACTATAATTACTATTGGGACGACCTTTCTACCGCCGGCAACGGAAGGCAGGATTACGATTCCAGCTCGGCTGTGTTCAGCGCCACGCTGAATCTTTTTAACGGCCTTTATGATATGAATGCCGTCGATGCCGCCAAGCTGGGCAGGGAGATGGCTTCCACAGAACTTACTTCCGCCAATTACGATATAATTTTACAGGCAAGAAACGATTTTATATCCGTGCTGAAAGCTCAGAGCAATCTGAATGTGGCGGAAGAAAACCTGCAGCTTCTTAAGATGCAGAAACGCGACGCCCAGCTTTCTGCCGATAACGGGCTTATCGCTAAAAACGATTTGCTCCAGGTGGATACGTATCTCGCTTCCGCTGAGCTGCAGCGTATAAATGCCGAAAGCGCCCTTATAATTGCCAGGCAGACCCTTGAAAATACCATAAACAGACCTTTGGATAAAAATGAAGTTCTTGTCGAACCCGTTATGAGCAACGTTAAAATTGAAAGCGAAGACAAACTGCGCGATATGATGTTTAAAAACAACAGCCAGATAAAATATCTTGAGCAAAGCTATATATCTTCTCAGAAAAGCGAAAATATGACTAAAAAATCGCTTTATCCGACGGTAGACCTGAAAGCCTCTTACAGCGCTTACGGAGACGACGTGTGGGCCTGGAGCGGTTCCACTCCTAAGGATTCTTCCGCCGCTGTGGGCGTTACCGCTTCCTGGAATCTTCTGGACGCTTTTTCCGGATATTATCAGTCGCGGGGCAAAAAGAGGGAAACCATGGCGCTGGGATATACCATAGCCGATACCAAACAGTCTATGAGCCTTCAGCTCAGCTCGGCTATCGAAACCCACCTTACCGCTCTGGCCACTCTTAAACAATCTGAGATAAGCGTCGCTTCCGCCGAAGAAAATTTCCGCGTTATAAAGAATCAATACGATCAAAGCGCCGCTACTATGACTGATCTTCTGAACGCCTCAGTTTTGCTTAACGAGGCAAAAGTCGCTAAAAGCAACGCGGTTTACGACGTTATCGGCTCCGTTTACAGCCTTGAAAGGCTTGTCGAGGCTGAATTTCCGGTTGAATAAGATTTTTTACGGCGATATATAAAGGCGGAGCTTTGTCTCCGCCTTTTTTAATTGAGCGGCTTTTTCCTGGTGAAAGCCGTTCCGCATTTTGTGCAGAAATAGACGGTTTCCGAGCTTTTGTAGTTATGCTCTTTCAGCTTCGTTATATGAGTCGAAGCGCATTTGGGGCATCGGTATACGGTTAGTTTTTTCAGGACGAAGTAAACTGCTCCCACCATAATGGCGGTTATTATCAGGCTTTTTACCATTAAAGGCTCCTTGTAAATTTTTTGCTTATAGCATATCCTTTCGGGTAATAACAGATATATCGGTTTTAAGGAGTATTTTTATGCCCCGTTTGTTTTCCGCATTTATTGCGTTGTTTTTTATGTTTCTGTCATCGGCGGGGTTGGCGGACGATAACGTATCGGAAACGGAAAAAGCCGTTATGGAAGGAAACGCGCGTCTTTTATCGATTTTACTTCCGGAAGTAAAAGGTTTGGTGGAGGAAGAAACGACTCCGATACGCGATAAGCTGAACGAAATCTTAAAATTGATCGAGTCGGAAGAAAACAGACGGCTTGCTCTTAAAAAAAGCGCTAAAGCCGCGTTCGATAAAGCTCAGGATATGGCGGATCTCGGTAATATGAAAGAAGCCGGGCTTTATTATTCCATAGCATGCTTTTCCGACCCGGAGGAAGGCCTATATCTTTACGGATACGTAAACGCCGTTCTTAACTGGGCGGATAGAAGCATTAAAAGCGGCAGGCCGGAAGCGGCTCTGCTGGCTCTTTCGGATATGGAAAGATTTTTATATGCCAACGCATCCCTGATACTTCCTTCAAACGCTGAAAGCGCCGAACAGCTCCTTAAGAAAATAGAATCGAAAGCGGCGGAGGCGGGAAAAGCCGCTTTCAGCAAAAACAGAAACACCGGCGCTGAAAATGTGCAGGAAATAATAAACGAATCTAAAAAAGCTCTTTCCTCCGATATACCGGAGGGGCTTGACAACGTTACTTCCTATCAGGCCAGGCTCCAGACGCTGGCCGCGAAGCTGATGAAATTTTCCTCCGATGATTCGGACGAGGATGTATTTCTTACGATAAAAAGGCTTTCCTCAAGAATAAACGAAACAGCCGGCAGGGAGGACGCCGAAAGGATGCTGGAGAAAGGTTTTGCCCTGATTGACGCGGCGGAGGAAAAAAGGATAAATATTTCGGACGCCGCTGAAGAGGCTGCCGTTATAAATCAAAGGCTTGCTCTTTTGTCCTTCGGAGCGTCTCCCGCTTTGAAAAGGCGTATAGATATTTTTAGTAAACGCTTTGAAGGTCTTTCGGCGGAGGCTGCCGGGTCTTACGGGAAAAAGGTTGCGCTGCGGCTTAAAAATAAATATGACGCCGTCGTAAAACGCCTTGTAAAAAACGAAACCAACGCAGAGAAGGCTCTGAAATCGCTTTACGCCCTGCAGGATGAAATCATAATAGAATCATCCGCAATATCAGACGCGGATACTTTAAAGGAAATAAGGGGGCTTATCTCCTCCATTAACGAAGATATAGAAACGTGGCGGGATATACAGTATTCCCGCTATGAACGATGGGCGGTGAAAACTGTCGTAAAATTCAATGACTTATATAAAAGCGAAATGGGCGTGCTTGGTTCTGGAAGGGATACTAAAAACAGGATATATTTGGGAATGAAAGATTATTTATGTCCGATAGACCTTAAATATCTGGGTGTTCCGGGGCTCAGGGCATACACGGAGGTTTTTGATTTTTTTTATAAAGAGCTGGACAGGGATCAGCGGCTTGACCTTTCCGCAGAATTTGTAAACTGCGCTAAAAAACCTTTATCGGAATTTTAAAGTGACAGCTTTCAAGACCCTGTTTTTTCTGTTGGTTTTTGTTACGTTTGCCGCCGGGAGCGATTTTCCGTTTATACCGTCCGGTGAGACAGGCGTTTTTGTACGCTTTGAAAGCAAAGACGCGGTTCCTGACGGCGGGGATTCATATATAAGTGAAAAGGATGCTATTTACTATAAGGAGCCGGTAAATAACTTAGGAGATATTTACTCGGCAGGCCTCTACGATAAAAAGGAAAACGTAAATGAAACCGCCGGGCTTTATTTTGCCGGGCGTGGGGGCGGATATGAAGATATACGGCCCGCAAGCGTTCCTGCTTTTTTTATAAGGACCGCAGCCGGATATTACAGCGTTTCCGTTAACCCCGGTATTTCAGGCGCAGCTGCCGGCGGAATCGCGGCGGGTCTTTCCGTAGGGCTGGACAGGTTTGCGGAAACAGGCCTCATAGATTTGGGGACAAGCGCCAGAGCCGCCTCTTTAATGGCCGGTTCATCTTATTTAGGCGTTAACGCCGGCTCGTACGCGGCCGATTTTTTATTTAAGCCTGTTTTATCGGGGGGCGTTATACAGGGAGCCTTAAGCAGCGCCGCGGGAGGAGCCGCATCAGGGGCGTTGTTTGCCGCTGGCGCTTTCGCTACCGGTTACGCGGACCGTCACGAAATGAGAACGATAGCGGTAAAGAGCGCCGTAGGATCTTCCGCTTCCGCCGGAGTGACGGCAGTTTTCGGAGCTGGTGCGGGAGCGGCCTCGGCAGGCGGGCTGATATTGCCTTATATCGCCGCGGCGGGAGCCGTTTATTTTGTGGAAAAAATGTTCGAAGCTTTTGACAAACAAGAAGAAAAGGAGAGGGTAGAGCGTCTGCTGCTCGAATTTGCGCAGTAATTTAAGCGAAACTAAAGGTTGCAGTATTTATTACAGTTGGATAAAGTAATAATCAATTAGGCCGTTTTATACCGGCCGGACAGTAAAAATTTGGAGACATTAATGAAAAAAGGTATTTTAGTATTAGTTATCATCTGTGCCGTTGCCGCTCTCGGGTTTCTTATTTATTCTATGGTGGAAAAGAAGGAAATGGATACCGCAGTTACCGACGGAAATTTCGGAGGCGCCACTCTGGTGCTTATTGACGGCGGGAAATATCAGCTTGCGTGCGAAGACGCCAAATCTCTGGCCGGGATGATCAGCGATATTAATAAGGATTTTGCGGATAACCCCGAGCTTTCCGCAGAAGTGGCTCCCGATAATATGACGCCGGCCATGAAAAAATTTGAAGCTACCATGGATATTTTCGGCAAGCAGCTTGAAACGAAGCTCGGCGACAATAAAACCCTGATGGAAGAAGTATTTCAAGGCATAGGCGAGGGAGTGTCCAATGTGTTCCAGGTTTCCATAATGACCCATCTGGGCATGATACCTCAGGAAAAGCTCGACGAATACATAAACGTAACCTATTGCGGTGCGGCTCCTGCGGAAGGCTATGTTTCTCCGCTTGAAATGGATGTGGAGAACCTCGATATTCCGTCCGATGAGAATGGCACCGCCGTTCCGGCGTCTCCTGAAGCTCCGGCAAAATAACTTTTTAAAAATATATCGGGCCGCCTTTAAGGGCGGCTTTTTTATTTTTTTCTTGACAATCCTTTTTCGCGGATAGATATTTATAAATAATCAAATCTCTTTAAGACGGCACGTCTGGCGGGATAACTTTACCGGAGGGCAAAAATTATGTCGTCTATCGATTTAGTGCAGTCTTATCTGGATGCGGGCAGCGCTTATATGGATGCCGCCGTTTCCGTCGCAAAAAAAGCTAAAAATATTACCGAAGCTCAGGGGCAGGCCGTATTGCAGCTGATAGATTCGGCGTCGGCCGTTTCCGGCGCTTCCGGAGCTAACGCGGCGGCCCGCGGCACGGGCGTTATATTGGACGTTCTTGCTTAAATAATATGTCTTTTTAACACCTTGACGTTGTAATTCTTATATGGTTAAATGGCTCCTCATAAATTGAGAGGCTTTACCATTGTTTGAAAAATCCCGTTCCATAGAACTCTGTCCTCAAAGGGCGTATACCGACGCCTGCCTTTCCATGTTCAAACGTATAAAATTTTGCCGCGAAGGCGGTTTTCTGGTATGTGAAAACGATTATGAAAATTTTACGGTGCGTCATATAGACCCGGAAGGGGCGGAACTGAATCGCTGGACGGTTTATGTGCCCAACGGTCTCATAAGTGATTATCAATATATCGGAGGCGTTTTTTATATGTCCTTCGTAAATATAATAGGAGAGTACGACGAGACGTACACCGTTTACAAATCCGGGGAAGATAACGGCATGACCCAGGTTTTTTCCGCCTCCCGCGAAAGCTATCAGCACGATATGGATTATTTCAGGCTTTTCGAATACCGGGGAGAATGCCGTCTGCTTCTTATAAGGCATAACAGGGTTCATCTTTATTCCGTCGGAAATCCGGTAAGGGAGATTAACGTTCTGGAAGGCCAGAAATGGTATATAAGCAACGGCTACGTTGTGTGCGCCATGGGAAGGGATTGGGAAATATACGATTCTTCCCTGGAGCTTATAACTACCTTCAAATTTGAAGAAGAGGTGGACTGGCTGGATGTAGAGACGTCGAAAGACGGCCAGACCATAGCCATGGCTACTAACAATTCCGCTACGGAAATAGGCGGCCTTTTTATTTATGACAGGCAGAAGGACGATTTCGAGCTCCATTACCAGCGTTACGGATTTTATGACATAGCCCTGTGTTCCGGCAGAGTATGGGGTACGGTCGGAAGCATATATTCCGGTGTAGGCGGCCTTATGATATTTGACAAGACCGCTTCTCTCAAATTCGCGCACCTGAGGGACGAGACGGAGGGCGACACCCTGCGTGCCTATCATCCGTACCCGCTGGTTTATCAGTCCGCCGCTATTGAAGAAATATCGGACAATAAGGTTCTTATACTCGACTATGAAAAAGCGATAATAACCGATATAACGTGCCGCTCCCTTCAGGAGCTGAAACATCCGGGGTACGATTGTTTCATAATGTCGGAAAATGCGAAAACTGTTGCCGTTCTTAACCTTGAAAACAGGCTTTTGGGAGGGCAGCCGGAGACGGAGTATAACGCGTCCATAGATATTTACGCCTGGGATCCGGCCCATAAAAGAGGCAGAGTGGTCGATCTGACCTCTTTCCGCAAATAATTCCTGCCGTAGTTTTTTCGCATATATTCTTCTGCGCCTTCATATAATTAGATAATTGCGTTAAAGAAAAATCGCGGTTATATTATATTCTGTATGGCAAAAAATCATAAACCGTATTATATACTGTATTTAAAGAATACAAATCTTGTGTTAATATATAATTTCTTCAAGAGGGTCAGGGGAAATAATGAAAAAAGGGTTCTATCATATAGGTTTAGATATAGGTTCCACTACTATAAAAATAGTCGTTACGGATACCGATGATAAAATAGTTTACAGTAAATACCGCCGCCATATGTCCGATATGAGGAACACTTTGGCGGCAGTTATCAACGAAGCGTGGGAGGAATTTAAGGACGCGGATGTTACGATAAGCGTCGCCGGTTCCGGAGGTATTTCCGTTGCCGGCTGGTTTGGCATAGATTTTGTGCAGGAAGTCATAGCGTCTACGGAGTCCATTAAAAAGTACATCCCTCAGACGGACGTGGCTATCGAGCTTGGCGGAGAGGACGCGAAACTCACTTTTTTCGACAACGGTATAGACCAGCGCATGAACGAAACCTGCGCAGGCGGTACCGGGGCGTTTATAGACCAAATGGCCTCCGTTCTTCAGACGGACGCTGCCGGTCTTAACGAGCTTGCAGAAAAACATAACACAATATATCCGATAGCCGCAAGATGCGGCGTTTTTGCGAAAACCGACGTACTGCCTCTTTTGAACGAAGGCGCCGCAAAGGAAGATATTGCCGCCTCCATCTTTCAGGCTGTGGTGGATCAGACCATCGGCGGGCTTGCCTGCGGCAGAACGATCAAAGGCAACGTGGCTTTTCTCGGAGGCCCTCTTTATTTTTTGTCTCAACTCAGAACCAGATTTACGGAAACCCTTGGACTTACGCCGGAGCAGGTGATTTTCCCGGAAAATCCGCAGCTTTTCGTTGCCATGGGAGCCGCTCTACTTTCAAAAAATTCTAAGCCCGTTTCTTTTTCCTATCTGCACGAACGGGTCGTGGAGCTTCAGAACAGCCCTATAAAAGCCGAAATAGAGCCTTTGCCAGTGCTTTTTAAATCTGATGACGATTATAAAGAGTTTAAAGAACGTCATTCGAAAGACGGCATACTTGCCGAAAAGGATATATCTTCGGCCTCCGGAGGTCTTTTTTTGGGTTTGGACGTCGGCTCGACCACTACAAAGGCCATACTTATAGATAAAGAATATAATCTTCTTTATTCTTCGTATCAGAGCAATCTGGGAAATCCTGTTCAGTCCGTGATACTTGTTCTTAAGGAGCTTTATTCCAGGCTGCCGGAAGGCGCGTTCATTGCCGATTCCTGCATCACGGGCTACGGAGAGGGCCTTATAAAGGCCGCTCTCGGAGTGGACAGGGGAGAAGTGGAAACCGTTGCCCATTTTACGGCGGCCAGGTATTTTGTGCCTGAAGTCACTTTTATTTTGGATATCGGCGGCCAGGATATGAAATGCATGTACGTTAAAAACGGGGCCATAGATAAGATAGTGCTGAATGAAGCGTGTTCGTCCGGATGCGGCTCATTTATAGAAACTTTCGCCAAATCCGTTGGCGTTACCGTACAGGATTTCGCTCAAGCCGCCATAACGTCCAAACATCCTGTGGATCTGGGTTCGCGATGTACCGTATTTATGAATTCTAAAGTGAAGCAGGCTCAGAAAGAAGGCGCCGGGGTGGGGGATATTTCCGCCGGGCTTTCTTATTCCGTCGTTAAAAACGCTCTTTATAAAGTTATCAAAATGAGCGGCGTGGAAGATCTTGGCTCCCATGTCGTAGTGCAGGGAGGAGCCTTTTTTAACGACGCCGTCCTCAGGGCTTTTGAGCTTTCCGTAGGCTGCAAAGTGACCAGGTTTGCCATATCCGGTCTTATGGGTGCTTTCGGAGCGGCTCTTATTGCCAGGAACGGACATGAAGAAGGCCGCGTTTCCTCTCTTATTTCCGAGAAGAATCTCAGCGCTTTTACCATAGAATCGGTAAATACCAGATGCAAAAGATGCAGCAATCACTGTCTGCTTACGGTAAATAAGTTTTCAGACGGCAGGCGTTATATAACGGGAAACAGATGTGAGAAAGGCATAGAAGAAGTTGAAAATTCTCAAGCTTTGCCAAATCTTTATGCTTATAAAGTTCAACGGTTGTTTGAATATTACCTGCCTCTGGACGCAGATAAAGCTCCCAGAGGAATCGTCGGGATACCCAGGGTGCTGAATATTTATGAGAATTATCCGTTTTGGTTTACCCTGTTTACCAGTCTCGGGTTCAGGGTGGAAATATCAGATAAGTCTTCCAAGGAGCTTTTCAATTCCGGCCTCGATACCATCCCGTCGCAGACGGTATGCTATCCCGCCAAGCTGGTTCACGGTCATGTTGTGAACCTTATATCCAGGGGGATTAAGTTTATTTTCTATCCGTGCGTTCAGTTCGAGGTTTATGAGGACGGGGCGGACAATCATTTTAACTGTCCCGTCGTATGCAGCTATCCCGAGGTCATAAGGCTTAATATCGACGCGATAAAGGAACAGGATATAAAGTTTCTCTGCCCGTTCCTTCCGATAGATAACGATAAAATACTGGGGCCCAGCCTTATAGCTATGTTCAGGCCCATGGGCATTTCCGACGAAGAGGTAAGGGCTGCCCACAGGAAAGCGGCGGAGGAAATGAGTAATTTCCGCGCCGATATGCGCCTCAAAGGGGAGGAGACGCTGAAATATCTCGATGAAACGGGAACCGTAGGTGTAGTTTTATCGGGAAGGCCGTATCATGTTGACAACGAAATAAATCACGGTATTCCGGAGCTTATCACTTCTAACGGGCTTGCCGTCCTTACCGAAGATTCCGTCGCTCATTTGGGAACCGTGGAGCGCCCCCTTAAAGCCGTGGATCAATGGACGTATCATTCCCGTTTATATAAAGCTGCCAGCTTTGTTGCCGAAAAAGAAAATCTTGAACTGATACAGCTTAACTCTTTCGGCTGCGGTCTCGACTCCATTACCACGGAGCAGGTGTATGACATCTTAAACCGGCACGATAAGCTTTACACCGTTATAAAAATAGACGAGGGCAATAACCTGGGAGCTGTCCGCATACGCATACGTTCCCTTATAGCCGCTATAGACGATAGAAAACGCAGGGGCGTTGTGCGCAGTTTTACTCCCGCCGTTCCGAGAGCCGAATTTACAAAAGAAATGAAACATACCCATACTATCGTCGCTCCGCAGCTTTCTCCCATACATATGAAAATGATGAAGGAAGCCTTTACGGCGGAGGGGTATAATCTTGTGGTTTTGGAGGATACCTCCCGCTCCGATATAGATAAAGGGCTGAAATATATCAATAACGACGCATGTTATCCTGCCATTATTTCTGTCGGGCAGCTTTTAAACTATGTAGCTTCTCCCGAATGCGATACTGAAAGGGTTGCTCTGCTTATTTCGCAGACCGCCGGAGGGTGCAGGGCCACGAACTATATAGGTTTTCTGAAAAACGCATTGCAGAAGATGGGATTAAGCCATATCCCGGTGCTTTCCTTCAATCTGCACGGCCTTGAGCCCCACGAAGGTTTTTCCATAACTCTTCCCATAGTTAAACGCCTTATAATGGCTATTCTTTACGGCGATTTGCTTATGCGCCTTCTTTATGCCACAAGGCCCTATGAAAAAACTCCCGGGACTGCCAAAGCCCTTTACGACAGATGGTCGGAGATATGCGCTAAAAATGTTTTCGACTATAAATGGGGCGCGTTTAAAAAACATGTCCGGCAGATGGTAAAGGATTTCGATTCCGTGGACGTTTACGATACGCCCAAGCCTAAAGTAGGAATAGTGGGAGAAATTCTTATAAAGTTTCATCCGGACGCCAACAACCGCGCGGTGGAGGTTATAGAATCCGAAGGCGGTGAAGCCGTCGTGCCGGATTTTATGGATTTTGTGCTTTATTGCGTTTACGACGACATATACAGAAGCAAACATATGTCCGGTTCAAAAACGAGAAAAATCGCTGCAAATATCCTTATATGGTATATTGAGCATAAGCGCAATATTATGCGTAAAGCCCTCAAAAAGAGCAGGCGTTTCAAACCCATGCCTAATATTTACGATTTAACCGAACTTGCCGAAAAAATAGTTTCGCTGGGCAATCAGTCGGGCGAAGGGTGGCTTCTTACTGCCGAAATGGTGGAGCTTATAGAAGGCGGCGTGCCGAATGTGCTTTGCGTGCAGCCTTTTGCCTGTCTGCCTAACCATATAACGGGAAAGGGCGTAATGAAAGCTCTCAGAGCCGCATACAGCAACGCCAATATTGCGGCTGTGGATTACGACCCCGGAGCCAGCGAAGTGAACCAGCTTAACAGAATAAAGCTGCTTATGTCGGTCGCTAAGAAAAATCTTGCCGCGGTATAGTTTTTTTACTTTATTTCTCCGGGATATCTGCCGATATTATCCAATATGCGTATATTCCGGAGAAATAGCTGGCTTGCGGGGCGGTCATGACGAAAAAACTGTGCCTGTTTTTTGCGGTGTTATTTTTATACGGTCAGGCGGTTTGCGCCCAGACCGGTCTCGGCGGGGCCGTAGACGACAGCTTTAAAAAAGATTATCGTAATGTTCCTTATCCGAGGGATAAAAATACCGGTATAATCGAGGAAAAGGACATAACGGAAGCCCTTCCCAAAGAGACCGGTTCCACAAACGTTTTTGTAAAATCTTTCATTTTTACCGGCAACAGAGTTATAGGAGGGCGGGAGCTTGAAAAAGCGGTAGCTCCTTACGCTGACAAGTCTCTCACCCTTGCGGAGCTTAACGACGCCGCCGGCGCGGTGACCGCTCTTTACAGGGATAAAGGCTATATAATAAGCTACGCTTATATACCTCCTCAGCTGGTAGACGATGGGATCGTAACTATCTCTGTGGTCGAAGGCGAAATCGGCGAAGTTATTGTGGATGGCCAGTCGGATTATAAAAAAGGTTTTATAGAGAAGCATCTATCCCCTTTAAAATCCGGCATAGTGCTTGATATATCAAATCTGGAGCGCAGCCTCCTTCTTCTTAATTCCTACATGGATCTTGATGCGAAAGCGTCTCTCAGACCGGGGAAAGAGCCTGGGACATCCGATATAGTGATATATGTTAAAGACCGCAATCCTTACAGAGTAAGCTTTGCTTTCGATAATTACGGCACGGAAGAAACCAGCCTGTACAGGTTTAACGCGGCGGCTTCCGTCGGCAACTTAATAGCAAGCGGGGACAGGCTGTCCGCGTATTTTTCAATGGGTCTGGATAATTTCGACCCCAGGGATTTGCTTTTCGGCCGGATAGATTACAGGCTTTCTTTCGGCGGCAGCGGATTTAAGGCTGGAGCCGCTTATACCAGAAGCAATTACAGGGCTACGGGGGATTTCAAACTTCTGGACATGAACGGTTATTCAAATGAGTTTCAGCTTTACGCCGAATATCCTATTATACTCAAAACCTCTTTTACCGCCAATTTTACCGGGCAGTTCAGAATAAAAGACTCTATGGATAAAATATTGGGCGAGCGCAATACGGCCGACGGCATATACGTCTTATCCGCCGGGCTTTACGGCGGGTTTTTCCCATGGAACGGCGGGGCGGGCTGGTATATGCTTTCTCTTGAGCAGGGCATAAATCCGCTTTTCCACGGCAGCCACAACAGCTCGGGCTCCAGCAGGCCGGACGCGGGGGGCCTTTTTGAAAAAATATACGGAGAGCTTGATTTTACGCAGCATATTCTTTCATTTCTCAGGATGAATTTTGCTTTTTCCGGTCAATACGCATCGGAGGAAATGTTCGCGTCAGAAAAATTCTATATCGGAGGCATATACAGCGTCCGCGGCTTTGAAAGCGGAATAAATTCCGGCGATAACGGCTACAGGCTGAGTCTGGAAATAGAAACCGACGTTTATCTGCCGCAGATAAAAGCGCTTGTATTTTATGACAGGGGCTGGGTTCAAAATATTTCGTCCGATTATACCGGCTATTCAGACGCGTCTCTCGATTCTGTGGGAGTGGGGCTGCGCGTATATCCTTTTAAGGGGCTGGCTCTGAAAGCGGATTACGGTCTGCCTTTGAGCGCATCCAGAGAGAAAGTGAATTCCGGCACTTTTTACGCGAGGATAAGTTATGATTTCTAAAGCGATAAAGTTCTTGATTATAAGCATATTGGTTTTATTTTCTTTAAGTATTGCACACGCGTCTCCGCAAGGCGGTCAGGTGGTTCACGGAAACGCCGATATATTTCAGAGCGGAGGCGATACGAGCATAAACCAGTATTCCGATAAGGCCATTATTAATTGGGGCTCTTTTGATATCGGATCGGGCGAACGCGTGGATTTTAAACAGCCTGGTTCTGGCAGCGTAGTGCTTAACAGGGTTACGGGAGGAAATCCCAGCGAAATATACGGCCGCCTTACGGGCAACGGCAGCATTTTCCTGATAAATCAGAACGGGCTTGTTATCGGAAAAGGCGCCTCTGTGGAAGCAGGGTCCTTTTTAGGCGGAGCGGCGGCTATTTCCGACAAGGATTTTATCGACGGTAGATATTTATTCGGCGGGGCTTTGGGCGAAGTAGTCAACCGTGGGGATATCCGCGTAAACGGAAGGGGTTTTGCGGCCCTTATAGGCGGGAAGGTTTCCAATGAAGGCTTTATCTCTGCCAGGCTGGGAAAAACGGTTCTTGCTTCGGGAGAGTCCTTTCGTCTTGATTTCGACGGTTCCGGTCTTATTGGTATAGAAGTGGATAAGGGCATATCGGGGGCTTACGCTTCAAACTCTGGGATTTTGGAGGGCGCCTCCGTGATAATGACAACAGGAGCGGCCTCGGATATTCTTGCCGGAGCAGTAAATAATTCCGGTGTGATAAAGGCTTCCGGCATATACGAGGAAGGCGGCAAGGTCGTTCTTACTGGCGGCGGGGTCGTTCAGTCCGGCGTTATAGACGCGTCCGGAGTTTCCGGTGGCTCCGTTTACATTGAAGGAGCGGAATACGTTTCTGCGGAAGCAGGAAGCCTTATATCGGCCGACGGGGAAGCCGCAGGAGGAGAGATAAAGCTTTTGTCCGGAGGAGACGTTCATTTTAAAAGCGGAGCCGAAGCGCATGCGCGTTCCGTTTACGGCGACGGCGGCTTTATCGAGGTCAGCGGCAAGAGAGTTTCGGCAAAAGGTATGGCGGATACCCGCTCGGTATACGGAAAAAAAGGCGGCTTTCTTATCGACCCTACGGATATCGTAATAATGAAAGACGCTCCTTCAGGCTCTCTTGAGGGAGATTTCACAGTTCCGGGAGGTTCTGATATATCCTACATAGATATGGATTATTTAAACGGGCAGCTTTCGCTTTCAGACGTTACCATATCAACGGTAGGCACTTCCGGAAACGGCAGGGGAGATATATCCGTCGCCGGTGGAGCTGGCTCTTTGATATCCGGTTCCGGCCTTACGCTGCGCGCCGCCGGGGATATACTTATAGCTAACGAGGGGATAAACCTTACCGGAGGGCTTACTCTGGAGGCGGGAGGCTCCGTTTCTTCTTCCGCGGCGCTTAACGCTTCTTATTTAAAAGCGTCTGCGTCCGGAAGCGTTATTGATATTTCCAATATCGGGAACGTAGGCTCCGTTTCCGCCGAATCAGCGTCAGGAAACGTTTCTCTGAGCGGCGTCGCGGATCTTAACATATCCTCCGCTTACGGCAGGCAGGTATTTATAAAGGCGGCCGGAAAGCTGACAGGAGAGGGAATATCCGGTTACACGGCCAATATGTCGTCCGGCGGCGATATGGATGTGAAAATATCGTCCGGCAGGGTTAACGCTTCTTCCGGAGCCGGTTCCGTCAATATAGAGAATTCGTATACGGGTAAAGTTTATCTTGATTCGGTAACGGCTAACGGCGGGGATATAGCCTATTTTCAATCTGGGGGCGACGTAGTTATAGACAGCAATATCGATGCTGGCGGGGGATTTATAGGCATTACAAACGGTTCCGGCGGCATATACGCCGATTTCGATTTTGCCGCTGACCTTTCTAAAAATATGCTGCTTAAAGGCGCCGGCGTTTATCTGTCCAAATCCGGGGACGGGGCGGCGGATATAGGAGCGTCCCTTATGGGCCGTATAGACGCCTCGCTTCTGGATATAAAGGCTTCGGGCGATATAAACGTGTCTGACGCCATAGATAAGCCGGGGACTTCCCTTTATCTTACGTCTGCCGGAGGAGCCGTCAATTCCGGCTCGAACAGAATAACAGTATCGCGTCTGGATATAAACGCTTTTGGAGATATAAACGTCGTTACCGATGTGGAAAAAGGCTCTTTAGTTTCTTCCGGAGGCGGCATAAACGTATCGGAAAAGGACGGGGCTATTTTTGAGCTTTTAAGCGCGGCTGAGTCCGGAGTGTCTGTAAACGTGGAAAACGCTGGAGATTTAAGAATAAACTCTATCCTGTCGAAAGACCCGGTAAATATACGCACCGCCGACGGCGTAAATACTTACGTTCGCGGCGGCGAAAAAGATATGGCTTTCAATTTAGAAAACGGAGCGGACAATAATATATCCGTGGAAAACGGAGGCAGCCTCACTGTTTCAGCCATAAACGCCCCTGGCATAAAAGAGCTTTCCCTCGTATCCGAAAACGGAAATATTATTATGCCGGGAAACAGCCTTGCCGTTGCGGACAGAATAACGCTTAAAGGAAAAAATATTAACGACGGTTCCGGTTTTTCTCTGACCTCTAAAGAGATTATTCTCCATATTGACGGCGGCGGTCTCTTCGGCATAAACGCTCAAAAAGCGGATATTTCAGGCGGACGATTTGTTTTATCCCTCGCGGGCGACATTTCCTTTGAAGACCTTGATAACGATAAAAACGCGATAAAAGCGGAGTATTTTAAAGCCGATTCTTCCGGAGCCGTGTTTCTTGCCAATAAAGCTTCGGCAGGGTCTTTTATCGTAAACTCCGGCTCTTTTATCCTTTCCTCTTTCGATTCTTCCGTAAGGGCTGTGAATATTGATATAAGAACCTCCGGCGATATATCGGGCACCGGCAGGCTGTCCGCTTCTGATATTTACCTTGAAGCCATGAAAATCGGCGTTGATTCTTCCATCCTTGTGGATGCGGGAAGGGCCGTTCTGAAAGCCCGCGGTCCTTTCGGAGAAAAAACTGTGAATATCGCGGCTCCCGACAGGTTTAGCGCGATAAAGTCGTATATGTTTCTTACCGACGGCACGGCTTATCTTAACGGCGTTCCTGTTGATAAAAGGCTGTATTTTCTTATACAAAAAGCCGGGCTTTATAATTTTTTCCCTTTTGAGGACAAAAACATAGGAACCGGATATAATCTGCTTGCCGGCGAGGCTAAAAGGGCTGAAAGCGATATGATAACTCTGACATGGCCGGAAGGACATGGAGCCTCGGCCATATCAGACAGAAATGGAAAGCCTGAGTTAAGGTAAAATCAAAGCAGCGGTATATGCACCGACAGGGTGGCTCCTACGGTAAAAGATTCCGCCGTGTCAGAGCGGCCGCCACCGTTTAGTTTGGAAGCGTAATATTTGGCGTTTATACCGGCCGACATTATGAAAAAACTGACGTTAAACCCCGCTTCGCCTACGAAGCCGAAACCGTCCTGGGTATATTTGTCCCATTTCGTGTTGATCCGGTTGTTGTAATAGCCTCCGCCGGCCGCAATATAAGGTTCAACTATAAAATCGAAAGGCGCTACTTTCAGCATAAGCTCCACAGCGTCTCCGTCGAGATCCGAACCGGAGTACCAGTCGTTTCCGCTTTTTCCTTCGGCATGGTACCTGTGGTAGTTAAGCTTGAGCGATGTGAAAATAAATATTTCCTGTTCCAGGGTAAGGCCGTAATCGTAGCCTGCGTTAAACATATTCCCGTAGCTTCCTATGGGAACGTAGGCTCCTCCGTTGGCGGACACGGACAGCGCCATGGCGGATTGCGCCGTAATAAAGGTAAAAATAGCGGCAAACAGTATTTTCTTCATATATATCTCCAGATTTTTTCCGTATATGTTAGATGAAACCGGCGGTTATTGCAACTTTTACCGCGCTCTTTTAAACCCTCATGGAGAGGCTTATACGTCCTCTTTCTTTGTCTATGGCCACAACCATAACGTGAACTTTCTGACCGACTTTAACCACGTCCTTAGGATTTTTGACGAAGCCTTCGGAAAGCTCGGAAATATGTATAAGGCCGTCGTTTTTCAGACCAACGTCAACAAAGGCTCCGAAATCAACCACGTTTGTAATCTTGCCGTCAAGCATCATGCCCGGCTTAAGGTCGTCGAAGCTTACCGCGCCTTTTCTGAATATTATAGGGTCCACGGTATCTCTTATATCCCTGTCCGGTTTTTCAAGGTTTTCGACAATATCTTCAAAGGTGTATTTTCCAATTCCCAGGTCTTCCGCGATTTTGTTTATATTGGCGTTTTTTGATGCCAACCTTATAAGGGACGCTTTATCTGCTGATAGATTAAGTTTTTTTAGAAGACTGTGCACGGCTTCGTAGTTTTCAGGGTGAATAAACATACTGTCAAGAGGTTCCTTGCCCTCGTATATTTTGAGAAAGCCTGCGCATTGTCTGTATATGGATTCTCCGAGACCGGAAACTTTTAAAAGCTGTTCCCTGTTTTCAAATTTGCCGGCTTCTTCCCGGAATTTTACTATCTTTTCGGCTATGGAAGAATTCAGACCCGCTACATACTGAAGCAGCGACGGACTTGCCGTGTTAAGGTTAACGCCCACGCTGTTGACTACGTCCTCAACCACGGCCTGCAGTGTGGTTTCCAGTTTCTTTTTGTTTACGTCGTGCTGATACATGCCTACGCCTATTGAGCGCGGCTCTATCTTTACAAGTTCGGCCAGAGGGTCTATTACCCTGCGGGCTATGGATATGGCTCCGCGTATGGTAAGGTCCAGCTCTGGAAACTCTCTGGCTGCTATTTCGCTTGCGGAATACACGCTGGCCCCGGCTTCGTTTACGATAGTATATTCCACCTGCACGCCGGTTTCCGATATCACTTTGGCCACAAACTCCTCGGTTTCCCGGCTTGCTGTGCCGTTTCCGATGGATATGGCGTTGATTTCGTATCTGTTTATTATATCCAGAACGGTCTGCCTGCTCCCTTCGTAATCGCTTTGTGGCGGAGTAGGGTATATCACCCCGTATGTCAGAAGTTTGCCAGTATCGTCCACTGCCGCGTATTTACAGCCGGTTCGGTACGCCGGGTCAAGCCCCAATACGGACCTTCCCTTAACGGGAGGCGTCATAAGCAGGCTTTTAAGATTATCGGCAAATACGCTTATGGCTCTGTTTTCGCCCTCCGTTTTAAGCTCGCCTCTTATTTCGAGCTCTATCGACGAAGAGAGCATTGATTTGAAAGCTCTGGAAGCGCACTTTCCGGTAATATCGTTTTTTGCCCATCCTTTTGATAACGCCATTGCCTCTACCGCGTTTATACACGTTTCTTCGTCTATTTCCAGGCGGACTTTCAGTATCTTTTCCCGTTCTCCCCTGAATATGGCAAGAACTCTGTGAGGAGGCACGGACGATATTTTTTCGGAAAATTCGTAGTATGCTTCGTAAGGAGTGCGCTCCTTGGAATCGGAGGCTTTTTCGGAGGTAAGTACGCATGCTTCCGCATAAAGCTCTCTTATCCGTTTCTTAATATCTATATCGTGGCCCAGTTCTTCCGTAAGAATATCGCGGGCCATTGCTACGGCCGTATCAGAGTCAGGAACAGGGCCGCCGACATATTTACCCGCTTCTTCCGCAAGGCCGGGTAAATCGGGAGAGGTTTTTATATAAAAGGCCAGAGGCTCGATACCGGCCTCCCTCGCAATATCAGCTTTAGTTTTTTTCTTGGATTTGTACGGAGCGTAAATGTCCTCCACTTCCGTAAGGGTGGACGCCGAGAAGACCGCTTTTTTCAGATCTTCCGTAAGCTTGCCTTTTTCCTCTATGTTTTTTAGCACTTCGGATTTTCTTTTATCAAGATTTTCCAGATATTCGTACCTTTCGAGAACGGCTCTTATCTGTATTTCGTCCATTGCTCCAGTCATTTCTTTTCGATATCTGGCTATAAAAGGCACGGTGTTTCCCTCAAGATGGAGGCTTATCAGATTTTCCACGGCTTTTTTAGGAAACGGAAATTCGTTTGTCAAACGCTCTATCATCGATACTCCTGCAATACGTATACTGAATAACTTTATATTATATAATATTTTGCTGTGGCGGGCAAGATATAAGCCTTTTGCAGACAGCCGGATTTGGATTTGAAAATAAGAGGTTTATATGCTAAAAAATAAAAAAATAGATTCGGAGAAGGTTTTTAATGCTTGCCATAATAATGTTGTCGGCGGCTTTGCTGATATTGGTGGCCGCCGGCGTCGTTCTGGCCGTTACCAGAAAAAACGACGCGCCTATGCGAATACGAAAAGAAGAAACGGAATTTGAAACCAAATACGACGAAGTTAAATACCTTTATGAGAGCGGCCGTATAAGCGGAGAGGAATACGAGCGGCAGATGAAGAATATAATCAACTGAGTCCGCTTTCTTCATCCATAAATATTATTATTTTCTCCAAAGCTTCCTTAATTTTCCGGTCTGGTTTGATAAACCGGCAGCGGAAGCTTCCGTTTTCAACCAGGATTATCTCCGCCTCTATTATTTCATTTTTCAGAGCGTCCGTTATTGTCAGAAGGCGTTCGTCCTGTTTTTCCGCCGTTCTGCAGCCTCCTCCGGCGCAGGACGGGCTTTCGGCGGAGCTTAACAGAATTTTTACCGATATGCCTGGTCTTATCTCTTTTTCTGCGTCGTGTGCGTAAGGGGAGCAGGCAATATTTGATTCCGCGCTGAATACGGCTTCCGATATGTTTAACTCCACCATGTTTCCGTAAATAAACGGCGTGTTCATAGGGTCGATTTCTTCGTTTTCCTCTGGAACGAATATGCAAAAGCCTACAGGAAGCGCTGAACGCCTTTTTTTGATGTTATCGTTTTCGGGCTTTTGCTCCGTGCTGTAATAAAAATCGTCGTTTTCCGGTTTAATTTTGATTTTGTCCAGAAAATTGCTCAAGAATCCCATATTGTCACCTTAAAATCGGAAGGCTACATAAATTTTGTTATTACAAGCTGGAGGCAGCCTATAACGAAGCCTATGGCAAAGCCCAATATATTTATCCATTTGAAATGAGTGCGCATAAATGAAAAAAGTATGTCTTCGACTTCGGCCAGAGAAAGGCCGTTTATTTTATTTTCCACGGTTTTTTCTATATTTATCTTTTCAAGAACGGACGCAAGATTGGATTTTATGAGGGCTATGATTTTATCTGCCGCCAGTATTGAAATTTCATGGCTTCTGGAGCTGACATAAAGGGCGGCCTTCCGGCCGAAGTCGGATGATAACGCAGTATCCGCCCAGGAAAGCAGCAGCACGGACAGGCGCAGCTCCTTAATTTTTTCATAGGCTCCGGCTTTTTTAAGAGCCTCCCTTATGGTCATGGAGGAAAGGCTACCGCTTATTTCCGCAATAAATTTTACCGCCGCAGCGTTTATTTTTCCCTGCCCTCCGGCGGAGGAAAATTGCTGAGATATGGCGGCGTTCAGAGAGGGGAGTAAATCTTTTCCCGCTTTATCCGCCGCATCCGACAATTTCAGCTTTAATATCTTTTCTATCTCCGCTTTTACTCCTGACCGGATACTGTCCCTTACAGACGGGTTGTCGGCTATTCCGTCCAGAAATGAAGGCAGTTCGCGTTTTACCGTGTTGGATATCGTCTCGTCGTTTAAAAACATATTCAAAAGGCCTATTTTCAGCATATCGGAGCCTCCGCCGCCGAAAAATGAGTTTTTGAATTCTACGACCTTTTCCGCCGCGGCTTCCTTTACCGCCGCCGAACGCCCCGCGGCCTTTATTATCCGGGCGGCGGACTCGGTAATGTGTGAGGATATTTCATCCGTTTTTTTCAAAATAGGCTCGGGAGTGATTTCTTCCAGAGTTTTTCCCGAGTATACCAGGTTATTTATAAAGCCGGATATTTCAGACGAGAGGAACCCGGCTATTATTGGCGCAGCGTATGCTCCGGCCTTTTGGGCGGTTTTTTGCGTATTTATATATTCCGACAGGGGTTTCGATAAAAATGTTTCCAGCATCTCCGAGCCGGCCTTATCGATAATGCCGGAGTTTTTTTCGATGATATTTTTTATATCAATTTCAGAAAGTATGGTTACGATATCTTTTTCCGTTATCCCTGAAAGTCTTGAGGATACGGAGTTTTGAAGAAATATTCTGAAATCGCTGCCGGAAATTACTTTCAGTATATCGTCGTGGGCTATAAGCCTGCCTCCGACCACACGTGCGATTTTTTGCGCCAGCGCAGGTCTCGTCCGCGGGACTACGCCCTGCCAGCCTAATGTGTACCACCTGGCTTTGTATGGCCTGAAAAGCATTTTTATGGCGAGTTTGTTTGTAAGGTATCCTACGAGACCTGTTACGAATGGCAGGTATATAACGTCAACCAACTGCTGCGGCAACAACTGCTCCCTCCCTGAGGCCGAAATCGGATACCGTCAGGCTGTCGAAGCCTGATTTGGCCATTATTTCAAGCATTATTATCATACCCGGTATCACAAGATCTTCTCTGCCTTTTTCCATACCGGTTATTTCCGCGCGTTTTTTATAGGGGACTGAGGATATTTTTTTAAGAAGGGCCAGTATCTTGTCCTTCGATACGGTATAACCGTTAATCATACGCCAGTCGTATTCCTTCATGCCCATATCGATAGCCGCTACTGTGGTAGCGGTTCCTGCTGTTGCAATAAGGCTTTCGCTGCCTTCCGGGAATCTTACGCTTTTAAAAAAATCAGCTACAAACGCAGAACAGGGCCCTATATTTTCCGCCGCTCCGTCTTTCATATCGAACTGGTCCACCAGCTTTACAACGCCTATTTTATAGCTTTCGGCAAAAATTATTTTTTTGTTCCTGGCCGCTATAAATTCCGTGGAGCCTCCTCCGGTATCAAAGATAAGAGGCGCTTCGCCGGTATCAAGACCGGTGCTTACGCCGGTATATACCATATTTGCTTCTTCGACTCCGGTTATTATTTCAACCGGTATGCCCATGTTCCTTACGGAAAGGATAAAATCGTTCCCGTTTTCCGCTTCCCTAACGGCGCTTGTGGCAAAAGCCTTTATTTTTCTGACGCGGAATTTATCCAATACTTTTTTAAAATTTTCCAGAGCCTTTATCGACGCTTCCACGGATTCTTCGCACAGTCTGCCGCTTGTTTTTATTCCGGAAGCCAGGCGGGTAGTGGCCCTTTCGGAAGCCAGCATTTCAGTTATCCCGCCGTTTTCCACTCTGCCTATCAGCATGCGTATGGAGTTGCTGCCGATATCTATTCCGGCCGCCGTTACGCTCTTATTGCTTCTGATATTTTCTGACATTGTTCACATGCTGTCTGTAATCGGCTGAAAACAGATGATTTCCTTTTTTATCGGCCACGAAATATATGTAATTTGTGTCCGCCGGGTTGATGACGGCGTTAAGAGCCGTGGCGGAGGGGTTGCAGATGGGAGTAGGCGGCAGGCCGCCGTGCCTGTATGTATTGAATATGTTTGTGGCGTCCTGTATGTCTTTTTTATGTATGTTTCCGTCGAAATCAAGGTATTTTCCGTATATTATCGTAGGGTCCGCCTGTAATCTCATTTTCAGTTTCAGCCTGTTGTGAAATACAGACGCCACTATGGGCGCCTCCACGGCGGAATAAGTTTCTTTCTGGACGATGGAGGCCAGAGTAAGGGCTTCGTATTCGGTAAGCCCTTTTTCTGCGGCCTTTTCTTTAAAATCCTTGGGAAACGTTCTTTTGAATTCGCTGTAAAGGGCTTTTATTATCATTATATTGTCGTAATTTTTGGGAAACTTGTACGTTCCCGGAGCAAGGAATCCTTCCATACTGTCGTATTTTTCGCCGGTTACCGATATCACGACGTTTTTATCGAAAGCGTCGTCTATGAAGCTTTCTTTTCCGGCCACGCCCATACGTTCCAGGGCGGAGGCGATTTCGAATATATTGAATCCCTCCGGTATGGTAACTTTTACCGTGGATTGGACGCCCTTTGCTATATTGGAAAGAAATTCCTCAAGAGAGATATTTTTCGCCGAGTAATAGCCGTATTTTATATGTTTGCCAAGCTGTTTTACTCTACCTACGTAGGTTTTAAAACCAGGCGGGGTATCGAGACCGCCGAAGATGTCTTCGTATATTGCAGGCAGCGTTTCGCCTTTCGATATGGTTATTTCTTTTGTTATCACAGTATTTTTAAGAAAAAAAGCGTTTACTCCGAGCCATATGCCGATGGCGGCGGCTGCTGCTGCAAGTGCGGCGGCGCAGATTATTATCAGCGGTTTAACGAATTTGTTCAATATAGAGTACCTTTTTGTTTATTTTTGACGGATTATAGTATAAATCCCGTTATTTTTCAATCCGTAAGAGCTATAAAGACAATTGCACGTTAAAAACCCCGTTGTTTCTCGCGAATGTAAAAACCGCGGATGTTCCTTCCGCATCGTTCAGCAGCTCGGAAAGGTGGGCGGACGACGATAGCTTCCTGTTATTGACGGCAAGAAGTATGTCTCCGCGCCTTATATATTTTTCCGCCCCGCTGGACGATACTATTATATAGCTGCCTGTTTCCGTAAACGTTATGCCGTATTTTGATTTGAGAAGGGACAAACCGTAATCTTTCGGCAGAGGGGCCATTTCGATATCCGTTTCTATACGCCGTCCTTCTCCGGTAAATACGGCGGAAACCGTGCATCCGCGCGGAAACGTCCTTACTATATACCGGAAAGCGTTGATAGTGTTAACGGGGATACCGTCCAGGGATATAAGCCTGTATCCCTCTTTAACTCCTGCTCCGGACGCCGCGCTTTTCGCGTGTACGGAGGCTATTTCGAGACCGCCTTCCCCGCCGCCTCTTTCTTTTACGCTGAACCCGGGAAAGCCCCGTCTGATAGCGCCGTACCGCACAAATTCCGGTACGGCTCTTTTTACCGTATCTATGGGGATGGAAAAGCCTATGCCCTGCGCTTCCCTGTAAACGGCAGTGTTTATGCCTATCACTTCGCCGTCAAGATTTATAAGCGGGCCTCCGGAGTTTCCCGGATTGATGAGAGCGTCCGTTTGAACGAACACGGAAAAACCGGCGTCTCCGCCCACTATGCGCCTTACGTTTGAAACTACTCCGGTCGTGACTGAGGAATTAAGGCCGTAGGGGTTTCCCATGGCGATAACCGTTTCCCCGAGCATTATGTCGGAGCTTTTTCCGAGGCGTGCCGGTTTAAGACCGTCTACTTTGTTTTTAATTTTTATTACGGCAATGTCCAGGGTAGGGTCGGTGCCGATTATTTCCGCTTCCGTTTGTCTGTTGTCGGTAAGTATTATAAATATCTTATTTGCCGCTTCAACCACGTGATTATTGGTTATTATTATCCCGTCGGAAGATATTATCACTCCGGAGCCCAGGCTTTGTGTGCGGTAAGTATTTGAAAAACCGAAAAAATCATCGAAAAAAGGGTCCATTAGCGGCCTTTGCTTAACTATTTTCTCCGTTCTTATGTTTACCACGGAATCCTGTATGTCTCTGACTGCGGCGGCAACCGGCGTAAGCCTGTTAGAAGCATGGGAAGAAAACGCGGTAAAGACCGTAAATAAGATAAATACGAGGGAGAGCGCTTTTTTCATGTAATATCCTTGGAATAAGAGATAAAATATATGATGATGATTTTCCAAAACGGAAAAAGTTTACAAATATGAGTCTATCTGGTAATAATAACATCGTCTGTTGTTGCGATTTTTTTCGGGGTGGAGGTATTTTTTTGAGCTGGAGTAAAAAAGCGTCGGTAAGCTATCATTTTATAGAAGCCTCCGACGAGGAATATTTTGTAAATTTTCATAACTCTATGAACGCGCTGCTTGACAGCGGCGAAACGTCCGGTTCCTTCGAATCGGGGGAGACGCGTTTTTTATGGAGAATTAACGGCCGAGAAGATATCTCCGATACTGATACTTATTTTATAAGCCTTGTAAAAGAAAAATCAGCCTGGCCCGTATGGTTTAACGAGGATGGGGAAATATCATCCGTACCTTTAAGCGAAGGATCGCTGGGAGAGCTTTTTTACGCTTATATAAATCCGGCGGGAAAATTTGTGCTTGCCATGGCAGCGGCTTCCGGAGCTGCCGCCGGAAGCTTTAAAAAGTTTCTGAAGGAATTTTCCACAGACGGAGGCGTAAAGCTCACTCCTCTTTTTGAGGACAGGATAGACGTAAAAACCCTGTCGTGGGATTATTATAAAAAGGTTTCGGCCTCTATGAGCTTTCCGACCCACGACGATCTGGCCGAATTTAATATGACCGGGGAAGGAAAGCTTCTTGGCATCGTTGACGAGCTTGGCGGTTTGAAATTCGATATAACGGTTGCCGCTCCAAAGCAGAAGCAGGTGCTTAACGCGGCTCAGCTCAGGGATATGCTTAAAAACCTTCTTGGTAATGACTTTTGCGGGCGTCTCGTTGTAAGGGGAGCCGATTTTGAAACGGAAGCCCTTGAGGAATACGACGTTAAAAACGCTCAGGTAAAATACTCCGAAGAAGTGGAAATATCAGGAAGCTATATGTCGGAAGAAGAGGCGAGGGGAGTTCTGCGGCGCGCGTTTGCCGAAAGGGCGAAAGAACTCCTGCATTTATAACGCGTTATAATTTTAACCGTTTTATGCCCGGTAAACGGCGGGCTGTTGTGCCTGCCTGTTAAAATGCCCGGCGTTTGCGCTTAAATAAATTTTAAGGAATTTTAATATGACTATACCCGGAAACATCGGTAATATTTTAACGGAAATGGCTGCCGCCCGCGGCCGTAAGAAATATATATTTTTTAAAGATACTAAATTTACGTATTCTCAGGCGGAAAAAATATGCAATAAGCTTTCCAGGGCCCTTTTGACGACAGGGCTGAAAAAAGGCGACAGAGTCGCTTTAATGCTGGAAAACTCGCCGTATTTCATATTTTCCCTTTTTGCCATAGTAAAAGCGGGCGGAGTAGCCGTGCCGGTAAATACTTTTCTGAAAGAAAGGGAAGTCGCCTATATACTGGAAAACTGCGAGGCGGAGATTATCATATCTTCTGAAAAGTATAAATCTGTAATAAAGGGTGCGGCGGAGGAATGCGATACTCTTAAAACGATTTTCGCCTTCGGCCCCGGAGCGTCCGAGTGGGGCGCTAAGGATTTGCTGGCATACTCCGGCCCCATGAGCGACAAGCCGCTTGACATACCCATAGACCATTCGGATCTTGCGGTTATAATATATACGTCCGGGACTACCGGCGAGCCTAAGGGCGCCATGCTGTCTCACGGCAATCTTATAACAATGTGCGCTATGGCCAACGACACCTACAGCATGAACGCAAAAGACAGATTTCTGCTTTTCCTGCCTATGTTCCATATATATTCTCTTGAGGTTACGATTATTTTCCCTACTTTTCTGGGTGCCAGCATAATCGTTCTTGAATCTGTCATGGACCTTAAGAAAAAGAATTTTAAAAGTATACTGATATTCAAGCGCCCGACCGTTATGGTGGCGGTTCCCAGCGTTTACGCGGCTCTTGTAAAAGCTGATATGCCTAAATGGTTCATTAAGCTGCTTTATCCCGTAAAGATACATTTATCAAGCGGTTCAGGGCTTCCCGTGGAAGTTTTCAACGCTTTCAAAAAGAAATTCGGCACGGGCCTGCTGGAAGGCTACGGTCTTTCAGAGGCCTCCCCCGTAGTCGCCGGAAATTCCATAGAAAGCCCCAAAGCCGGCAGCGTCGGCAAGCCTCTCAAAGGCGTCAGCGTCAGGATTGTGGACGGAGACGACATGGAAGTACCAAGGGGAACGGTCGGGGAAATAATAGTTTCCGGCAGCAATATTATGCGCGGATATTGGAAAAAACCCAAAGATACCGCCGACGTTTTGAAAAACGGCTGGTTTTTTACGGGCGATCTCGGATATATGGACGAAGACGGCAATATAAGCATAGTGGACAGAAAAAAAGACCTTATTCTTGTAAAAGGCATGAACGTTTATCCAAGAGAGGTGGAAGAGCTTGTCTACAAGGTGCCCGGGGTAGAGGCCGCCGCCGTTATAGGGATTCCGGATTCTGAAGGCGACGAAGTAATAGTCGCTTATGTTAAAAAAGCCCCGGATTCGGAGGCAACGGAGAAATCCATCAAACAATACCTTAAAGAGAATCTGGCCAATTTTAAAATACCGAAGCATATTTATTTTTCTGAAGAGCTGCCCCTTACCACAATCGGCAAAGTGCTTAAACGCAAACTTAAGGAAATGATAATGAACGGCCAGATTGCAGGCCCGAAAATAGAAGATGCCTTTAGCTCCGCAAAAGATAAGCTGGCTCCCGGCCGCCGTCCGGAATCCGTATAGGTTTTCGGACGGCTGATATTATTTATTAAAGGGGTTTCTTACTTAAATCCCGTATATATGAGTTTAGATGCCGTATATAGGCCAGTTCTCGCGCTCATCCGGAGCAATCGGTTAAAGCCGGTGGAAATGCCGTTTATAATTTTGCTCCGTATCTTAGGTATATTGTTAATGCGGCTTTAAGCTTTAGGAGCATAAATCTTATTGCCTTAAAAACTTGGCGCCTAATGGGTTATGCGTCAGAGTGTGTAAAATAAGCTATACAAGCAGATTGCCGCCTTTTCCGAAGCAGCGCCCGCCTACAAGTTTCAGCACTATAAAGCTCGCTATGGCAGTAGAAGCCACAAGCATAAGCATAACCACTATCTGGTATTTTACCGCTTCCGTAGGGTCGGAGCCTGCCAGAATCTGCCCAGTCATCATGCCGGGTATGGAAACGAGGCCAGCGCCCATCATTCCGTTTATGGATGGTATCATCCCTGCTTTCAGAGCGTCTTTGAATATTTCACTGCTTGCTTCTGCGGGAGAGGCTCCCAGGCACAGTTTCATTTCCACCAGCGCTCTTTTCGCTTTAAAGTCGGAAAAAAGCCTGTCGAGAGATATGGCAAGCGCGCTCATGGAATTTCCCGCTATCATACCTCCGATAGGTATAAAGTATTGCGGAGTCCACCAGGGTTTAGCTTCCACTATAAGAGCGGTTACTATGTATGTTATTAAAAAAAACGTTATCTGCACAGAAAAAAGAGTGGGAAGAAAATAGGGTACGTTTTGTTTTTTTACGCGTCCTTTTATTATTTCCGCCGCGAAAAAGGTCATAACGGCAAACAGAATAATGACAAAAACGGCCGACTCCATGCTGAAAATTATTTTAAGCAGGTATCCCATGGCCGTAAGCTGAGCGATAGAGCGTATCGTTCCTATCGTCAAATCCTTTTCCAGCTTCAGCCCGTGGATTACGGACATTATTCCCGCAATAACGATAAAAATCAGACCTATCGCCAGGTTTCCCGTCGATATTTCAATGGCGCCGTTCATTGTCGTTCTTCCGTAATACGGCCGTCTTTAACTGTGATTTTTCTGTACGGAACCGACGGCCTGTATTCCGAATGGCTGACCATTAGTATGGCCGTGCCTTCCAGATTAACTTCTTCCGACATTTTTTCCACAAGCAGCCTGCTTTCCGGGTCAAGGGCGCTTGTGGGCTCGTCCATCAGCAGAACGGCCGGTTTCAGGAGCAGGGAGCGCAGTATGCACAGTCTTTGCCTTTGTCCTACGCTCAATGACGACGCATCCTTATCCGGGTTAATATCAAGACGCAGTTTTTTTAAATTTTCACGAATATCTTTATCGTCCGGAACCTGGCTTTTTCTGTTAACTGCAAAAGAATAGGGCAGCAGCAGATTATCCTTTACCGAACCGTCCGTAACCGTGGGGGTTTGCTGTATGAATGCGACCTTGCGGCGCAGCATTTCCGGGTTTATTTCCGTTATGGGGATTCCGTTGAAAAGTATTATGCCTGCGGACGGCTCTTCAAGCCTTGAAGCCAGCCGCAGAAGGGTGGATTTACCCGAACCCGAGGGTCCGGTAATAAGTATGAAGTCGCCTTTTCCGACTTTAAGATTTATATTTTTCAGTTCAGGCCCGTCCGGCCATTTAAAGGCTGCGCGCTTAAACTCCAGAACCATATTAGTCATCGGCTTGTTCCATGCCGCCTATTTCGTATTCTATGCTTTTTTCGTCCAGAAGGTTTGTTATTTCGTCCGTAGAAGCGGCTTCAAAATATACGCTTATTCCGCAATCGCTTGAAAGATGTCTGGGAGTAGGCACGAGCTTTATGTTCATTCCTGCGTTTTTTAAGATTTTTTCCGCTTTGAAAGCGGAGGAAGTAGTATAGACGAGAATGTATCCGTTACTTTTCACTGGCGAGCTCTTTTACGGCATTTATAGTGAAATCCACGTCCTGCAGGCTTGTAAAGGCGCCTACCGACAGCCTTACGGTTCCTTCGGGGTAAGTCCCTATCCGGCGGTGCACGGACGGCGCGCAGTGAAGTCCGGCCCTTGTCATTATACCGTATGCGGAATCAAGCCGGTAACATATTTCCGACGATTCTCTTCCCTGTATATTGAAGGAAAGCGTCCCGGTAGACACCGAACCGGCGGGAGACGCGTACAGCTCCACGCAGCCTATATCCGCCAGCCCGGCAAGAAGGCTGTCTCTCAATTTTTTTTCATGGATATAGTTTGCTTCTACGCCGCGCTCCGAAAGCCATTTTATAGATGCCGAAAGCCCGGCTATACCCGGCCCGTTGGCAGTCCCCGATTCGAATTTATCCGGGAGCATTTCAGGCTGACGCTCTTCCTCCGAACGGCTGCCCGTGCCTCCCTGGAAAAGGGTCTTCATTTTCCTGTGGTCGATATTTTCTCCCAATATCATAATTCCCGTGCCCTGTGGGCCGTAAAGCCCTTTATGGCCGCTGGCGCAGAGTATGTCGATTCCGCAGGACTCCATATCTATTTCTATAAGACCGGCCGTCTGCGCCGCGTCCGTCATAAAATAGGCTCCGTTTTCATGGGCAATATCCGCGGCGCTTTTTATATCGGATACGGCTCCCGTAACGTTATTGCCGTGAGCTATGGAAATAAGCTTTGCGCCCTTTGATTTTGCACGCAGATCATCATAGTCTATCACGCCGTTTTCATCGGTACGCGCCGTTACCAGCCTTATGCCTTTTCTCTGCGAAAGCTCCCTGATGGGACGCATGGACGAATTGTGCTCCGCGTCGGAGGTAACTATCAAGTCGCCTTCTTCCAGAATCCCGTATAAAGCAGTATTGATAGCCGCGGTTGCGTTTAAAGTGAAGATAACGCGTAAAGGGTCTCCTATATTGAAAAGAGCCGCGGCAGCTTCTCTCGCTTCGTATATGACGCGTCCGGCACGCACGGAGCAGCTGTGCCCCGAGCGTCCGGCGTTCGCGCCTATATCTGTAATAAATTTCCTGATGGCTTCGGCCGCCTGCTCCGGTTTGGGAAACGTAGTGGCAGCGTTATCCATATAAATCATTTTGTCAGGTTTAATCGGAACCCGTCCTCAAAAGGCTCGGTTTCGACCTTATAACCCGAATATTCCGCAAAACGGGTAACGTTTTCCTTAGGAGTTCCGGCATCCGTCAATATGGTAAGCTCGCCGTTTTCGTCGGATGCTATGGCGTTTTTTGTCATAAGCACCGGTTCAGGGCACGAGTATCCTCTTGTATCTACAGTCTTTTTCATCCTCTTTCCCTCATGGTAAATCCCAGAATAACGCAAAACGCCAGGCCGATAAAAACAGCGTAAGGCGCAAAGGAGGTTATCCCGGCGCCTGAGCTTGCCAGGCTGAAATTGTGTGCAACTGCCGCTCCGGCTGCCATTCCCGCTACAAATACGGCCGCGTCGGAATCACCCTCTCCGGAAAGTATCAGCTGCCTTCCCGGGCATCCGCCCGCCAGAGTGAACGCAAGACCTGACAGCACCATACCGAGGAAATTCCACAAGGTGTTGGTATGGGCCACCGGCTGTCCTTCAAAACCGGGATGAAACTGGCCCAGAAAAAGATTGGTTACGAAAGCCGCAATGATAAAGGCTATTACGCCCTGGAGCAGATGGCCGTCCTTTAAGAGAACGGTATCCCTTATCGCGGCAATAGTGCAGAAGCGCGATTTCTGAGCTATAATGCCTATTACTATACCGGCTATGAGAGATATTATAAGAGGCGCGTGCTGGCTTCCCGGGCCGCTCGAAGAGAAAAATACGGGAGGCGCGGGATTCCCTTCGGGTGTTTTGCCGAACTGTATTCCTGTAATCAGCAAAATAAGAAGCCCGACCGCAAGTATGGGCATAAGGTAGCCGGCAAACATAAAGGTTTTTCTGTTTCTTCCCAGCGAAAAACCTCTTTTAAGAAAAAATATGCCTATAAGAACGCCGCATACAAGGCCGGCTATGCCTGCTATGGCGTTCCAGTCTCCTCCCGCAAGGCGCAGGTAAGCTCTCCATGGGCACCCCAGAAAAACGAGAGCCCCTATCATTGCGAACATCCCCAGAAAAAAACGGGCGAAAGGAGTGGAACCGGCCCTTGGTTTGAATTCTCTGAAAAGCATGGCCGATATAAGGGCGCCTATGATAAAGCCTAATATTTCCGGCCTTATGTATTGGACTATTCCCGCCCTGTGAAAGCCCAGCGCTCCAACCGTATCTCTGGTGAAGCAGGCTACGCATACGCCCATATTGCCCGGATTTCCGAACATTACGAGCAAAGAAGCCGTTATCCCTATTACGATTCCCGCCGCTACAGGTATAAATGCTATACGTCTCATCAGGTTACCTCTGAAATTTTTCCGGGTGTAATTATATCCCGGTATATATATTTTGCAAGCCGGAAATACTTGAAAAGTCCCGTTAAAAATTATAAATTATAAGCATGACAGACGCCTTTAACAGCGCCGTGTCGGCTCTGAACGCGTCGGCTTCCGTCGCGGCTGTAAACGCCGGCAATACGGCTAATGTAAACACTCCGTCCTTTAAATCGCGCATGGCGGTTCTTTCCGATATGAGCAGAGGCGGGGTGCGTCTTTCCGCCGTAAAAATGAATAAAAGCGACGGGTATGCGGTTCCTACCGGGAATCCCGGCGATATTGCCGTTTTCGGAGGGAAGGGTTCCGACGTTTCTTCCGCCGATTATTACGGCGCCGCGGCTAAGCGTTTCAGTATAGACGATCTTGGAAACCTTCGTTCGCCGTCTGGAAGCATACTATTTACCGGGGCAGGGGGCAATGTCCGCCTGGACGCGGACGGGGGCCTGTATTTCGAGGGAGAGCTGATAGGACGTATAGACGCAGTGTCAGGAGAATATTATATTCCTACCGGAGCGTCCGTGCTTTCCGGATATGTTATGGGCTCAAACGTGGACGTTGGGTTCGAAACCGTATCCGGTATGATAAATTTAAGATATTTTCAAAGCAACGCCTTTACAGTCAGAGCGGCGGATGAAATGCTTGGCAGCGTTATAGACCTTAAGGCATAAAAAAGCCGCTCGTAAGAGCGGCTTTTATTTTATTTGCCCGATTTCAGCTTCTCCCAGTATTTTTGATATATAGTAATGGCCTGGCCTACGTTGAGCTGAAATTCGGCGTTGCGCAGGTCTTCTTTTGTGGGGAATATTATACGGCTGTTTTTCGTTTCGTTATCCAGGTATTCCTTGGATGATACCACCGGAGACATATAGCCCACGGAATCGGATATTTTTGCGGAAATATCGGGCCTTATGAGAAAATCTATGAATATCATGGCGTTTTCCGGGTTTTTCGCTTTGCTGGGGATTACCAGGCTGTCCGCCCAAAGGGCTACTCCCTCTTCGGGATAGATGAATTTTATATCGGGGTTTACTTTTTGGGCCCTGAAAGCTTCTCCGCCCCACAGCATGCCAATATATACTTCTTCATTGAGGAAGGGCACCTTGGGAGAATCCGAATTAAAGAGGCGCACGGAGGGCATAAGTTTTTTCAGCTCTTCGTACGCCTGCTCTATTTGTTTTTCGTCGGTAGAGTTTCCTGAATATCCAAGTGCCGTCAGCGCCATATGGAATACCTCCCGCACGTCGTTCTGCAGCATGAGTTTGCCCTTATATTCCGGCTTCCACAGGTCTTTCCATTTAGTTACGGACGATGGGTCTATATATTTGGCGTTTACCCCTATGCCGGTGGTGCCCCACATAAACGGCACGCTGTAGCTGTTGTCCGGGTCGAAAGGCTGGTTCAGGAGCGCAGGGTCGAGCTCTTTATAGTTTGTCAGCTTCGATTTGTCTATTTTACTGATAAGCCCTTCGTCGCTCATTTTTTTTATATAATAAGTAGATGGAAAGGTAACGTCGTAGCCTGCGCCGTCGAGAACTTTAAGTTTGGCGTACATTGCTTCGTTGCTGTCGTATGTGGTATATACGACCTTTATTCCCGTTTCCTTTTCAAATTGTTTCAGTATTTCGTCCGGAATATATTCCGACCAGTTGAAAACGTGGACTTCCTTTTCCGCTTTTTTCCCGCAGGAAAAAAGAGCAAGAGACATTAAGATAACCGTTAGCAGTTTTTTCATTTTTTCCTCTCTTTAAGCAAAAATTGGGCTATTACCACTAAAATGATACAGAAAACAAATATTATAGCGCTTAAAGCGTTTACTTCCGGTTTTATGCCGAGGCGTACCATAGAATATATTTTAAGCGGCAGAACTTCAAAACCCGGGCCGGTAGTAAAAAAGCTGGCTATGCTGTCGTCCATCGATATGGTAAAGCTTAAAAGCCATCCGGCCACTACGGCGGGAGCTATGGACGGCAGTATCACATACCAGAAAGTTTTAAGCTCGTCAGCCCCCAGGTCTTTCGCCGCCTCTATAACGCTTTTGTCAAAATCGGAAAGCCTTGTGAAAAGCACTATCATAACGAAAGGAAGGCTGAAAGTCGTGTGGGCTATCAGCAGCGTCTGGAAGCCTAATGGTATGTTAAGCGTCATAAAGAGTATAAGCAGCGATATTCCCATAACGATTTCGGGCGACATCATCACTATATAAAGCATGGTCATAAGGAAATTTCTGCCGAAAAACCTGAATCTGAAAATACTTACGGCGGCCAGGGTTCCGATGACCGTGGCCGTTGTGGCGGAGGAAACGGCAACAAGGAAGGAATTTACCGCCGCGTCCATAAGAGTGCCGTTATTAAACAGCTTTAAGTACCAGTCAGTGGTAAATCCGGTCCACTTCGTACCGAACTCCGAGGAATTGAAGGACAATATTATGAGCAGAAACAGCGGAGCGTACAGAAAAAGATATACGGCACCCAGATACGACCTTTTCAGCAGTTTGTTCAGCATCACAGCACCCTGCGGTTTATTGCCCGCACGCTTTTGTAGTACGCAAAAAGCATAAAAGCCATAACTATGGTAAGAATGTTGCTAGCCGCGGCGCCGAAAGGCCAGTTTCTCGAATTAAGGAACTGGTCTCTTATAAGGTTTCCTATAAGAATGTTTTTGGCTCCGCCCAATATGTCCGGTATATAGAAAAGCCCCAGAGAGGGCAGGAATACAAGGAGACAACCAGCCACTATGCCGGGTACGGTTATCGGGATTATAACGTAGGCAAGTGTCTGAAGCCTGGATGCTCCCAAATCCTGAGAGGCTTCTATATATCTTGTGTCCAGCTTGTCTATTGCGGCGTATAAAGGCAGTATCATAAATGGCAGCAATGTGTATACAAGCCCGAGAACGACCGCTCCCTGAGTATAGAGCATATTCAGAGGCTCGCTGATAACGCCCGCTTTTATAAGGAACGTATTGATAAGCCCGTTTGTGGTAAGGATTACTTTTATGGCGTACGTTCTTATAAGGGCGCTTGTCCAGTACGGTATTATCACAAACAGCGCCAGCAGGCTCTTAAAGCGGGATCCTGATCTTGCCAGTATGAAAGCGAATGGATATCCTATCACAAGGCATATAAGCGTGGTGATAAAGGCCATCTTGAAAGACGCGGCGAATATCGAAAAATACATGGAGCTGAAAAAGGCCCGGTAGTTTTCAAAGGTAAAGGCCGCCTTTATAAAGGATTCTTCGCTGCGCTCCATAAAACTGACGGCAAACACCATTATATTGGGTATGAGGGCGAAAATAACGAGCCAAATAGCGATTATGCCGATTGTGACTATCTGAAAAAGGTTACGCTCCTTCATCTGGCAGCACCACCTCCCAGCCGGATACCCAGCCTATGGAAACTTTTTCGTCCATATTATAGTCGAAATCCTCGTATTCTTCGTCGAAAAATTCGCTTGCCTTTATCTGGGTTCCGTTCTGAAGGCGTATAAGTGTGTCTAGGGTGGCGCCTTTATAGGTTTTCAGCACTACGTTGCCTATCATTAGCCCGTCGGTTTCCGGATTTTCGCTCAGCTTTTCGATGCGCATATCTTCAGGCCGCAGCAAGAGCTTAAATCTGTCGCCTATTTTCAGGCTTTTTTTCGTTTTTATCGCGCACAGGCGGCCTTCCACCCGAGCGCTTATACCGCCGTCGCCAAGTCCGAGAACTTCCCCGTTTAATATGTTTATATCGCCTATAAAGCCTGCCACAAAAACGGAATTGGGTTCCTCATAAACGTTTTTGGGAGTACCTGTCTGCTCTATAACGCCTTCGTTCATAACGACTACCCTGTCTGACATGGAAAGGGCCTCCTCCTGATCGTGGGTTACGAGTATAAAGGTTATTCCAAGGGCTCTCTGAAGCTGTTTAAGCTCTTTCTGCATGCCTTTTCTCAGGCTTGCGTCAAGGGCGCTGAGCGGTTCGTCCAGAAGCAGGACGAGAGGTTTGTTTACGAGAGCTCTGGCGAGGGCGACCCTCTGCTGCTGGCCGCCTGAAAGCTGGTGGGGCTTCCTGTCCGCAAAGTTTTCCAGCTTTACGATACGCAGGACTTCCGTAACTCTCGATTTTATTTCATTTTTGGGGACTTTGTGCATTTTAAGGCCGAAGGCCACGTTATTGTAGACCGTCATGTGGGGGAAGAGAGCGTAGCTCTGGAAAACAGTGTGTACTCCTCGTTTATTCGGAGGTATATCGTTTACCCTTTCGCCGTTTATTATCACGTTTCCGGAATCGGCCGATTCGAAGCCTGCTATAATGCGCAGAGTGGTGGTCTTGCCGCAGCCGGACGGCCCCAGAAGGGTCAGAAACTCGCCGTTATATATGGTAAGGTTTATATTTTTAAGTATCGTTTTGTCGTCAAAACTTTTTTTAACGTTCTGAAGCTCTACGACCGGTTTTCTGTTTTCCATTCCTCACCGCTGTTTTTTTGCTTTTCAGAAATACGAGCTGATTAATATACTCGACTTGCGCGGTTGTCAAGAGATTTCGTTAAAATATAATAAAAAATATAAAAATAGAAACCGAAAATGCGCGGCAGGGGATATTTATTTAATAATCTATTTGTAATAAAGATATTTTTTAGCAGGCATATCAAGTGCGGTTTAAAAAACCTTAAGATTTACAGACCGTTTTTTAATATTTATCAGAAGAATTTTTTATAATATGCCAAAAAACATTAAAAATCTCTCCGGCAGCGGTCAAAAAAATGGAGAAAAATATATTTTTTTACAATATTCTTATTTTCCGTTCAGGATACTGCCGTATCCAGATTCGTTCCGCTGAGAACAAGCACGTCGCCGGGCAGCAGCTTGGTGGAGCCGTTGGGAACCACTACGTCGCTGCCGCGCTTTATCATCACTATCAGTATATCCTTGGGTAGTCCGGCTTCCATTATCATTTTACCGGCCCATTTGTGGTCTGGCCTTACGGTAAATTCCATAAGCTGGTTGTACGTTTCGTCCTCCATATCGCCCAGGGATTTAAGGTTATTGTGCTTCTGCGATTCTATAAGCCCCAGCTTTTTTGCCATTACCGGTATGAACGACCCTTGTATCAGAATGGAAAACAGCACTACGATAAATACTATATGGAAAATATCGCTCATATGATTGGTAGCCGTTACGGCGTAAATTGAAAAAGCGATTGAAGCCGCGCCCCGTATGCCCACCCATGAAATAAACGTCTGCTGTTTTACCGGCATACGAAAGGGCGTCAATATGGCAAAAACCGCGGCGGGCCTTGCCACGAGTATCATAAATACGGCGATAAGGGTTCCTGTGAGGGCAACGTCCGGCAGTCTGGACGGAAAGGAAAGCAATCCCAGCATAAAAAACAGCATTATCTGCATAAGCCACGATATACCGTCAAAAAAATTAGACAGGCTTTTTCTGTGAAATATTTTGCTGTTGCCTATGATTATGCCGGATATGTAAACGCTCAGGAAGCCGTTTCCTTCCAGAGAGCCGCTCAGAGAAAATCCCAGTATTGCTATGGCGATTACGAAAATGAGATTGAAGCTCTCTATTTCAAAGTTTACGTGTCTTAACACGTAAACAGCCGCGTAACCAAGAAAAACGCCTGTAACCGTGCCGAAAATTATCTGTTTGGCAAGGAGTTCCGGCACGGATACGCTGCCTTCCCCGGTAATTACCGCCAGAATCACTATGGTGAGCATATAGGAGAACGGGTCGTTGCTGCCGCTTTCCACTTCCAGTATAGGGCCGACGCCGCCTTTGAGAGCCATTTTTCTGGACCTTAAGATGGAAAAAACGGACGCCGCATCGGTGGATGCCAGAACGGAGCCTATGAGGAGACCTTCCAGAAGTGTAAATTTAAGAAAATAATGACAGAAAAAACCGGTAAAAAAGGCTGTAAGAACCGTTCCCACCGAAGAAAGAAGCACCGCTTTTACCGCTATGGGCCTGGCAGTACGCCAGCTTGTGCCGAATCCGCCGTAGAACATTATAAAGACGAGAGCAAGGGAGCATATATCCTGCGTCAGGTGGTAGTCGTCAAAATAAATGCCGCCTATACCGTCGGAACCGAACACCATACCCAGCCCCATAAAGATGAGAAGGGTAGGAACCCCCGCCTTATAAAGTATTTTACTGAAAGCCACACACAGGATCAGGACCATGGCTCCGAACATCAGCGCGTTATTCATATAGCGGTGCTCCGAAATAGTGTTTAATAGCTATTAAATATTATAAAACCGCAGTCTGTCAAGTCGTTAGGCCTTTTGTTTGGTACTTTGTACAAAAATTCCGGCGAATATATTTATGTCGGCCTGCCGTCCGGTTACGAGCAGTTCGTCTCTGTCGTTTAAGCGTTCTCCCGAACCGGGAGATACTTTTAAATTTCCTCCCGTTCTCATGGCTATTACGTTTACGTTGTATCTGTATCTTACGTCGAGATCCCGCAGCGTTTTACCCGAAACGGGAGAGCCTACGGGTACGGTAACGGTTTCCACCGCCACGCCTTTTATCCCCAGGGACGCGGCTCTGTCCCTCGATCTGCGTTTTACGGCGGAAGGCTCTATCTGCCTTATTTCCGCTTCCTGCTTGTCTATGTCTTCCGCCGGTATGTAGTAGTGTTTCAGAACGCAGGAAAGCAGGGCGACCGAAGACTCTACCTCCTCCACGATTACGTCGGTGGCTCCAAGTTCTTTCAGGGGCGCGGCGTTCAGTACGAAGCGGGTTCTCGCCACAACGGCTATAGACGGGTTGATTCTGTGTACCGTTTCCACTATGTTTTTGGTGGTGGCGTTATCGGCTCCAGACACTACCACGGCTCTCGCGTCCTTTACTCTTGCGTGTTCCAGCACTTCTTCCTGAGAGGCGTCTCCGTAAAATATCGGGGTTCCCTTAGCTGATTCGTTTCTCACCGTCTGGGGATTCATTTCTATTATATTATAGCTTATTCCCGCGTTTTCCGCCGCCTTTGCCAGGTTTTTTCCCGCAAGGCCGTATCCCACTATTATCATGTGGTCCTTCACCGGCTTTATATTGTTTGACGCCGTGTGGAAATAGCCCTTTATGACAGACGCGGGAAGGGGGAGTTTTCCGGCCGCTTCCGATATTTTGCTGGAATACTGTATCAGAAAAGGTGTAGCCGCCATGGTAATTACCGATATGGCTATAAATGTGGACTGCTCCTCTCCGTCAATTATACCTATGGTTTTTCCGGTAGCCGCCAGTATGAAAGAAAATTCGCCCACCTGCGCCAGAGATAGACCGGTGCGCAGCGATGTATTTAAGGGATATCCAAGCAGGTTTATTACCATGCCTGCCACCGAGGTTTTGACGATTATAATGAAAAGGGCGGCTAAAATTACGATTATAGGGTTTGAGATGATAATTTCCACATTTATAAGCATGCCAACCGAAACAAAGAAAAAACCGGTAAAAACGTCCTTAAACGGCACCACGTTGCCGAGGGCCTGATATCCGTATCCCGTTTCGCTGACGACCATACCGGCGAGAAACGCTCCTAAAGCCAGAGAAAGACCAGCTTTGTTGGTAATAAACGCCACTATCATGCATATAAGCACTATGGAGAAAAGAAAAAGCTCCCGGCTTCTCGTTTTTGTTACCTGCAGCAGAAGGCGCGGAACCATGAATCTTGCTGCGGCGAAAAGGATAATTACCACAGCCAGAGCTTTTCCAAGGCTTATGCCTATATCCGCCAAAGACGCGCTTCCGCCGGGTACGAGCATCGGGATTATCAGCATTATGGGAATAACGGCGATATCCTGGAATATAAGAACGCTTGTCGTTATCCTTCCGAAGGGCGCCTCAACCTCGCCCCTTTCCATAAGCAGTTTCAGAACTATTGCCGTGCTGGACAGGGTGAGTATAAGCCCGTAAAAAACAGCCTGCCCGGTATGAAACCCGAATATTGCGCACGCGGCGGCAAAAATAGCCGTCGTAAGCGTTACCTGAAGGATGCCTCCCCCTATTGCGGACCGTTTCAGAGCCACAAGCTGTCTGAGAGAAAATTCAAGACCTATCGTGAAAAGCAGCAGCACGACGCCTATATCGGCCATAGTGTTTACGTTTTCAGTTTCCGATACGAGGCGCAGTCCGTTAGGCCCCACAAGTAGCCCAGTTATAAGGTATCCGAGTATGCCGGGGACTTTAAGCCTCGAGCATATAAGAAGGGATATTGTGGCCACCGCTATTATTACGGTTATGTCTTTAAGAATGGGTATATCCATGATCCGCCCGCCGTAAAGGAATTTAAAGGTTCAGGCATCCCAGAGCGCCGTTGAACTGCGGTTCCGGAACGGGATGTATCTCCTTGTCTACCAGCCTGGAAAGAAACCACAGCATAGCTTCGTTTTCGGCAGCTCCGCCGGAAGCGAAAATGTAGGGCGCGGAATAAGATTTTACAAGCGGAGCCAGGCGCTTGGCTATTGACATGTTAATCCCGGCGCCTATGCGTTCCGGCTCCGTTCCGGAGGCCATGAGACTTATGATTTCGCTTTCGCAGAATACCGCGCAGGTCGTGGATAAGTCGGCCGGGTTTTCTTTCATGTTTCCCAGCTCCTCCAGTGTGAAACCGAGAGCGGAGGAGGCGTTTTCGGCAAACCGGCCGGTGCTTGCCGCGCATTTGTCGTTCATTACAAAATCCTCTATATATCCGTCGCGCGCCCATATTACCTTACTGTCCTGACCGCCTATATCCACGAGTATGAAATCGGTTTTTCCGGAAGCTCTCAGCGCCCCTCTGAAATGGGCTTTGATTTCGGATATTACGGACGCGTTTCCAAAAGACATCAGATTGCGCCCGTATCCGGTGGCCGTTACGGCGCAGTCTTCCGGAATGCCCAGCCGCTCCGTATCTATGCTTATTCCGTCCGGCCGGCGGATTATGTACCGTTTATAAAAATCAACGGTATCATATCGCAGAAATTGCGTGGTTTCTCCGCCGAACAGCGCCATTTTTACGAACCTGCTGCCCAGATCTATGCCGACCTGTTTCGTCGTATTCATTTTTTCTTTTTGCTCTCAAGCATTTCTATAAACGAATCTATTCTTATTTTCGTCCTTCCGTCGAGATTTCCCGGCATATCCCCCTCTATGGTAAGGACGGGTACGGGCAGATATTTTTTTATCAGCGTATCCTGTATCTGCCGGAAGCAGAAAGACTGAACATAATGTATTATCCCGTCTATCCGCCGTTCTCTTATACGCTCTGCTATATCGTTTATTCTCCCCATTACGCCGTAGGGATATGTATATTCTATATACCTTTCCACATAATCGGCATTTTCCGACGGGATGGAAAACTGCCTCTGTACTTCGTTGAACACGACCTTGCAGTTTTTGCTTTCTATAAAATCGTATATGGCGGGTATTATCGGAGGCACGCCTATATATCCGAGCCTTATGCTTTTATCGTTTTTTTCTCTGAGAGAGGCTTTTGCTATTACGTCGTCCACATCCTTCAAAAATTTACCGGCGTCTCCGTTAAAATCGGAGGATGATACCAGCCACAGGTGATTTTCAAAGCCGGATACTTCCCCTTCATAAGTAAGCCTGTCCAGCATTTTTAGTTTATCGCGGATTTTATCGGTCTTTTCGCAGTATTGGGAGGCTGCTTTAAGGGTGGTGCCCAGCTTGCCTGCAAGAAGCTCCATCTGTGTTTTAAGGGCTTTGGAAGGATAGGGCTCGTTATATGGATAGGAGAATGTATGAACCGGTATGCCCGCTTCGCCGAAAAGCTCGGTAAGGGCGTGAGTATTACTGCAATCTCCGTTGCTTACGGCAATTATTTCATCAACTGCTTTAAGTTTTGCTCCTACGGTATAAAGCCCCTTTATCCAAGAACAGCAGTTACGCGGAAGGCCGTCCGTATGGGCTTCTTCTATAAGGGCCGAAGGGTCGCTTCCCGCCACGAATATATTGTTGAGATCTACCGGCACATGCCCGGCAGACAGGACGATTTCTACCGGTATGGTGGTGGTAAAGCCGATTTTTTTCATTATATCAAAAGCAGGGTAAGGATTATAAGCACAAGAACGCAGCCTATTATGGTATATTTTACTATTTCCGACTTAGGTATACCCGCCAGCAGTTCCTCGCCTCTGGCGGCGTATTCCGCTTTCAGATCGTTGTAAGATTTTTCCAGGGAAGCCTTATCGTTTATCAGGCCGAACACAAACTGCTCGATGTCCAGCTCTTCCACCTTTTCGGAATTATAGTGCTCCTTAAGTATGGAAACCTTTTTAGCTTTCATGGTGCCGCTGCGCTGCGTAACGTCCGTAAAGCCAAGAGTAAAGCCGAAATTTTCAAGAAACTTGTTGCGCCTGTCGATGTCTTCCTGGGATGCGTTGTCCGGGGATATAAATTCGAAAGGATTTATCGTATATTCTTCAAAATTGGATTTAAGCCAGGAGATCAGCTCGTTAAGACCAAATGAGCCTATCCCTCTGCCGCGGAGGGTTTCCTCCATATATATGCCCTGAACCGGGCCGAAATCGACGGAATTGGTTCTGTGGTTTACGGTAGCGGTAAATTTATTAAGAGACAGCTTTTCGGAAGCGGCTACATTGTTCAGATTCGCTCTTGCCATGGTGTTTCCGGCCAGCGATATAAAGCGCACTATCATCATTTCCGTGTCCGATTCTTTATAATGCTTTATGGAAAGCATTATATGGCCGTAAAGCCTTACGCTTCCTCCGCCTATTTCTTTTACTCTGACAAGCTTCAGTATTGTCGTGCCGTATTCGTCCGTTTTCTGTTCAAAATCAGCCATATCTCTCCCCGCTTAAACTGTAGATATTATTAACCTATCTTATAATACCTTGCAAACATTATTTTTTACGAATAAAGTATAACGGTTATTTTACTCTATACATAATTACAAGAGGCAGTTATGAGAAAAATATTTATTACGTCCGCCGCTGCGCTTCTGATATGCGGGTGTTCGGTTTTCGGCTCCAAAATAAGCGGCAGTGTGGATGAAAACGTCAGAAATTATGACGACCTTGAGAAAATAAAACCGCTTAAGCACGTCGTTTTCGAGTGCGATTTCAATAAAGCGGCCCGAGGTCCGTCGGGGGAATTTTTCTGCTCTGGAAACGAAAACGCCGATTATGTTTCTTATTTTACCTCCATAACTTACCAGGCTCTTCCGGGAACGTCTTCCGATTACCTTATGAATCTTTTCAGGCAGCTGGAGCTTGACGGCAGAAGTTTGGAAAAAAGCGCTCTTGCGGCGTATTCCTCAAAAGGGGCGGACGGCTTTAAAACTATGGATTTCGATAAAACGGAGCCCGTTACCTTTGCCGTCGAGGGTGTGAAGAAGGTTGGTATTTTTGTTTCAAGAAGAGACGTATTTTTAAGAAACCGCATATATCCCTCTTTAAAGCTGCTTTCTCTCGAAGCTCCCGAAGAGAAGGAGGGAAAGGACGCTCTTTCGGAATACAGGCTTAAATACGCCGTTTATCCGCATGCGTTAAGTTCGTTTTACTCCACGGACTGGATATCCGCCTTTCTTGGTGTGCCTAAATTTACCGATATGGAATATTTATTCGAATCCGGCGGAAAGGAAAGGATACTGGGTTATTTTTCCGCCATGGAAAAATATAAAAAGACAGGGCGCGACTACAGCCTTTCTTCGGGAAGCGTAACCGCCGCCGAGCTTGCCAGACCGTTCGTTTTTTCAGGAAAGATAGCTTCGGCGTATATAGGTGCGAAAGACCCTCTGAAACCTTTTCTGCCTGAGGAGGGGGAAGGCTTTATAAACGAATACCTGCCTTCTTTCTCTCTTGAAAAAGTAGAAATAGTCAGAAAAAGCCCTTCCGGCAAAGAGCTGGTTCTTAAAAGCTGGTCGCGGGAAGATATTGCGGGACTTATGAGCAATCCCGACGAAACAGCAGGGTTTTTCTTTCCTGCGGATAAGATTCCCAGCGGGGTTTTAAGTATTCGGTTCGTCCATAAAGCGGAAAAACCGCGCTATGACGACGAAGGCGTAATGCGTTCTGAGGGCTCGGGCCTTGCCTTTATATATTCGAGCATCGGCGAAACTATCGTTACGGATCTTGATATAGCGGAATACTTCAGTATAGAGGAGCTTCCCGTTAAGTGCATAGAGGAGGCGGGCATAGGCGGCCTTCTCGAAGGGGCGGGCTTCGGAGGGTATGAAAAGGCAAGGACGCTGGATATGTTTACTGACGCTCTTTCCGCCTGTTCTCCCGCCCAGCTTGTTATGACAAAAGTCATTTTTGCCAGGGACATGGATACGAGGGATATAATAAAATAGGCAAAACACTTTTTTTAAAAATTATTTTATGTTAAATTTACAAACGGTTCCGGCTTGCTGCCGGAGCCGTATAATCAATCGGGCGGTTCCTGCGTAGTCTTATGGATAAATTGACCGGCGCTGTAAAAAGGTTGTTCTTTAAAGCCAGAAGGGCTTTGGTGTCTTTCGGCAAGCTATTGATAGAATCAACCGGGCAGAATCCAAAAAGAAAGATTCTCCAGTATCTCGCATATTTCATTATAATTATAGCAATGAATTTCCTCGTGGGGAAAAATATCGGCAACTCCAGATATCCCTGGTATTCCAACGTGTCCATATTTCTTCTCGTGAACATAAATATAATATTGCTTCTCGTATTGATGCTTGTTATTTTCAGAAATCTGGCAAAACTCCTTTCCGATGCCCACAGCAATATTTTCGGCTCGAGACTCAAGTTCAAGCTCGTGATATTTTCAGTGGCCCTTACCGTAATGCCTGTGGCCGTTATCTTTTTCTTTGCCAGCACTCTCATAAACGACAGCATAAACAAATGGTTCAACAACCAGGTGGACAGCGCCCTGTCAAGCTCCGTAGCCCTTATGGAAGATTACAGGAATATGGTAAGGCAGGATCTTTTCGACCAGACGGTTCTCATATCCCAGATAATAACGGACAGAAACCTTTATATCGGTTCCGGGAAAAAGAGGCTTGAAAGTTTTATAAATAATTACGCCGGTAAAAACCTGGTGGCCGGTATCTCCGTATACGACAGAAAAGGCGGGGAAATACTGCTGAAGGACAATACGGGCAGAAACTATATGCCGGTGATTTCGGCAAAGTACCTGGACAGCGTCCTGAAAGGAAACAAGGAAACCGGATACGATTTTTTCGACAACACGCAGATTTATTGGGTGGGCATACCCGTTACCGGCCAGGGCAATAACCCGGACAGGATTTACGGAGCCCTTTTCACATATAAGACCATACCCAGAAAAATAGCCGACGATATAGATTTGATACAGGATTCAAGAGATAAATACAGAGAAAGCGAGTTTTTCTCTTATCCAGTTAAAAAATCTTATTTTATGCTTCTTGTAATGATGTCCCTGCTGGTGGTCTTTTCCGGCATATGGGGAAGCATACTTTTTGCCAGAGGCATAACCAGGCCGATAGAAGCTCTTGCGGACGCATCCGTGGAAATATCGAGGGGTAATCTCGACGTTGAGGTAAAAGAGCAGGGCGGAGACGAGATAAGCTACCTGATACGCACCTTCAACCGTATGGCCAAGCTGCTGAGCGTACATACTAAAGAACTGCATACGAAAAACGAGATTCTTTCAGAAATGTATAACCAGATATCCCGGGATAATATGTATATAGACGCCATCTTTAAAAACGTGGATTCGGCGCTTATACTTCTAAGCCATGATATGAAACTGCTTAAAACCAATGCCAGGGCGGATTTGCTTCTCGCTAACAATAAAGAGCAGGTGGACGGCTCCATAATGGGCGATCTGGAGTCTTTCGCTTCTTCCGGGGAAACTGATTTTTTTAAAAACGTGGAACTTGTCATAAACGACGAAAAACGCATATTTTCAATGAGCTTTTCAAAAATATCGTCGGACGACGAGGAGCTTCAGATGCTTCTTGTAATCGCCGACGTTACGGATATAGTAAACGCCCAGCGAATAAGCGTGTGGAAGGAAGTTGCCACGAGAATCGCTCACGAGGTGAAAAACCCCCTTACGCCCATAAAACTGGTGGCCGAAAGGGTCAAAAAACGTTCGTTGGAGCTTCGCGAAACCGACGTCAGGGAAATAATACAGGAAAGCATGGATACCATCGTTACGGAAGCGGACAATCTTCTTGAGCTGGTGGAGGAATTCAATCTTTTCGCCAGGCTTCCCAAAGCGAAAAAATATCCGATAGAAGTATCCGGACTTGTGAATGAAGTTTTATCATTATATACTGAAACTTATCCTAACGTAAATTTCAGCTATACCGGGGAAGACGGCCTTATTATACAGGGAGACCGCCACCAGCTGAGGCGCGTGCTTCAGAACCTTATAAGCAACGCCATATTCGCCATGAGCCAGTCCGGAGCCGTGACCATATCCGCATTTTCCTCCGGCGGCGGAGATATAGAGATAAAGATTAAAGATACCGGGTCCGGCATAAAGCAGGAAGATATTTTCAAAATATTCGACCCGTATTTCAGCAAGCGCTCCGGCGGCACCGGCCTAGGGCTTGCCATAGTAAAAAAGATAGTTGAAGAACATTCGGGCGGCATAGGGGTGGAAAGCGGCCCGGATGGCACCGTTTTTACCATAACCCTGCCCAGAGGTGAATAATGGATATACTTATAATCGACGACGAAAAAAATATCGGAGTGGCCATAAAAGGAATACTTGAGGACGAGGGGCATAAATGCGAATTCTGCCTTAATTATTCTGACGGCTTTAAACGGCTTAAAGAAAAAATGTTCGATATCGTGTTTCTGGATATATGGCTGCCGGATACTGACGGAGTCGAAGGTCTCAGGGAGATAAAAAGGTATTTTCCGGAAACGGAAGTGGTTATGATAAGCGGCCACGGCACAATAGAAACCGCCGTGGAAACAATAAGATACGGCGCTTACGACTTTCTTGAAAAGCCGCTTTCCCTGGACAGGATAACAATGATGGTCAAGCATCTGGGCGATAAGCTCAATATATTGAGAGATTTAAGGAAATCGAAGTTTAACCTTATAAAGAAATACGACCTTATAGGAGTAAGCGACGCCATCGTAAGGCTTAAAGATAAAATAGAGCGGATAGCCGCGATGAATTCCTGGGTGCTGATAACAGGTGAAAACGGCACGGGCAAGGAACATGTGGCGAGGCTTATACACATGCTGGGAAAGCGTTCCGATAAACCGTTTGTAGAGATAAACTGTTCCGCCGTTCCAACCGACCTTATAGAAAGCGAGATGTTCGGGCATGAAAAAGGCTCCTTTACAGGCTCTATACAGCGCAAAATCGGCAAATTCGAGCTTGCCGACGGCGGTATACTTTTTCTCGACGAAATAGGAGACATGGGCCTACCCATGCAGGCGAAGCTGCTAAGGGTGCTGGAAACCGGCGAATTTACAAGGGTAGGCGGCAACGACACCATAAAATCGGATTTCAGGCTTATATCCGCCACAAATAAAAATCTTCCGGTAGAGATAGCGTCGAACAGGTTCCGCTCGGACCTTTATTACAGAATTAACGTGATACCTGTGGAGGTGCCGCCTCTGAGAGAACGCCGGGACGATATAGCTCCTCTGGTAAACCATTTTATAAAAGAAACGTCAGCCATGAACGGCATCAGGGAAAAACAGGTTACCGACGGTCTTATGCGGCTTTTTACCGATTACGACTGGCCGGGCAACGTGCGTCAGCTGAAAAATATTGTAGAGAGAATGGTCGTTTTGTCCGAGGGGGATACGATGGATTTAAACGACGCTCCTGCGATACTGGTTTCCGGACGCGAGGAAGAAAATATAGACGGCGGTGTCGACTGCGGCTCCACATTGAAGGAAGCAAGGGACGAATTTGAGAAGAATTATATCCTCAAAGCTCTTAAATCTACCAACTGGAATATTTCTCAGGCGTCCAGAATGCTTGATATGGAAAGGACTTACCTTTACCGTAAAATCCGGGTATACGAATTAGACAAATACAGGGACAAATAACTTATGAAAAGGCGGATAGACGGATATTTTAAAATATCACAGTCGGGCGGAAGAATCAGAACGGAGATTTTCGGCGGTTTTACCACGTTTATGACGATGAGCTACATCATCTTCGTAAACCCGGATATAATCGCTCCGTCGGGAATGCCGGCGGAAGCCGTAATGGTCGCCACGTGTCTGGCTTCCGCGATTTCTACCCTCATTATGGGTATTTTGGCCAACTATCCAATAGGCCTTGCTCCCAGCATGGGTGTAAACGCTTTTTTTACGTTCGGCCTTGTTCTCGGCATGGGTTTTACCTGGCAGATGGCGATGGCATCCGTATTTATAGAAGGCGTGGCGTTTATAATACTGACGCTTACTAAAGCGAGGGACAAGATATTAGACAGTATTCCCCGTTCCCTCAAAATAGGAATCCCCGCGGGTATAGGCCTTTTTCTCATGTTTATAGGCATGCAGAAATGCGGCTTTGTGGTTGCCAATAAAGATACGCTTGTTACGGTCGGAAATCTGACGGATATTAAAGTGCTGCTTGGGCTATTCGGTCTTATCTTAATGACAGTATTATATATTTTTAACATAAAAGGTTCCATCCTGATAGGTATTTTTGCGGTTACGGCCATATCGGCCTTTGCGGGGCTTACTCCGTGGCCGGAAAAAATCGTTTCCATGCCGCCTTCCATCGGCCCCATATTTATGCAGATGGATTTTTCCGCTATTTTCGATATGAATTTTATAATTATAACACTGGTTCTTCTTTTCATGGATATATTCAATACGGTAGGAACCCTTATAGGCGTTGCCACAAGAGCCGGGCTGGTAGATGAGAACGGCTCTCTTAAAAGGGCGAAAAGCGCTTTTATGGCCGACGCGGTGGGAACGGCAGCCGGAGCCATCATGGGGGTTACTACCGTAACGGCTTATGTGGAAAGCGTTACCGGAGTCGAAGCAGGCGGCCGCACCGGCCTTGTGGCGGTGGTTATATCGGCCTTGTTTCTTCTCGCCGTTTTCTTTTCCCCTCTCGTGGCTGTTATTCCTTCCTACGCGACTGCGCCCGCGTTGATACTCGTAGGCGTGCTGATGCTTTCAATTATCAAGCTTCTGGATACTTCCGACTGGACCGAATTTTTCCCCGCCATGATAGCTATGACTGTAATGCCTTTTACCTACAACATCGCGACCGGTATCGAATTCGGCATATTATCTTACGTTTTCATTAAACTTTTTACCGGGCGGATAAAAGAGGTGTCCGTCGTCATGCTGGTGCTTTCGGCCCTTTTCGTCGTAAAAGAAATTTTTGTTACGCTGTAACAGGTTCCGCTCTAAACTTCTTGACATACGTTTTTTTGTGGTCTAATGTACATTTGTTCGATAGCACATTTGTTCATAAATTCCGGAGCGTGATGTCATGACGGAAAAGCAGAAGCGATTTGTCGATTTTATACTCAGATTCCGCGAGGATAACGGTTATTCTCCGTCCATAAGGGAAATAGCGGCCGGTCTCGGCCTTGCTTCAACATCCACAGTAAAATCCATGCTTGATAAACTTACTGCGAAGGGCGAGCTTTCTATGATTTCCGGCAAAGCCAGGTCCGTTACTGCGCCGGAGCCGGCTTGCTCAGGCGTTCCGGTAATAGGTCATATAAGAGCCGGAAGCCCTGTCATGGCTGAAGAAAATATAGAAGGATACATACCGGTAAGAGAATTCCTTAAAAATTCCAGCGGCGGTTTTTTTCTCGTTGTGGACGGATACAGCATGAAGGATAAAGGCATACTGCCAGGCGATTTCGTTTTCATACAGCCTCAGAAAACCATATCCAACGGCCAGATAGGCGCTTTCCGCATTAACGGGGAGGTTACGCTTAAAACCTTCCGCAGAACCGACGACGGAGTGTTCCTTATGCCGGCAAACGAGGAATTCCGGCCTATACCCGTTCTTGAGTCCGACGAATTTGAAGTGATAGGCAGATACGTTATGCTGCTCAGACTCGTGGAGAAGGGGTATGATTTCAGGCTTGCGTGAGCCCGTAAGGGCTGGCGCCGTTTTCGAGGGAGGGTGGCCTAAACCGGTATGGTTCGATTATAAAGGCCGCAAAATATCGGTTAAAAATATTTTTTACCGATGGAAGGAAAAAGCGGGTTCTTTCCATATAATAAAGTTTTCCCTGTCTGACGGCGGAACTATTTACGAAGTAGAATTCAATCCCCTTGATATGGCATGGTTTCTCACGGCTTTCGGAGAAGAGGGAGACGGCTTTGCCGTCTTTTGATTTTTTATGCGTTACGATGAGCGCGAAATACTGTGTGTGGATATGGACGCGTTTTTTGTTTCCGTCGAGCAGGCTTCCGACCCTTCGCTTAAAGGCCGTCCGATAGCGGTGGTGGGCTCGGGAGAGCGTTCCGTAGTCGTAACCTCCTCCTACGAGGCAAGGGCCAGGGGAGTAAAAACAGGCATGAGCCGTAAAGACGCTCAAAAGGTATGCCCGGGAGTCATTCTGATTCCCGGCCGCGTGCGTAAATACGCGGCAGTTTCGGCCGGTATCGCCGAGTTCCTTCAGTCGGTTTCTCCTGAATCCGCCATGTTTTCCATAGACGAGGCGTTTCTCGATATAACCGGCACCGGGTTTTCCTCCGATAATGCGGCATATATGATTAAAAGCCGTATAAAACAGAATTTCGGCATAACGTGCACCGTGGGTGCCGGGCCTAACAGGCTTATTGCGAAAATGGCCACTCATGTGAATAAACCGGACGGATATTACAGGGTCTCAGGAAAAGACGCTCTGTCTTTTATGGATTCTTTCAGACTGTCCGATATATGGGGTATAGGCCGGAGTTCCGTAAGGAAGTTCGCTTCCATGGGTATATTCCGCGCTTCCGATATGCGTTTGTTCGGGGAACGCAGGCTGGAGGAAATGATGGGCCTGCCCGGCAGAAATATCTACCGCCTTGTATCCGGAGAAAGCGAAAGCGGTATCCCCAAAGACCGGGAGGAGATGAAATCTTTCAGCCATTCTATGACTTTTCCGAAAGATATTTCGTCCAGGAGCGAAGCATGCGCGTATTTGCTGCAGCTTTCCGAAATGGTTTCAAGCCGGGCCAGAAGAAATTCCTATTACGGCAGAGCCGTTACGCTGACTGTGCGCAGGCCGGATATGTCTACCTTAAATTTCAGCCATACGCTTTCTTTTAAAACTTCCGCAACCCATCATATTTATGACTGCGCGGTAAAGCTTTATGACGGTAACGGCGTGGTAAAGGAGCCGGTGCGCCTTTTGGGCGTATCTTTAAGCGGGTTGGGCCACAGAGGGATAGCTTCGTCCAGTGTGGAAGATATGATAACTGGAGGCGCAGTTAAAAACAGGCTTTACAGGGCTATCGACGCGATAAATATGAAATTCGGGGAAAGAACCATAGGCTACGCTTCGGTTATGAAATGCGAAAGGAAAGGGCACAGAATAATTTCTCCGTCATGGCGCCCGGACGGGAGCAGGAATCTGGATATGGAAAACGGTTCCTGAAACCGGTTTTATTCGAAAAATGTCACCTTGCCGGTGGATATGCCGTATTTTGCTCCTACTATCGTTATTTTTCTCTTGCCGGTTATATTTCTGATTATCCGGCTGCTTTTGATTTTTTCCACGCTGTTTATTATATTGTAATCTTCCGCTTTGGCTATTACTTCCCTGTGGCAGGAGGTTTCCGCCATGGCTCTGTTTATGGAAGGCTGTATTATATCGAGTATGCTTTGCATGTTTCCGATGTCCTCGCCGTGTGCATGCACGGCGCTGTGTATGGCTCCGCAGTTTTCATGCCCCATTACTATTACCGTGTCGGTTTTAAAGGACGCCACGGCATATTCTACGCTGCCCAGCTCAAGAGCGCCCAAAACGTTGCCGGCAGTTCTTATTATGAAAAAATCGCCCATTTCCGCGCTGAATATCCTTTCCGGGGATATGCGCGCGTCTGAGCAGGTTACCAGCACAGCCAGAGGCTTCTGACCGTTTTTTGCCAGATAGCGCACTCTTTCGATATTGCTGGGCGACGAACTTTCAAGTATGTGCGACGTGAAGCGCCTGTTTCCCTCTTTCAGCCAGTTGAGAGTGGTTTCCGCGTCTGCAGCCCGTTCTTTGGCGGGCTGAACTCGGAAACCGTCTTCCGGAGATTTTTCTGCCATTAGGTTTTCCTGAAAATTTTTATGATTATTGTAATTAATTTATTACATATAAACGTAAGTTGCAATCATAAAATGTTTAAAGGAACCCGTATTTTACGCTTATACTTGACGAAAAGCGGCAAAACAAGTATCATTACGGATTATTTTTCAGGCAATGAAAAGCGAGGTATCCTAGTGGACGGAAAAACAATAAAAATAGGCGTTATCGGTTACGGCGTCGTCGGACGCGGCACTGTTGAAAGTCTTATCGGCAACGCGGCCGTGATAAGGGATAAAACGGGTCTGGATATAGTTGTTAAGGGTATCGCCGATTTGAATATAGACAGAAAAAATGACGAATACACCGACCTGGTGGAGATAAAAACAAAAAACGCTGACGATTTGATAAACGATCCCGAAATAGATATAATCGCCGAGCTTATAGGCGGTTACGGTGCGGCGAAGAAGTTCATAACCGGCGCGATAAATAAAGGCAAGCACGTGGTTACGGCCAATAAAGCGCTTCTTGCCGTTCACGGCAGGGAAATATTCGGCCTTGCCGAAGAAAAAGGCGTTTCTCTGGGATTCGAGGCGTCCGTCGGCGGAGGCATACCGATAATCAGGGTTATGAAGGAAGACCTTGCCGCGAATAATATACAGGAAATTTACGGAATAATAAACGGCACGGCCAATTATATCCTTACGCGGATGACAAAGGAAGGCAAGGCTTTTGACGAAGTGCTCAGAGACGCCCAGGAAAAAGGCTACGCCGAGGCGGACCCTACTTTCGACGTGGAAGGAATCGATACGGCCCACAAAATATGCCTGCTTTCCTCCATAGCTTTTTCTGCCGTTATACCGTTCGACAAGATTTTTGTGGAAGGCATATCTAATATTAAGCCGGTCGACATAGAAATAGCCAAAGAGCTTGGATGCACAATAAAGCTGCTGGCCATAGCTAAAAAAGACGATTCCGGCATGGAAGTGCGGGTGCACCCGACCATCATTCCGGACAGTAATATGCTTTCTTCCGTGGACGGCGTTTTCAACGCCGTATGCCTGACCGGCGATAAGGTGGGCACCACAATGCACTACGGAAGGGGCGCAGGCGGCTCGGCAACGGGAAGCGCCGTGGCCGGAGATATAATTAATATAGCAAGGAACATTGCCGCCGGGTGCGGCTCCAGAGTGCCGGTTCTGGGTTTTGTAAAAGGCAGTGAACTGAGCGGGCTGAGAAGTATAGAGGATATTACCTCCTGCTTTTATATGAGGCTAATGGTCGTGGACGCTCCGGGGGTTCTGGCGAAGGTGGGAGGAATATTAGCCTCAAACGGCATAAGCGTATCCTCGGCTCTTCAGAGAGAAAAGGAGCAGGGCGGAGAATATGTCCCCCTCGTATTTATGACCCACGAAACCAAGGGACACAATATAATGGCCGCCGCGGAAGAAATAGACGAACTGGACGTTACAGTTGAAAAAAGCGTCGTTATAAGAGTGGAAGGAGAAAGATGAAATATCTTGTGCTTTTGTGCGACGGCCTGGCCGACAGACCCATACCGTCTTTAGGCGGTAAAACCGTTATGCAGGCCGCCGATATACCAAACATGGATAAACTTGCTTCAGGCGGAATGTGCGGCCTTATACATACTGTTCCCGCAGGGATGCTTCCCGGAAGCGACGTATGCAACCTCAGTATTTTCGGATATAATCCGGCCGAGTATTATACGGGGCGCAGCCCTCTTGAAGCCGTGAGCATGGGGGTAAGCCTTGGAGAAGGCGACGTTGCGCTGCGGTGCAATATAGTCCGGCTGGGAGATAACGGTACGGTAATGGAAGATTTTACCGCCGGGCATATAGACGGCGTATTGAGCGAGAACGTAATAAACCGTCTGAAGGATATTTTTAAGGATGAAAGCAATATTGAATTTTATAAAGGGGTGGGATACCGTCATCTGGTGGTGTTAAGGGGAACAGACATAAAGCCGGAAACAGTTCCTCCCCATGATATAACCGGCAGGAAAATAGCTTCTTATCTTCCTTCCGGCAACGGAGGCGATTTGCTGCGCCGCATAATGAAAAAAGCCGAAAAAGCTTTTGACGGAACGGTTGATACCGGCGACGGAAACGCAGTCTGGCTGTGGGGAGAGGGCAGGAGGCCCAGCCTGCCGTCCTATAAGGATATGTTTGGGCTTAATGGCTCCGTTATATCCGCGGTGGATCTGGTCAGAGGCATAGGTATGTGCGCCGGTCTCGATATTATAAACGTTCCGGGAGCCACCGGGTTTCTGGATACTAATTTTGAAGGAAAAGCCAGGTATGCGGTTAAAGCCCTGGAAAGCCGCGATTACGTGTTTGTGCATGTGGAAGCGACGGACGAATGCGGCCACATGGGCGACGCCTTAAAGAAAATAAAGGCCGTTGAAGCCATTGATTCTAAAATGGTGCCTATAATAACGGAGGGTATGGAAAAGTTCGGAGAATACAGAATACTCATCACTCCCGACCATCCTACTCCAATAGAGCTTAAAACCCACTCCGCCGACCCGGTGCCCGCTATAATTTACGGCTCCGGTATAAAGGCGGACGGGAACACCGAATACAACGAGTATATCAAACCGTCTTTCGATATAAAGGACGGTTACCGCATAGCGGATTTTTTTATAAAAAATCCTTAAAATATAGACAGAGGAGGAGCAAGTGAGCCTGATAGTCATGAAGTTCGGCGGTACGAGCGTAGGGTCCATAGATCGTATAAAGAACGTCGCCCGTATAGTCGCCAGGAAAAAAGATGAGGGGCATGACGTTATCGTAGCGGCTTCCGCAATGTCTGGGGAGACGGACAGATTAATAGGACTGCTTAAAGAAATATCTCCCGATTATTCTCCCAGAGAATACGACCAGCTGGTTTCCACGGGGGAAACCGCAAGCGTGCCTTTGCTGGCTCAGGCACTGCTTACCATGGGCTATGACGCCAAATCCTTTACCGGGCTTCAGATAGGCATGCAGACTGACGGGACGCATACGAAAGCCCGCATAAAAAATATAACCGGGGAGAAGCTAAAAGACGCCCTGTCCAAAGGCACGATATGCGTGGTGGCTGGCTTTCAGGGGTATAACCCCGATACCGGAGACGTTACCACTTTAGGCCGCGGAGGTTCGGATACTACTGCCGTAGCCATCGCCGCCGCCATGAAAGCGGACGTGTGCGAAATATATACCGATGTGGACGGAGTATATACCGCCGATCCCAGAATTGTGAAAGACGCGAAAAAGCTTGATACCATATCCCACGAAGAAATGCTTGAGCTGGCTTCCATGGGAGCCAAGGTGCTCCAGTCCAGAAGCGTGGAACTTGGGATGAATTTTAATGTGGATATAATGGTTTTGTCGTCTCTGGAGGACAAGCCCGGCACACTTGTAACTTCGAAGGAGGAAAAGGAAATGGAAAGAATCGTCGTATCCGGCGTTACCAGCGATAAAAATCAGGCTAAAATAACAATTCTCGGAGTTTCCGACAAGCCGGGCGTTGCCGCCGGCATATTCATCGGCCTTGCGGAAGCCAATATAAACGTAGATATGATAATACAGAACGTCGCACAGGAAGGGCAGACCGATATATCCTTTACCGTTCCCAAAACCGACCTCGTAAAAACGATGGCTGCCTGCCGCACCGTGGCGGAAAAAGCCGGGGCGAAGGATATCGTTTACGATGAAAACATTTCCAAAGTATCCATAGTCGGCATAGGCATGAAAAGCCATTCCGGAGTGGCGGCCAATATGTTCAGGGCTCTTTCGGACAACAATATAAATATAAAAATGATTTCAACCAGCGAAATAAAGGTTTCCTGCGTTATAGAAGAAAAATTTACCGAACTTGCAGTAAGGGTCCTCCACGATACCTTTATATCTGAGAAACGTTAAGATGTCTGAAAACCGTAAAATAACTCTTTACGATACGACCCTGCGGGACGGCACTCAGTCAGAAGACGTAAATTTTACCGTCGTGGATAAAATACGCATAGCCGGCCACCTGGCGGATTTCGGAATAGATTTTATCGAAGGGGGCTGGCCAGGCTCCAACCCCAGGGATATGGATTTTTTCAGAGATGTAAAAAAATCTTCCGTTCCCATAGACAGGATAACCGCATTCGGTTCTACCCGCAGAGCCAGGAAAAAGTGCGAGGACGACGAGATAATAATGGCTCTTTTGGACGCGGGGGTGCCTAATATCACGATTTTCGGCAAAACATGGGATCTGCACGTAAGGGAGGCGCTTAAAATATCTCTTGAAGAGAATCTCGAGCTTATTGCGGATACCGTTTCTTTTTTAAAGAAAAGGGCGGATAAAGTTTTTTACGATGCGGAACATTTTTTTGACGGATACAAAGCAAACGCCGAATATGCTCTAAAGACGCTTATTACCGCCAGGGACGCGGGAGCAGATACCGTTATCCTGTGTGAAACCAACGGCGGAGCCATGCCGGAGGAGATTTTTAACATAACAGGCGCGGTGAAAGACGTCCTAGGCGATTTTCCTTTCGGTATTCACACACATAACGACGGGGAGATGGCCGTAGCCAACGCCGTAACCGGCGTGCGCCGCGGCGCGGTTCACGTTCAGGGCACCGTAAACGGATACGGCGAAAGGTGCGGCAACGCCAATCTTTGCTCCATAATACCCAATTTACAGATAAAGTACGGTTACGAATGCGTTCCGGCAGAAAACCTTAAGAAGCTTAAAGACCTTTCAAGGTTTGTGGACGAATTGGGCAACATTAAGCCCGACACTCACCAGCCCTATGTTGGGAATTCGGCTTTCGCTCATAAAGGCGGAGTGCATGTTTCCGCCATTCTCAAGGATCCCAGAACTTATGAACACATAGACCCGGCTTTAGTGGGCAATACTCAGAGGGTGCTGCTTTCCGATATGTCTGGAAAAAGCAATCTTATATATAAGGCAAAGGAATTCGGTCTGGACATAGAGAGCAGGGACGACACGGTAAAGGAGCTTCTGAACAGGCTGAAGGAAATGGAAAACAGAGGCTTTCAATTCGAAGGGGCTGAAGCGTCCTTCGAGCTTCTTATAAGAAAAGCCATGGGAACTTTGCCGAATTTTTTCGACCTTATCAGTTACAGAGTTATAGACGAGAAAAACTTTTCGTGCGGCACTCCTTTGGCGGAAGCCACTGTTATGCTCTCGGTAAACGGAATAACGGAGCATACCGCAGCCACAGGCAACGGTCCTGTAAACGCTCTTGATTCGGCTGTACGCAAAGCTCTTGCCCACTTTTATCCTGTAATTAAGGATATGGTGCTGGTCGATTTTAAAGTGCGTATACTTTCTTCGCAGGACGGCACGGAAGCCACTACAAGAGTGCTTATGGAGAGCACGGACGGAATAGACACCTGGGGTACCGTCGGAGTTGCCGAAAATATAATAGACGCCAGCTATCAGGCTCTTGCGGATTCCATATTATATAAGCTGATGAAAGATAAAAAATAAACCGTTCCGTTATAAATATTTTTCAGTAATTTTAAGTTAATCCGAGATTAATGTAAAATTATGGAAGATATTTATAATGCGGCGGCTTGCTCTGGGGCTATGAATAATAATACCGAAAGCACTTTGCAAGGCGTGTCTAAAGGGGCTTTTACCTCCGGGTTTGCCTTGCCGCGCAGGCCTTATTATGAATGTTTTTGACGACTCAGGAGCATTATTATAATTATTTTCCATAAATATCTATGTTAGGCGATAGTCGCCAAAAAAATAATGCGGCCGTAATGGCCGCATTTTTTTATAGAGAAAAAACTATTTTGCCCTTTTTCAGCGTATATACGGACCTTCCCTTTAAGACTGCTCCCATAAACGGCGAGTTTGAGGATTTGGACATATTTATTTTCCCGTCGAAAACATATTCGCATTCCGGGTCTATTACAGTAATATCCGCCTGCATACCCGGGGCTATACATCCGAGGCGGCTTTTTCCGAGGATTTTCGCGGGATTATATGAGGCGGCTCTGGCAAAGTCCGTCCATGATAATTTTCCGGATTTTATCAGCCGTAAAGTAAGGGGAATAAACGTCTGAAGGCCGATTATTCCCACCGGTGCGTAATCGAATTCCACAAATTTTTCATCGGCCTGATGGGGAGCGTGATCAGTCGCTATACAATCCAGAGTGCCGTCCTTAATACCCTCTATTATGGCTTCAACATCTTTTTCCGTTCTAAGGGGAGGGCTCATTTTATAGTTTGTGTCGTATCCCTCGCAACATTCGTCGGTTAAAGTAAAGTGATGGGGAGCGGCTTCCGCCGTTACGTTTATGCCTTCGTTTTTTCCCCAGCGTATAAGCTCCACAGATTCCTTAGCGCTTACGTGGCATATATGGACGCGGGATTTGGTGAGCCTTGCAAGAAGTATATCCCTTATTATTACGGTAGTTTCGGATTCGGAGGGTATCCCTTTCAAGCCGGTGACGGCAGATACGCTTCCTTCGTTCATGGAGCCGGCTCCCTGAAGGTTCGTGTCTATGGCATGGCTTGCTATAAAGGCTCCGAACTGTCTGGCGTATTCCAAAGCGCGGCGCATAACTTCCGCGTTCATTATTGTTTTTCCGTCGTCGGAGAATCCGGCGGCTCCGGCTTTCGTCATATCGCCCATTTCCGTAAGTTCTTCGCCTTTCATGCCCTTGGTTACCGCCCCATAAGGGAAAATATCTATAAGACCGATTTCTCGCGCACGAGCCGTTATGTGGTTCATTATCGCGGCGTTATCTATTACAGGGCTGGTGTTCGCCATACAGCAGGCGGAGGTTACGCCGCCGGCCGAGGCGGCTTTCGAAGCGCTTTCTATGTCTTCTTTATATTCCTGCCCCGGTTCCCTCATGTGCACGTGCATATCTATAAGGCCCGGCAGGACGTAAGCTCCGGCGCAGTCTATTACTTTGTCCGCTTCTGCGTCGCACGTAAGGCCGCTTATCGTTTCGTTTTCGATAAGTATGCCGCTTTCCGTTATTTTATCGTGGTTTACTATTTTACAGTTTTTAAGCAGTGTTTTCATATTCGTATTCCGTTAATTTTTCGCTACCGCAATAAAAGTGAGCACGGCCATTCTGACGGCCACGCCGTTTTCCACCTGGTCCAGAATCCGGGAGTCCCCGGAATCGGCCACAACGGAGGACAGCTCAACGCCTCTGTTTATGGGCCCCGGGTGCATTACTATCGGATTATTGGCGGCCTTTTCCATTACGGCCGGAGTAAGACCGAAAACCGCGGAATATTCCCTTTCGGAGGGGATAAGCAGTTTTGACATGCGCTCGCGCTGTATCCTGAGCATTATTATCACGTCCGCGTCTGAAACGGCTTCCTCCATATTGCGGCATACTTCCACGCCGAAGGCGTCCACGGCTACGGGTATCATCGTGGGAGGGCCGAAAACTTTAACCCGCATGCCGCAGGTTTTCATCGCCCAGATGTCGCTCCTTGCCACCCTTGAGTGGGCTATATCGCCTATTATAGTTACCGTAAGCCCTTCGAGGGAGCCTTTTGCCATTTCTATCGTAAGAAGGTCGAGCATGCTTTGAGTGGGGTGTTCGTTAAGCCCGTCCCCGGCGTTGACTATTCCCGCCTTTACGTTATCGGCTATAAATTTTACCGCTCCGGAACAGTTATGCCGTATCACTACCACGTCCGCCGCCATGGCTTCTATATTTTTTACCGTGTCCATAAGTGTTTCGCCTTTTACGGCGCTTGAGGACGAAGCGCTTATGTTTATTACGTCCGCTCCCAGGCGTTTTCCGGCTATTTCGAAGGAGGTTCTCGTTCTCGTGGACGCTTCGTAAAACAGGTTCACGATTGTGCGCCCTCTGAGAGTGGGTACCTTTTTTATTTCCCTTCTGTTTATTTCCCGAAAAGCTTTCGCCTGGTCGAGTATGTAGCCGATCTCCTCCCGCGTCAGGCACTTGGAGGATATAAAATCCTTGTGTTCGTAGCTCATTGCGTCAGCTCCTTCTGGATATGGTTACGCAGTCTTCCGTATCGTCTACTTCCCTTACTTTCACGTGTATGACTTCTTCAAGGCTGGTAGGTATGTATTTTCCGGTAAAATCCGCATGTATCGGCAGCTCCCTGTGGCCCCTATCCACCATAACGGCAAGCATTATTTTAGACGGTCTTCCGTAGTCCAGCAGTGCGTCGAGAGCCGCCCGTATGGTTCTGCCGGTAAAAAGCACGTCGTCCACAAGAATAAGGGTTTTGCCGTTTACGTCAAAATCTATGGAGGAGCTGTGCACCTCCGGCATATTTGATATTTCGCTTAAATCGTCCCTGTATAGGGTTATATCTATAGTGCCCGTTTCGAATTCTCTTTTATTATGCTTTTTAAGGCATTCTTCTATACGCTTTGCAATAAAAACCCCTCTGCGGCGTATACCGACGATACAGGTGTTTTTTGGGTCGGGGCACTTTTCTATTATCTGAAAAGTGAGCCTTTCGAGAATGGTTCGCATTTCTTCTCCGCCTATAAGGGTCTTTTCTTTTTCCATCGGTACCTCCGCTTTCGTTATCAGGATAAAAAAAAGCCCTCCGGCCGCTTGCCGAAAGGCTTAACATTATTTGCTACGTCGTTTGATGCAGGTTTTATGCCCATAAAATAATATTAATTTTAGAGTGATGATAAGTCAACAATTATATTGCTAAAACGCATGAAGTCCCGTAAAGTTTCATAATGGTTTATTATATGATCAGACGGTTCTGCTTGATTGCCGTGACTGCGGCGCCGCTTTTTCTCAGCGGCTGCGTATGGATAGCGGCGGGTGCCGCCGCCGCGGGAGTGGCCGGGGTGGCCATGGTGGGCGGTACCGTTTCGGAAATAGACAACACAGAAATGGCTCTGGCGGTGGAAAAGGCCATATACGCCATCGAGAAAGAGGGCGGAACTGTTACCGATCTCAGCTTTGCCGACGGATACGCCAAAGGGATCGTGGGAGAATATAAGGTTTCCGTAAACGTATATGTGGAGGATGACGGTACTATGGACGTAAGCGTCCGGGCCAGCAAATATTTAATATCGAATACGGAGCTGGCAGAAAAAATATTGGATAATTACAGGAATTTCAAACGATGATACGCTGCGCCAGGGTATCGGACAGTCAAACGGTTCAAAAACTTGTCAATGCTTACGCTAAAAGGGGAGAAATGCTGTCCCTCAGTCTGAACGAAGTATATGAGCGTCTTTATGAGTTTATACTGTGGGAAGAGGACGGGGATATTGTGGGAGTATGCGCTCTGCACCCAATGTGGGGAGATATGGCGGAGATCAGGTCCCTTGCTGTGAAACCGGAATTTTCCGGCCGCGGGATCGGCAGGAAAATGGTCCTCCACCTTCTTGACAGAGCCAGGGATATGGGATTTTTAAAGGTTTTTGCCTTGACGTACCGCCAGGGATTTTTTGAAAAGGCCGGATTCAGGGTGACGGATATAGAAAACCTTCCCAAGAAAATATGGACAGACTGTCTTAAATGCGTAAAATATCCGGATTGTGACGAAACTGCCGTTATAATCGATTTATAAAAGAGGGGTTTATGATAGAGGAAATACTCGCGGAACTTGAAGAGCTTAAAAACAAGGTTAAAAGCTTCGAGTCCGCGGTTAAAGAAGACGAGCTGAAAAAACAGATAGAGGCGGTGGAAAAGCTATCTCTTGAAGATCCGGATTTCTGGTCTAAAAAAGAATCTAAACATATGCTGATGGAGCAGTCATCTCAGAAAAAGTTTCTCGAAAGCTGGCGCGAATTGAAAAACGCGGTGGACGACGCGGATGTTCTTGAGGAGCTTTACAGGGAAGGGGAAACGGGAGCGGAGGAAGATTTGAGCCAGGCGTGCGCGGATCTGCGTTCCAAGGCCACGGCTTTCGAGCTGAAACTGATATTAAGCGACCAGCACGACACAAATAACGCTATAATAACCATACATTCCGGCGCAGGAGGCACCGAATCCAACGACTGGGCCGCCATGCTTTTCAGAATGTACAGCCGCTGGGCCGAAAGGCACGGAAACAGGCTTGAAATACTCGACGCTCTCTACGGAGAGGAAGCGGGTATTAAATCCGTAACTTTTAACGTAATAGGCGAGTACGCTTTCGGTTATCTGAAAGGTGAAACGGGCGTTCACAGGCTTGTGCGTATTTCGCCCTTTGATTCCCAGAGCAGAAGACATACGTCTTTTGCGTCCGTATTCGTGCTTCCCGAGATTGACGACGATTTTGAGGTGGAGGTATCGGAGTCCGATCTGCGCATAGACACATACCGTTCCGGAGGCGCCGGAGGGCAGCATATCAATACGACGGATTCTGCCGTGCGGCTTACTCATATACCTACGGGAATAGTAGTCACATGCCAGAACGAGCGCAGCCAGCACAAAAACAAGGCGTCCGCCATGAAGATACTTAAATCCAAGCTGTACGAGTTCGAGATGAATAAACGCAACGAAGCGAAAGAAAAACTTGAAAACAGCAAAACGGATATAGCCTGGGGAAGCCAGATACGCTCTTATGTGATGCAGCCTTACAAAATGGTAAAAGACCTGCGCACAAGATATGAAACCGGCAACGTGGACGCGGTTATGGACGGTGAGCTGGACCAGTTTATAAGAAGCTATCTGCTTTTTACAGCCGGTATCGGAGAAACGGGCGATGCTTCTTGTCAATAGCAACAGGCCTACTTACGCCATTGTAGATAAGGAACGTTTCGGAAGGAATATAGACCTTGCCAGGCGTCTTTCCGGGTCCGACATAATAGCCGTGGTAAAGGCGGACGCATACGGCCACGGTGCGCGCGAGCTGGCAGAATACGCCTACCGCGAAAAAAGGGTCAGAAATTTTGCCGTGGCTACAATGACGGAGGGTCTTGTTTTAAGACAGTCCGTTCCTTCCGACGCGGATATTATCGTGCTGGGCTATGTTACAGAAAGCTTTATTAAAGAAGCCATAGAAGCTGGGCTTACACTGTCGGTTTTTGACGAAGGATACGCCAAAAGCGTGTCAGGCGTCGCCGGGAGCATGGGCGTAAAAGCCAAAGTGGCTCTTGAAATAGATACGGGCATGTCGCGCCTTGGATTTTCATACGACCTGAATCTTGTTGACTTTTTATCAAGATATGTTTATATGGACATAACCAATGTAATAAGTCACCTGGCTACCTCGGACAGCGACAACGGATACGCTTATGAGCAGACGAAGCGTTTCGACAGATTTCTGGAAATAAACAAAGGCTTTTGTTTTGCCGCCAGTTTTCTCAATTCGTCCGGTATAGCCAGCTACGAAAACCGCTGGACGTATACTAGGCCCGGTCTGATGCTCTACGGATACGAATCTTCCGGCGCCCTTGAGGGCAAGCTGGAGCCAGTGATGAGCCTTTGGAGCGAGATCGCCCATGTAAAAAAAATAAAAAAAGGCGATACCGTAGGCTACGGAAGAACTTACAGGGCCGATAAGGACACCGTAATAGGCGTGGTTCCGATAGGATATGCGGACGGCTATTTAAGGGCGTTTTCCAACAGGGCGCATATGATGGCCGGGGATATAAAATGCCCGGTAATAGGCAGCGTTTGCATGGATATGACCATGATAGACGTAACGCCCTTGGGTGAAAACTGCAAGGGACGCAGGATACAGGTGCTGGGCGACGATATAAGCGCCGATCTCTGGGGGAAATGGGGAAACACCATAAATTATGAAGCGCTCTGCGGCATATCATACAGAGTCCCCAGGATTTACGGTAGTTTTTAGGCGTAATCTGGAGTTAAATTGGGCATAATAAAAGGGGCACTGGAACTTACGGGCCGCAAGACTCTTAAAATGTTTGCGGACGCCGGAAGCGTTGCCGTAATGCTTATGGACGCGGTGCGCATGATTCCCAAACGCCCGTTCCGTTTAAAGCTGCTTTTGAAGCAAATAGAGTTTATCGGGGCCAATTCGGTTCCGATAGTTATTCTTACCGGTATTTTTACCGGCATGGTTTTCGGCCTGCAATGCTATGTAGGTTTCAGAAACTTCGGCGCCGAAAGCATGGCCGGAACAATAGTCGCCCTTGCCATGATAAGGGAGCTGGGCCCCGTTCTTTCCTCCATTATGGTTGCGGCAAGGGCCGGTTCCGCCATGACGGCGGAGCTTGGCACAATGAAGGTTACCGAACAGATAGACGCGCTTTACTCCATGGCCGTAGACCCTGTGCACTATCTTATGGTGCCTCGCCTTACGGCAAGCATGATAGCGATGCCGCTTATGAACGGTATCTGTATACTTTTTGGCCTTTTAGGCGGTTATTTCGTTAACGTTATCGTAATGGGCACCAACGCTTCCATGTATTACGATAATTCTGTGCTTTACGTAAACGGGGCCGATATTTTCAACAGCATGTTCAAAGCGTTAGTTTTCGGTATAATTATCGCTTCCATCTGCTGTTATAACGGCTTCAATACTAAAATGGGCGCAGAAGGGGTAGGCAAAGCCACTACCACAGCGGTGGTTCAATCGTGCGTGCTTATACTTATGTTCGATTATATAATGACGTCCTTCCTGGTGTAACGATGCCGAACATGATAGAAATGACGGACGTGCATAAAAGCTTCGGCAGGCAGAAAGTTCATTCGGGAATCAACCTGAATGTGGTAAAAGGAGCCATAACCGTAATAATAGGCCCTTCCGGCACGGGAAAAAGCGTATTGTTAAAGGAGATGATGGGCCTTGTACTTCCCGATTCGGGAAAGATAACAGTGGACGGAGTCGATATTGAAACCGCCACAAAAAGCCGTCTGCTGGAGCTTCGCAAAAAGTTCGGAATGCTTTTTCAAAACGCGGCTCTTTTCGATTCTATGACGGTCAGTGAAAATGTGGCGTTTCCTTTAAAAGAGCATACTGCCATGACGGAGAGGGAAATAAAATCTGCGGTTGCCGACAGACTGCGTATGGTGGGGCTTTCCGGCGCGGACGATAAATATCCTTCCGAGCTGTCGGGAGGCATGAAAAAGAGGGTGGGGCTTGCGAGGGCCCTTGCGCTGGAGCCTGAAATTATGCTTTATGACGAGCCTACCACAGGGCTTGACCCTATAATGACCGACGTGGTCGACGATTTGATATTCGACACGCAGAAAAAGCTGGATATAACTTCGGTGGTAATATCCCACGATATAAGAAGCGTTTTAAAAATTGCCGATTATATAGGCATGATATACAATGGAAAAATAGTGCGGTACGGCACTCCGGAAGATTTCAGAACCACCGACGATCCGTATGTAAGGCAATTTTTTTCCGGTTCCAAAGACGGGCCGATAAAGGTTTACTAAAAGGTTGAACTATTAATGAATTCAGGGCTTGAAGTTAAGGTCGGTATATTCGTGGTGGCCGCTACCGTGATAATAGCTGTTATGGGAGCGGTTTTCGGTAAAATGGACTTTTCCCGCGACAAAGGCTACGAAATACGTTTTGAGATATTGGACGCCTCCGGCATAAACAAAGACGTTCAGGTATTTTACCGCGGGGTTCCGATAGGAACCATGAAGGATATTACTCTGGAAGGGGAAGATCTTATCGCCACATTGATTCTGGATAAAAGCTTTCAGATACCGGACAACGTTGTCTTTACTGTACGCCAGCGTGGATTCGTAGGGGAAAAATACGTGGAGCTTGTCAGAGACCCTCAGATTCCTGCAGCAGGCTTTCTTCAGAGCGGGCAGGTTTACGACGGACGGCAAAACGTCGTCAGCATGGACGCCGTAATGGCCAAGATCGACAAGGCCGCGGAGCAGATAGCCATACTCGTAGGCGCTTTGAACGACGTTTTTGCCAGGGACGATTCCAAGGCCGCCCTTAACGAATCCATACAAAGCCTCAGGAGCATAACGTCCAACATAGAGACCCTTATTGCGGCCAACGACGAGAAGTTTGACGAAATTATAGAAAACGCCCGCAGCCTTACCGCATCTATGGACAGAATTGTCGCTAAAAACGAACGCAGCGTCGATACCTCCATAAAAAATATAAAGGAGCTTACGGCTTCCCTTAAAAATTTCTCCGCGTCCATAGATAAACTCATGGAAAATAATACCAATAATATTGACGGCAGCCTAGCCAATATTAAAGAAATTACAGATAAGCTGAACGTGGCTATGGACGACATAAAGTCCATTACGAAGGACCTTAACGAGGGGAAAGGCACTCTCGGGATGCTCATAAACGACAACGAGACCAAGGAAGAAGTCAAATCAGTGGTGTCCAACGTAAAAAATATGGTATCCAGGGTATCGGAATGGAATCTTGACGTAACTTTCGGCGCAGATTATCTTTTTGACGCAAACGACGCCAGAGGCTACGTAAACCTGCGCCTTCATACCACGCCTTCCACCTTTTATCTTTTAGGGGTAAGCAACACGCCCCGAGTGGACACAAAGCGCACTACCACAAGATATACTCTCGTAACCTCGCCTGGAAATGCGGGAATCCTTCCGGACGGCACCGTGGCCTTCGAATCGGTAAAGGATGAAAATAAAAGCTCCAAGCTCGCTTTTAATCTCCAGTACGGACATATTTTTGAAAAGATAATAGGGATGAGGGTCGGTATATTTGAAAGCACACTTGGAGGAGCAGTGGATTTATATCCCTTAAGAAACGACAATCTGTCACTTTCCTTTGAAATATACGATTTCAATTCTTTTAACAGCGGCTTTGAGGCTTATACGAGAGCCTATATAAGATGGCATTTTTTTCGTAATTTTTTCATACAGGCCGGTGTGGAAGACATACTGAATAATACGAACAGAGTGTTTGCCCTGGGAGGCGGCGTAAGGTTCGTCGATAATGATTTGAAATTTCTGGCCGGTTCCGCCGGTTCAGCGGCTTCGGCGGTGCAGTGATGGATACTCTGAAGCTGGGAATATCTACGTGCCCCAACGATACGTATATTTTCGGGGCCGCCGTAAGAGGGGATGTGGAATATCCTTTCAGGCTTACAGGCATAATGGACGACGTGCAGCTTCTTAACCTTCAGGCGATTAAGGGAGCATTGGATATAGTTAAAGTATCCTTCGGCGTTTTTCCGGAAATAAAAGAAAATTATAAAATACTAAAATGCGGCGGTGCGCTGGGATTCGGATGCGGGCCTCTTTTGCTGGCGCGCAAATACGAAAATCCGGCGGAACTTAAAGGCAAAAAGATTGCGATACCGGGAAAAAACACGACGGCATTTATGGTTTTTAAGATGTTTTATCCCGAATGTGCGGACAACGTGCAGGAGGTACGTTTCGATAAAATAATGCCGGGGGTCGCGTCCGGCGAATTTGACGCCGGGCTTGTAATACACGAAGGCAGGTTTACATACGGTTCATACGGGCTGAAAAAGCTGGCGGATATGGGCGAGCTTTGGGAAAAACGTTTCGGGCAGCCCATACCTCTGGGGTTTATAGCCCTTAATAAAAAATATTTGCATATTGCCGGAGACGTCAATAATATGATTAAAAAATCATTGACTTTCGCGGAGGCAAATCCGGCGGCGGCTTACGGTTACGTAAAAAAATACGCTCAGGATATGGACGACGGCGTTATAAGGGCCCATGTGTCCCTTTATGTAAACGAATATTCTTTCGACCTTACCAAAGCCTCGGGCGGTATATCTCTGCTTTTGGGAACCGACGATTCCGTTTTTTGTTAGGAGCTTATGACCACCTTAATAATAGCCAACCCTGCAAGCGGAGGATATAACCCGCATACGCTTGAGAAAACGAAAAATATACTGAAACGTAAATTCGGAAACGTATCCGTCGTTCTTACGGAAAGGGCGGGGCACGCGGCGGAGATTGCCGCGGCCGCCGACGCGGATTTTATTATAGCGGCGGGAGGCGACGGGCTGGCGAACGAAGCGGCCCAGGGGCTTGCAGGCACTTCAAAGCTTTTCTCCGTTCTTCCTTTCGGCACGGCCAACGTTTTCTGCTGCGAATACGGTATAGGCCTCGATCCGGTAAAAGCCGCCAAAAAAATGGATTTAAAAAATAAAACCCGTATAAGCGCCGGTTATCTTGACGAAAGATTGTTTCTTTTGATGGTAGGTTTCGGCTTTGACGCGGAAACGGTAAAACGTGTGCATTCTTCCGGAAAAAAATATAAATTTAAAAAACTTGCTCATATATTAAATGGTTGTGTCGCTTTATTAAATAATAACTTTAAGCCTTTTGAAGTTTTTTCAGGCGGTTCCGGCGTTACCGCGTATCACCTGATAGTATCGGTGGCGGCCTGTTACGGGGGTAAATACAGATTGGGTAAAATTCAGCCGGGCAGGCTTAATCTGTTTTCCGTTCCTTATCCCGGCATACGGCCTGTTTTAAAATCCGTGCTGTCAATAGCGTTGGGCATGGGTTTTTCAGGCGTTACCGTATCTTCTGATTATGTTAAGGTAAGGGGAGCGTCTTGCTGCCAGATTGACGGAGAATTCATGCCCATAGAAAAAACCTCCGTTTTTATAAAAATTAAACGTAACGCATTGAATTTGGTTTATTAACGGTTTATTTAATTTAATAATATCGCAATATCGATATAAAAAGACTGAAAACATCTTGATTTATTGTCAATATTTAATTATGATAAACGCATTGCCGTGTACAACTAATTTTTAATGGGGGACTTTATTATGAAAGAACTCTCCGGCGATTCTAAAATTGTCTTGGGTTATTTCTACTCCGGCCTTGTCTGGGGCGTGATAGGCCTGCTTATAGGTCTTCTTATCTCAGTCCAGATGTGGGACGCAGCTTTTAATTTCGGGGAATATTTTTCCTTCGGACGTCTCAGGATCGTGCATACCAACGTTCTTGCTTACGGTTTGGGGCTTTTTACGATTATGGGGCTTTTTTACTACATCGTTATCAGGCTTACCAAAAGGCCGCTGCTTTTTCCGAAGCTTGCGGTTATTACCATGTGGATTTACAATATTGTGGTATTGGCCGGCATGATAACCCTGTTCATGGGGCTTAACCAGTCTCTTGAATACGCGGAGTTCGAATGGCCGGTGGATCTGGGCGTCGTTGTAGTGTGGGTGCTTTTTTCGGTAAACATACTCGGCACTATAATAACGAGAAAAGAAAAACAGATGTATGTGTCCCTATGGTACATTATAGCCACCATAGTCGCAATCGCTCTGCTCTATATAGTAAACAACCTTTCACTGATAGCCACTTTGGGCAAATCTTACCATCTGTTTGCAGGCCTTAACAGCGCCAACGTAGAATGGTGGTACGGGCACAACATCGTCGGATTTCTTTTTACGATGCCGATTCTGGCCATGTTCTATTATTTTCTGCCGAAATCGACCGGTCTTCCCATATACAGCCACAGGCTGTCCATAATATCTTTCTGGTCGCTTATTTTCGTATATATGTGGACGGGAGCCCACCACCTGGTATATACTCCGCTTCCCGACTGGCTCCAGACTCTGGGAATAGTATTTACCATGATACTCATTGCTCCGTCGTGGGGTTCCGTGGTAAACGGATATATGACCGTCGAGCCGGACTGGTCCCGTCTGAGAACTCATTACCTTACCAAATTTTTTATTGCCGGCATAACTTTTTACGGCCTTCAGACCCTTCAGGGACCGTCTCAGGGCATAAGGGCTGTGAGCGCTCTCGTGCACTATACGGACTGGGTTCCTGGGCACGTCCATATGGGAACCATGGGGTGGGTCGTGCTGACTATAACCGCCGCCATGTATTATGTTGTATCAAAAATTTATAAAGTGGACATATTCAGCGTAAAATTAGCCAATACCCATTTCTGGCTTGTGCTTGTGGGGCAGGTAATGTTTTCCATTACCATGTGGATAACCGGTATCCGCCAGGGTCTTATGTGGAAAAGCCTCAATGCCGACGGAACGCTTTTATATACCTTTATGGACGGCCTCGTGGGAAATTACCCTTACTGGCAGCTCAGAACCGTTTCCGGAGCCATATTCATTGTAGGTATGCTTGTGTTCCTTTATAACTTTATAATGACGATCGTTAAGGGCGAGCGCGCCTTAGCGTCCAACAGATAGGAATAGGAGCCGAACATGAGCGATAATAAAAACTCCATATACAGCAAATCCGTAGTTTTCACCGTTGTGGTGGCAGTAGCCGTTATCATAGGCTCGGTAATTACCGCGTTTGTACCGCTTGCCATGAAAGATATGCATCCCAAGCTTGATAATCTTAAACCTTATACCGCGCTTCAGCTTGCCGGCAGAGACCTTTACCAGAAGGAAGGCTGTTTCAACTGCCATACGCAGACAGTGCGTCCTCTTAAAGCCGACGTGCTCAGATACGGGGAATATTCCAAAGCCGGGGAAAACTATTACGAACATCCTTTCCTTTGGGGTTCTAAGCGTACCGGGCCGGATCTTGCGCGTATAGGCGGAAAATATTCCGACCAGTGGCATATAGACCACTTTAATAATCCGCAGGCTTTCTATCCTCTTTCCAATATGCCCAAATATGATTGGCTTGCGTCTAAGCCCATAGACATAGAGCAGACAAAGCGCGGTATGGACGTTTTGGGATTTCCTTACACGCAGGAAGATATCGAAGCCCTTAAAAGCCGCACCCAGCTTGACGCCATGGTGGCTTATATGCAGGTCGTAGGCTCCGCTGTCGAGCGTAAAAACTATGTTGCAGTGCTGCCAGAGGATTATGAAAACGCCCAGAATCCTTTTAAGGACGACGCAGCTTCCGCGGAAAAAGGCCGCGTTCTTTATGAAGCCAACTGCTTTTTCTGCCACGGCGTAAATGGGGAGGGCACCAATATTGCATCAGGAATAACCGACCTTGTGGACGAATATACTTCCGACGGACAGATTTTTGTGGATGTTGCCAACGGCTTGCCCGGCATGATGCCAGAACATATAAATATAATGACTAAAAACGATATATGGGATCTCGTATCCTATTGCCGGATGCTTGCCGCCAAGCAGCAGGCTTCCAATTAAGGAGGACGTATATGCCTAATCCCAATATGGAAGAACAAGACGACATCAGCGCAATGGAACGCAAGGATACCTCCAAAAAACTGCCTATCGGATGGGTGCTGCTTTTTGCCGGGCTTATAATTTGGGGAATCTATTATTACATAGCCTATACGCCGGATATATCCGGCTGGACTCAGGATAAAGCGTTCGAGCAGTCCATGCAGGCAAAATAAGGAGAACAAAAAAACGAATGGGCGGAATGTTGCTTACTATATTCGGCGCTTTGCTTGTTATCGCCATGATTGCGGTTATCTTTTACTACTTTTCGGGAAAAAGGAAGAAAAACGTTGAAGAACCGAAATTTGAAATGCTGAAAGACGACGATGACGATAAGCTGCCGTAGAAGGATTTTAAGGATACTGCAGGGAACTGCGGTATCCTTCTTCCTGATTGCTCCGTTCATAAAAACATCCAACGGCAACGGCCTTATACGCTTCGATGCGGAGCGTTTAAGGCTGTACCTTTTCAATAATATTATTACTTTCGATAATTTTTTCGTTACGTCCCTGGTTATACTGCTTTTTGTTTTTATATTTATATTCGTAACGCAGATATTCGGCCGGATATGGTGCGGATGGTTTTGTCCTCAATCGTTTTTTTCAAAGCTTATAACGGACTTATCCGGTAAGCTTAAAAAAAACTACAGAAGGGCTGCCGCTGTTTTTTTAGCGTTGCTAAGCGCTTTGATTCTCTCTCTCAACTGGATGTGGTACTTCATTCCTCCGGCCGATTTTATATACGGAGCCGTAAACCATTTTGGCGGAACGGCTTATATAATTTGGTCCGTTATTTTTATCGCTCTTTTTCTGGACTTTGCTTTTGTCGGCTTTTTATGGTGCCGATATTTGTGTCCTTACGCAAAAATGCAGACTCTTATGAGCGACAGCGACACCCTCTATGTCGGATTATTAAAGGGCGATGAGGATAAATGCATAAACTGCCTGGCCTGCGTAAGAAAATGCCCGGTTAAAATAGACCCGCGCAAAACCCCAGATAACGCCTGCGTTTATTGCGAAACCTGTATAGTTACATGCGAAAAGGTATTGTCAAAGCGCGGAGGAAGCTCGGTTATAGGCTATAATTGGGGCAGCGTGGGCAGGTTTACAGTTAAAAGAGCCAATCTTCTCATAACTATGTCCATTGCTCTTCTTCTTTCGGTAATGCTTGTTTACAACGTTTTTGAAAGCAGGCCGCTTTTTGTTAAATACGACAGCTTATACGAGAGCGGCGTCGGAAATTACCGCGCGGAGCTTAAGCTTAAAAACGGAATTTTAAAAAATACCATAGTTACCTTTGATATAGAAAATGGTGGCACGGTCGAACCGCGCACCGTATCCCTTAAAGCCAAGGAGAAGAAAAAAATAACCGTAACAATCCGCACTGGCGCGGAACATTCAGGAGATATAAAAATAAAAGCCGTTACCAGCGGCGGCTTTACCGATACCATAATTTTAAAAAAACGGAATAATTAATATGAAACCGATGATAGCTCTTATAATTTTCGGAGTAACACTTTTAGGTATTACTTTTATGATAGCTCAACGTCATTTTGACGGAGTCGTTGAGGAAAAAACCTACGAAGCGGCCCTTAAATATGATGAAACCGTAGTAAACGTAAACAATATAGAGAAAGCGTTAAGCAATATAAAAGCCGAAAAACACCCCGGAGGAATCTCCGTAAGTTTTATTTTTGAGCCTTCCGGCACGATTTTCCCCGATGCGGCGGTTAAGGAGGCCAGGCTTGTAAGGCCCGGCGGCGGAAAAGATTATGTTCTTGAAAAATCCGAAAAAGGCTACGGTTTTTCCGGGGAAATACCATCCGGATGGTATAATCTGCAGCTTTTATGCTCCGCTGGCCAAACAAATGTGACCATATCAAAAAGTTTATATATAGACTGAATATGGGGTCTCTTTTCTTTCTCATAATAATAAGTCTTGTCGCGGGTCTGGCCGTGTTTTGTTTTTTTCTTTACGCCGGTAAAAACAAGCAGTTTGACGATATAGAAGGCCCGAAATACCGTATGCTGGATGATGACGACGATGACGATAACGTACGGGAAAACCGATGAAAAACGCAGATGCGCCCACTGTGAAAGCGAAATAGGGGCGTCCTGCGTAGATGAAGGAGATTCCGGGCTTTGTTTCTGCTGCGAAGGGTGCCGCTCCGTATACCATCTTATAAAGGGAGAAGGTTTTTCTTCGTTTTACGATAAACGGGCCGATTGGCAGGCAGGGCCCGTTGAAAAAGCCGACGCTTCCCCGGAATATTTCGAAACATGTATAAAAGACGTTCCCGGCGGCCTTATTGAGCTTACGGTCGTCATTTCTGGCATACGGTGCGCGGCCTGTATATGGCTTATTGAAAATTCCGTATCGAAAGAGAAGGGCGTTAAAAACGTCCGTATGAACTACGCCAGCCATAAAGCCAGGATACAGTTTGATCCAGGCTTAATAAGCCTGGGAGATGTGCTGAAAAAAATCACCCGTCTTGGATATTGCCCGCTTCCTTACGGCGACGAGGAAACAGTCCAGGACAGGGAGCGGAAGGATTATTTTTACCGCTTCGGCACAGCCGCTTTTTTTACCATGCAGCTTATGATATATTCGGCGGCTTTATACGCCGGATATTTTCAAGGGATGGATGAAAGCTTCAGGCGTCTTTTCAGAGTTATATCGTGGTTTCTGGCAACCCCGGTCATTTTTTATGCTGGTATGCCGTTTTTTAAAAATTCCTTAAAAGCCCTTAAAAACCGCAATTTCACAATGGATACCCTTGTGGTTATAGGTTCTGGAAGTGCTTATCTTTATAGCGTTGCCGCCATTTTTACAGGGGCGGAGACCTATTTTGATACTTCCGCCATGATTATTACGCTGATACTGCTGGGAAGGTTCATAGAAGCCGGAGCCAGGCAAAAAAGCGGAAACGCCGTAAGAAAACTTATGTCTCTTAGGCCTTCGAGAGTGAAAGTTCTGCTTCCGGGAAATGATGAGGATTATGTCGTAATACCGGTATCCCAGCTTAAAGAAGGCGATTTGTTTGAAGTGGAAAGCGGCTTTCCGGCCGCCGCCGACGGTATAATAGAAAAAGGCGCGGCTGATATGAACGAATCCATGCTTACGGGAGAACCGGAGCCCGTCCATAAAGAAAAAGGGGCGGAGATATTTGCCGGAACAAAATGCCTTACCGGCGTCATAACTGTACGGGCTTCGGCTGTGGGGAGCGAAACGTTTTTGTCGAAGATTGCCGCTTCTGTGGAAGAAGCTCAGGAAAGCAAAGCTCCTATACAGGATGTGGCGGACAGATTTGTCGGAAGGTTTGTTCCTTTTGTATTATGCGTCGCCGCATGTACCTTTGCGGCATGGCTGATTGCAGGAGACGGATTTTCGGAAAGTCTTATGAAAGCAGTGTCCGTTTTAGTGATCGCCTGCCCGTGCGCCATGGGCCTGGCCACGCCTTTAGCAGTTATAACCGCATCTTCAAGGCTTTCGCACGAGGGAATAGTTTTTAAAAACGGGGAGGCCATAGAACGCTTTGCCTCCGCTGACGATTTCTATTTTGATAAGACAGGAACGCTTACCGAAGGCCGTATGACCGTTGAAAAAATGATTATTTCCCAAAAAAGCAAAGAGGCCCTGAAACTTATAGCTTCTGCGGCAAGAAAGTCAAAACATCCGGCTTCAAAAGCCGTTTCTTTCCTTGAGGACGCTTACTATGAAGCCCGTGATTTTGCGGATATCCCTGCAAAGGGAGCGGAAGCCCGCGTAAACGGGGAAAGCGTTGTTATAGGTTCTTTTCGTTTTATGGAAGAAAAGGGCGTTAATATGTCCTCCCAGCCTGATATTACAGAAAACGGGGAACAATGGAAACAGGGCGGCATGACGGTGGTTTATTCCGCCGTAAACGGCGAGCTTGCCGGCGTATTCGGTATGACCGACGCTGCGAGGCAAGGAGCGGCCGATGCAGTAAAAGCTCTTATGGAAAAAGGATGCGGTGTATCTGTCCTGACGGGAGACAGCCTGAACGCCGCGGCACGGGTTCTTGAAAATATCGGCCTTAAAATTCCAGTATATGCGGGAATTTCGCCTTTCGAGAAATCGGAGATAATTAAATCCTCCCCGAATCCTGCAAAGACGGTAATGACCGGAGACGGGATAAACGACGCGATAGCCCTTACTGCCGCAGGAGTGGGAATATCAATGAGGGAAGGAACCGATATTTCCATAGAGAGCGCTTCGGCCGTTATGCTGAGAAGCGATTTAAACCTTATAGTAAAAGCTTATGAAATATGCCGTAAGAGTTTGAGAATAATAAAGGAAAACCTGTTTTGGGCTTTCTCCTACAATCTGATAGCCATACCTCTGGCCGTAGCCGGGTTAATCCATCCTGTAATGTCCGCCGCCTTTATGAGCGTAAGCTCCCTTTTTGTGGTGCTTAATTCTCTGCGGATAAAGCGTTTTTAAAAAGATACTCCCATATATATAAAATAAGCGCCCATAATAAAAAGCAAAATGCCGCCGGCTTTTTTTAAGATAACGCTGTATTTTAAGGCAAGATTGCCGAATAATGCCATAGTCATCATTGCCGCCGACGTTCCGATGCCGAAAGCAAAAAGCAGAAGGGCGCCCGTAAAGGCGCTTCCGGAGGACGCCGCTCCTATTACCGCACCCATGCTCAGCCCGCATGGAAGCAATCCAAGCATAAGGCCGAGAAAAAGGGGATTTGGCGGCTCGAAACGGGATATATATTTCGATATATTAAGCTTTGCAGGGAAAAACGCGCCGGAGATTCCCGATAAAGACAGAGCGGCAAATACTGTCAGCAGAATCCCACCCAAAATTGCGGCCAGCTTTTGAACGCCGGTAAAAGCCCCGGCATATTGAACCACGCTTCCCAGAAAACCCGCTGCCGCGCCCAGGGCGGAATACGTAAGTATCCTTCCCAGATTGTAATAAATATGAGGTATCAGCATGGAATATCCGGCCCTTGAAGCGGAGTATCTGCCCGAAACGTATAAAACGAAAGGATGGCACATAAGCACACAGTGGCCGAAACCGCCCGTAAGGCCTATTATGAAAAATGCCGGTATTTCTATCATTTTACATTATAAAAAAATACCAGGCTTTCCGTGGCTCCGGAATTATAGGTTATATCGAGCTTTCCGTACCATAAGGAACTTCCCGAGCCGCATTTCGGCAGAACGGGAGTTACGGAGTAAATACCGTCAGCAGGCTTTGGAGAGAATATATAGCGTCCCATATTCATTTTCATATTAGTTGAATATGAAAGGCTTTTGACGTTATCCACGCGGAATTTAAAGGAAATATCAAAAGGCTTCATAGGAACGGCAGGCCTCGAATAAGACACCGTAACGGAATTTTCTTTAAGAGCAAAAGTGATGTCCCGGTCCGTTATGTCTTTTTCCGCGCTGTAAGGTTCAGGAAACCCGGCATGGGCCTGGATATGAACGTTAAAAAAAATAACCGCGGCAAATATTATTATTTTCTTGATCATGGCAAATATTAAAATAAATCGTTCCGTGCCGCAAGCCATAAAAAGCCCTGTAATCGATTTTTATTTTTTATCTTTACCTGTTATCGCTAAAATCGCTTAAATCGGCGATTTTGACGCTTTACGGCAATAGGGTAAATTTACAAATAATTAGTCCGATAAGTGCTATTATGTAAAGTTTAATAATTTAAACTTGACGCTGGACGGCTTTTTGCGGATACTTATGCATGTTCGCTATAGCCGTGTTCGATTTAGACGGAACCCTTTTCGATACGCTGCCGGATATTTACGGAGCTCTCGAATTCGTTTTGAAAAAAAACGGTATGAAAGTTCCGTCTGAAAATATAGCTGCTTCATTTATGGGCGACGGTCTTAAAACTTTTCTCGGCAAAGCCGCGGCGCTGTCCGGAGCGAAGGAATGCCCGCAGCCGCTGCTGGACGATTATTTTTCATACTACGGCGCTCATTGCACGGATAAAACAAGGCCTTACGGCGGTATTGAGGATTTGCTTGAAGGCTTGCTTTTAAAAGGCGTTACAATGGGAGTCGCCTCCAATAAATCGGAGATTTTTGTAAGGAAAATAATAAACCATTTCGGGTTCGATAAGTTCTTTGCTAAAATTTCCGGCGGCGATACCTTTTCCGAAAAAAAGCCTTCCCCGGAGCCTGTGATTGAAACTATAAAATCCATAACTCCTTATTATAATCCAGAAAGCTGTATAATGATCGGAGACAGTGAAAACGACGTGGCTTCCGGTGGAGCCGCCGGAATAAAAACGTGCTGGTGCAGGTACGGTTACGGCTCCGGTATTTTGTCAAAGGCCGATTTTACTGCGTCCTCCCCGTTTGAAATATACGATTACATAATAAATAATGGTAATGGTGAATAATAAATGAAAATCGCCTATTATGCGGATTATATATGGTATGATTCGTCACTTCGCCGCAATTCGTGGCTATTGACGGAAAACGGCGTCGTCGAAGGTATTTCCGGGGATGAAAACGCCCTTTTCTCCTATGATAAGGTCAAGTTTGATAATTCCGCAATATTCCCCGGGCTTATAAACACTCACACCCATCTGGCGATGTCCGCTTTCCGAGGTCTCGCCGATGATCTTACGCTGATGACGTGGCTCAAGGAAAATATATGGCCCGCCGAAAAAAAACACGTTTCTCCCGAATTCGTTTATAATTATACTCTTCTTTCTGCTGCCGAATGCATACGTTCAGGAGTCGTATGCGTAAACGATATGTATTATCACGGCCTTGAAGCCGCATACGCTCTCAGGGACGCCGGTATCAGAGGCGTGGTAGGCTTCGGAGTGATGGGCTCTCCTAAAGAAGCCCTTCGCATGGCGGAGGAATTTGAGCCGGACGAGCTGGTAAAGGCGTCTTTATGCCCGCACGCTCTTTATACCGTGGGCCCGGATACCATAGCGGGATGCGTTGAATTCGCCTCAGATAAGGGGCTTCTTCTGCATACCCATCTGGCCGAGACAAAGGCCGAAACCGAACAGATACTGGCGAAATACGGCAAAACGCCAGTGTCTCTCATGGATGAAACCGGAGCTTTTGATTACAGAGGCTCCATATTCGCCCACTGCGTACATCTGACGGATGATGAGATTTCTCTGATGGGCCGCAAAAAAGTAAACGTTTCCCATTGTCTTGAAAGCAATTTAAAGCTGGCGAGCGGCTTTGCGCCTATACAAAAGCTTATAAAGGCTGGAGCAAATATTACGATAGGCACGGACGGAGCGGCAAGCAACAACGACCAATCCGTTATAGGGGAAATTTCCACGGTTTCCAAATTTCATAAAGCATTTAACGACGATGCCAGCGCCCTTCCCGCTTCATCCGTTCTTGAAATGGCTACCTCGAACGCGGCTAAAGCTCTTTGCCTTGATAATGCCGGTTCTCTGAAAAAGGGTAATTTTGCCGATTTTTTCGTGCTTTCTTTCGATTCCGTACGAATGACGCCGGTATATAACCCGGTATCTCAGCTCGTATACGCCGCGGAAAGCGGAGACGTTACCGACGTTTACGTTAAAGGACGCCCTCTTATGAGAAATCGCGTTCTTACGACGATAGACGAGGAAAAAATCAAGAAAAAAGCCCGTGACGAGGCTAAAACAATAAAAGGATAAATGTCTGATGGAAAACTTCGACACTTTTAAGACCCCTTTTGAAGAAAGATACGCGTCCAGGGAGATGCTGAAGATTTTTTCTCCCAACAAAAAATTCACTACGTGGCGCAGGCTGTGGGTGGCTCTGGCGGAATCCGAAAAGGAACTCGGCCTGCCTATTACAGACGAACAGATAAACCAGATGAAAAGCAATATCGAAAATATTGATTTCGATTACGCCAGAGAAATGGAAAGGAAATTCCGCCACGACGTTATGGCGCACGTTCATACTTTCGGGAAAGTATGCCCGGCGGCCATGCCTATAATCCATCTGGGAGCCACAAGCGCCTATGTGGGCGATAATACTGATATAATAGTCATGCGCGACGCTTTAAAGCTGGTGCGCGGCAAGCTTATATCCATTTTAGGAAATCTTAAAACCTTCGCTTTAAGGTATAAGGAACTGCCTACCCTAGGTTTTACTCATTTTCAGCCTGCTCAGCTTACAACCGTAGGCAAGCGGGCCACTTTATGGATGCAGGATTTCCTTATGGATATTGAAAATCTGACGGACGCTTTAAACCGCATACGTTTCAGGGGAGTTAAAGGGACTACCGGCACGCAGGCGTCTTTTTTGCATCTTTTCCGCAACGATCACGAAAAGGTAAAGAAGCTGGACAAGCTGGTTTCTTCAAAAATGGGCTTCGATAAGGCTTTCGGCGTTACAGGCCAGACGTATTCCAGGAAGCAGGATTCCAGGATAGTGTCTGTTCTTGCGGGTATTGCGGAATCCGCCCATAAGCTCGCTACGGACATAAGGCTGCTTGCTAATCTTAAAGAGGTGGAAGAGCCTTTCGAATCTACTCAAATAGGTTCAAGCGCCATGGCTTATAAACGCAACCCCATGAGGAGCGAACGCGTATGCTCCCTGGCCCGTTATGTAATATCCCTTTCCGCGAATCCCTATTACACTCACGCGGTGCAATGGTTCGAGCGTACTCTGGACGATTCCGCCAACAGGCGTTTATCCATTGCGGAAAGTTTTCTCGCAACTGATTCCATATTGGATCTTCTCGTAAATATTACAAGCGGTTTAGTCGTTTATGATAAAATCATAGGCAAACGCATTTCAGAAGAGCTCCCATTTATGGCTACTGAAAACATAATAATGGAAGCCGTCACCAAAGGCGCGGACAGGCAGGAAATGCACGAGCATATACGCCAGCACTCTATGGACGCAGGTATGCGGGTAAAACAGGACGGTATGGAAAACGACCTTCTGAAGCGCATAGCGGAGGATCCGGCAATCCCGCTTGACGAAGAGGAAATAGCGGCTCTTATGAATCCGAGGGAATTTATCGGACGCGCTTCACAGCAAACGGAAGAATTTATATCTTCCGAAATAGACCCGGTTCTTAACAAATATAAAGATGAACTTGGCAAAAAAACGGAATTAAAAGTATAAACTATCGGGGCCCTTTAGGCCCCATTTTTTGCGTATTCTTAAAAAAGCAGACGGCAATATATACCGCACGGCATCACGCGTTCTCCGTTTCTGAACGGCAGCCCTATTTCTCCGCATTTAATAGAGCCGTTTTTAATAAGGCCGCCGAAGGAGTCCGACGCTATATTATAAAGAGCCAAAGGAGACAGGCCGGACGTATAGGAATTAATAAGCATATAAGCAGGCTTTTCCGAAAGAATGGCCTTGCACGCTTCAAAAAGCTCCCACAGCGAATTCTGAAGTTTCCAGACCTCTCCGCCTGCTCCCCGGCCGAAAGCCGGCGGGTCCATTATTATGGCGTCGTATTTTTTGCCGCGTCTGGCTTCCCTTTGTACGAACTTCATACAATCGTCCACGATCAGACGTATTTTTCCGTCCGCAGTTTTAGATAAATGGGAATTTTCCTTGCACCAGTTAACCGCCCCCTTTGAAGCGTCTACATGGCAAGTGGACGCTCCTGCGAGAGCGGAAGCTATGGTGGCCGCCCCAGAATAGCCGAAAAGATTCAGTGCGCTTGCCACACGGCGTTTTTTAGTAGTCTCCGATATCCAGTCCCAGTTTGCCGCCTGCTCGGGAAAAAGCCCGGTGTGCTTGAAACCTGTTGGACGCACCTTAAAAACCATATTTTTATAAGAAATAGTCCATGCTTCCGGAAGCTCTTTATGAAATTTCCATTCGCCGCCTCCGGATGAGCTGCGGTTATAAACGGCGTCCGGCGCGCTCCAGCGGGAATCTCTGCTTTTTGCCCATACCGCTTGAGGGTCCGGGCGTATAAGCGTGTATTCGCCCCACCTTTCAAGGCGGTAGCCCCAGCCGGAATCAATCAAACTGAATTCTTTCCAGGAATCTGATACTATAAGCTCGGAATTCAATATAAAACCGCCTTTCCGGTAAGCTCGGATATGTTGTTTATAGTTTTTCTTTCAAGGTATGCGTCCAGCCCTTCCGATATTTTTACGCAGGAATCCGGGTCCCTGAAATTAGCCGTGCCTACCTGCACAGCGCTAGCTCCGGCCAGAAAAAATTCCGCCGCGTCTTCCCAGAACGCTATGCCTCCCATGCCTATTATGGGAATACGCACCGTTTTTTTCACTTCATGAACCATCCTTACGGCTACCGGCTTTATCGCGGGGCCGCTTAACCCTCCGGTAATATTGGCTATTTTCGGCTTCATGGTTTCAACGTCGATGGCCATTCCCAGCAGCGTATTTATTACGGACACGGCGTCGGCTCCGCATTTTTCACAGGCTGCCGCAAAGAGCCTTATATCCGTTATATTGGGAGAGAGCTTAACTATCAGCGGTTTATGAACTACAACCTTTCTGACCGCTTTAACTATTTCTTCCGTCATTTCAGGACATGATGAGAAAGCGATACCCCCTTCCTTAACGTTAGGGCAGGAAATATTCATTTCCAGCATGTCTATATCCGCTTTATCCAGTATGGCGGCTGTTTCTGTATATTCCTCTATGGTTTTTCCCCAGAAATTTACTATTATCCTGGTATCGTACTTTTTCAGAAAAGGCAATTTTTCGGAAATGAATTTTTCTGCGCCTATATTTTGCAGTCCTATGGCGTTTAGCATGCCGGAGGCTGTTTCTGCGATTCTCGGCATTTTGTTCCCGTAAGTTTCTTTTAAGGATATGCCTTTTACGGATATTCCCCCTATTTTATTAAGGTCCGTAAAGCGCGAAAATTCAAGCCCGTATCCGAATGTACCGCTGGCGGCAATTACCGGGTTGTTAAACTCTACGCCGCATAAATTTATTTTAAGTCTTTCACTCATCCCTACCCTCTGCAAAGAGCCGGCCAGTCTATTTTCGCTCCGTTAAATACCGGCCCTTCCACACAGCAGCGTTTCATAACCGTGCCTGTTTTTTCCTTTACGGCCACAAGACATCCCAAACACGCCCCCACTCCGCAGGCCATGTGTTCGTCCAGAGACACTTCTATATCCGTGCCTGCTTCGGAGCATATATCGTTTACTGCCATAAGCATTCTGTTAGGGCCGCACGCGTAAACCTTCCTGAACTCCGATATCCTTTCTTTAATCGGAGCCGTTACAAGCCCTTTTATTCCCAAAGAACCGTCTTCCGTAACGGGAACCAATTCGTCGCATATATTTTCCAGCGTATCGCGCATTATTATATCGGAAGCGCTCCTGCCTCCGTAAAAAAGCGTTACGCGGCATCCCTGCCCGCGCAGTTTCTTAGCCGTCATTATCATAGGCGCGATACCTATGCCTCCGGCCGCAAGTGCTACGCTGGCATTTTTTTCGAGCTTAAAGTAATTTCCAAGCGGCCCGGTAACGCCCAGATATTCTCCCTGCCGGCATTTAGCAAGCAGAGACGTTCCGCGCCCCACTATCATATAAAGGAAAGAAAACGTATCCGGCGATTTTATATCGCATATGGCGAAAGGTCTTTTTAAAATCGGGTCTATGGATTTTTCATCACTGCGAACAGAAACCATAAAAAAACGGCCGGCGTTTTTTTCGGAAGCGATTTCCGGACACTTTAATTCCATATATCCGAATTTCGTCCCTACAGGAGCATTGGATATTATCTGAGCGTTCATCGGGCGTTTTTATCCTCTTGGGTTTTCCCTGCCGCAGGCTTCGTGCAGATGCGGGAAAGCCTTAAGGCGGCTTTTTAAGCCGCCTTAACGTAGTATTTTGTTATTTTCCGAGTTGTTTGTCTAAAAGATATAAACAGGCTAATTTGACGGGTTCCGTAAGCTGGTGGGTTTTTCCGGCTTGGTCGTCCTTTATTATACCGGAAAGCTGAACAGTTGATATTTTCAGCAGGTCTGCAATATCCGCAAGGCTGTATCCGGCGCTTTTAAGCTCTATAAACATTTCCCTTAAAGGAGTGGTGGAGATATGGTATTTGAGATCGTCCGTCGTTTTGATGTCGGAACGCCCGATTCTTTTGCCGCTGAAAAGCCAGGGCGTATATATATAGGTAAGGCCCAAAGCCGCCGCATGTTTGCAGAATTCTTCCCTTGAGGTTTCGCAGCCGCATTTATGTGATTTTATTCTGCCTTCGCCTATTACCTCGATTTCTACTATGTATTCGCCGTGGTTTCCGCGTATCTTTCCCGTCAGGACGCCGTCATTAAGGTTACAGTCATAGAAATTGCCCACATAGCTTTCCGCTCTTTGCAATGTAAGCTGGGATGAAACGTCTTTTAAATCGTCTTCCGAAAGTTTGATTAACTGCATCGGTCCCTCCTGACAAAGTATTTTCGCGTTCTTTCCGGGGTATCGACGGCGGCCGAGCCGCGGAAAACAGATGCTTACGACTAGGTATAATTATTTATCTCACAGATATGGTTGATATTCAAGACAAAAAATAAAGGCTCATCCTACGCCCAAATATGAGGCCCCGCCAGAATAATGAGCGGAAAGAGTGTTTTTTATTATTTTGTTTTCTTCCTTTTCAAGCTCGGGGTCGCAGGAGAGTATTTCTTTAGCGTCCTTTTGAGCGGCCTGAAGTATTTTAGCGTCCGTAATTATATTGGCAAATTTAAATTCCGGCAGCCCCGATTGCCTGGTTCCGAAAAAATCCCCCTGCCCTCTGATTTCCAAATCTATTTCCGCAAGTTTGAAGCCGTCGGTATATTTAAGCATGGCGCTTATCCGGCTGCGGCCGTTTTCCGTAATATCCTGGGAGGTTACGAGAATACAATAAGATTGGAGGCTGCTTCTGCCCACCCGCCCGCGTAGCTGGTGGAGCTGCGAAAGCCCGAACCTTTCGGCGTTTTCTATTAAGATTACCGTCGCTTCAGGCACGTCCACCCCCACTTCCACCACGGTAGTGGAAACAAGAACGTCAATGGAGCCGTTTTTAAAGCCGTCAAGCAGTATTTTTTTTTCTTCGCCTTTCATCTTACCGTGTAAAAGGCCAACGTTTTTATTTTTAAAAAATCTTTTAATATAATCGAAACTTTTTGTGGCGGCTTTAAGCTCCAGCTTATCGCTTTCGTCTATCAGCGGATATATAAAATAGGCTCTCTGTCCCTTTTCAAGTATTTCTTCCACGAATTTCAGAGCGTCGTTAAGCTTTTCCGCAGGATAGCTTTTAGTAATGCAGGCAATACGGCCTGGGGGCATTTCGTCTATCACGCTTACGTCCAGATCGCCGTAAACCGTCATTGCCAGCGTTCTTGGTATGGGAGTTGCAGTCATAAGTATAACGTCGGGGGCCGGCCCTTTATCCATTAACGCTTTTCGCTGACGTACTCCGAAGCGGTGCTGCTCGTCCACAATAACGAGACCAAGATTGAAAAATTCCACGTTTTCTTCCAAAACCGCATGAGTGCCTACGATAAAATTAACTGCTCCGGAAGCTATAAGATTTCTCGCTTCCGCCTTATCTTTCTTATTTACCGACCCGGTCATCAAACATGCCGAATACGGTGAATTCCTGAAAAATTTCTGTAAATTGCCGAAATGCTGTTCGGCAAGCACTTCCGTCGGGGCGATTATTATAACCTGATACCCGTTATCGACGGCGGCCGCCCCGGCAATGAAGGCGATAATAGTCTTTCCGCTGCCCACGTCGCCCTGAACGAGCCTGTTCATCTGTGCGGGGCTCATCATGTCGTTAAATATATCCACTAGGGCCCTGCGCTGCGCCGAAGTCAGTCTGAAAGGCATGATATCTTTGATTTTATTAAGAAAATCCTTATCTATCCGAAATTTTATACCTTCCGCAGCGGAATAGCTCCTCCGCCTTATTTCCATCGCGGTCTGTAAATAAAAAAACTCCTCGTAAATAAACCTTTTATATGCCGGATGAGTTCTTGAGATTATTCCTGATACGTTCGCTTCGGTTTCCGGCCTGTGAAGCGTGGTTATCGCGTCTTTAATCCCTGGAAATTTATATTTTTCCAGTATCTTATCTGGAAGCGTTTCCGGAACGTACGCAAGCCCCGTTTTAAGAGCCGTTTCCGCCGCTTTTCTGTATACGCTCTGCGGCATGGCGCCGGGTATTGAATATACCGGCCGCAAAGCTCCCACCTCTTCCGGCTTAAGAAATTCCGGATGAAAAACGGATGGCATGCCGTCGTTTTTAGATACCGTTCCGTAAAGATAATATGTTTCGCCCTTTTTAAGGGTATTGGCCGGATAATCCCCTTTAAAATGCAGCCATACGGCGGAAAAAAAGCCGTTCTCGGAACGAAACACGGCTTTCAGCATACGTTTGCCGTTTCTGGTTTTTATAATACCGTGGTTTTCATAAACGCCGCCGATTACTCCTTTTTCGCCGTAAACGGGGCTTTTGAACATATCGAATCTGTAAGGAAAGGAATATATAACGTCTCTGACGGTCGATATCCCCATTTTCTGAAGGGAATTATAAAATTTATCGCCTATTCCGGGAAGGGATTTTACGGATTTTTTTAAAAAAGAAAGAGCCGCCTCCGTTTCTACGGCGTTATGCGGCTCTCCGGTATATTTTTCCAAACCAGACTTTCCGCCGGAAAATTAACCCAGCGACTCGAGGGCTTTCTTTTCCTGCGGAGAAAACACCTTGAGTATGTCCAGGATAATGATCATACCCTTTTCCCTGGTACGGGCGACACCGCTTATATAGTTGTCTATGGCTCTCGACGTGCCGGGAGCCTTATCTATATCTTCGGAATTTATTTTTATTACTTCTTCGACTTTATCCACTATAAAACCCATACGCTTGCCGTCTATGCAGGTAACGACAATCCTTGTGGCTTCGTTTCTCCCTTCGCCGCTTACGATGCTTAGTTTTTTGCGCAAATCCACCACGGGGATAACCCTTCCGCGCATGTTTATGATTCCTTCCACGAAAGAAGGCGCCCTGGGTACCGGAGTGATCTCTACCATACGGATGATTTCTTCCACTATCATTATATCGATACCATAGTGCTCTTTTGCCAGCATAAAACCGACAAACTGTTTCAGTTCGGCCATTCCGGAAACCTCTTAATATATCGTTAAAATATTACGCAGCTATACCATTACATATATTAATATAAAGTTATGTGATATTCGCCGAATATTATAGCCGTAAGAAATAAACATTTCAAGCTATTTTCAGGAACCTATGATTCTGTTGTCTATAAGCCTGGCATTTCCCACATAAACCGCAAGCATAAGCGCCGAAGGGCCGGTCAGCGTGTCTATGTCTTTAAGATTTTCCGGGTCAACGATATTTACATAATCGATTTTGGCGGCGGCATAAGCCTCTATGGCGCTTTTAACGGCGTTTATTATTTTTGCCGCGCTCCTTTCGCCGTTTTCGGCCATTTTTTCCGCAATACCGAGAGATTTATTCAGGCTTAAAGCCGCTTCCCGTTCTTCCGGTTTAAGGTAAACGTTTCTGGAGCTTAAAGCCAGTCCGTCTTTGTCCCTTACAATCGGCATGCCGATTATTTCAATGTCGAAATTAAGGTCGCGGGCCATTTTACAGATTATCCGAAACTGCTGGTAATCCTTTAAACCGAAATAGGCTTTATCGGGAGATATTATATTGAACAGCTTCGATACGACGGCCGCCACTCCGCCGAAATGAACCGGCCTTGTCTTTCCGCATAATACGGAGGACATTTCTTCCACATATACCTTTGTGAGCGGATTGCCGCCGTAAATTTCATCCGCTGACGGGTGGAATACGGCGTCTGCCCCGAGGGCTTCAAGCATGGCTTTATCCCTTCCGAAATCCCTGGGATATGAAGCCAGATCCTCGCCAGGGCCGAACTGCGCCGGGTTAACGAATACGCTTACCACAGTTTTATCGTTATTTCTGACGGATTCCTTCACGAGGCTGGCATGGCCCTCGTGAAGATACCCCATAGTAGGGACTAGCCCTACGGTCAACCCGTTTTTTTTCCATTTTTTTACCGTATTTCTTATTTCCGCTACGGTTTCGAATATTTCCATATGCCTCTCCCTTAAAGAAAAGAGTTTTCTTCTCCGGGAAAAACCCCGGATTTAACGTCTTTGATATATTCTTCCGCCGCGTCTCTTATCGTTTTTGCAAGATTTGCGTACCGTTTTACGAATTTGGGACGAAAATCTGTATATATACCGAAAATATCGTGAAAGACAAGTATCTGTCCGTCGCATCCCTTGCCGGCTCCTATGCCGATAGTCGGTATTTTTACCTTTTTCGTAACGGTTTCCGCGCTTTTAGACGTAACTCCTTCGATAACGAATGAAAACGCTCCCGCTTCTTCAAGGGCTGCGGCATCTTCTATAAGCTGTTCCGGCCCGTTTTTTCCCTGTATTTTATAGCCTCCCATAGCGTTTACGGACTGCGGTTTCAGGCCGATATGCCCCATCACGTTTACCCCGGCGGCCACCACCCGCCTGACTATGCCGGATATTTCCGCGCCTCCCTCAAGCTTTATGCCGTTTGCGCCGGATTCTTTCACAACGCGCAGGCAGTTGGCCACGGCTTCGTCTTGTCCGCACTGATAGGAGCCGAACGGCATATCGGCCACAAGAAAGCTGTTTTTAGCGCCTTTTCTTACGGCTTTAGTATGATATATTATTTCTTCGATAGTAACCGGCAGGGTCGATTCATACCCGTTAATCACCATGCCCAGGGAATCGCCTACCAGAATAAGGTCTATGCCGGCTTCATCCAATATTTTGGCGGATGTGTAGTCATAGGCAGTGAGACACGTTATTTTTTCTCCCTTTTCTTTCATGCCTATAATGGTGTTTACCGTTTTTTTCGAAATTTCGCCGTGTACGCTCATTTAAATATCCTCCCGGGCAACATATTAAAAAACCCCCGTCGGCAGGACGAGGGTATGGTCATATCCGTTTTCAAAATGCGCCCTTTCCGTCTCGGTCGTTTAAGATCCAAGCGTAGGCGGAAAGTATAATTGCTAAAAATAAAAAAATCAAACCAAATAAACGGAAGCGTCCGTCAAAAAGACGGAGGGGTTCCAACGCAAAAGGCGACTATTTTGTCTTTCGTATTATTTTTAAGCCTGTGAGGAAGGTTGGAGCTGAAATAAACGGATTCCCCCTCGTTTACTTCGTATTCCTCCTCTCCAATTACAAACACAGCCCCCCCTTTCACCATATAGACGAACTCCTCACCTATATGCTGATAATTTTTTGAACTGGTTTCTCCGTGCGGAGCCACTTCCACAAGAAGCGGCTCAAGCTTTCTGCCGGAAAACTGGGCGGCCATAAAGCTGAAGGAGGAACCGTTATAATCGAATACCTGATAGTCGCTTTTCTTCAAAATATGTATAACGGATTTTTCTTCTTCGAAAAGGTCGCTTATGGTTGTGTTCAGCGCGCTGCAAATCTTTTTTAAAGAAGCTATGGACGGCGAATTCTTACCATTTTCTATTTGTGAAATGAAGCTTTTTGTAAACTTCGTTTTCTGGGATATGTCCTCAAGGGTAAATCCCATATGTTTGCGTATCTCACGCAATCTTGTTCCGTAACTCATACTTACCTCTATGTTTCGAAATACGTTGTTGCATTTGACGGGCAGCGGCCGTATATTATTTCGATAATAAAAATAGTACTTTAAGTTGGCAGATGAAATATATCTTTTTCAATAGTATTAGTTTATTATAATAAACGTGTCCAGTAAAAAGGCATATAGGATGAAAAATATTTTCAAAAACCTGGATAAAGGTCCTTCTTTCGGCTCCGGCGCATACGTCAGCGCCAATTGCAGCATTATAGGCAACGTGACTCTGGGCGACGACGCAAGCGTATGGTACGGCGCGGTAATCCGCGGCGATATAGAGCCTATAACTATCGGCTGCCGTTCCAATATACAGGACGGAGCCATACTTCACGTTTCGGAGAATAAGCCGGTCATCATAGGCCGGGGAGTAAGCGTTGGCCACGGAGCCAAGCTGCATGGCTGCGAGATAGGCGATAACGTTCTTATCGGCATAGGCGCCGTAGTTCTCGACGGCGCACTTATCGAGGATAACTGCGTCATAGCGGCGGGAAGCCTCGTCCCTCCGGGCAGGAGGATACAATCCGGGTCCATGATAATGGGCTCTCCGGGGAAAATTGCCCGCGCGCTTTCAGAAGACGATATAATATGGATAAAAAACAACGCGGACCACTATGTGGAATATAAAAACATATATCTGGAAAGGGGGCTTTAAAATTCGGCTATGGTAACGGCGTTTCCGCCCTCTTCGTTTCCCGCAAGAGAATAACGCCGTACTCTGGGAGCGTTTCTTAGGGCTTCGTGAACGGCTTTTCTAAGCTGGCCGGACCCTCTGCCGTGGATTATATATACTTTTTCATATCCGGACAGCAGAGATTCGTCTATAAATTTATCCAGCATATCGAGGGCCTCTTCGGCTCTTTTGCCTATAAGCAGCAGTTCGCGCCGAGCCGAGCTTCCGCCGGCATGAGAGGTTATTTTTACGGCGGGCTGCCTGTTTCTTTCGACTTTACGGCCTACCGCGTCCTTTTTATTGATTTTTACGCGCATGCCTTCCATGTTAAGGTTAATCGAATCGCCTTCGATTGAAACTATTTTTGCCGTTTTACCGTAACGTTCTAGAAATATGACGTCGCCTGCGGAAATATCCTGAACCGTTCTGCGTTCGGATTTAAGTTTGTCTATTTTTTCCGCCGCCTTTTTCAGCTCCGTGTCTATATCCGACGGTTTAGCTTTTATTTTTTCGGAAGCAAGTCTTTTTCCTCTCTGCAGGAGGGCGTAGGCTTCTTCAAGCAGCTCCAGCTCTTTAGAATTCAGCCTTTTTTTAAGGCTTTCTTCCGAGGCGTCCATGGCGGCTTGCTTCTCCTCAAGCTCCGCCTCTTTCGCATCCAAAATGCGTTTTGTCCTCTCCGCCTCCGCCGTGAGCCTGTTAAGCTCTTCAATGCCCATTTCCACGCTTGATTTGTATTTTAAAAGTTCCTTTTCCGCCTCGTCTATTATTTCGCCGCGAAACCCGAGACGGCGCGCTATAAGTATAGGGTCTGATTTTCCAAGCACGTCTTTAATAAGCCTGTATCTTGGCTCGAATGTATCGTAATCAAAATCCACCGCATAGAACACGGCTTTGGCGTCGTTAAGAGCATAATTTTTTACTTCAGGGTAGTGAGTGGTCACTATTGAAGACGCTCCGCGGCGCTCAAGATATTTAAGTATAGACACGGCAAGAGACGCCCCTTCTCTCGGCTCCGTGCCGGTACCAAGCTCGTCGAAAAGAACAAGGGTATTTTCGCCTGCCTTATCGACTATATTTTTAATATTTATCATATGAGATGAAAATGTGCTCAAATCCATAACTATGGACTGTTTGTCGCCTATATCCGCAAGGATGGAGGAATAATGCACGAACGTTCCCGCAGAGCCGAAAAAAGGAAGGCCGCAGAAAGTTATAAGATGGTTTAATCCCACGGATTTCAGAGCGGCCGTTTTGCCTCCCGTATTCGGGCCGGTTATAACGGCGGTTTTTGCGTCCTTTGCAAGCTCGAAATCTATGGGCACGGAGCCATCTCCTTTACGAAGGTAAAGCAGCGGATGATGGGCTTTTTCAAGCCGTATTCCGCCGCCTATCTCTCCGAAGGCATAGCTCCTGCCCCGGTAGAAAAAGCCTATTTCGAGACGCATGCTCAGATATTTATATTTTTCCGTCAAATCGTCTATTAAATCGGACGAATATTTCAGTATGGACATAAGGCTGTATATTATTTTGGCTATTTCCTCCGATTCCTTTATAATAAGCTCCTGCATGGCGTTATTGGCCTGCACGCATGAAGCCGGTTCAATATAAAGGGTCTGGCCGGAAGACGATTTGTCGTGAATTATACCCTGCATATACTGGCTGAAGTTCGTTTTGCAGGGGACCGTATAACGGCCGCCGCGCAGAACTATTACCCTGTCCTGTATGAATTTGTCGGCGTTTGGAGAATTGAAAATACCGTGAAGCGAGCTTTTTATACGGCTTTTGTATTCCGCAAGCCCGCGTCTTACCGCCCGCAGCTCCGGCGTAGCGTCGTCTTTTATTTCTCCGTTATCCTCGATGCAGGAAGTTATTTCTTCTTTAAAATGCGAAAGAGTATCTATTGATTCTATAATATTTTTCAGATATTTAATTCGCTTGACTAAAAGTTTTTCTTTAATTTTATCCACTTTATCGAGGAAATTTCTGATAACTATAAACTCAAGCGGCTCCAAAGAAAAATGAGGTTCTTTCAGCTTTGCGTAAAGCTCGTGAAATTCATCATCGTTTTCCACTATTTTTCCGTTTTCCGCAAGTTCTATGGCCTCTGCCGTTTCACGCTGGACGCGCAGTATGTCCTCCACGCTTTCAAGCGGGCGCAGGGCTTCGGCAGCGTCCGCTGCAAAGCTGGAGGAAAAGGAGTTTTTAAGGTAAGTTTTAAAATCTTCGAATTCGAGAGAGTGAAAATCGTACATGGCTTTATTTAAAAGGATTTATCCTGTCTACTCCGGCTATGCCGTTTATTTTATCGTATATATAAGGCACTACCGCCATAGCGGTTTTTGCAGCCTGAGACTTGTTTATGTCGTTTATAAGGCGCGCGTCCTCAGGAAGGACATAAACTACTGCCCACAGAATAAGACCGGCTATAACGGTGCCTTTAAGACCTCCGAAAAGAAATCCTATCAATCTGTTGAGCCAGCCGAGATGTATTACGGAAAGGGTTTTGTGCAGCAAGTGCCCTAATATTATTATTATAACGTATATAATAATGAAGCCCAGCACGTAGGCCGTAACGGAGGCGGCGTCCCCGCTAAGGCCCACCGCCGTGGTAAGGGTAAGCATAGGCGTGTATATCATAAAGGAAAACAGAAACGCCAGCACTATACCCAAAAGTCCTATCACTTCGATAACGAAGCCGCGTATAACGCCGCGAACGGCAAGAAACAGTATGAACGCCAATATAAGTATATCAGCGGTTCCCATTAAATTACCCTTTTTATTACTTCGCTTACGGTTCTCCCGTCCGCCCGTCCGGATACCTTGGCCATTACGGCTTTCATTACCATGCCGAAATTTTTTCTGCTGTCCTCTTCCATTTTGGCGACCGTGTTTTTGACTAAGGCTTCGATTTCTTCTTTCCCGAGCTGCTCGGGCAGATATTTTTCCAAAGCCTTGATTTCCGCAAGCTCTTTATCTGCAAGCTCCTGCCGGCCGGCTTTTACGTATACCTCCGCGGAATCCTTCCTTTTTTTTATGCCGGACTGCACTACTTTTATTATGCCCGCGTCGTCCAGCTCCTTCATCGCGTCTATTTCCGCGTTCTTTACGTCTGACTTAAGCATCCGGACGGCGTTAAGGCTTACGGTGTCTTTTTCCCTCATGTAAGTTTTAATGTCTTCCGTTATCCGCTCTTTTAAGCTCATTTTTATCTCCTTGAAATTTATTTATATTCGATAGGGTCTTTAATTCCGGCGTTTTTAAAGCCCCTCAGGCGGAGAAAGCAGCTTTCGCATACCCCGCAGGCTTTATCCTCGCTTTGATAGCAGGACCATGTAAGATGCAGGGGCGCGTTAAGCTCCGTCCCCAGCCTGACGATTTCCGCCTTTGAAAGGTTTATGATAGGGGTTTCTATTTTCAGCTCGAAACCGGAAGAAAAAGCCGCCCCGAAAAGCTCGTTGAATTTCTTAAAAAATTCCGCCGTACAGTCCGGATATCCGCTGGAATCCTCATCCACCGCACCCACGAAAATTCTGCCGGCATTGATTACCTCCGCCCAGCTTGCTGCGATGGAAATCAGATTGCCGTTGCGGAAAGGAACGTAGGTGGAAGGAAGAGCGCCGCTCTTTTTAGGCTCAGTGCCTTCCTCGACCTTTATGGAGCGGTCCGTTAAGGATGAGCCGCCTATTTTTTTAAGATATTCTATATCCACAATCAGACGGTCTTTGACTCCGTAATAATCGGCAATATCGCAGAACGCCTTAAGCTCCCTGTTTTGGGTAAGCTGGCCGTAATTCACGTGAAAAAACGCCGGTTCATACCCCTGCTTTACGGCGCAGGCGGCCGTTACGCAGCTGTCCATGCCCCCGCTTACCAGTATTATAGCCTTTTTCATAACTATTCAATATTTCTCCGAAAACTTATTGAGCCTGTAAGCATACACCATTTTCTCTCTACTATAAAGTTAAAAATATAAAGAAAAAGGCGGATATCGCCCGACGCGGATAATTACGGGAAATGTTCATAATACCGGTTTCGCAAGGGTAACGCCCTCCCCTGCATCGGTTATCGCCGTTAAGAAAAATAAAGGCCTTATACGTCTCTTTAGTATGGACAGGAAATGCCTTTTGGATTATATATTGAAATATCAGGAACCAAATAAAATAAGGGGTGCAGAAGCATGGGACAGATCCGCAATATTGGTATAATTACCGCAGGCGGCGATTGCGGCGGCCTTAACGCGGTTGTGCGCGGAGCGGCGCTGATGGCTAATTCCAAAGGCGTGGGAGCGTATATAATTCCTAACGGTTACGCCGGTCTTTATAACCTGGTAGATATTAACAGGCTCGCCCGTCTCGACAGAAACAGGCTGGAAATGATAAATTCCACCAGAGCCGGAAGCGAAGCCGGCCACTCCCGGGTTAAAATTTCTAAAATCAAAGACACCAACAAATACGCCCGCATACTGGAAGGCCTTAAAAATTTTGACATAGACGGGCTTGTTGTGGCCGGAGGCGACGATACGGGCAGCGTCGTAGTAGACCTGCACGAAAACGGGATACCGGTGGTTCACGCCCCCAAGACCATGGATCTGGACCTTCAAACATATTCCGTAGGCGGAGACTCCACAATAAACAGAATAGCGTGTATCGTCGAGGACCTGAAAACCACCGGCCGCACCCATAACAGAATAATGGTAACGGAGGTTTTCGGAAGATATGCCGGACACACGGCTTTTCGCGGTGGTATAGCCGCCGATGCGGACTGCATACTCATACCGGAAGTTCCTGTTGATTTCGGCCAGGTTTATTCCCACATAAAAGAGCATTTTTTCAGAAGAGTCACGAACAGCGACGTTCACGCGGGGACTTATACCATAGTAGTAGCCGAAGGGATTACGGACGAAAACGGCAACCTTTTCTGCGAAGGCGGCCAGAAAGACGCTTTCGGACACGCAAAACTGGCCGGAGCGGCAAAATGCGTCAAATCCAGACTTGAAGAGCTTATGAAAGCGGACCCGGAAACAAAAGAATTTATGAAAAAGACGGGAATGTACGTGGAAGGCATATTTGAAATTCCCGAAATAAGGGAAGTCGTGCCAGGCCATATTGTACGCAGCGGCGAAAGCTCGGCTCTGGACTCCAATTTCGGTAAAGAAGCCGGAGCTTCCGCTGTAATGCTCCTTTTAAACGGCATTACCGGCGTAACCTTCTCCCACCTTACGGGCGACGGGCAGATACGCTACATGATTACCAAAGACGCAATAAAGCAGCGCCATGTTCATCCGGAGATGATAAGTTTTTACGAGAATCTCGGAGTTTGCTTCGGACGCAGTCCGCGGCCCTCTTCGCCGAAGTCGGAAGCTATAACCGAGCTAATCGACAGAATCTACTAAAAAAGAAAAGGCCGCTTTTAAAAGCGGCCTTATTTTTTATTCCGATATAAGTTTTATAAATTCGTCATGAATAAGGCCGTTGGAAGCTATAAGGGAATCGGAACCCAGATTCTGAAAGCTTCCGTCCATATTTGTTACCATTCCGCCGGCCTCTCTTACTATTATCATACCGGCAGAAACATCCCATGGCTTGAGGGCCGTTTCGTAATAAAGGTCAAACACACCTTTTGCCACATAGCATAAATCAAGAGCCGCAGAACCGGCGCGTCTTATGCCTCTTGTAGCCATAAGGGTTTTCTCCAGCGTTTTCATAAGGGCGGGGATATTATCCTTTACGTACGGAAAACCGGTGGCGCACAGAGAGTTCTCCAGACGCGGAGTTTTAGATACGTATATCCTGCTTCCGTTCAGGAAGGCCCCGTTTCCCCTGGATGCGGTAAAAACCTCTCCTAATAACGGGTTGTAAACCACGCCGTAATGCCCTTCGCCTTCCGTATATACTCCTACGGATATGGATACGAACGGAAAACCGTGCACAAAATTGGTAGTCCCGTCTATAGGGTCTATGTATATGACGTTTCCTTCTCTTTTAAGCGGGCTTGCAGAGGATTCCTCCGCCACCAGCTCATATCCCGGAAAAAGCCTGGCAAGCTTTTCTTTCAGTATGTCCTCCACCTTTACGTCGAAATCCGTTACCATATCCACGCGGCTTTTATAATTTATATGCTTATCCGCATATATGCCGCGTTTTATTATTTCCCCAGTTTCCAGGGCTATATTCGTTATGGATTTGAGCATCGGCGAAACTCCTTGCAAATTTTTAAATTATGTTACATATATCTGAAATTATGTCGGACATAAAAGCCATAGATTTCAACGTATCGGCGGACGATTGTTTCAGTCAGCTAAAGCCGCATCCGAAATTCAATAAATGTACCTTCGACAATTATAAACATGACGAGCGCTATCCGTCGCAGCTTTATCTGAAAAACATTCTAAGCAATATCACAAGTGGTTCCAAAGATACAGAGAAAAAGCGCTTTCGCAGCCTTTTCCGCGGAAGTAAAACCGCTAAAAAGCATGAAAACCTTTATATAGACGGTACTTACGGAGTAGGAAAAACGCATCTGCTTTCCGCCTGCTTCAACGCCTTTAACGGAAGCAAAGCGTTTATGAGCTTTCTTGAGCTTACATATTTTATAAACTATTACGGTCTTGAAAATACAATAGAAAAGTTTAAAAAACTGGACCTCCTCCTTATAGACGAATTCGACCTGGACGACCCTGCCAATACAAGAATGGCCGCCCGCCTTATCGAAGCCGTAAACGACCATACCGTTATCATAACCACATCCAACAGGCCTCCGGACGAACTGGGAGGCGGAAACTTCGACACGGAAAGATTCGCAAGGGAATTGGGAATAATATCAGGCGCTTTCAGGACGGTCATTGTGGAAGGAGTAAGTTTCCGCATAAATATGGCGCAATGGCAGGCTAAATTTTCAGAATCCTGCTTTAACGATACCCTTTTTTCCGCGAAAGACGAGAAAAAAATACTTACGGCCGGTTTTGACGATTTGATTGAAGTATTGAGGAGCAACCACCCTTTTCGTTTTTTCGTAGTGCCAAGAAATTTTAAAAAACTGTTTATATATGATTTCAGGGGGTTTACAAAATTTGACGATGCCCTTCGCTTCGCTTCCTTTATAGACCACTGTTATTATTACGATACTAAGCTGTTTATAAAAAACTCCGGCGAAAGCATGGCCGATATATTTACGGAAGAAATGATAAATTCGGTTTTTGAACGCCGCTTTTTAAGATGCAAGTCCCGTCTCGATGAAATAGCAGTTTTTTTCACAAAATAAAAGGGAGGGCTTTCCCTCCCGTTCGCTAAAAAGCCTATTTTGACTAATGTTCCCAAAAACGCATGGTTCCTGTTTCTTCCAGGCTTATATGCATTTTATAACATTCAGACAATATCTGCGGCTCGTGGGCGTTTTTGGTTTTTTCTGAAGCGCGTTCAAGATAATCCCTAAGATAGTCTCTGTAGGCAGGATGCGCGCATTTATCTATTATTTTAAACGCCCTGTCTTTGGGGCACAGGCCCCTGAGATCCGCAAGCCCCTGCTCGGTAACGACGACGTCAAGATCGTGTTCCGTATGGTCCACATGAGGAACTTTGGGAACTATGGACGATATGCCAAGCTCGTCGGTTTTACCGGCTCTTACGGACGGAGCGTGCATTATGGAAAGATACGCCGCCCGGCAGAAATCGCCGGAGCCGCCTATGCCGTTAAGCATTCTTACCCCTCCTACCAGAGTCGAATTGGCGTGAGCGTATATGTCCACCTCTACCGGAGTGTTCATGGCTATAACTCCGAGACGCCTTATAATTTCCGGATTATTAGATATCTGCATGGGACGCAGAAGCACGGATTCTCTGTATTTGTCGTAATTTTTCCACCAGTGCTCGAACCCTTCGTTCGAAAGAGATACCGAGGTGGCGTTTATAAACCTGCATTTACCCGAATCGAGAAAAGGCAGGAACCCGTCCTGAAGAACCTCACTGTAAACGGTAAGGTTTTCAAAGGGAGAATTGGTAAGCCCCATAACCACGGCGTTTGCGATGGAGCCTACTCCGGATTGGAGAGGCAGCAGATTTTTCGGCAGTCTGCCGGATTTAACCTCATGGCTGAAAAAATCTATTATATTGGCCGCGATCGCGTCCGAAACGGCATCGCTTCCGCGAACGGCTCTGCCGTTATCCGGAATGGCGGATTCCACTATACCTACTATTTTATTTTTATCGGTAGGAATAAACGGCGTGCCTATCCTCTGGCGCACGTCTGTTATCGGGATTATTTTTTTATAAGGCGGAGCGTCGCTTAACCATATATCGTGCATACCCTCAAAAGACGGTATGGCGGTATTTATCTCAACTATTATCTTATCCGCGATAGCTATTATTTCAGGAGCGGCTCCGACAGAACCGGCCGGAATTATATTTCCGTTCTCGTCTATGGCGGAAGCTTCCACAATGGCCACGTCCAGGCCGCCTCCCTCCTCCATAGTGTAAAATCCGTTGAAAAGATCCTGGGCAAACATCGAAAGATGCTTGTCCCCCATACGTATCTCGCCTTTATTTATAGCTTTGTTTACAGCTTTTCCCGTTTGATATGGCCAGCGCCTGTCTATCATCTGAAGGCTGGCCCAGCGGTCTTCTATTTCCGCATCTATGGAGGCGCCTATAAAAAGATTAAAACGCCATTTACCCTGAAGATTGTTTTTTTCCACATGATCCGCCAGCGCCGCAGGTATGACTTTCGGATAACCTACCGGCGTAAATCCTGACCAGCCCAGATTAAGCCTGCGTTTTTCGGTGGAAGCGAATAAGGGAATAAGTTTGTCAGCGGTGGTAATTCTGGATAAAAGACTTTTGTCTCTTATTCTGTTTTCAAATTCCGACATGGCAGCACACCTCTTTAAGAGATTTTTTCCTTTATTTTACTGCTTTTATTTAAGATTGTAGGTTCGGCTATCTGGCGCCTGCCGGCCTGTAATCGCAGAAAGGCTCCTCGGCCAGATGGGAGCCTGTTACGGCGTAAGCCCGCGCCCTGCATCCTCCGCATACTTTTATAAATCTGCATACGCCGCACTTGCCCTCGTATTTTTTAAAATCCCTCAGCTCGGAAAAAAGCTCCGAATTTTCCCATATTTCTTTAAGGGGTTTTTCAAACACGTTGCCGGCGGGTTCCGGAAAATATGAGCATGGAAGAACATCTCCCATGGCGTTTACGAAACATATGGTCTGACCGGCGATACACCCTTTGCCCCCTCCCGTGGAAAAAGAAAGCGAGCGGCGCTCCTGGCTCTTTCCGTCCGCTTTGCTTTTTTCATGCCAAATACGGTAGTATTGTGGTGCGCAAGTGGGTCTTACGAGGATGCCGTCCTCGTTCCTTTCCATTTCGTAATGCCAGTTAAGGATGTCTTCGTAGTCTTCCTTGGAAACCAGCTCCGCCATTATTTCCTCGCCACGGCCCGTAGGCACTATGAGGAACATATACCAGGCGTGAGCGCCCAGCTCTTTCGCTTTTTTATAGGTTTCTGCTATATACGGCTGGTTTCGCTTGGTAAAAGAAGAATTTACTATAAATTTGATACCGTGCTTATTGAAAAGAGCCGCCGCTCTTACCATACCGTCGAAGGCTCCCTCGGCGCCCCTGAAATCGTCGTGTACCGCCGCGTTGGGGCCGTCCAGGCTCATGGATACGATCCGTATCCCGGAAGATTTTATTTTTTCGCATATTTCGTCCGTAACGAGAAGCCCGTTTGTGGCCATAGCCATACGCAGCCCTTTATCCGTGCCATACCTGGCTATATCAAAAATATCCTTTCTCATTAAAGGCTCGCCGCCGGAAAGGACTATTACGGGAGAAGCGAAGGAGGCGACTCCGTCCAAAAAGGCTTTTGATTTTTCAAAGGTAAATTTTCCTTCCGGAGCGTCTATTTCCGAAGACGAACGGCAATGAACGCAGCGCAGATTACAGGCTTCCGTAAGCTCCCACGCCATCCATTTAAGTTCCCACTGTTTAGTTTCCATCCCTATTCCCCAATAAAAATCTATTTTATTATTGTATCAAAATTTATTAAACATTAAAAGGATAAATTTATTCCCGTTAATCGGGCGGAAGCGTAACTATTCTATGTATCTTCCGTAACCGCCGCCGATCGTATATATGAAACTTGCTTCGTCCACATTGAGCTGATCAAGCTCATAGGAACTGGGAAGCGGTATTTTGCCCACATTTTTGAGGACCCGCATCACTTCCCTGTCAAGCTCCGGATATCCGCTGGAACGCGTCATTTTTATATTTACCACGGAACCGTCCTTCAATATGGAAAAAGTAACGCCTACTACGCCGCTTTCTCCTCTCATGGCCGCGTTGCGCGGATACTGCCATAACTGATAAATGCGCCTTCTGAATTTGCCGAAATAAGAAGCGTATTTCTGCTCGAAAGCGTTGTATGACGCCGTATCTTCTCCTTTAGGCAGCTCAGGCTTTGAGTTTGCTATCCTGTCCGTAATATCCCTGGTGTTAAAGAGACCGCTCACGTCCCGTTCAGATTCCGGTTCCCTCGTTATTTCCGGCTCTTTTACGGGCAAGGTTTCTTCCGAGCCGAATTTCGGCTCCTCAACGGCAGGTTCGGCAGGCTTTGGGGCAGGTTTTCCTGCCGTACCCGGAACCGGCTTAGGAGCGGGAACAGGTTTTGGAGTTGGCCTGGGAGCCGGTTTAGGCGTTTCCTTCGGCTTATCCTCGCCTTTTGTTCTGCCTCCGGGAAGGTCGTGTTCGAGAGTGGTTTCTTCGGGGTCGGTTTCAGGCGGCTCCGGTATGGGTACAGCCCGTTCCGACCGCGGGACGGGTTCCGGAACAGGAGGCTTTTCTTTCGGAATAAGAGAAACCTCAACCGGTTCGTCTTCGGCGTTTTTATCCTTTTCCTGATCAGGAGAAAGATGCAAAAACAGCAAAAAGCATAAATGTATAAGCAGCGATACGGCGATCGCCGCCGGAAAAAGCCATTTCGACTGCATAAAGGTTATTTATCCGTAAAAAGCCCCAGACGCGGCTATAATTATTAATGACATAATAACATTTTTATCGTTCGTGTCATCTTAATTTATTATATGATATAAATGCAAACAAAAAACTTGACACAATAAGACTCAAATCATATATTTTTATCAGACTAATAATACTGATATAAGGAGCAAGGATATGGCGATAGTCAGATGGAACCCTGTGCGCGACCTGCTTTCAATGCAGGAGAAAATGAATAAAATTTTCGACGAATCCTTCAGAACCTCGGGAGGAGACTGGTCTCCCGCCGTTGATATATTGGAAAATAACGAGGAAATAATAATCGTAGCGGAAATTCCCGGAGTCTCGGAAGACAGCATGGATATACAGGTCGCTGAAGGCGTGCTTACCATGAAAGGTGAAAAAAACTTCCCGGTAGACAAGCAATCGGACAATTATTACCGCCTGGAACGTTCCTACGGCCGTTTCAGCAGGTCCTTCGCGATACCGGCGGCCGTCGATCAGACAAATGTGAAAGCGTCGCTGAAAGACGGCGTCCTTAAAATAACCCTGAAGAAAAAATCCGAAAACTCTCCCAGGGTTATAAAGGTGGAAAAGGAATAAGGCAGAAGCATATAAAACCGCGAGGCTTTTTTAATGGCAAAAGATTACTATGAAATACTGGAAACTACAAAATCCGCCACGGCGGACGAAATTAAAAAGAATTACCGTAAGCTGGCAAGAAAATACCACCCTGACGTAAACCCGGGCGACAAGGACGCAGAAAATAAATTCAAGGAACTTTCCGAGGCTTACGCCGTGCTTTCCGACCCGGAAAAAAGAAAAGAATACGATTCCGTAGGTCACGACGCCTTTACGAACAGCGGCCACGGGTACAATTTCCAGAACATGAACTACGAGGATATGCGCAATTTTAACTTCGGCGGCACTTCTTTCGAGGACCTGTTCGGGGATATTTTCGGGAATCTGGGAGGTGGCAGGAGAAGAAGGACGGCTTCTTCCAGCAGAAAGGGAGAAGATATAACTTATTCCATACGCATACCGTTTGCCGACGCGGTAAAAGGCTCCAGCTATGAAATAAACGTTAACCGCACGGTAAAATGCCCTTCCTGCGGAGGAACCGGCGGCAAAAAGAGCGTGTGTACGGAATGCGGAGGTTCCGGCGTATCCAAAAACAGCCGCGGTTTTTTCCAGACTTCGTGCGAAGCGTGCGGCGGAACCGGGGAAAAATATACCGAAGCCTGCAAAACCTGCGGCACGTCCGGTTTTGTTTCCACTAGCGAACGAATAAAGGTAAGCATACCTGCGGGCGTGGGGAGCGGTTCCAAAATACGGCTTGCCGGAAAAGGCAACGCGAGCTCAGGCAGCGGCCCCGACGGCGATCTCTATATAATAACGGAAGTAGCCTCCCACCCCGTTTACGAACGCAACGGGGCGGATTTGAGCGTTAACGTTCCGATAGATATATTCGAAGCCGCTCTCGGAGCAAAAATAACCGTTCCAACCCCTTACGGGGACGTTTCCCTCAATATCCCGCCGGGCACGCAGAACGGCCAGAAATTCAGACTGAAAGGCAAAGGAATGCCCGTTCTGAAAAAAGACGCAAAGGGCGATCTTTACGTTATAGCTAAAGTAATAATTCCCAAAGCCGTTACGGAAGAAGAAAGGAAAAAGCTCCAGGAAATCATGGACGGCACCCGGCGTCCAGACAGAAGCGACCTTCTGGCCAAAGGCCGGATATAGCGAATAAACGACCGGCGGCAGCGGAATGAAGCATAAACCTTTATATGTGATAAGCATCGTAGCGGAACTTCTGGGGCTTCATCCCCAGACCCTTCGCCAATACGAACGCATGGGGCTTATAGTGCCTTCCAGAACTGAAGGCAACACGCGGCTTTATTCGGAGGAAGACGTGGAGCGCCTGCGTTATATAACGCTGCTTACCAAGGAAATGGGAGTAAACCTGGCCGGGGTGGAAATAATAATGCAGATGCGTGAACAGATAGACGCCCTCAACAGGCAGCTTAACAATATAGGAGAACACATCAAAAGTAAATACGGCGAGGAAATAGCTTTAAAAACGGATCAGAAAAACTGTTCGGTAACTAAAATCAAGATAGAGCGCGAGCAGTAAGCTTTTATTTAAGGAGAATACCCGTATGATAAATTACAACAAGATGACGATAAAAGCCCAGGAGGCCCTGCAGGAAACAGTGCAGGTGGCAGACAGGCTTTCTAACCAGATGATACAGCCGGAACACCTGCTGGCCGCCCTTCTCAGCCAGCAGGAGGGGCTTGTGCGCCCTCTTATGCAGAAAATAGGCGCAAATCCAGATAAGGTGCTTTCAGAAGTTAACGAAATACTGAACTCTCTTCCGAAAGTTTCCGGAGCGAGCCAGCAGCCGGTGCTTTCCCCGGACGCAAACAAGGCTCTGGATTACGCTTTTGAAACCGCCAAAAAAATGAAAGACGAGTATGTGTCCACGGAACATATTTTTATGGGCGTCGTGGATAAGGCCGATTATTCCCTGCGCAAGATATTTACTTCGGCAGGAATCGAGCTTAAGGCGGTGCAAAAGGCTATGGAGGAGCTTAGAGGCTCCCAGCGGGTAACGGACCAGAATCCGGAAGAAAAAATGAACACCCTTGAAAAATATACGATAGACCTTACCGCCTCGGCCAGAAACGGCAAGCTGGACCCTGTAATAGGCAGGGACGAGGAAATAAGGCGCGTTATCCATGTCCTTTCCAGAAGAACCAAAAACAACCCGGTTCTCATAGGCGAACCGGGCGTAGGAAAAACCGCCATAGCCGAAGGGCTGGCGCAGCGCATAGTCAAGGGAGACGTACCGGAAAGCCTTAAGAATAAAACCGTGTCGGTTCTTGATATGGGTTCGCTTATCGCCGGCACTAAATACAGGGGAGAATTCGAGGACAGACTTAAAGCTATTCTTAAAGAAATAAAAGAAAGTGAAGGAGAAATAATACTTTTTATAGATGAAATACATACGCTTGTAGGAGCAGGAGCGACGGAAGGCGCTATGGATGCGGCAAATATATTGAAACCATCCCTTGCCAGGGGAGAGCTTCACTGCATAGGCGCCACTACTCTGGACGAATATAAAAAGTATATAGAAAAGGACGCCGCCCTGGAAAGGCGCTTTCAGCCGGTATATGTGAAGGAACCTTCGGTAGAGGATACCGTATCCATACTGCGCGGCCTTAAGGAACGATACGAAATACATCACGGGGTGCGTATAAAGGACGCGGCCCTCGTAGCCGCGGCTCATTTGGCGAATAAATACATATCGGACAGATTTATGCCGGATAAAGCCATAGACCTTATAGACGAAGCGACCGCAAGGCTTCGTATGGAAATAGACAGTATGCCTGCGGAGCTGGACGAGCTGGAACGCAGGCACAGGCAGCTCGAAATAGAACGCCAGGCCCTGAAGAAAGAATCGGACCCGGCGTCGAAAGCCCGCTGCGAAAACGTCGAAAAGGAAATAGGAGAGCTGAAGGAGCGCACAGCCGCCCTATCCGCCCAATGGAAAAGCGAAAAGGACGTTATCGGGGAAGCCAGGTCCTTAAAAGAGGAAATAGAAAAGACGAAGCTCGATATGGAAGCCGCCGAACGAAGAGGCGATTTTGCAAAAGCCAGCGAGCTTAAATACGGCCGTCTTGTGGAACTGGAAAAAAGGTCCTCCGAAATAAGCGAAAAAATGAAAACCATACAGCACGGAAAGCCCATGCTTAAAGAGGAAGTGGACGAGGAAGACGTGGCCGAGGTCGTTTCCCGCTGGACAGGAGTGCCAGTTACGAAGCTGCTTGAAGAAGAGGCGGACAAACTTCTTAAAATGGAAGACTGGCTTCATAAAAGGGTAATCGGCCAGGATGTGGCTATAAAAGCGGTCAGCGAGGCCGTGCGCCGGAGCAGAGCCGGCCTTAACGACCCGCGCAGGCCCATGGGCTCTTTTATTTTTCTCGGGCCTACGGGGGTCGGAAAAACCGAGCTTGCCAAAGCTCTTGCCGAATTCCTTTTCGATACGGAAGACGCCCTTATCAGAATAGATATGAGCGAATATATGGAAAAGCACGCCGTGGCTAAACTTATAGGCGCGCCTCCGGGATACGTAGGCTACGAGGAAGGCGGCCAGCTTACCGAAAAAGTAAGGCGGCGCCCTTATTCAGTAATACTTCTGGATGAAATCGAAAAAGCTCATCCTGATGTATTCAATCTTCTGCTCCAGCTTCTCGACGACGGAAGACTTACGGATTCGAAAGGCCGTGTGGTAAGCTTCAAAAATACAGTGATAATAATGACCTCCAATATAGCGTCTCAGCAGATAATGGAAGAATTTGCGACGAATGACACAATGGAGGAAAAATATGAAAAAATAAATAAAACCGCCCTGGCGGAGCTGTCGAAATACTTTAAGCCTGAATTTATCAACCGGGTGGACGATATAATAGTATTTCATCCCCTTTCAGGAGAAGATCTGCGGCACGTGGCGCAGCTGCTGCTCAAAGGCTTTGCCAGACGCCTTGAGGATATACCGGTAAAAGCGGAATTTGACGAATCCGCCCTTGACGCCATAGTGGAAAGCGGGTTCGACCCCAGCTTCGGCGCGCGCCCGATGAAACGGGCCATACAGCGTATGATAGAGAATCCTGTGGCGGAGAGTATAATAAGCGGGAAAACAAAGCCCAATTCTGCTATTGAAATATCGTTCAAAAATGGTAAAATCAATATAAGCGAAAAATAATTCGGCAAAAGGGGCGGAAATTCCGCCCCTTTTTAAACCGGAACCAGGCGGATGTTATGACGGAAAATACCGGCGGCGATTTTGAAAACGATAACGACGCTCTGGAAGGTTTGAACGAACCGGCCGACGAGCTGGAAAATATAGAAGAACTCCGCCTGCTTGGGAACGAAAATACGTCCGGAGATTCTATACAGCTTTATTTTAAAAACATATCCGAATATAAGCCCTACTCCATGGAAGAAGAACGAGAGCTTGGTCGCCGTATACGCAAAGGTGACGGAGAAGCGCTTAAAAAACTTATACTGGCCAATCTCAGATTCGTGGTATCCATAGCTAATAAATACAGAAACACCGGCATCCCGCTTGCCGATCTTATCAATCAGGGAAATATAGGGCTTCTTGAAGCTGCCAAAAGATACGACCCTGATAAAGGCGTAAAATTTATCACATACGCGGTATGGTGGATACGCCAGGCGATAATACAGGGGCTTACGGAGCAGACCGGTTCGGTAAGGCTGCCTGTAAAACAGGCCAATATACTTTACCGTATAAATTCCGCCTCAGAAAAACTTGTTAAAAATCTGAAACGCCAGCCCACCGTAGAGGAAATTTCCCAGGCGACGGGAATATCCGAAACCGATATAACTGATATAACGAGAGCTTCGCGCAACGAATTATCGCTGGACTCCCCTATCGGAGAAAGCGACGACAGGTTTTTTATAGACGCTCTTGAATCCTCCTACCCCGACGCAGAAGAAGAAATAATACGAAAAACGCTTAAAGCGTCAATGGACGAAATAGTATCCGACCTGAACGAACGCGAGGCGACAATAATAATGCAGCGTTTCGGCCTTGACGGAGGGGAACCTAAAACCCTCGAAGAAATAGGAGAAGAAATGAATATTTCTCGGGAAAGGGTAAGGCAGATAGAAGCCAGAGCCATGGAAAAATTAAAAAAAAAGCCCTTAAAAAGCGTCTGAACGACTTTCTTAACTGATTTTAAAAGCCATCCACCCAACGGCGCAGTATCTGGCCAGCTTTCCCAGCATTATGAAAAATACGGATTTCAATATAGGAAGTTTAAGCCAGCCGGCAGCCAACGGCAGCATATCCCCCGCTATCGGGGCAAATGAAAAAAACAAAAGCGGAGTTCCAAAGCGGCTTACCATATTCAACGCTTTCCCCGACGGTTTTTTATGGGGAATAAACCTTGTCATTAAGAAAGAAGTCATGCTCCCGGCAGTATTCGCGATTGTAACTGCAACAAGGGCTGCGGCCGAATATTCCGGATAATAGAGCAAGAACGCGAGGAACGCCGCCTCTGAGCTCCCGGGAAGCACGGTGGACGATAAAAACCCGGAAACTGCCAGAGAAACAAGGGCCGCTGTCATCTGCGGCCTTCTTTATTAAAAACCTTCTTTCCGCCGGAAATTTCCCGGTTCACGGCGCCTACTCGCAGTATTCCGCCGCCGAATCGTCGTTTTCCCAGACTATAACTCTGTCGGTCTTTTTGCCGTAGACTGCTTCAAGGCGCATGAATATATAACGGGCGATATTTTCGCTGGTAGGATTAACCGTTTTAAAATATTCAATTTCATTAATATATTTATGGTCCAGATCCTCCATTATAGCGCGCATATTCCTTTTGAACTCCCTGAAATCCTCCACCATTCCCAGACGGTCCAGCGTTTCGCTTTTAAGGTAGGCTTCCACCTTCCAGTTATGGCCGTGCAGATTCTCGCAGTTTCCTTTGTATTCTCTCAGATTATGAGCGGATGAAAAATTAGTCCTTATTTTAACCCTGTACATTTATATAGCTCCTTTATTTCTTTTTCCGTAAGGCTTTTATGTTCTCCCGGCTTTAAATCTCCGATAGCCACCGGGCCTATGCGTATTCTTTCGAGACGCTGCACCGTAGAACCGAAATAGCCGAACATATTTCTTATCTGGCGTTTTTTGCCTTCCTTTATCGTAACTCTGTAACTGCGGTTTCCGCTTTTTACTATGCCGCACGGCAAAAAAGTGCCTTTAGCCGTTTCCAGCCCGCCTGAAAACTCCTTTATCTCTTCTGCGGAAAGCATCCTGTCCACCGTAACGAGATATTCCTTCTCAACTTTATGTTCCGGCCTTTGCATACGCTGTATCAGCTCTCCGTCGTTACTGAAAAGAAGAAGCCCCTCGCTTTCGTAATCAAGCCGTCCGGAATACGGCAGCTTACGCTTTGCAAACAATGAAAACTTTTCCAAAGTATCCTTTCCCCTTCCGTCGCCGTAAGCCGTAAGCACTCCCCTGGGTTTGTAAAACTTGAATATTTCCGGCCTGCCGGAATATATGGGAACTCCGTCGATAAAAACCGCGTCGTTATTTTCGTCGATTTTCAGCCCCTGTTCCGCAACCGGCTCTCCGTTGACCGAAACACGGCCTTCCGCTATCATCCTGTCCGCTTCCCTCCTGGAATACAGGCTTGAGGAAGCTATATATTTATTAATACGCGTAAGTCTTTTCATTGGTTTTGTTTAAGCTCCTGCCATTCTCTGAAGGTCGGAAGCTCGGATATATCGTTAAGCCCGAAATATTCAAGAAAATATTTTGTCGTGGCGTAAAGCAGAGGCTTTCCGGGAACCTGTTTGCGTCCCACAACCTTTATCAGGTTTTTATCGAGAAGATATTTCATAGTGCCGGAGGAATTCACTTCCCGCATTTCCTCTACCTCGGCTTTAGTTACCGGCTGCCTGTAAGCTATTATGGCCGCCGTCTCAAGAGACGCCCTTGAAAGGGATTCCGTCCTCTCGCCGAAATATTTTTCGAGAAATCCCGTAACGTCGGAATCGGTAACAAGCTGATATCCGCCGGAAACCATGCGTATACGCACCCCCACTCTCAATTTGTTAAATTCTTCGGCATAGTTCAGCAAGCGGTTTTCCAGATTGATAGGGTCGAGCATCTTTCTGAAGGTGGCAAGCTCCACAGGCTTGCCGGAAAGGTAAAGAGACGCGTAGAATATGCGTTTTTCTTTATTTTCTGAAAGGTTTTCCTGCTTTTCGCCTTCAAAGGGGTTTTCAGGAATTTCCTCCCGCTCTGATTCACCGGCGTCAAATTTTCTGCTTAGGGCTTCCTCGTCCAGCTCGCCGCCGTCCGCATCTATTTTATCGGCGTCGTAAGGAGCGGTAAGGTCGGCAAGGATATCTCTTACCGGGCTTTCCGATTTGCTTTTTTCCTCCTGACGCCTCCTTTTATCTTCCTCGAATTCGTCCATAAGTGAAAGGAATGCATCGGTAAGCTCAACTATATCGGCTTTGTCGGTCCCGTCTCCGGATTTTTTCTTATCGTCAGGCATACCGTTCCGCGCCCCTCTCTTTTAAAAGAGTAAGCAGTATTTCCATAAAGTTACCTTCCTGAAATGCTTTGATTTTCTTGCTTTTCACCAGTTCCAGAACAGCGCCGAAAGATACGCAGGAATCTATTTTCTCCGCGCATCCGGCATATATTTCGCTCCAGAGGGTTTTATCACGCGAAAGGACAAAAGCCCTTACTCTGTTGGCTATTTCCTCCGTAGCTATTTTGGAATTTTTTACGACCATAGCCTTATTTTTCTTTTCCCCGTTTACGGAAAAAAAGGCCGAAGCCAGCTTATAAGCGTCCTCGGTGTAAAAATCCTCCTTTAAGATCACTATCGAATCGGTACGGGCCAAGAACCTGGACTCCGCTCCCTCCCTTTTTTTAAGTTCCGCGGCCATATCTTTATAAAAAGAATATTCTATCAAAAGCTGGTTAAATCTGAATTTTGCTTCCTCCGGGTCCGCTTCCTCCCCGTCCGAAGCGTCTCTTGGCAACAGCATGCGGGATTTAAGATACACAAGATAAGACGCCATGTTTATGAATTCCGCGGCTACTTCTATATCCATATCCCTCATATTTTTGATTTCGGCGATAAACTGGCTTGTTATTTCCGATATGGATACGTCGAATATATTCATCTCGTTTTTATATACGAGATGGATAAGAAGGTCCAAAGGGCCTTCGTAATCCTGTATCTTTATATCGAGAAGCTCGTTCATATTTTTACGGCCCGTCTCACCTTTTCCATAACGCCTGCGGCTTCGTCGTTCGCCCGTTTCTGATACGGAGCCAGAAATTCGTCCACGTCTTTTATTTCCGCTTCGAATTTCTTTCTTTTTTCATGTATGGGAGTCAAAAACTCCTCCATGTGCCGTATAAGTATGGATTTACATTCTATACAGCCGATAGATGCGCTGCGGCAGCCTTTTACAATATAATCCCTCTCTTGCTCCGTTGAAAATACTTTATGATATTCAAACACGGGGCACACGTCCGGATTGCCCGGGTCTGTTCTCCGTTTGCGCTGAGGGTCGGTTATCATGGTTTTCAGCTTTTTTTCGACGGACGCAAAATCCTCCGACAACATAATGGAGTTGTTGTAGCTTTTGCTCATTTTTCTTCCGTCCAGCCCGGACAGTTTAGGAACTTCCGTAAGCATCGCTTCCGGTTCGGTAAAAATACTTTCACCGTAAAGATTGGCAAACCTTCTGACGATTTCCCTCGCCATTTCTATATGGGGTATCTGGTCGGCGCCGACCGGCACGTAATTTGTCCGGTACATTATAATATCTGCAGTCATCAGCACCGGATACCCGAGAAATCCGTAATTTGCGATATCTCTGCCGGAAAGCGCCTGTATCATTTCCTTATAGGTAGGGCATCTTTCAAGCCACGATACGGGAGAAATCATACCAAGAAGCAAATAAAGCTCGGCGGTATAAAGATTATGCGATTGGGTAAATATCGTGCATTTATCGGGGTCCATACCTACGCTCAGCCAGTTCAGAATCATCTGCCTGCGCATGGATTTAATATTTTCCGGATTCTCATAAGAGGTAGTAAGCGCGTGCCAATCGGCCACGGCGAAGAAACATTCGTATTCGTTCTGTAACCGGACCCAGTTCTGAATAGCTCCAAAATAGTGCCCGATATGCAGTTCTCCGGTGGGCCTCATGGCGCTGTAAACACGTTTTTTCATAAATTTGCCTCTTACATGATTAAAGAATATATTAAATTCATCGGCGGAAGTATCACATATCTTACGGCGCCGGTAAGAACCAAAGCCAGCACTATAAAAAAACCGTATTTTTCGGTAACGGCATATTTATCCGCAAGATTTTCTGGAAGAAAATTATATATTATACGGCCTCCGTCCAAAGGAAGGATAGGAAGCAGATTAAATACGAAAAGGGCCACGTTTATACCGATAGAATAAAAGATCATCATTCCCACGGGAGACACTATCGCTTCCGGAAGTCTTACGTTATCCACAAGCAAAGCGAACAGATGCAGGGCCATAACGGAGATAACAGCAAGAACCAGATTAGAGAGAGGCCCGGCTATGGACACCATGGCCATGCCGTATTTATGGCGCAGAAGATAAAAATTTACGGGAACAGGCTTAGCCCAGCCGAAAGTTCTTGTAAATACAAGGCATAAAAGACCTATCGGGTCTATATGGGCTATGGGGTTTAAAGTAAGCCGCCCCGCTCTGTAAGCCGTGGGATCCCCCAGTTTATAGGCCACATAGCCGTGCATAAATTCATGTACGGTGGCCGCCAGCAGAAAAGGAACGATGGATAGGGCAATCTGCCTTACCGCTCCGTTAAAGTCTCCTCCGAAAAAATCCATAAATCTCCCTAAACCCTTACGGGCATTTAACCAAAATATTTACTTTTCAGCATATTAACCGTTTGTATGTCTTCTGTATAGGTAATTTTTATATTATCAGGAGCGGATGGCACTATATACACAGATTTTCCGAAAAGCTCCATGGCGGAAGCTTCGTCCGTAACGGAAAAGCCGCCGTTAAAAGCGGCGTTCATGGCTTCTTTTAATATATTGCGCTTAAATCCCTGAGGAGTATGGGCAAGATAAAGCCCTTCCCTGTCTACTGTTTCCGCTATGATACCATTTTCCGCTCTTTTTACAGTGTCCCGAATCTTGACAGCCGGTATCGCCCCGTCAAATTCCCAGGCTTTCGCGATAACATCCGCCACGGTGCGTTCGTCCACAAAGGGCCGCACCGCGTCGTGAACGAGCACAAGCTCTGACGACGCAGCTTCCAAACAGTTCATTACCGTGCGTGCCCTTGTGTCTCCTCCTGAAGCAGTTTTAAATGGAACGTACGCATGTAAGAGGCTTATTATGCCATGCACAAGCTCTTTATCGCCGTCGTTTATCCCAAGTATAACTTCGTCAAATTTATACAGAGAAAGCATTTTTTTCAAAGTAAAGTATAAAACGGGTTTACCGTCTATCAGATAAAACTGTTTTTTTATCTCTTTTGAAAAACGCTCTCCAACCCCCGCTGCCGGTATGACCAGAGCGACAGTCACGCTTTTACCCGGCTGAAAATTATCCTGCCAGATTCAGTCTGCAAAAGGCTTGTAACTTCGACCTTAAGTTTATCTCCGATATTTTTGCGTCCCTGTTCCACCACCACCATAGTGCCGTCGTCAAGGTAGCCCACGCCCTGCGAAGGGTCTTTGCCCTCTTTAGCCACGGTAATCGTAAGCTCTTCCCCTGGAAGTATGGTCTGGCGCAGGGCAATGGCAAGGTTATTAAGATTGAGTACTTTTATATTCTGAATCTCAGCAACTTTCATCAAGTTAAAGTCGGTAGTCATGATTACTGCGCCGACTTTTTTCGCCATAGCCACGAGTTTTTCGTCCACTGTGCCGATGTCGTCGAAATTGGTATTGTCTATTTCCACATGAATGCCCTTTTGCTCCTGAAGACGTTTAAGGACATTCAGTCCTCTCCTGCCCTTCTGCCTGCGGAGGTGATCGTGGGAGTCTGCCACGTTCTGAAGTTCCTTGAGAATAAACACCGGGATAACGAGAGAACCCTCCATAAAATCCGCTTCCACAATGTTGGCTATCCTGCCGTCTATAAGAGTGGAGGTGTCCACAAGCTTGGGCATAGCGGTCAGTTTAGGCTTTGAGACTTTCAGGTTTATTTTTGTAAACAGATTTTCTACAAGTCTGTAATTTTTATAACCTATCAGAATACCTATATAAATAAACATGAAAAGACATACCAGACGAACGGCTTCATTAGCGAATACGGAGCGGAAAGACTGAGTCACGATGAAACCGAGAATCAAAAAAAGGCACGCGGAAAGAAACGCGGAAAGAAATTTAAAATTTCTTACCCCGCCCGCCATAAGGTCCACAAGAATAATGCCCAAAATCACTACGGCGGAATATATGAGAGCGTGGTATATGTCTATGCCTATGGTATCTCTGAAAAATATAAATACGGCCGCTATGGCTGTGCCGTAAAGGAGTCTGAATACAGTCATTATTTACCTCTGAAAATGAATAATCAAAAAACGGAAACAATAAGCCTCTCTAAAACGGACGCCCCAAGGCTGAGCGTGAGGATCGCCGCAAAAGCCGAAAGGTCGAATATGCCGACGGACGGTATGATACGGCGGAAAGGAGCAAGCACAGGTTCGGTCAGCGTATATATAAGCTGCACCAACGGATTGCGGACGTCGGGAGAAACCCAGGACATAAGAGCCCTTGCCACTACCAGCCAGCAAAGATAATAAAGTAACCCCGTAAGGCCCAGAAGCCCCGATTTTACCGAGAATAACAGGGAATATACCGGGTTTACGGCGTTTATTCCGCCAGAAAAAGCCTGCAATCCGGTCATTATTATGAAATTGAAGCAAACGTAAAGCAGAAAGATAACCGCTACGGCGGGGTATATTATTTTACCGCTGGTTATGGGAATAAAAGTTCTCGTAAGCTTTACCCACGGAACGCCCAGGCGGAAAAAATACATTACGTAAGAACTCATGGCGGGTTTATTTACTAGACTTCCCAAAAGGACCGAGACCACAAAAAACATCATAAAAAAAAGAAGAAAATTCATTACCGTGGCAAGGATGGCCTGCACAGGATTGGACCTGGTAAAAAGCATGTTTATCAAAGCGGCGATAATAACTCCGGCAAGAATAAGCATGGGGATAAAGCGGTCGGTCTGCTCTTTGGCGACCTTAAATTTCCTGAATGCCGGGTCTGTCAGCATGGCCACGGTTTTACCTATCGGATTAAACGTCAATTCCTGTCTCGTAGCGACATACCTGAACATTAAAAGAATGATATAAGCCTTAATGATAAAGAATAATATTGTCATAATAACTCCGTTTTCCACTATCTGGAGCCAAAAATCATCGTACCTATGCGCACCATGGTGGAACCTTCCGAAATAGCCGTCTCATAATCGCCGCTCATACCCATTGACAGAATATCGATATTAAAATTCCCGTCTTTTTTAAATTTTTTATAAATTTCTCCCGCGCTTTTAAAATATGCTCTGTTATATTCCGGCTCGTTCTCAAACGGGGGGATTAGCATAAATCCGCGCAGTTTCAGATTATGCGTTTTTTTAATAAAACATATCAGCTCTTCAAGGCCCTCGTAATAAACGCCGCCTTTCTGCGGCTCCCTCGCAAGGTTAAGCTGTATAAGTATATCCTGGATTTTTCCGCAGGCTTCAGCGGCGCCGTTTAAGGCTTCCGCCGCGCGGAGACTGTCCACGGAATGTATAAGGGAAAAATATTCCACCAGCTTTTTCGCCTTATTCGTCTGGATCTTGCCTATAAAATGAAATATGGCGTCCGGATAGGCCGCTTTTACGATTTCGATTTTAGGCAGCGCCTCCTGTACTCTGCTTTCCCCGAAAAGCCTTACGCCGCAGGAGGCGGCTTCCAGCATTTTATCCGCCGGGTGAGTTTTGGAAACCGCCAATATCGAAATTTCATCGGGCTTCCTGCCGTATTTGAGGGCGATACGTTCTACGTCTTCCGCCGTACGGCGGTAATTTTCCGCAACGCTCATTTTAAGCGCCTCTCTATAACGGAAAGCATTCTGCCCGTAATTCCGGAATCCCTTCGGTGAGAGTAGAACATATCCGAACAGCAGGTAGTTTCGGCAGCGAACCGGCTGTTGCCTATTTTATTGATTTTTAAAACATTTTCAACAAGCTTTCTTAAATCAAGATGGTATACTCCGCCCTTTTCGCGTATAACGGCGCTTTCAGGGTCGTAACGCCCGTCAAGCTCGTCCAGCATATCGCTTTTAATTTCGTAGCAATCGGGGCATATCCCAGGCCCCGCATAGGCGTAAAGAGGAAAATCCCCCTTTTTGACAAAAAGCTCTATGGAATTCTCGATAATACCGGAATTAAGACTGCGCCAGCCGCAATGGAGAGCGGCGATATTGCTTTTCCCCGCAAGGAGCACGGGAAAACAGTCCGCCGTAAAAATTCCAAGGGCAAGGCCGATTTCTCCGGTAAAAAGGCCGTCCCCTTCGGATAAATAGGTTTCGGAAAAATTATCGCGGGAAACTTCGATTACCCTGTTGCCGTGCGCCTGCCTTAAAAGGGACAGCATGCCTATATTATGGCGGGATTTTATATATTCTATATTTTTTAATACGTTTATTTTATCGTCGTCCGTAAATATGCCCGCGTTTAAAGATGCGTAAGCTCCCAAGCTGAAACCGCCCAGCCTGGTGGATGTAAAGGCCAGCGTATCATCAGGAAGCCCATTAGCATAGAGGAAAGAATTCTTCATCTCCTTTTTCCGTCCTTAAAAAGGCAATCTTTCAATTCGCTTTGATAAAGCTTTTCCGGAACCTCAAAAACGGAATCCCCGAAAACGGTTATGGAGCGTATGCCTTCGGGAGCGTATACGGCCCCTCCGTTAACCCGGTACTTTTTAATGCCTACAGTATCCACTCCCATTATCCGTATATTCATTTTCATTCCGACTGTATGATAATACTGCTTTTGAGGAACAGAGCCTATAAAGATCATGCCTTCGGCCGGAAATGAATCGTCCGTAAAACCCAGCATACCGCTTGCCTTTTGTTCCGCGGTTTTCGCTACCAGAACATTAAGCTCGCATCCGCCTACGGTAATAGTATCCTCCGCAAATGTCATCCCGGAAGCCGCGGCTGAAGAAGAAAAAAACGAAACCAATACGAAAAAAAGAAATTTTGCCATTATTTACCCTGAAATCCCAAATATATTATGATATTATACATAATACGCCGAAAAAATACAGAGGTCTTTACGTTTTTTACCGTCAGAAAGTTAAGGAATATTTTATGCCTACGGCCTGGTTGTGAACGCCGGACGAGTTCTGCCGTACTTCCGAATAGTTTACGTTTACCTGATACGTATAAAGAATGGAAAAACCGCCGTAGGATATGTCGAAAGTATTGTTCCACTGTACGGAATCGGTAGTCCGATTATCCGGAGAATCCCCGCCCGTTCCCGCGCCGAATACCCATTTCAGCCAGCCGGAATATCCAAGGCTTATCCCTATTTTAAATTTATGTATGGTCATTCCGTAGGACATATTAAGCATATACCCGTCCCACCGGTTTTCGCTGCGGCCGTAGTTTTTTTGTATATAACGGGCGTAAATATTCGCTTTGGCATAATCGAAAAGCGGTAAGTCGAAATCGGTGCCTATGCCTAGATAATGTCTGAGCATACCTTTGCCGTTTCCTTTTTCATTGTCGAATTCAAAATTATAAGCAAGGAACCACTCTTTAAAAAACAAAAATCCCAAATCCGCTCCGGAAAGCCAGTCTACCGATATTCTCGGATTTATCTCACCGTACATATAATCCGGGCTGGAATAAAATTTATCGCTTAATTTAGGAGTTCTGAAAAGGTTGGAATAGTCTATATACCAGTAAAGATCAAGAGGCCCGTATCGATGAACGCCGTCCGCTTCAAGATAAGTGTCTTTATATTTAGGCCCCCAGCCGTCAGGCTTGGAGTAAGAATATTTTATGCTGGCACCCAATGTGGAAAAATCGCGATTCTTCCCCGCAGCCTGCGCGTTGGATACGGCTATAACGGCCAGCAGAACCGCTAAAAGAACTTTTTTCATCAAAATACCCCAATAAAAATTAAGGCGAATATCTTTTTATCGTCAGGAGGACGAAGCAAACCAGCTGCTTCCGCCTTTGCCCCGGGCTCTGCGAATACCATACCGGAAGATTATCCGTTTACGCGGCAAGCCGCGGCACAGTAAACGTCCGCAATAATTTTCACTTTATTCCATATAAGGATACAGCCGCTGAAGCTAATAAGCGGCACAGAACCGCAGCTTAAATAAAGAGCGTCCTAAGCCATGAAAAAGAAGAACCGCCGGTAAAAGGCGGTTCCCAGAGATCAAAAGTTATTTATCCACTTTAAATTCGCCGTTTAAAACCATCTCTTTAAGCCTGCGCTTTAAAACCTTGCCGGTTGCGGTAAGAGGCATGTCGTCCACTATATATATGTGTTTAGGATTTTTATAGGACGCTATGGACGCTTTAAGGTGGTCTTTAATTGATTTTACGGTAACGTCCGAGCCTTCCGCCGGTTTTACATAGGCAAGTATCATTTCATCCCTGCCGGAAAGCGGAACGCCTATAACCGCCACCGCGTCTATGCCCGGAAGCTGTTTTATAACATCCTCTACTTCCCTCGGATAAACGTTCATGCCTTTAGTGATTATAAGGTCCTTTTTACGGTCTACTATCGTGATGTAATCGTCCTCGTCTATGCGGGCGAAATCTCCGGTAAAAAGCCATCCGTTTTTAATGGCATCGTCGGTGGCTTTGGGCATTTTCCAGTACCCCTTCATGACGTTGCCGCCTTTTATTATAAGCTCTCCCACCTCTCCCATAGGAACTTCCCTATCCTCGCCGTCTACGATTTTCGCCTCTATTCCGGGCAAGGGCTTGCCCACGGTGCCTGCCTTCTGCCGCTCGAAGGTGTTGAAGGAAACCACGGGCGACGCTTCTGAAAGGCCGTAGCCCTCCAGAATGGGAACTCCGAATTTATTTCTGAATTCCTCAAGAGTTTCTTCCGCAAGAGGCGCACCGCCGGAAATATGAACCTTTATCGGATAAAGCAGCTTTATAAACCACTTCGGCATAGGAGCCTTTATAAGAGCCTGATACACCTGAGGAACCCCCAGCATTATCCTCGGACGCTTAAAAAGAAGTATATCCCTGAACTTTTTGGTTTTAAGCTCCATCACCGATTCCAGCATTACGATTCCGCATCCGAGGTATGTCGAATAAAATACCGACGTCATCAGCGTATAGGAATGAAATATGGGCAGAAACAGCAGAAACTTGTTTTTAGGGTCCCAGTGAAAATAATCGTCTATGGATTTGGCGTCGGAAAGAAGGTTGCCGTGGGAAAGCATGGCTCCTTTAGGATGTCCGGTGGTGCCGGAGGTGTAAACTAGGAACACGAGATCGTCCGTGCCGAAATCGTATTCAAGAGGGGCTCCCGAAACTCTTGCACCGGCATTTTTAATATCTATGGCGTCAAACGACGCATTTCCCCAGGATATTATATTTTCAATGCTTTTAACGTTATCTCTCAGATAGTCTGTCATATCGGCGAACTTTTCCGACGTAAAGACTATTTTTGCCTCGCAGTCGTTCAGAATATAAGCTATTTCCGAATCCTTAAGCATATTATTTACCGGAACCGCCGCGGCGCCCGTTTTAAATATCATAAAGAGGGCTATTATATACTGCGGGCAATTTTCCATAAGGATTGCCACCCGGTCGCCTTTCTTTACTCCCAGACTTTTAAGAACCCTGGCGCCTTTATTGGCTTCTTCTTCCACCTGCGCGTACGTGTAAACATCCTTATTAAAATATATATGGGGTTTATTTTTCCATTTCTGCGCCTGTACTGTAAGCATCTGGCCGAGATTGTTATATTTAAGCATAGTAAGACTCCGCTGATATAATAATTAAACGTTATTGGGACAGCCGCCCGCCGCCCTGCTTCTTACGGAACGGAAAAACTTCGACAAAACCGGCGCTACGGCAATCGCTCCGGCCAGTTTGACCGCATCCGGCAGAATAAACGCAAGCACGCCAGTTTTAAAGGCGGTAGAAAAAAGCATTTCCTTTCCCTGTATAAAATTTATATTAATATACAGCCATAGTACGCCGCAAGCGTAAATTATAACAAGAGAAACCACGCCGGCCATAATAAATCCCCAAAGCCTGTTTATCCTGGAACATATCAGACCTGCCGGAACGGCTGAAGCCAGATAGCCGATAAGATAACCGAAGGACGGCATAAGCACATAACCTATACCCCCTCCCCCGGCAAACACGGGCAGACCGGCCAGCCCCATTACGATATAGGCGGCGGTGCCGTAAAAAGCTATTTTCGGACCAAAAACAAGAGGAATAAGAAAAACGATAAATATCTGCATCGTAAGCGGAACGGGATACATAGGAATACGAACGAACGCCGACACGGCAAGCAGTGCCGCCGCAAGGCCAGCCCATATGCCGGTAAAACTTCTTTCTCTTATCATATATAAACTCCGTATCTTACATTATGCACGCGCCGCCGTTATTTCGAACAGCGTATGCCGTATTTGTCCATAATACATACGTCGGCGAATATGGGAGCGTTGAGCCTGACCCCGACCGCAACCGCATCGGATGGACGGCAGTCTATTTCCTTTTCCATGCCGTTTACGGAAAGCACCAGCTTGGCGTAAAATACTCCGCATTCGTCGCATCTGTCTATTATAACGCGCGAAACGTTTACGCCGTCGGAAAGATTTATTATGGAGGAAATCATATCGTAAGTCATAGGCCTGGGAGGCGTTATGGATTTCAGCCAGTGGTCAACCGCCTCGCCCTCCCTGTCGCCCACGTTTATTTTAAGATAATGTTTATCTTCATCCCCGGACTGAAGTATCATCATATATCTGGACGATACGGGCTCTCTTACAACATGTTTTACGGATAATTTTATCAGCATCGCCTTTCCCCCTCCCCGTGCCCGTTATACAAGTACGCCGGAAAAACCGCCGCGCCTTGCTTCCGTTATTTTTACGCGGGCAAGCTCTCCGGGCTCCATATCGGTATCGGATATAAAGTTTACATTTCTGCCGCAGGTATTACAACCGGTAAATACCCCGGCGTCTTTTCTACCTGTTACGAGAACTTCGGTTTCGGTTCCCACAAACTCAGGCAGTCTGGCGTCCGAAATCCGCCCGTGAAGCTCGAACAGCCTGGTAAGACGCTCGTTTTTAACTTCATCCGGCACAGTGTCGCCCATTTGCTCCGCGGCGGTTCCGGGCCTTGGCGAATAATTGAACGCAAATATATGCTCGTATTCCGCATATTCTACGGCTTTAAGGGTATCGTTAAAATCATCTTCCGTCTCTCCCGGAAAGCCCGTGATAAAATCGGAGGAAAACCCTGCGTCGGGCATTATTTTTCTGGCTAAATCCAGCTTGTCCATATATTCTTTCAAAGTATATTTCCTGTTCATCGCTTTAAGTATCCTGTCGGAGCCGGACTGGAGAGGAAGATGGATATATCTGCAGACCTTTTCGCATTCCGCTATGGTACGTATCATTTTTTCCGAAAAATCTTTAGGATGGGAAGTCATAAAGCGTATGCGGTTTATCGAGGGTATCCTGTCGGCCATTTTAAGCAGATCGGAAAAATCCGTTTCGCAGGAAAGATCTCTGCCGTAGGAGTTGACGTTCTGCCCGAGAAAGCAGATTTCCCTGACGCCCGTATCGGCCAGACGCTCAACCTCTTTAAGTATTTCATCCGGCTTTCTTGAAAGCTCTTTTCCGCGGACAAACGGCACTATGCAGTAGCTGCAGAAATTTTCACAGCCCTTCATTACCGTAACTCCGGCGGTAACGGAAGGCCTGCGGCTGAATTCGCCTATGGAAAAAACCCCCGACGTTTCGCCGGTATCGGCGAAACGGATTCCGGAAAGGGCTTTATCGATAATATCTCCCATTCTGGAAACAGCGTCGGTTCCGGCAACAAAATTCACGGTTTTAAACCGCTTCAAAAGCGCTTCTCCTTCCTGCTGAGCCACGCACCCGGTTATACCCACTATAATATCAGGATTTTTTTCCTTATATATGCGCGCCCGGCCGAGATAGCTTGAAATTTTTGTCTGCGGCTTTTCCCTAACGCTGCACGTGTTATAGATTATCAGATCGGCGCAGGAGGCGGCCTCGCACGGAATAAAGCCTCTGCTTTCCGCAGCTGCTGCCATACGTTCCGAATCGTATTCGTTCATGGCGCAGCCGAAAGTTTGTATGAAATAAGTTTTAGTACGCATGGTTAATATGCACCGTCCTGCCTGAATACGGCCATAGGGGTTTTTAAAAGTATTACTATATCCAGCCACGGAGACCAGTTAAGGACATACCACGTATCTCTGGCCACCCTGAAATCGTAACCCGTATCGCTTCTTCCGCTTACCTGCCACAGACCCGTTATGCCAGGCCTTACCATGAGATAATAAGAAGCGTAATCCTTATAATATGTCTCAAGCTCGTAAGGCACCACCGGACGCGGGCCTATCAGGCTCATATCCCCCGTAATAACGTTAAACACCTGCGGCAGTTCGTCAAGGGATGTTTTTCTTAAAAATTTGCCTATGGGAGTTATCCTCGGATCGTCCTTCAGCTTGTAAGAGGTTTTCCATTCCCGCTGCTTTTCCGGGTCGCGCGCCAATATTTCCTGAAGTCGCTTATCCGCGTCGCGGTACATAGAGCGGAATTTAAGAATGCCTATTATACGGCCGTTTCTTCCCACCCGCTTATGGGAGTAAAAAACAGGGCCTTTAGACGTGGCCTTGATTATCGACCCAATAATGAACGTAACAATAAGCAGAACCGGCAGGGAAATCACGCACAGAACTATGTCCACGGTTCTTTTCACGGACCTGTTAAAAAAGGATTTCAGGTTATTGTTTATCTGAAAATACGACAGCTGAGTATCCAGCGTCTGATTTATTTCCGCGTTGGAAAAGGCAAGGCCGCCCAACCCGGGAACCACTACTATCTGCGAAAGCATAAGCTGCAAGCTGCCGATTATTTCGGAAATATTCTCGTATCTGGCGGCGCTGGGAAGAAAAACGGCTACGCTTACGTCGTAAGTAACAAGTATATCCCTAACCCTTTTTATGCCGCCCAGAACTTTATAATGCTTTATCTTGCCTCTGGGATGATCGTCAACGGTAACTATCCCCACAACGTTAAATCCCAGAGGATGCTCCTTATCGAAGCTTGCCGCAAGCCGTTCCGCTTCTTCCGGATCTCCCACGATTACGGCGTTTTTGGTGAAAAAGCGGCGGCAAAAGAGCTTTTCTTTCAGTATATATCTGAAAGTAATAACAAAAAATATGGAATAGCCCCATATGAAAACTAGCATAAGTCTTGATACGCTGGAGGAGAGCTTAAAAAAAGACACGGTGGCAAAAGCAAGAGTAAACACTATGGTAACGGCCTTTACCAAAGACCTGGATTCTTTCCAGAAGGGGCTGCGGCTCGTATAAAGGCCCTGAGAGGCAATTATAACCATATACAGCAGGTATATCCAGATAAGCCGGAAAGCAAAATGATATATAGAAAACTGAAGATCGACGATATCAAACAGCCTTTGGGAGCATATACGGGTAAAATACGCCAGCAATACCGCCGCAACGTAAGCGGACGTATCGGAAACCGCCAGAATAACCGAATAGGAAAGGCTTCTGTAATTGGACATGGTAAAAACTTTCATAAACGCCCTTCCAGTATATTGAAAGCCTCCTGCTCCGCAAGGCCCCGGTCTATCGAATCCATGCACACAGGTTCATTGATGCGGCACGCCTCCTCGCCGTAAATATTCTGGCATCCGCAGCATACGGCGCCGCTTTTTATAAAACCGGCGCGGCTTCCGACAGGCGCGTACATTTCAGGCGACGTAGGGCCGTACAGCCCAAGAACCGGCACATTCATAGCCGCCGCGATATAAAGTATCCATGAATCAACCGATATTACGAGAGAGGCTTTTGAAAGAGTTTCCAGCAACTCCTTTCCTTCGAGACGGCCGACAAGATAGTCGACATCGAAATCGCTGCCCAGACTTTCCGTAAATTTATCGGCCTCCTCAGAATCAGGCTTATTTCCGGTAAGTGCTATCCTGTATCCTTTTTTAGACAGCCTTGAAAGCAGGTATTTCCAGTTTTCCTCCCCCCATCTGCGGGCGCCGTGTTCTGGCCTGTCAGGAAACATATTGAAAATAACAAGATTTTTCTCTGCCGGAGCAGGAGCGGCAAAATGCGGCCCTGAACATATTTTTATGCCGGCAAGGCTCATAAGGGAAGCGATGTTATCGCATAGATGCCTTTTCGGAACAAGGTCCGCCACGGCGTCGTAAGCGAAGTGACGGAACTCTCCATCTGTGCGGAAGCCTATTTTATATCCTGCTCCGGCAAAAAAGGTCATTATGGATTCGAACCTGGACCAGGGGCCGAAATCGACCCACAAATCGAAAAAGCCGGACGCCTTGACCGTGTTTACGCTTTTGCGTATGCTTTCCGGATATATCTCTATAACTTTATCGACGGAAGCTATAAGGGAAGCGGCTCCGTAATTGTCCTTTCCCGTAAAATAAACCAGCTCAGATTCCGGATAGCGTTCCTTAAACGCCCTGGCGGCGGCTTCCGTTAAAACCGTATCCCTTGAAGATTCCATACGTATAAAAGCCGCCCTGGATATATGTCTGGGCGGTTTTCCGCTTCTTCCGGGCCAAAGGCCGCTTAAAGCGAATAAAAGAGGAATCCCTGCATACGTATCTATTTTTTTGGAAAAGGAACGCTCCTTTTTCTTCAAAGCAGATAGCCCCCGCTTGTTTCGAGGATTTTCGCGTATTTTTTCGTTCCATCGGAAAGAGACATAAACTCTTTGGTATATCCGGCTTCCCTTAATTTAGAGATATCGGCCTGCGTAAAAGCCTGATATTTGCCTTTAAGACTTTCCGGAAAAGGTATTGAGGCCGCCGACGCTTCGGGATACATTTCAGAAAGAGCGTCCGCTATTCGGCAGAAGCTTTCTGCTTTGCCGGTGCCGCAGTTATATATACCGGAAAGACGCTTATTTTCGTAAAAAAACAAATTGACGGAAACGACGTCGTCCACATGGATAAAATCACGCTTAAAATTTTCGCTTCCTTCAAAAAGCTTCATTTTTTCTCCGTTTTTTATCTGATTGAACATATGGAAGGCCACCGACGCCATTTTGCCCTTATGATTTTCCTGGGGGCCGTAAACGTTAAAATACCGCAGACCGACGGTCTGTATTTTAAGAGACGGCATCATAGCCGTAAGATACCTGTCGAACTGATACTTGGAAAAAGCGTAGACGTTCAGCGGGTATTCGCATTCGGATATTTCCCTGAAGCCGCGCTCTCCTCCGCCGTACACGGAAGCGCTGGACGCGTATAAAAATCTCGCGTTATGTTTTATACAGGCGTGAAGAATATTTTTTGAATATTCATAATTATTTTTCATCATATAGCGGCCGTCGCTTTCCGTAGTGCTGGAGCACGCTCCCTGATGAAACACAGCTTCAACGGCGTTTCCGCTGAAAAACGAATCTGCGTCGAAATCGGCTTTGTCTATATAATCCCTAAAGTTGAGACGATTAAGGTTTCTGTGTTTATCGCCGTTTGAAAGATCGTCGGTAATAACTATATCCGCAACGCCCATATCGTTTAGCCCGCGAACTATGTTGGAACCGATAAAACCGGCGCCTCCGGTTACCAGTATCATATATTGCCTCCGTTAAGTTTATTTATCGTGCCTGTGGTGGAATAGCCGTCCACAAAATCTATTATGGAAACCCTTTTGGCGTATTCTCTCCCAACAACGTCGCATGCATTATAATCTCCCCCTTTTGCCAGAATATCCGGTTTGACCGCCTTAACAAGCTCCAAAGGAGTATCTTCGTCAAAGACTGCCACATAATCCACCGATTCTAGGGCGGAAAGGACTTCTGCTCTGTCGGCCTCATTGTTTACGGGCCTCCCGCCGCCTTTAAGCCGCCTGACGGAAGCGTCGCTGTTAAGGCCCACGATAAGGAGGTCCCCCATGGCGGCGGCTTTTTTGAGATAAGTTACATGCCCCCTGTGAAGAATATCGAAACATCCGTTCGTAAACACTATCTTTTTGCCTTTGCGGCGTTCGTTTTCAGCTATCATACCGATTTTGGACGGCGAAACAAGCTTGGAATGGACCAAGCAGTTGACCGCGAACCCCAACTCGTCGGCGTTTATCGGAGCCGTGCCTATTTTGCCGACTACTATCCCGGCCGCGGCATTTGCCGTTTCTACGGCGTCTTCGATACCGAAACCGGCGCCGAGAGCTGCAGCCATCGTAGCCACTACCGTGTCTCCGGCTCCGGATACGTCGAAAACCTCCCTTGCTTTAGTCGGTATATGTTTATAACCGTTTCCGGATATTATCGTTATGCCCTTTTCGGAACGGGTTACGACAAGATACTCTATGGAATATTTTTCCCTTATGCCGCGGCCGGCGAAAACTACGTCATAATCGTTATTTTTTATATGCGCGCCAGCCACCTCGCCAAGTTCTTTAACATTAGGGGTAACGACAGTGGCTCCGCGGTATTTGGACCAATCCCCGCCTTTCGGGTCTACTATTACGGGCTTTCCCGCCTTTTTAGCCTCAGATATCGTAAAACCGCATATTTCAGGCGTGCATATTCCTTTTCCGTAGTCGGAAATAACCACGCAGTTACATTCGTCCGCATATTTGGATATTTCATTTTTAAAAGAATCGGCGGACGACGGGGATACGGGCCTTATCTCCTCAAAATCCACCCGCACTATCTGCTGCTTCTCTCCGACTATGCGCAGCTTCGTAGTGGTGGGAGCGCCCGTATCGATAAAGAAATATTGAGTATTTATACCGTCAAGCAGGCTGCGCAGCTTTCTTCCGGAGCTGTCGCCGGCGGCGGAAGCGAAGATGCGGCATTCCGCCTTAAGGCCAGCGATATTGTTGGCAACGTTCCCCGCTCCGCCCAAAGTGAAAATATCGGATTCCACGGCGACGACCGGCACAGGAGCCTCCGGCGATATTCTTGAAACGCCGCCGTAATAATATCTGTCTAGCATTATATCGCCTATAACGAAAACTCGAGCTTTTGAAAAATCCATGCTTTTCATATCACCTTCCGCGGCGTTAGTTTTTCAAATAGTTTTTAAGCCTGCTTATACGGGCTTTCGCGTCTATATGATCCGGAGACGAAGCGCTTACCTTATCAAGCCAGCTTATGGATTCTCTTACGGCATAGCCGTCGCCCGGATTGACCTCCGCCGCGTCATATTTGTCGCAGCCTATTTTATAGGCTATTTCATCCATAAGCTTTATAATTTTAGGAGAAGGCGCGGAAATATAGCCGAGCATATTGTAGGCCCGCTCATATTCCCCTCGGCCGTATAGCTCAAGCCCTTTCAGATAATATTTTTCGGGAGCTTCGCGCAAGACCCTGTCCACGTCCTTTATAAGCTCTTTCTGAAGTTCTTCCGCTTCACTGTAACCCTCGTAAAGGGAGGAAACGTTATCCACGGCGGCCAGAGCTTCGTCCAGTCTTTTTGCCGCTAAAGCGTAATCGCCTTTCTCCATGGCCTTTTCAGCGTCCTCTTTACCACTGCGCGCCTCTTTAAGGGCGGAATCGTTTTTCACGAGAAAGTAAAGCTCTGTTTTATAGGATATTACCTTTCTGTTTTTAGGGTTTAATTTAAGAGCTTCCGATATTTTATCGTGAGCGCCGTAAATATCGCCTTGGGCCTCAAGCTCCTTAGCTTCGTCATAAAGCTTATAGTCCCGGCCGTTTATATATTTAAACGTCCAGACAGCCGCTATCGCGGCCAATATAACGGGCAAAACGATAAGCTTCTTCATTTAGAAAGCCCCGTCCTTGCTTTTACCATTTCAATGAATTGAGGTTCCGTAATCTTTGAAAAAGCGGCCCTGGCCTCGTCTTCCTTACCCGCCATCGAATAAGCCGCGGCAAGATAAGCCAAATCCATCTGCCCGCCGCTTTTGCCGGCAAGGTTTATTATGCCGTCAGGGTCGTTTGCTTTATAAAGCGCCTCATACATAGAGCCTTTATCGGCACATCCGGAAAATTTACCCAGAAAGCCCGCGGAGTAAAGGTTCTTGCCTATCATATATCTTGCGTATTCGCATAATCCTTCCGCTTCTTTTTTGGAAACATCCTTCATAAAAACGTTTATTCCGTCTTTATCTTCGTTTTTCATATAGCAGGCAAGCTTGGTTTTTACATAATCGGGGCTGTCTTTTCCCAGACAGCCGTCCACTACGCCGCAGTCGAACCCGCCGCCTATTTTATTGCTTGCCTCTATCATGCGGCAGTAAGCCGCCTTTTGGAGCTTATACTCCTTTTTAACGTCGCTGCCGAACAGATTGACGTATTTGGGATAATCGTTCTGATTCCACACGTAATCCAACGCTATTGAAACCATATCGGAATCCTTATATCCTTTATAAAGCTCCCAGAACTCCTGCATCATATTCTGAGAAGCGAAATAACGGCCGAAATAGTTATTTACCTTTTCCGTTCTCTTTTTATCGGAAAGGCCGGAATAAATAAGGGCCATTTGTTTTTTATCTTCCCGCGATTTATCCATTAAACGGTATAACGTATCGGATGAAAATTCAGGTCTTGTCCCGTGTTTTACCACGGCGTCCGTAACGGTGCAGCCGGAATCCAGATATACGCGGAACCACACGTCGTTAATGGAAGACAGGAGCATCTTTTCCGCGTCCTGGCAGTTTATTTTGGCCGCCACATACATTTTATCGGCTTCCATTTTTTTTGCGTCGAAACGTTCATCTTTAAAATTATCAAGTCTATCAATAGCTTGCTGCGCATTTTTAAAGTCTTTATCAAACATATATATCTGATAAAGAAGATAGGTGGCAAAACCCGCCCTGGAAGATTTACCGTCGCGGCTCAGAAAATCAAGCAGGCTGGCTTGCGCCGCGTCGTAAAACCCGTCGTCAAAGGCTTTCAGCCCTACAAAGTAGTCTTCGTCGAAACCGGCCTCCGTTTCCTTCTGCGCGGCTTTGTCCGCAGAAAAGGCGTATACCGGGGCTATGATCAGAAAAAGCGCCGCAGTTAATCTTTTAAGCATCTGTCAAGCACCTCAACCGGATGCAGTATCGGTTTATTCCCCAGATGCTCCATCTGCATGGCGCATGTGGGACAATCCGTAACCCCTATATGGGCTTTCGAATCGATGAGTTTTTTAACCATTCCTGTGCCTATTTTTACGGACAAATCATAATTCTTGGCGGATATGCCCCAGCTTCCAGCCATACCGCAGCATGAGCTTTTAAGGTCCTCAACTTCCACTCCCGGCATGGACCGCATAAGGTTAAAGGATGAAGAAGGGTTTTTCAGCAATTTCATGTGGCACGGACAATGGTAAGCCAAAGGCACTTCCTGGCGCCTCAAATAGTCCCCGTTAATGAGCGGAAGTACAAGGTCGGATATATAGACGGTTTTAGCCGCTATCTTTTGTATCGTTTCGTCATTTTGGCAGTATCCCCATTCCTTAGTCAGAGACAGGGCGCAGGAGGAACAGGCTGTAACGATATAATCCACGCTGTCTATCAATTTTCCCCAGCTTTTTACGTTTTTCGCTATCTGCTTTCTCGCTCCGGACGCAAGCCCTTTGGAAAGATGCGGAATACCGCAGCAATGCTGCTCCGGTATTATTACTTTAAAGCCCAGCTTTTTTAGAACCCTTACCGCGCTTTCTCCTATCTCCGGCTTTATGTATGAAGCGTAACATCCGGCGAAATACATTACGGTTTTTTCGCCCTGTCCTTCCGTTTTTCCTACTCTTTCGTAAAGAGATTTGGACGAGAAACGCACAAATTCCCTTTCTGCTGCAAGCCCCGTAAAGGCCTCCGATATCTTGCGCATGAATTTAGGCTTCATGGCAAGGGAAATCGCGCCGGAAAACTTCCTTACGGTTCTGCCGGCAAGCTCGAATTTCGTAACAAGCTTAGCGTCTATGGGAACGCCGAATTTTTCCGCGTATCGGGCTTTGGCTTCCAGAGCCAGTTTGGGAATATTTACCCTGGACGGGCACTCAATGGAACAGCTGCCGCAATTGACGCACTTATTCATTACGGCCTGGAACGCCTCCGTATACATAGCCTGAGAATCTACGGCGCTGCTTAAAAGAGCCCTAAGGACGTTGGCTTTCGCTTTGGGAGCGGCCGACTCGTCTCTGGTGCTTTTATATATCGGGCACATCCTCGTGGCGTCGGTAACCGTAGTGCATTTAGAACAGCCGTGGCATTTTTCCGCTTCGGCAACAAAATCCTCGTTCCATATAAGCATTTTTCTGCCGGAATCGTACGCCCCGTAATCAGACCCGTAACGCAGATGCTTCGTCATCTGGGCAGGGTCGTTCGTAGTTTTGATTTCAGGGTTAAAGATATTTTCAGGGTCCATTATGGATTTTATCTGAAGAAAAATATCGTAGATATTATTATATTGTCTCGGAATATAGCAGCTTCTGAGCCTTCCGTCCCCATGTTCGCCGGATATAGTTCCGTCAAGGCTCCTTACAAGGGCAAACACTTCGTCGGCAAGGGTTTTTAAAAGCTCTATATCGTAAGGGTCTTTCATATCCAGCAGCGGTCTGTTGTGCAGGAGGCCCTTTGCTATATGGCCGTAAGAAACGAACCTTACGCCGTGCTTGCCGAATATTTTATACAAACCGTCGAAATACTCCGTCAGCCTTTCCGTAGGAACCGCCGCGTCTTCCACAAGCGCCAGAATTTTCTTTTTGCCCTTAAGCCGGTAAAGTATGGGCACGGCGGCTTTCCTTACAGCCCAGAAACTTGATTTCTCTTCTTCGCTTACCGCCATATATACGTTCTGGGTAAGAAGCTCCGAGGTTATTTTTTTTACGGTGTCGTCGGCATATCCGGCCACTTCTTCTTTAGTTTCGCCGTCGAATTCTATCAACAAGGCGTTGTCTATGCCGGCCGGTATCCTGCCGCCCAAATCCGGTTCCTCCTCCACCGCCAGCTCCAGAAGGGACCTATCCATAATCTCAATACCTGCCGGATCGTACTTTAAAGCTATCTGAGCGGCTCTGGCCGAAGAAGTTTTATCATTAAAATAGGCTACTACCAGACTGTCGAATGGCTTTTTACGAATAACCCTGAAGGTAAGCTTCGTTACGACGCATAAAGTTCCCTCCGAACCGCCCAGCAGCTTATGCAGGCGGAGACGACCCCCGTCGGAAGCCCCCCTGGCCTCGTAACCGCACACATTGCACGCGATGGGAGGATAAGCGGATTTTATTTTTTCCTTATTTTTATCGACAAGAAGATAAAGGCTTTTAAAGGCGGCCGGCAATTTATCAGGGTCCGTCCCCTCTATTTCGGAAAGAGTGGTAACGGTGCCGTCCCAGAGGACTATCTCCGCGTCAACTATATAATCGGCAACGTTGCCGTATTTAACGGAATAAGCTCCTCCAGCGTTAGTGCCGTACATACCTCCGAAAGAAGCGTATTCTCCGCTGGAAGGGGATGGCGGCCAGAAAAGCCCGGAGCCTGCAAGCGTCTTTTCCAGCTCGCCGTACTTATATCCCGGCTCGCATATAAAGAAAGCCTCTCCGTCCGGCTTTTTTTCAAAAGACAAAAGCCTGTTCATGTATTTTGAAAAATCAATGACTATCCCGCGGCCTATAGACGCTCCGCAGAGTCCGGAGCCTGCGCCCCTGGAATGAACGGAAAACTTCCTTTCGGAAGCGAACCGGCATATCTCGGCCACGTCTTTTGAGGATTTCGGGTATACAACGCAGGCAGGCTCCACCCGGAATATGCTCCCGTCGGTGGAAAGCATATAACGGCGCAGCTTGTCGGTATACAGTTCCCCTTCTATCCTGTTTTTTAATTCATCGAATATATTTTCCGTGATTTTTACCATATAAGCCCCATATCGCTAAATCATATCTTTTTATTGTATCATAACGGCGGGAGGATTTACAGCATAAAATAAATTTTAAGAACCGCAGACGCATATGGATATTGACAAATCCTCACCGCCGTGTCAGAAAAAGTCCATGAACAAACCAAAACTGGCCTTAACAGCCGGAGATCCGGCCGGCATAGGGTATGAAATACTCTGCAAATTTATCGCATCTGGACGGGCTGCCTCCTTTGATATGACAATCGTAGGGCATGAATTTATCATAAAAAAAACCTTCTCGGATATTTTAAAAACCCCGGTTCCTCCGGGTTTAAAAATAACGGAGCCGGAAAAGGGAGAATATTTCGATTTTGCCTGGGGCAGGCACAGCCCCATATGCGGCAAAGCGTCTATGGATTACATACGGCGCGCGGCCGAAGGAGCCATGCGCGGCGAATTCGACGCGGTAGTGACCTGCCCGATAAATAAGAAATCGGTAAAAGACGCCGGTTTTGATTTCCGAGGCCATACGGAATACCTGGCATACCTTGCGGGAACGCCGCGGGTATCCATGCTGCTTGCGGGAAACCGGGTAAAAACTATAATGGCCACCACCCACTGTCCCATAAGCCGGGTGCCCTACGAACTTACGGAAGAAAAAATACTCACCGCAGCGGAAAACGCCCACAGGGCCGGAAGATATTTCGGCAGGGCAAAGCCCAGGATAGCGGTATGCGCCCTGAATCCCCACGCAGGAGACGAAGGCGCTATAGGAACAGAGGAAATCACTCTTATAACCCCGGCCATAGAAAAGGCAAAAGCCGCCGGAATAGACGTGAGCGGGCCTTTTCCGGCAGATACTGTATTTACCGGAGCAAAAGGCTGGGATTTTATAATAGCAATGTATCACGATCAGGGGATGATTGCCGTAAAAATGGACTCTTTCGGCGAAGCGGTAAACATTACGCTGAATCTGCCCTTTATAAGAACCTCCGTAGATCACGGAACGGCTTTCGATATTGCCGGAAAAGGAACGGCATCATTTTCCAGCCTGGAAAAGGCCGTAATAACCGCGGATAAAATGGTAAAATATGATAAATCTTCTGGACGCCTTTAAAAAAGAGGCCCGTTTCACTAAAAAGGCCCTCGGCCAGCATTTTCTGACTAACGGGCATATTCTCAATGAAATAGTAGCGGCCTCCGGAGCATCCTCCGGAGAAAACGTAATAGAGATAGGGCCGGGATGCGGAGTGCTCACTCAGCTGTTCGCGGAAACAGGCGCAAACGTTAAAGCCGTGGAAATAGACGCGGATTTGGCCGAGTTTCTCGGCAGGTATCTTTTTTATTACCGTAATCTGTCCATTATAAACGAAGACGCTCTTACCGCGCGCTTTGCCGATTTCTTCCCCGGCAAACCGGTAATATTCGCCGGCAACCTCCCCTATAATCTGTCCGTAAAACTATTCGAACGGGCCGCTTTATCGGGAGCCGAAATAAAAACTATGGTGTTTATGTTCCAGAAAGAGGTAGCCGACAGGATAGCGGCCAAACCGAATTCGAAAATATACTCGTCAGTATCAGTATTCGCTTCCTACCTTTTTGAAATAGAAAAGATAAGGGACATCGGGGGAGGAAATTTCTGGCCCAATGCGGGAGTAATGTCAACCGTGCTTAAATTCACGCCTAAAAGCGCACGGCTACTCCCGGAAAATGAGGAAAAAGATTTCTTTGCCTTTTTAAGAAAGGCTTTCGTTCAGAAAAGAAAAACACTTAAAAATAACCTTAGAGATATAAAAAATATAGATGATATTCTCTTAAGTTCTAATTTAACTTTAAAAACAAGAGCGGAGGAGCTTTCTCCGGAAAGGTTCATAAAACTGTTCAGGAATTTAAATGCTTGATAAACCTCTGAATCAACTTACATTTACCGTGGTGGACACGGAAACCACAGGAATGTCTCCGAAATATGCCCGTCTCCTTGAAATAGCCGCCGTAAAAGTAAAACCGGAGCTTGTAATAGATATGGACGATACTTTTTCGCAGCTTATCAACCCGCAATGCCCCATAAGCTACGACTGCTACAGAATCCACGGCATTTCCGACGATATGGTCGCCGATAAGCCGGTAATCGCAAACGTGATTCCGGATTTTGCGGAGTTTACAAAAAATACCGTCCTTGTGGCGCATAACGCCAGATTCGATATGGGTTTTATAGAGCGCGCGTTCAAGGAATCAGGAATAAGGCCGCCGTTTCTCGGCGTGCTGGATACTGTAAAAATGGCGAAGAAGGCATATCCGCATTTTAAACGGTATAACCTTGACAGCATGATAGAGCTGCTGAATATCCGGGCCGACGTGCACGGAGGAAGCCGTCACAGAGCCCTTTTCGACGCCGCCCATACGGCGCGGCTTCTGGTACTTTGCATAAAGAATCTCGAACTCATGGGTATAAAATATATCCATGATTTATAATGTTGCAAAGGCTTTCGTTTTTACGGTATAAGTACAGTTAATTTAAATTAGCCGCAGGTTGGACTTTGAGTCTTTTTGAGATATATTATAAAGATAAATGGGAATTTAAAAATCTTGAACTGACACTTTCAAGAATAGACGGCGCGTTGGACGACGCGGGATTTCTGCCGGATAGAATAGGCCGCGTCGTGCATATAGCCGGTACGAACGGCAAGGGTTCCTCATCGCTCTTTCTATCCCAGATGCTCGAAAAAAACGGTTTACAAACGGCCCTTTTTACGTCCCCGCATATTTCGGACGTTAAGGAACGCCTTGCCTTCGGCTTGAAAAACATACCCTCTGAAGATTTCGACAGGCTTTTTAAAGAATATTACCAAATAATAAACAAAAGGGGCCTTTCCTATTTCGAAGGCATCTTTTTTATCGCCCTTATGTGGTTTTCTGAAAAAACTCCGGACGTTACAATTCTCGAAACCGGTCTCGGAGGCCGTTTTGACGCTACAAACACTAATGTTTTAAACGATAAGATATGCCTTATAACTTCCGTGTCTCAGGACCACGCCGATATACTCGGGCGCTGCATATATAAAATCACGGATGAAAAACTCGGTATAATAAGAGAGAGTTCGAAGGTTTTTTTAGGGCCCAACAGAGATTTTATAAAGGAATATATAAAATCCAGGCTTAAAAACAATATTACGGAAGCAGCGGCCTCCTCGTTTGCTTCCGGAAACTATGCCTTCCCGTATTCGGAAAACTACTCGTCGGCTAAAGCCGTGGCGGATTACGCGGCGGGAAAAACCATAGAGGATATCCCCGGTCTTAAGCTTCCGCCGTGCCGCCTTGAAAGACACGGGAATATAATATTGGACGGTTCTCATAACCCCGCCGGTATTATGGCTTTGATAAAATCGGGAGCGGCCGGGGCGGCCGGGGCCGTAATTTTTACCGGGACGAAAGAAAGGGATTTGCGCAAGACTTTCAGCCTGCTTTCAAAAATAAGCGGCCGCCTGATTCTTACATCCGTTCCGGGAAATCCGAGAAGCATTTCGACTGCGGAAGCGGCCTCGGTCCCCTGCCCGTTTATAGAAAATCCGGCTGCGGCCCTTAAAGAAGCTCAAAAAAACGCAAACGGCGGCGATATACTGGTTACAGGTTCCTTTTATCTGTGCGGAGAAATAAAAAAACTTATATCCGGTGCCAAGTAATGTTCAGGCTGTCGGGCGCCTTTCTGCTTATAATATTATACTGGACGGCTCCGTGCTTTGCTCAGGAAACATATACCCTTGAGGCGGATCAGGTATCCAGGCTTGATAACTCTACCTATAACGCCAAAGGCGACGTAATTTTAAAAGTAAAGGATATAGTATTTAACGCCGACGATATAACGTATAATATCGATACCGAAGAAGTGCACGCTAAAGGCAACGTAAAAATAAAAAGCCCCACTCAGGAAATAGAAGCAGGGGAAATAAATTACAACGTAAAAACGGAAAGCGGCAAAGCTTCTGATATAAAAGGTTTCCTGGCGCCTTTTAATTATATATGCGCCAAAAGCATGGAGCGTACCGGGGCCACCACCTTCACTGTGCAGGACGCGCGTATATCCACCTGCTCCGGGGATGTTCCGGATTGGTCCGTATCCATGTATTACGGAGAAATGGAGATAGGCGGGTATATGAACGCCAGCCACGCCACGGCGGATATTTTAAACACCCCGCTTCTGTACGCGCCGAAACTGATATATCCGGTATCCACGGAAAGGCAGACAGGCTTTCTGTTTCCCAAAGTAGGCTTCGAAACGGATAAAGGGGCTTTTGTGGGGCTTCAGTTTTACTGGGCTCCTGATATAGATTTCGACGCTACTGTCGGGCTGAACTGGTTTTCAAAAAGAGGCTTACAGGAAATGGCCGAGGTCAGATACGCGGAATCGTCCGATAATTCTTTTTACGGAGCGTTTTCACGAATAGACGACGCCGCTTCGGAGTCCGACGAGAACGTGCGCTGGAGAGCCGTGCTCAACAACAAATATTATCCGATAAAAGATCTTGAAATAACCCTGGACGCGGATCATGCCTCCGATTATCTGTACATGAGGGATTACGGAGATTTCGGCATATCCGACTTCAACCGCAATAATAAAGACAATATGTTTTTTGAAGGAGCAAGAATAAAATATTATTCGAAATTCGCGGATATGTCCGTTTATTACAGAAACGATTATGAATTCAGAGACAATACGGGAGAAGCCGGTTATGCGGAAACAAGGGTGGAGAGAGCTCCGTCCGTAAGCATAAGCAAGGTCGTAACCGATATACCGTTCGTCATAGCGGACTATAACCTCTCTTTCGACAGAGTAGGCTACAACCGCTATTCATATTCCCCACAAAACAGCCAATACACCGATAAATGGCAGTATAACCGTTTCGACGCGGCGGCTACTCTATACGTCCCGATAGATTTTAAAGCGTTCGTATTTACTCCGTATGCGTCAATCCGTTATACCAGGTGGGAAAACAGCAGCAAAGATTTTAATTCCTCCGGTTATTCCAGCCCCGATTTCGGGCACGTAAGGTTCATAAACTCAAAATCTGCGGAACGTTATTCCGGAGCGGCGGGAGCGACGCTGGCGCTGCGGGAAATATATAAGGACTTCGGCTTTTTCCGTCACGGCATACAAAACGTACTTGAAATGAAATATTCGCCCAAGCTGGACCAAAACGGTTTGCCGGATTATATCGAAAACGACCGCGTGCCCTACTACGGCTCAATTTCCTATGAAATCATAAACTTTTTAAAAGGAAAAAACTGGCTTGTAAAGCTTACTCTGGACCAGGGATACGATATGCTGCGGCAGGAGCACGTAATGCCTCTTGAAGCTGAGCTGCTTACCTCCTATTCCTCATATTTTTCGAATACCTTTAAAACCACCTATAAACACTCCGGCGAGCTGGCGGAAAACGAACGCAGATTCCAGTATTTCAGCGACACGTTAAATATAAAGCCCTTCAAAGGAATTACGTTGACCGGCGAATATACTTTCGACACAAGAATATCCTCGGGCAGCTACAATACAAGCGCAAAGGTTGGAGCATCCGTCTCTTTCTGGCGCTTTCTGCTTGAAGGATACAATAAGTGGCAGGGATATAATCCGGATTTGAGCTTTAAAAACCTGGTTCCGTTCGAACAGGGTGCGTCCCTCACCTATTTCGCCGAATGCTGGAGCCTTGGGTTTGAAGTAGAGACACAATCCTACGACGTCAATATGCGCGACGGAAAATATAAACGCAAAGAAATAACGTTCTACGTTAATTTCGGGCTTCGCGGCATAGGCGGAAGCCGTATTCAGTTCAAAAAATCCAACGACGAAAGTCTCGTTAATTAGCGGTATTGCAAAAATAAACTGTTAGGATATAATAAAAGGCATTTTATCATCAGGCGGTGGGTTATTTTAAAAAAAGCAGCGATATTTACGGCCGCGTTATTGTTATCAGCGTTCGCATCCGAAGCGGAAGTGATACAAAGCTCGGGAAGCGCGGTAATAGAGAGAGGCGATATGCGCTCCGCATATAAAAACGCCCTCGATAACGCGATAATAGGAGCGGTGCGGGCATATTACAAATCGAACATGTCCGGCGGTTCAAAAACGCCGGATATATCTCCGGAATATGTAAAATTCGTAAAAAGCTATAAAATATTATCGAGAAGCGTATCCGGATATACCGTAAGAATACGCATAGCCGCGGATCTGGATAACGTGGCGCTTCAGGACGCGGGAATATTTATAAACAACCCCGTAAACACGGCGGTGTTCGTTTTTGACGGAATATCTTCCAAAATCCTTTCGGACGACGAGCAGGCCGTAATAATAGACAGGGCCCTCACTTCCAAAAATTTTTCCACAAACGAGCAGAGGAACTTCCTGTATGGCGTTTCAGATATGGGAAGCAATTCCCAGGTGTCTAAGCAGTTTAAAAACGTATACAGCAGATATTTATTTAAATTCAGCTTCAAACCCTCGTTCGATAACCTGTCGGACCCGGATAACAGCTGCGAGCTTACCACCACTACGGATATTCTTTCAAGGGACGGCCAATCCAGAACGCTGAAAATAGAAACCAGCTCGCTTAAATTTAACGAAAAGCAGTGCGTATCCGACGCAATGAGAAAGGCGGTGGTCGCCACGGTGGATTACGCCAGAACCAATCTTATACAGATACCGGAACAGAATAAACAGCTTAATTCGTATAAAATTAAGGCGATTAACTTTAAAAATATGGTTGGTACAAATAACTTCATATCGGCATTGAAACAGCGCGGCTTTATTTCTCAATACAGGGCAGTGTCGTTTTCCGGGAAAGAGATAGTATTTCAGATTGAAAGCTACTTTACAGAAAAAGAGCTGGAGGAAAAGCTAAAGACCGTTACTTCCGACGATATGAATTTTACCTATTCCACGGACGGGGAAGGCATTATCCTGGATTTTTCCGTGCCTGAAATTCCAGTCCAGGAAACAGAAAGCGGCAATGATCAATAAACTTTTGGAAGCGGTTAAGTCAAAACGGAAGGTTTTGATACAAACCCACAATAACCCCGATCCGGATACGATAGCCGCGGCTTTCGCATTAAAAAACCTTTTAAACGTCACGCTGAAAAAACGTGTCACCATAGCCTATATGGGCATAATCGGCCGGGCGGAAAACAGGGAAATGGTAAAGCTGTGCAAAATAGATATGCATCTTATGTCCAAGCTGAACGTTGCCCGCTATGATTATCTGATAGTAGTAGACACCCAGCCCGGTGCCGGAAACGTTTACGACGTTAAGGAGCGCAGGCCGGACGCGATAATAGACCATCACAACATCAGGGCGGCTTCAAGCTGCTCGGCATTTCAGGATATAAGGGTTCATTACGGCAGCACCTCTACCATTGTGGCCGAATATTATAAAACGCTTAATATAATACCGGATACCAATACGGCCACGGCCCTGTACTACGGTATCAAAACGGACACTTTCGGCACAGGCCGGGGCAATACCCAGGCGGATATGGATATGATAAGCTACGTATATCCCTATGTGTCGCCCGGCAAGCTCACAAAAATAGAAACTCCAGACCTGCCCCGCTATTATTTTAAAAATATCAAAAAAGCCATCGAGCAGTCCGTTATAATAGATACAGTTCTTCTCTGCGATCTGGGCGAAGTCCGCAACGCCGACCTGATAGCCGAAATGTCGGATTTTCTTCTGAGAATGAGAGATATAAAGTGTACCTTCGTAGTAGGAAAAATAGAAGACACGTGCTTCTTTTCGCTAAGATATAAAACGTCAAAAAAATCCGTTGGACACATAGCGATATCTATTGTAAAAGGGATAGGATACGGAGGCGGGCATATGAAATCCGCCGGGGGCCAGGTTCCGCTCAGAAAAAAGACCTACGAGCAGGTCGTAGGGCTGCTTAAAACGCGTCTTTTAATGCGTATGGGTGTTAAAAATACCGAAGAAAAAAATATATGATTCGTCATATATAAAAGGAGGACTTATGAAATATATATGCAACGTGTGCGGATGGATATACGATCCGGCTAAAGGAGACCCGGACAACGGAATAGAGCCGGGAACATCTTTCGAGGATCTGCCGGCAGATTGGGTCTGCCCGGAATGCGGAGCTCCGAAAGAAGCTTTCGAACCATACGAATAGTATTTTAAAAGCCGGGTATTTTCCCGGCTTTTTATTTAAAGACTGTCCTTTTTATTTTTCATGCCACCAGTCGTAAGATTTCATGGACATAGCTTTCTCCGCAAGTTTCACGGCTTTTTCAGTCTTTAAACGGCTGACAGCTCCTCGCATCCACAAGGAAGCCTGTTCGTTGCCGTTATCCAATTCTTCTTTAAGGGTGAAAATCAGCTCCAGAACGTCCGCGTCTCTGGCAATAACGGCTTCTTTAGACGTTCCGCTATTAAATTCTTCCAGAAAGGACACGCATTTATCCGAATCCGGCAAATTACGGAACATATCCGAGGCGGCTCTTTTCTCGTCCTTTTCCACGTATTTTTTCTGATACGCGTTAATATCTCCCGTGCGGGTTTCCGGCAAATCGTGAAACAGGCATAACAACGCGGTTTTGGCAGGATCCGCTTCGCAGTCGCCGGACGCCATAAAGTATCCAATAACGGCCGTCCTGAAAACATGAGAAGCTATATTCTGGTTTCCCGTTCCTAGAAAATCAAAACCGCTCCTCTTAAAGCGGGAGAGCATTCCGGCCTCGAAGAAAAACTTCGCCATATTTTCACATAAGGCGCTCATCCACCACCCTCTTTGCCTTACCCGTAAACCTTTCTATCGATTTCGGCATTACGAGGAGAACCTTAGGCTTGGTCTGCAGAACGGAAGCGAGCTTATCGGTAAGGTTATCAAGAAAAACCTTCTGTTTTTTCATTTCATCGAAAAATATGCTGTCGTTAGTCTCTATATGAAGCTCCATAACGTCCAGAGCGCCTTTCTTTTTCAGATATATCATATAATGAGGTGTAATGTTCTCAAATTTCCCCAAAGCTTCTTCAACCTGCGACGGATATATATTAACCCCGTTTACGATAAACATATCGTCGGTGCGGCCTTTTGGCTTTTCCATTTTGATAAGAGTTCTGCCGCACGGACATTTTTCTCTGTAAAGACGCGTAATATCCCTCGTGCGGTATCGTATCATCGGCATGGTCTCCCTGCCAAGGGTAGTAAGCACCAGCTCGCCCTCTTCTCCTTCAGGCAGCACTTCAAGAGTATCAGGGTCTATTATTTCCGGATAATACACGTCTTCGTTCAAGTGCATACCGTTCTGCTCAAGGCATTCTCCAGATATGCCGGGGCCCATAACTTCCGACAGCCCGTAATTATCTGTGGCTTTAAGGCCGAGTTTGCCTTCTATATCCGCCCTTACGGCTTCGCCCCAGGGTTCGCTTCCGAAAAAGCCGTATTTAAGGCTTATATCGTTTTTGGTAAGCCCCTGTTCTTCCATAAGCTCCGCAATATGAAGCGCATAAGAAGGCGTGGCAACAAGAGCTGTAGTGCCGTAATCTTTCATAATGAGCAGCTGGCGGGCCGTATTCCCGCTTGAAACAGGTATCACGGCGGCCCCCACATGCTCCGCGCCGTAATGCAGGCCGAAGCCTCCCGTAAAAAGGCCGTAAGTAAAGGATATCTGTATTATATCGTCGCCCGTAAGGCCGCCCATAGTAAGGATACGGGCCACCATGTTTTTCCACAGCTCCATGTCGTTTCTCGTATATCCCACTACAGTAGGCTTTCCTGTGGTTCCGCTGGAAGAATGTATACGGACAACCTTATTGAGAGGCACCGCGAACATACCGTACGGATAGCCGTCCCTTAAATCGGCTTTCGTTGTAAACGGCAGTTTTTTTATATCGTCGAGAGTTTTTATGTCGGAAGGGGAAACTTTAAGCTCTTCAAATTTCCTTTTATAGCACGGCACGCTTTCGTATGCGTTTTCAACGGTGTTTTTAAGCCTTTCAAGCTGCAGCCTGCGCATATCTTCGAGCCGCATGGTCTCAAATTCTTTCTGCCAGAACACTTACCCCTCCTCCCCTCGTTTTTGTATAAAAAGCTGCCTTATTCGGAATAGATAACGTCTCCGCTCAGAAGCTTGACCCCTTCCTTCTGGAGCAGTTCCAGGGTTTTATCCGTATCCTCAAAGCGGAATATCATAACGGCGTATCCGGCAGAATGTTCAACATACGCATACATATATTCCACGCTTATGTCGTTCTTCTTTAAAAGGCCCAAAACGGAGGCAAGTCCGCCCGGAACATCCGGCACGGCTACGGCCACAACGTCTGTGGCGCCTACGGTAAAATCCTTTTCCCTAAGCAGCTTATACGCTTTTTCAGGTTCGTTTACTATAAGCCTGAGTATGCCGAAATCGGAGGTATCAGCCAAAGAAAGCGCGCGGATATTTATACCGTTTTCGCCGAGGAACTCCACCACGTCGCTGAGCCTGCCCGATTTGTTTTCAATGAATACGGATACCTGACGTATTTTCATATTTTCCTCCGTGTCATTTTCTTTTATCTATTACGCGCTGAGCCTTGCCTTCGAACCTTGCTATGGATTTAGGTTCCACAAGCTTGATTTTAGCCGTAACGCCTATTATATCCTTTATATCCTTTTCCAGAGTTTTTTCCAGCTCCTGAAGTTTCCTGACTTCGTCGAAGAAGAAATCCCCCTCTACTTCAACATGGACTTCAAGAGTATCAAGAGTTCCTATACGGTCCACAATAAGCATATAATGAGGAAGCACGCCTTTTCGGCTGACAAGCACGGATTCGATCTGGGAAGGAAATACGTTTACGCCGCGGATAATAAGCATATCGTCGCTTCTTCCCATAACCTTTTCCATGCGGTGAAAAGTTCTGCCGCACTTGCACGGCTGCGTTATCAGGCGGCTAAGGTCTCTCGTCCTGTAGCGTATCAGGGGCATGGCTTCTTTCGTTATGGTGGTAAAAACCAATTCCCCCACCTCTCCTTTGGGAAGCACCCGGCCGGTAACAGGGTCTATTACCTCCACAAGAAAATGGTCCTCATTAATGTGCATTCCTCGTTTAGCCTCAAGACATTCGCAGGATACGCCCGGGCCGATGATTTCAGAAAGACCGTAAATATCTATCGCATCTATCCCCCAGCCCTCTTCCACAGTGCGGCGCATTTCGTCGGTCCAGGGTTCGGCTCCGAACACGCCTACCTTTATGGGAAAATCTCTTATATCCTCTCCCAGCTCCGCAGCTATATCCATAAGATTAAGGGCGTATGACGGCGTGCAGCATATTCCTGTTACGTTAAGGTCTTTCAGAAGCATTATCTGACGTTTAGAATTTCCTCCCGAGGCGGGAATAACGGACGCGCCTATTTTCTCCCCGCCGTAATGGGCTCCCAGACCGCCGGTAAAAAGACCGTATCCGAAAGCTACCTGCAGCACGTCGTGCTTGCCAAGACCCGCTCCGGTGAGGGATCTGGCCATAACTTCGGACCACGTTTCCACATCCCTCTGGGTGTATCCAACAACTGTCGGCTTACCCGTAGTCCCGCTGGAAGCGTGAAGGCGCACCACCTGGTCCTGCGGAACGGTAAAAAGACCGCACGGATAATTATCACGCAGGTCGGTTTTATAAGTGAAAGGAAAATTGGTAAGATCGTCCAACGTTCTGACGGCGTAAGGGTCCGCCCCCGCTTCGTCAAAACGCTTTTTATAAAAAGGAACGGTTTCATAAACCCTTTCCAGCACGTTTTTAAGCCTTTTAAGCTGCAGGGCCTCAAGGGCTTCCCTGGGCAGAGTTTCAAATTCGTTATTCCAAATCATAAGAAAATTCCCCCTAAAACAGTATTAAGGGTAACAAACATAAATTATGAAGTCAAATTATATTATAATTGAAAGATGATGATATAAAAAGAAAAATGCGCCGCATGAAACGGCGCATCTCTATAATTTCCGCCCTGATGGGCGAAAAACTAGATGGACTCTTTAAAAAGTTTACCGACAACAAATTTAGGAGTCTTTTTAGCCGGAATGACCATAGGCTCTCCGGTTTTAGGATTGCGGCCTTTTCTTTCCTTACGCTCGGAAACGGTAAAAGTACCGAAGCCTACAAGCGTAACTTTCTCGCCTTTTTTAAGAGTTTCGACCACGGAGCTTTCAAAAGCCGAAAGGACTTTTTCCGCTTCAACTTTTTTCAATCCTGACTTTTCCGAAATACTGTCGATCAGTTCTTTCTTGTTCACGTAAAACCTCCACTAAAATGAGCTTTAAATATACATACTGCCTTATAATTAGTCAAGAGTATATCATTATATAGATATTTATATCCTGACACAGAGGCGGACAATTTCCATAAAATCGCCTCCGACATTATCCTATATCAGAAAATAACGTCTTAATCAAGTTTATCGGCACGTATTATTAAATCTTAACCAAAAACATAAGCCGCTTAAACTTTTCTCCGCAAATAATAATCGTCGGAAATTATAATTGCAAGTTATTTTATAAGCAATTCGGCGATTTGTACCGCGTTGGTGGCGGCTCCCTTACGCAGCTGGTCGCCGCTTACCCAGAAAGAAAGGCCGTTATCGCAGGATATATCCTCCCTTATGCGCCCTACTAAGCATAAATCCTGCCCGGCCGCATCTATAGGCATGGGATAGGTTTTATTGCCGGGGTCGTCCGCAAGCTTTACCCCCGGGGCGGAGGAAAGCAGCTCCATGGCTTTTTCTCTGGATATTTTCCTTTCAGTTTCGATAAAAACGCTCTCGGAATGGGCGGTAAGCACCGGCACCCTTACGCAGGTAGCGCTGACGGATATTGTATCGGAATGAAGCATTTTTCTGGTTTCGTTATACATTTTCATTTCTTCCTTGGTGTACCAGTTGTCGGTAAAACTGTCCACATGGGGAATAACGTTAAAAAGTATCTGATGGGCAAAATGTTCAACGTTGATAGGCTCTCCCTTTACCCATGCCTTAGTCTGGCTTTTAAGCTCCTCCATGGCCATGGCTCCGGCTCCGGAAGTAGATTGATACGACGACACGATAACCCTTTTTATGCCGGCGTAATCGTGCAGGGGTTTAAGAGGAACTAGCATAATAATAGTGGTGCAGTTCGGATTTGCGATTATGCCTTTATGTGTGAAAGCGTCCTCCGGATTAACTTCCGGAACAACGAGAGGAACGTCTTTCTCCATCCTGAACGCGGAGGAATTGTCTATCACTACGGCTCCGGCCTTAACAGCGGACGGGGCAAACTCCAGCGACCTGGAACCACCGGCAGAGAAAAGAGCTATGTCTACCCCGCCGAAAGAATCGTGAGTCATCTCTTCGACCACGTACTCTTTTCCTCTAAATCTGAGTTTTTTACCGGCCGACCTGGCGGAAGCAAGCAGTTTAAGCTCAGCGATAGGAAAGTTTCTTTCTTCCAGTATTTTTAAAAACGTGTCGCCTACCGCCCCGGTAGCCCCGGCTACCGCCACGTTATACGCCGGTTTTTTTTGCAGCTTTCCCATTGCAGCCTCCTTATATATGTCCGCCAACCTACAATCTTATTATATTCTTTGTCAAGATTATTTAACAGAAACAAACCGGCGGGAACAAGTTTCATGTACCGTCATAAAACCTCTTGAAATTTACGTAATAATAAAATAATGTAGCTCACCGTTTCGGGTTATTAGCTCAGGGGATAGAGCACTGGCCTCCGGAGCCAGGTGTCGCAGGTTCGAATCCTGCATAGCCCGTTTTCAAAAAGACGCTTTTCATCAGGCGTCTTTTTTTATTTTTACGTGCCTCTTCCCGCTCCGGCCGCCAGCTCCACGCTGAAATTTACCGAAGACGAACGCCCCGCGTCGTCGGAAACGGTAAGACGGAATACGCCAGGCTTAGCTCGCCAGAAAAATTTTTCCGAAGGTTTTCCGGAACCAACCAGCCTTCCGTTTACGAACCAGTATATTTTATTAGCCCCGCTGTCTGCGGAAACGGCAAAAGGTATCAGGCCGGGCCTGTCTGAACCGGCGGTTATAGTATAGACGGAGCCGTCCGCAGGCATGGAAAAGACCGGAGCGGAGCCAAAATAGGAAATATCGTCTATATCGCATCCTGGCATATATCTCGGAGGCCTTCTCTTATGAACGCCGGACTTCAGGAAAAGGTCATATATATCCGTAGGCCAAAATTCATAAACGGCCAGGTATGACGTATTTTCATCATACCTGCACGCTCTGAGCCCGGTCTTCTTATCTATTGGTATCTGCCTGTATATATCGGATACTTTAATAGGCGATACTCCCGGTATAAACCAGCCTTTTTCCGTCTGCGGGCAGAACTTGCCAGGCAGATCTCCGGTGGGCGAGCATATATCCACAAGCTTAACGTTCATGGAAAGAGACGGCATTATACGCGGAAACCCTCTGCCGTCCAGGGAAGCCAGACCGGACACGATGCTGAAAAAAAGCGGAGCCGCCGCGCCTCTGCCTGTAAAGGCCGGGTTTCCCTTTCCGTCGAAATTTCCCACCCATACGACAAGAACGTAATCCCCGAAAATACCGGCGCTCCATGCGTCTTTAAAAGCGAACGAAGTGCCCGTTTTCCAGTATACCGCGCCGTCAGTTTCCGCGCCGCGCGGTCTCGGATTGCCGGATAACATTTCAAGGGTAAGAAAAGATGCTTCCCGCCCCAATATTCTGCCCCTTTCCACGGCGGCGCCGTCTTTAAGAAATTTTATTCCTCTTCTGGCCCCTAGTCCTGCAAGTGCGCAGTAAAGCTCTGCGGTTTCAAGCATAGTTACTTCAAAACCGCCAACAGCAAGGGCGGAGCCGTAAAAATCGCTGTTTTTTAAACCGGTTATCCCGGATTCTTTCAGGAAATCATAGAAAGACGGCTTCTCCAGCCTGTTTAATAAATCTATGGCCGGTATATTCCTCGAATGAACCAAAGCGTCCGAAGCAAATAAAGGCCCCATAAAGCCTCTGTCCGCGTTTTCGGGAGAATAAGAGCCGAACCGGCGCGGAGCGTCCTTAAGCATGGATTTGGGGTGTATTATACCCTGCTCCGCAGCCAAAGCGTATATAAACGGTTTAAGAACGCTTCCAGGAGACCGTTTTGAAGAAACGCCGTCGACCTGGCCGTTTATCCCTTCGTTAAAATAATCGGCCGAACCAACATACGCTTTTATTTCCATAGTTTTATAATCGACAAGCAGAGCGGCGGCGTTATTGATTCCACTGGCTCTGCCCCGGCGAATAAAAGCCTCCGTTCTTTTTTCGAGCAGCGCCTGATATTTCATATCCAGAGAAGACCGGACGTTTCCCCTCAGTCCGGAGAGCAGCAGCCTGTCCGTAAAGTGGGGAGCCATATAAGGCAAGTCCGACGGAGATTGTACGGACAAAGGCATATTAAAAAGGGCGGAGAAACCGGAATCTTCCGGGTATATCTCCACCCATTTGGCAAAAAGCCTGGACCTTGCTTCCGCCATGCGTTCCATACCGGCGGCTTTTGTGGGAGTTCTCCCGGAAGGGTTCTGAGGAATAACGGCCAGGCTTAAAGCCTCCGCAAGGGAGAGCTTCTCAGCCCTGCTGTTAAAGTATATGAGAGAGGCGGCTTCCGCGCCCGCAATATTATGGCCGTAAGGAGCAAGGTTAAGATAAGCTTCAAGAATATCATCCTTTTTGTATCTCATCTCCAGATAAACGGCTTTCAGTATCTGCTCCAGCTTCCCTAACACGCTTTTAGAATTTATACCGTATTTTATACGCGCAAGCTGCATGGTAATTGTAGACGCTCCGGCCGGCTTCTTATCGCCTGCCGCCAGTGAAACGGCTCCGCGCAGCAAAGAAACCGGATTAAAACCGAAATGATAGTAAAACCACCTGTCCTCATATAAGACGGTGGCTTTTTTAAGATTTTCAGAAATCATACCGGACGGAGCATACGCTCTGTAAGAGGAATCGGGCGCAAGGGTAAGCCTCATAAGGACGCCGTTTCTGTCGTAAACAGCCGTGGAAAAGCCAGTTCCCCCGAGCAGCGCCGGCCCGGGGAAAAAATACGGCGCCGATTTAAAAAGAACCGCCGCCAGCAGAAAAAACGAGCATAGTGCGGCGGCCGGTTTCAGCTTTTTCATTTATCCCCGGCGTTCGTACCGGCGCTATTGACAATTAATCTGCCGGAAGCGGTATTAGCGTTCAATAAGCGGTTGTACATACCCTCTGCATAAGCGGGTGGAACGGTAAAATCGCCGGACGAGAGCAGCTTCGCCTTATAAGTTATCTCTGCGGATTTACCGGACGCAGGAACATAAAACAGAGCCCTGTCCTCCCTAATGTCAAAATACTCCAGATCCCTGGCGTTTACGCTTTCCCGTATTATTTCGAAACCGCCGGGAAGAAGGTCTGTAACGGCGGTCAGACCGTAACCGTTTCCGCCTGAAGCCCTGAGCCTTATGCGGACGGTTATTTCGTCTCCGACAGCGGCTTTTGTTATTTTTTCTCCGTCTTTATCAAGATATTCCCTCGTAAGCTCAAGGCCGTTTGAAACGGCTGGAGGCGAAACCCTGTCGAAACCGCTCTGAAGAACGTAATAAAAATAACCGGAGGAGGCTTTACCGGGGAAGGAAACTTCCAGCTTATCCGTATCCGGGCCGAAATCGGCAGTCGGGAAAGGAGTAAATCTGATTTCCAAACCGGCTTTCGCACCGTCTTTACCAACGGCGGAAACAGAAACGCCCTCGTCGTCAGCCGCGGCCTGTCCGGCAGCCCCGAGAGCAACGATAAAGGCGGAGGAGGACAACGTATTGTAGTTTCCTTCCGAAACGCTTTTTATCATACCTTCCGCAAGTTTTTTATATTCGGGAAGCATTTCCGGGGCATGGTTTGCTATAAGATACAGGTAATTGGCGTTCCTCACGGAGCTGGAGTCATAATCCCTGTAGAAAACGAACCCGTCTCCCTCAGGCTCAAAAAATTTCATATACGCCAGGCCTTTGTCATTTTCCCGCATAATTATGTAGGAAGCGCCGAGATATGCCGATATCAGGTCTTTTTTCCAATCTTTGGGATATACCGAATTAAGATATTCCTCCAGTCTTCCAATATATCTTGAAACGACAATTCCGTTTCTGGCCATCACGTAAACGGCGTAGGCCTTTACTCTGGCGTCCCACAGGCCCTCCGGCTCTCCGGCGGCGTATTCGCCAAGCCATTTAAGCCCTCCGGCCGTTATGTCGCCAGGCACCGAAAAACCCCGTTCTTTGGCATCCGTAAGCATATGCATAAGATAAACCGTAGAATAAGGAGACACGCCTTTTCTGTCCGGCCACAGGGAAAAGCCGCCTCCGTCAGTCTGGCGCGGCCTTAAAACGTCCAAGCCTTCTTTTATCCTTTTGGCCGCTTCATCAAACGTAAGGTAAGCTCCGTCGCTTCCGGAAGCAAGATATATCAGGGGAAAAATACCGCTGGTTATCTGTTCCGTACATTTGTGCGGATAATCTTTCAGATATCCCTCCGCGCCGGCAAGAGCCGCCAGCGGATTGGAGGATACGGAAAAAACCCGCCTGGCGTAATGGTTGTACATATTTCTGAAAATCCCGGAAACGGTATGGTCAGCGCCGTCGAAACGGCCTATATCCAGCCTGGACGAGAAAATTGCAGGCGGCCTTACGGAAAGCGTGGCGGAAGCCGCAACAGGCTTTTCAAGAGCGGCGTTTTCTGCCTTAAACCTTATCTCGCCTTTTCCCGGATCGTCCAGAACCTTTACCCTGAAACTGACGGTACGTTCAGCGCCTTCCGGCACGGAAATTTCAACGGAGCCGTTTCCTTCCGTTTCAAGATTTTCGGACGTTTCCGCCGTTATTTTTATAACTGCATCCTCTCCCGAACCTTCTATAAGATTGGATATACCAAGGGACACGTCGAAAGCGTCTCCCGCAGCGGCGGCAAAAGGAGCGTTGGGAATAAGGACCACCGGAGCCCTTGAAATAACCGAGGAGGTTCCGGAGCCTACGGCATGCTCGGAAGCGGCCACTGCCATTATTTTCAGATTACCGTTAAAATAATCAGGTATTCTGTATATATATTCGTATTTTTCGCCTTTTTTAACGTTCTTTATCCCGGACCAGAAAACCGCCGGTTTATCGGTTTTTCTGGCAAAAGGATTAAGACCGGCCGCAAGCGCTGCCTCTCCTCCTCCTGGCGCCATGGAATCCATAAGTATTCTGTAATCCGGCAGTATAAGATCAACGGTCTGAAAAGTATCCACTTCAAGGGCGCGTTTTTTAAAGAAAAACGCCAGCGGGTCCGGCAGCTTGTATCCGGCGGCCTGCAAAATACCTTCGTCAGCACCGTATAATATAATTTTTCCGTCCCCGTCCGCTTCGTAAGATATTTTTATTTCGTCCCCGGGAGCGGCCTTATCGGGAGCAGAAACGGATACGTTTATACGCCTCGAATCAAGGTTCACGGAAAACGGAACTACCGCGTAGCTGTGCGGGTTTACAAAAATTTCTCTTGAATCGTAGCCCCTTATAAAAGAGACGTTAATATATCCGCTGCCTTCCAGCCCTTCCGGCAGGGTAATGGTCTGCACCGAGGACGGAGTATCGGCCTTAAACCACTTATAAGCGTAAACCCTGTCCTGCTCAACGGTTATAAGCCCAGCCCCCGTGTACGGGGCGACGATGCTGATCTTAATATCTTCGCCGGGAGAATACTGTTTTTTATCAAGACGGAGTATAAGCTCGGCATTTTTATCTATCCCTCCGGCAACGTTGGATTCCCCCGAAACAAAAAACGGAACTCTGCAAAGCGCCTTGCCGTCTCCGGATATTTCGATGACGTATTGCCCCGCGTTTTTTGAAGGAACGGAATAATCGGTTCCGGAAGAGGATATGGAAAAAGGTTCCTCGCTTATCATGTCGGTTTTTTTAACGGATTGGTATGAATAGCCGCCGGAACCGTCTTTTACTAGGCTGGAAACATATTTTACGCTGAAAATTCTTATTTTAAGGCCGTCGGCGTTTATAGGCGACGCGCCTTTATCCACGGCTATAAAATTAACCTTCTGGTCGGAGCCTCTGTGTATAAAGCTGAGATTTCCATAGGCCTTGTATCCGACTATCATATCAAGAGGGGATATCATGGCGGAATCGTACGCCGCAGACCCGTCCCCGCTTCCCGGCTCGAATACCTGGGCTAAAACGGATACGGAATAAGTACCTCCGTCAAAAGCGTCAAGACCGAATTCCGCCGTTGCTTCTCCGTTTTCGTCCGTAACGCCGTCCGGTATTTCAATATTAAAGCGCCTGTTTACCCTGCCTTCCGCACCGGCGTTAGGGTCTGTAAAAGAATAATCCTTGAAACGGCTGAAATAAAACCCGGCGGGAGCCACGTTAACGCTCCATCTTACTGTGCGCCCCTGAGCAGGCGTGCCGAACATATTTTCCGCGCGAACCATGCCGGACACTTTTTCCGGCTTCTGCCATCCGTCCGCCGATTTTCCGTTAATCCTGGCGTTTACCCGCATAGTGTCCGCCTCAAATTCGTCCACGCGAAAAACGGCGCTGCCTATCATGCCGTCCCTGCTTCTGCCGTCTAAGGAATAAAGCTCCGCGGAGTAAACGCCGGTTCTGGTCGTATTAATCGTTTTAAAATCGAACTCGAAAATACCTTCGCCGTTCAGGGAGAACCTTTTTACCAGAACGTCGTTTTCATCGCCGTCCTTTATAACCGCTTCCACAGGAACGCCTTCGAGGGAGCTCCAGTCGGACTGTTTTACTATTCCGGATATACGGGCAGTATCTCCGGGGCGGTATATACCTCTGTCGGTAAAGATATACGCGTTCATACCGTCGGCGGATTCTCCTTCGTAGACGCCTCCCGTATCGAAATTGGAGTAATTAACCTGTCTTGAATATTTATCGAGAGGTATAAAGGAAACGTCCCCGCCTGCGTAGGCGGAAACAGCCACCGGTTTTTTATCCCTGGGGAGAGATTTTAAATCTTCAAAGGAAAATAGACCGTCGCCGTCCGTATAGCCGTAAATAACGGGAAGGCCGTTTTTGCCCGTAACCTCTACTCTAACACCCCTTACGGGCTCTCCCTTAGATATGGACATTACGAAAACCGACGAGGAACCGTCGGCGTTCTTTTTCAATATCATGCCCATGTCCGTTACGAGAATAAGGCGCTTTACTTTATTCCCGCCTCCTTCAACTGAAACGTAATAAAGCCCCGGGCCGGATTTTTTTGCGAATTTTCCCAAATCTATATAGGAATAGCTGACGTCCTTATTGGATTTATATGAAATATCGCCGCGTCCGGATGACAGGGACATGAAATTCGATTCGTCTATCCCGTCGTATCTGAAATCCGGCTCGGAAAGACCGCCACTGTAAGTAGCTCCTATAACGTTATGAAGCTGGTAGTCAAGGACCTTGCCCACCTCCGTATATATGGTTTTAACGCCTCTGGAAGCCACCGTTATAACATTATCATTTTTTACGGGAAGGATCGCCCCGTCGCTCATTATATATATTTCTTTAGGATATTTAGGCACCCTTACTATCTGTGTAACTCCGCGGCTTAGAGGAAACCCGTCTTTAGAAATAAATCCCGGCTTTACAGCAACCGCCATATAGCGCTCGCTATCATCGTCTATATCCACTATGAAGGGATGCGTGGTTTCAGGCAAACCGTCCGCGGCAGCGGGAATAAAATCATACGTTTTACCTGCAGAAGGATATTTTTCCAGGTCTTCATAAGTCCACCTGTGGGAGGAAGCCTCCGGCTTTCCATACGGTGGAGTGTCCGAAAGGGTGCCGTCCTCATATATATATTTCGGGAGCAGCTTTACGCTCAGGGCGTCCTTTACGTCTTTTTCCGAGGCCTCTGCGGAAAATTCAACCGTAACTATCTGCTGAGGCTGGTTTTTACCGTCTCTAACTATTTCTGCGGAAATACCTCTTACGTTAAAAAAGGAGCTTAATGCGGGCACCACGGCCGACGCGCGTAGTTTTTCGGTATATTTATAAGGCGAATCCGCGGAAACGAAACCGGAAGCTTCAAAAAGGAACTTCTGCTCCCTGTCGGTTATCTGAACCGGCTCGGAAACAATCGTAACGCTCTTTGTCGCATTGTCCCAGGATACGGAACAGGAAACGTCAGCTCCGTCGAGAGTCAGCTTAGAGTGCCGTTCGAATACGGCAGGGTCTACGTTATAATTAAACCCTATTCCGGCGGAAAATCTGGGCGTGCGCCTCTCGCCGGGAGCGCGGGATATTTTTGAATCGATAACATAGGCTTCGAGAGGCGCTGTTTTAAATTTGTACGTTCTGGTTTTGCCCCCGGCCGCTTCTTTATTGAAAACGGACGGCGCCAGCTTTACCGTATATTCCGTTCCGGCAGGCCATTCGGTTTCAGGCTCGAAATAAATGTTATATTCGCCTTCCCATCGCCATTTACCGGGCATTTCCGGATGTATTGAAGCTCCCGAAACGATAACGCTGTCAATAAGGTCTATATTCGCCGGAGAAACGGAACCGGCGTCAAAAGCTATACGCAGCGGAGGGAGCCACGGCCCAGCAGACGTTCCGTTGCCATCTTCGTCGTAATAACCCAGGCTGAACGGCTCCGGCGCCATAACGTTTGCGGTTATAACGTCCGGTTTTTCCTTACAGCCGAAAAGGAAAACTGGGATTACGGCAACACATATAAAAGCCGCTCCCAAAAATGGCCTGATAAAGCGCATAATGCCCTCCGTATCTGTCGTATTCGTATATTATACTATTTAAACGAGCGAATTACAAATATGATTATCGATATGAAAACAAACGGCGCAAATACCCTATTGACTGACGGCCCCATGTGATATATACCGCATTTCGGCATTGCTGATATATACTTTTTGGAGATTATTCCATGCATTATATAGTTGCCCTCACCCTATCCACATTCGCAATATGCACAAGCGAATTCGTTATTATGGGACTGCTGCCTGAAATCGCAGACTCGCTTAACGTGCCCGTATCGAAAGCCGGGCTTCTGGTAACGGCTTACGCGATGGGCGTTGTCATAGGCGGCCCGATACTTACGGTAAGCACTTCCAGGGTAAAGCGTAAAACCATATTGCTGGGCCTTCTTGTAATTTTTATCATAGGCAACGTTTTATGCTCTCTGGCTCCCTCTTACAATACCCTTATGGCGGCCAGGCTTTTTACGTCCATGTGCCACGGCACATTTTTCGGCATAGCATCAGTTGTCGCAGCCGACCTTTCGGAACCGCACAACAGGGCCAAAGCCATAGCATACGTATTTATGGGAGCGACGTTGGCCAATGTTCTGGGCGTTCCCCTGGGAACCGGCATAGGCCAGCTTTTCGGATGGAGAACGTCGTTTATAGCCGTGGCCCTGATAGGTATACTGTCCTTTACCGTTCTGCGCAAAACCCTTCCATCAGGTATTCCGCTAAGGTCAAGCAGTCCTCTGCTCGAAATAAAGGCTATGGCGGATAAAACCGTCTTAATCCCACTGGCGCTTTCGGTGCTTCTCAACGCGAGCCTTTTCACCGTTTTTACATATATAGCTCCTATTCTTAAAGACGTTACGGGAGTACCGTCCCACGCAGTCACTTTCGTATTGCTGCTTTTCGGCGTGGGGCTCACGATAGGAAGTCTTTTGGGAGGCAAATTCGGAGACAGGCGGATGATAAATTCGATAATAGTTTTTTTTACCGCCACAGGTTTTTGTCTTTTGGCTCTCTACATTGCAATGCCTTATCCGGGGCCGGCGGTGGCGGTAATGTTCGTATGGAGTATCGCAACTTTCGCAGTCAGCCCCATGCTGCAGCTACTGGTTGTGGACAGAGCCAGGCAGGCTCCCAATCTTGCGTCCACATTCAACCAGAGCGCCTACAATCTGGGAAACGCTTTAGGAGCATGGTTAGGCAGCGTCATGCTCACCCATAATATGGATATGCGCGAGCTGCCGCTGGCAAGCCTTATCATTGTGGCTTTCGCAGTAATATGCACTGTATATTTAAAAAAACTTATGCAAAAAAGAACGGCGCCGTAAAGCCGTTATGAAAAAGCTTATGGGATTGACATAAGACGGGTTTTAAGCTATAAAGCCAATTCCGGTAGGAAAAGTGTCCGAGTCCGGTTGAAGGAGCACGACTCGAAATCGTGTGAGCAAGCGATTGCTCCGTGGGTTCGAATCCCACCTTTTCCGCTTTTTAAAGGGCCGCCCATTTTATGGGCGGCCTTTCATTTTATATCGATATACTTATAGCTTAAAACCGGAAAGAGTATTATCCAGCCTTTCCGCGCCTGCGTCTATGGAATCTGACCAGGACTGCACATCGTGCATTTTCTCCGCGACTTCCGCTATGGAAACGTTTATGGTTTGGCCGCCTTCTATCATCTGGCTGGCTTTGCCGCCTATATCTTTTGAGCTTTCCATGGAGCTTACTGCCACGTCGAGAACCTGCTGCATATTGGACGCAAGCTTTTCTATTTCATTTTTGACTGTTTCTGCGGTATCCGCCAGCCTGATTATCTCCGCCGAATTTCTGGTTATTTTCTCTCCCGCCTCGCCTATCCCGGTGAGTACGGTATTTATAATTTTATTTATCTCGCCCAAGGAGTTCTGAGTCTTTTCGGCCAGTTTTCTCACCTCGTCGGCCACTACGGCGAACCCTCTGCCCTGCTCCCCGGCTCTGGCGGCCTCTATGGCAGCGTTCAGGGCCAGGAGATTGGTTTGGTCGGCAATTTCGCCGATTACTATCAGAACCTTTTTCACGTTTTCCGCATTCATGGCCAGCTCGTTTATATCTTCCGATATTTCCGCTTCCGCGTCGCTTTTCTCTTTAACCTCTCCTGTAAGGTCAACGATGCTTGCTCTCAGTTTGCCCAGCTCGTCCACGGCGGTGGCGGCGGAATCCCTGGTCTGCAGGGAATTTTTTATATTTTCCTCTATTAACAGGTTAATATCGTTGCCGGTGCTGATATTAGCCCTGGCCACGTTCTGGCTGTTTTCAAGGCTCGCGTTAACTATTACCGTAGTATCAACAAGATTGTCCGCTATCCGGGCGTTTTCCCTGCCCTGGCCGCGTATTTCAAGCATTACTTTGCGTATAAAATCGACGAAGCTGTCTATGGACCGTCCTATCGTGCCTATTTCGTCCTTTGAAACGAGCCCCATTTTTTCGCACAGGTTTTTGTTGCTGGCGATTTCGTTCAGCTTGTTTTTTACCGTATTTATCCTTTTTATTATATCTCTGGCCGTAACTGTTCCGAAAATTATCGTAAACAGAAGCACGCTTACGGAAATAATCAGGAACAGGGTAAGGTTGCGTTTGGCGGAGGATATGCCGCTTTCAAGTTTTTCGGAAATATTCTCGGCGATTACGTCCTCAACGGTTTTAAGAGAGTCTATCTTTTCCGTAATAGTGTCGAACCAGTAGGTAGGCTCTATATCGAACCCGCCTACCCGCGCTTTCGAGCGGGCGATCCCGCGCATACGCTCCACCTCCGCGAAGGAAGCGTCCTCGGAGGCCATATTGTAAGAAACTATTTCATCCTCTCCGGCGGTAGCTCTGAAAAGCTTAAGAAACACATCCTGCTGGGTCAGGAGGGAGATGAACCTGTCGTAAGTAGCGTCGGTAAATTTCCCGGAGGTAAGGGCTCCGTTGACGGTGGCCCTTTCAAGCCCGGCCATTTCCTTGGCGTATAAAAAATTAACGTAGCTTATCAGACCTCTTGTAATCGTATTGGAAGTGCTGAGGGTCGAAGCAATCAGAACGGTATCCAAAAGATTGGATATTGTGGATGTATAATACGGTATGGCGTTTCCCTCTTCCCCGCTTAAAGCGTCCACTCCGGAACGTATTTGGGATATACGGTTCAAATCCTCCGTTCCTTTTTTAAGGTTATTTACATAGGTTCCGTCAAAATCCGACAAATCAAGAGCGGACATTAAGGCGAGGAATTCTTTAATTTTCATATCGGTAAGTTCTCGCTGAGCCGCAAGCTCCTTATTGAATTTCTGACCCTGAGAACCTATAAAACCGGCGCTGTTGCCTCTCTCCTTCTGCAATTCGTGGACGACGAGAGATACGGATTTTGATATTTCAATCATTGTTCTTAATTTAATGCTCTCTACCATATCCTGTACATTTTCCCGTATTAAAAACGCAGAAAGAGTTATTATCGCAAGAGCAGGAATAAGAACCATAAGGGAAATTTTAGATTTGATGCTTACATTCTGAATAGAATTTCTTATCATACACCCTATCCCCAACCATCGTTTTTATTAATTTAATTAATATATTAGAAATGTAAGTTAAAGAAAAATAAAAGATTGTAAAATTTGTAAAGAAAAAATTTAAAAAAATAGGTTTTATTACAGCGAAAATCGTTTGATAAAATCCGAAATCCAAGTTATCCGGCGGGCTGCCGATATAAAGGCGGAAACGGGATATGCGGCCGGAGCCTCCGGCAGCATACCCCGCAGCTTTTTAATATTTAAACTGACTTTTTACAACCGACGGCTTCTCCGCATATATGCTCGTCGGTACGCAGAAAACCTCTGGCGACTAACGCAACGCCTTTATAATATTTATCAGGAGAAATCCGCTCCACATCCGAGCACATGGCGGGAACCCACCTTATAAGGTGCTTTTTCGTAAAATCCATTAGCTGTACGCCGGTTTTTTCCGCCTGCGAGCCGTCTCCGTTCCCAAGCTCGTCGGAGAGTTTATCCCCGAGCCATGCGGAGAAATAAAGTTCCGCGCTTACATGATCCTCCGGCTCGGAAAACCCGCTCTCTTTACCTATGCCACATTTATAATATTCTTCAAGAACCTGATCCCTCGGCTCCTGCATAGACAAATGCTCCGGCGAAAGATACACGGATTCCTGAGGCACCACGCTCTTTTTGCCCAGCGAAAGCCCGGTGCTGAGGAAAATTTCAGTAAAATGCCTGCCGCAGACAGAAACCGCCTCCTCTTCGCCATATTCGGAGAAAAAAGCATCCAGAAACGCTATACCGGCGGAAATTTCATCGTTTTCGTATCCGCGCGCCAACTCTCCGAAAACTGGCAGATATTTTTTCAGCCTGGCAAAATCCTTTTCCGCAGGTTCCTTGTAAAATATGAGAGCAAACATTCTGTATATGCTGCCCCGCAAAACCAGGTATTTTTTAAATTCTTCCATAGGGTATCTCCGTTAAAGGCCGGGCTTGCGGCCCGGCCTTTAAACTATTTTCTTATCCTGTCCGTTTTAGCCTTGAAAAATATATTAGGCCCGGTATTTCCCATTGGGGTGTCCCCGCTTTTAAATTCCGGCAGAGAATCCGTTACACCATCGCCGTACTTGCGGCGCAGCTCCTCTATGGGGCCAGCGTCGAGAGCCCTGTTCCAGCAGGCGGCCACGCATGCCGGCTTAAGACCCTCGGATATGCGGTCCCTGCATAGGGTGCATTTGGTCATTTTAGGACGTTTCGGGTCGTCCTGAGCATATCTGGCGAAATCCGCGTCGTAAAACTGGGGAGCATCCCACGGGCATGCGTCTTTACATTTGCCGCAGGAAATACACGCGTCGTAGCTTACCGTAAGGACGGCGCCAGTATCCGGGTCTTTATAAATATTTCCCACCGGGCATACCTTAACGCACACCGGATCGCTGCAGTGATTGCACGACACGGAAATATAGCGCCTGTCAACTCCGGGAGTAAAAACGTTGCCTCTGTCAAGAGTAACGGCTCCGTATTCATAGGTTTCCACACGGCGCCAGTCCTCCTTCATGTAGTATTTTCTGAATTCCCCGTAATTATTAGCCCCGTCGGAGGCCATATAAATACCGGGATTTTCCGCGGAGCCTTCGCTTACGCCGTATTTTCCGCCGTCGGTCTGGTTTTTATACTCCTCGTCTCCGGCTATATAGTCCTTGCCGTTAATCTGAGCGTCTCCCCTGCGTTTTTCATTCCAGTTTTTGCAGGCCATTTTGCATACCAGACAGCCCAGGCACCTGTCCTGATTAAAATAAAATCCCCATTGACTCATTATTATTCTCCATTATTCCGGTTTATATTTGGATATTTCACAGGGCCCACCCTGAGCGGCCAGAGTCTGCACGCAGAAAGTAGGGTCTAGGGTAAAGCAGTCGTCGGTAAGAGTATTTGCGCAGCCGCCTACATCCACGGGAACCCTTTTCGGGGTATAAGTTTTATTATCCTTATTTTCGCACATCCATATCGTTACCTGCTCGTCAGGGTCCGTAGAAGGCTGGTACCATACGCCGTGCTCCACGCTCACAACGCCGGGAGGCAGCCTGTGGGAAACCTCCGCATGAACCCTTATGCAGCCTCTGTCGTTATAAACGTACACCAAATCCCCGTCCTTAATACCGCGCTCCGCAGCATCCGCGCTGTTCATACGCACGCCGTGGCCCTTTACCTGGTCTTTCATCATAGCCACGTTGTCAAGAACCGTCTGAGCTCTGAAACGGGGCTTATTAGCAAGATAAAGGAGCTTATAATTTCTCTGGCTAACGGGAGACTTATAGCCGGTAAAGTTCTTTAAATTCTTGTCGTAATCATCCGCGGCTTCACTGTTGCGGAAGAATTTTTCATAACCCTCCCTGTTGGGGATATATTTTGCCGTGGACGTGCGGAACCCAGCAGTTTTTTTAAGGTAGTCCTGCTCGGCGTAAGTCTGCATACGCAGATACCAAAATGGAGAAAAGAAATTTATACGCCCCGTGGAAGTGGCGACTTTGCTTGCTTCTTCCACAGCTTCTCCGGTTTTAGGGTCAACGGAACCGGGAACGGTTATATCCCTCATGCCGACTATCGGTTTATCGGTAGGTATTGTAAGATCGTAAAAGCCCTTAGCTTTAAGTTCTTCCCATGTGGGCGTTTTAACGTCGCTCGTTACCAGTTTCGTATAATAGGGAGATGGGGCGATTTTAGTATCGTAGCCCTGTTCTCCCGACGGTCTGGCAGTTTCCGCATAGGACGGAGGAACCTCCTCGTTGGAAACGCCTATGGCGTCGTTTATTTTGCTCCAAAGCTCCGATTCGAAATAAGCCTCCGTGCGGCAGTCGTACATAACCTCGATAGCCTTGGCATGATAAAATTTAGCCGTAGGCCCCCATATAAAAGGGTCTCCGAAAAATTCGCTTTCGTAGTTGCTGGCTATGGGAAAAACCACGTCCGCATACCTTGCCGTAGGCGTCATATGTAAGTCGGCAACGATAAGTGTTTTAAGCTTTTTTAACGCCTCCACCCATTTGTTGCTGTTGGCCTGAGACACCACATAGTTGGCATGGACGCATACTATACACTCCAACTCAACAGGTTTTTCTCTGGAAAGAATATCGGTTACAGGCTTTACCAAACCATATTCCTTCAGCGCGTCGGGCGCGGCGTATCCTGTGGTTTCAAATTCCACATCCTGCGCCATCTGTTCAGGCGACCGCCAGTCCGTACCGGTAAGGGCCATATGGGAAAAAGCGGAAAGATTAACGGCGATCGTTTTTCCGCTCCACGGATTAACGCGGGAAGAACCGGAATTCCATGCGGAGCTGTACTTGTCGTTAAATACCATTTCGTCCGGGGTGCTGTACATGGTCATGCCCGGGCCGCCTCCCCTTTTATTGGTATGGCCGCACATCGCGGCAAAGCAGAAGCAGAGCCAGCACCATTCCACGCCGTTATACGCCCTCTGCGGGCCGCCGCCTGCTTCAAGGAACGACGGTCTGGTTTCAAAGTATTTTATGGCGATGGCTTCTATAAGCTCACGTGATACGCCTGTAAGGCGGGAGGCGTACCCAAGAACACCGCTGTAAAGGTCTCCTCCATCTTCCGCATTGGTCCAGCCGCCATTATCCGTGGTGTTTTCGAGAGATAACAGATGTTCTTCAAAGGAATAACCGTCGGGAACTACCATTTTTTTACCGGTAAAAGGTTTGCCGAATTCTATTAAGTCTCCGGTATCGCCTATTGTGCCTTCTTTCGGAGCCCACACCGGCATACCGGCCTGGCATGTTTCGGGAGCGGTGCTGATTATCTCCTGATTTTTAAAGAACCCGAAGCACTGATCTTCAAGAAATTTCTTATCGTACATGCCGCGCTTATAAAGCACGTACATCATAGCCGTCATAAGAGCGCCGTCGGTAGCCGGGCGGCATGGAACCCACGCGGGGATTTTTACCGTATACTCTTCTCCGGTAGCTCCGCCGGAAGAAATATCGTATTCGTAATAAGGCAGATCGTCGTCCACTCTAGGCTCCTGATATACCGCCCTTCCCTCTCCAGAAAGAACCGCCGTGGTATCTGCGGGAAGCCATCTTTTAAAAGTTACATCCGTGCCGGTGGCAAGCATCGCCGCCGCGTCGCTGTATGTGGAAGATATGACGACGATAGGCGTTCCGGCCTCCCGCAGCTTAGTCTCCATCCAGTAGGCGTTAGTCTGATAAAATGTGGTGCTGCTGTTATCCTGACCCCAGGTAAGTATGAACTTGGAGTTGAACCTGTCCGTACGGTTGTTGGATTTGGACGTGCCTCCTATGGAATCGAACTTTGCGCCGTCCGTATTGCCGGTAGACTCGTTATTATTGAACCATACCCATGGAAATTTTTTATAAAAAGCTCCCATAAGGTTAAAATGTATCCACTGTCTGCCGGAGCCCGGGATATAGCCCAAAGCTCCCTGCCTGTCAAAACAGTCTTTTACCCTGTTTACCGCAAACTCCATGGCTTTATCCCAGGTAACGCGGCGGAAAGCGCTAACGTCGCCTTTTTCAAGCCCCAGGGTTTCGTCCCTCAAAAGCGGATATTTAAGTCTGTCCGGCTGGTATGTTTTTGAGATATAAGTATATCCTCTTGCGCAGGCCCTGTATTGAACCTGCTTTCCTTCCGCCATAGTGGCAAGGGTATCCTTAACGAATTCATCCGGGTTATTTTCGTCAAGAGCCGCGCATTCGCTGTATTTTATGTCTCCCGCAGAAGTAAGGGCTATAAGTCTGCCGTTTTTTACGTGCACTTTATGATGGCATCTTGATCCGCAGTTAAAAGCGCCGCTGCTGCATACCACCCTTGCTTCTTTATCGAACACCAGATCGTTCTGCTCGGAAATCGGTGTAAAATCCGCGTCGTCATCTTTAGAACAACCGGCAAGCGTGGCGGCCGAAACCACCGCGCCAAGCTGTAATAATCCGCGTCTTGTAATTTTAGGCATAAATATTTCTCCTGAATCCTTAATTAATCGCATGAAGGGCTCCGGTCGAAAGAACGGGCCTTGTCTTATGACACACTATGCAGTTTTTGGCAGGCGTGTTCTTCCAACTTCCGTAAGGGAGCTGGCAACTTGTCTGGCAATGGAAGCCCGCGGAACCGTTAGTTCCGAACCCGGCTCTTGAGTGGCTTCTGGGCACTGCTTCCTCATGGCACGCTGTGCAGAAATCTTCCTTATGGCACGTGGCGCAAGCCATACGGTTCCAGCGGCTTTCAAGACCGTGGTTCTTCTGCACCCACGCTATCGAGTG